>NZ_JBHTHQ010000021.1:0-853151 GCF_042676605.1 Alloscardovia venturai | reverse complement strand
AACGTGCACGGTGCTATGGAAGGTGACATCCTCGTCGCAACATGGGGGTATGACCAAACCAACTGGGATTAGAACCAACGTACGTGATCGGTATCTTCTGGAAGCATGTCTCCAGTCTTATAGTAGAACACGCCTGTTGTACCGGATTGAGGTTTTGTGACAGATACTGTCGCGGAATATCCTCCGGAAGTGAGAGAGAAAGAACCTGTATTCTCTTCACTTGTCGCCGCGAGATTACGACCCTCAACCTCGAACTCGCCAAAACCACGAACATTATCTAGATTATTAATATTGTCGTTAAACGTTACTACAGCATTGTGCGTGGTAATCGCTAGGGTTGCGACGTTAGCTCCATCAATGTTGAGCGGAATAGATTTGGAGTAGCCCTCACACCATACACGGTGCCGCTGTTCGTCCAGTTCACGGTAATGGTGTCGCCACCGTGAATTTTTTGAGCATAGTCGTCGAATGTGAAAGAGACCGTTGTTTTTCCACTATCGTTAATATGTGTTGGGTTAACGGTGAGTGACGTTACATTATTGCTTACGTCATTTCCTGCGGCACGTGCTGTACTCGCTGGTACGAATGATATAAGCATCGCAATAGTGGCGACAAACGCTAGAATAATCTTTGATAGAGGTGACTTGCGCTGCATGCTAATCCAGCCAAGAAGTCCCCCTCGCTTTATGCATTTCAATCCTTCCCTAAGAAAATGTTTAGTTACGGTTACGGCGTAGAGCGTCATCTGTGTTACTGATGAGCTGCGTAATTTCCGCAGAATTTTCTTATTTTTATAGTTGAAAGAAGTTATACGCAATCTATAAAATAGTGGTATCTGACAACGGTACAGTATTTTGTAGAGTTATCTTCTTTCTTCTCTATATACTACTCCGCTCGGTTTACATTAACCATCGCAAATTTCGTTTTTGTACAAATATTGAGTGATAAGTGACAGATTTCGCTATGGTGTAAGTTTTATCCAACTTATGCTTTACTTTTGCCGCAACGTGAGTACTATAGAGAAGTCTTACAAGGGGAAGTGAATGGCTCAATTACACACGGCGAAAAAACAGGATGCATCGGATTCATCTCGTTCATCTAGGTCATCATCTGATTTTTTAAAGCATTTATTTGTGCCGGTTTATATGCCTGCTATTCTCTTTTCTACAGGCGAGGGCGCTCTCATCCCTGTAGTGCCTCTGACAGCAAATAATTTGGGTGCTCCGCTTGCTATCTCCGGCTTGATCTCAGGTCTGCTCATGATAGGTGTCGTGCTCGGAGATATCCCGTCCTCGCTTCTGGTCAAGCGTTTTGGCGAGGCGTTTGCCATGCGCACTGCCGCTATTATGGCTATCGTTGCCGCAATTATTTGCTGGAAAGCGCCTAATCTCGTTGTGCTTGCTGTCGGAGTTCTTGCCATTGGAATCGCTTCAGCGACGTTTAATCTTGCACGTCATGCGTTTTTGACCGAATGGACGCCATTGTGGTTCCGCGCTCGCGCGATGTCACTACTTGGTGGCACAACTCGAATCGGCAATTTTATCGGACCGTTTCTCGCCTCGCCTGTCATAGCATTTATCGGTATTCAATCTGTGTATTGGGTACATGTGGTGATGTGCGTGAGCGTGCTTGTCTTACTTGCTATTATGCAAGATCCAGAAGCAATTATCGCGCGCGACTCTGAAGCAAAAGTAGCGCATGATAAGCGCATGGAGTTTGCCCGTCAGGCTCAAGAGAAGGCAGTTCTTCAGTCTCAGCACGAAGGCGGCAAGCAGAAAAAGCAGCTTGCAATTGTCACCTATTTCTCGATTCTTGTCCGTATGGGTACTGCTGCGGGCATACTCCAAATGATGCGAGCAGCACGTCAGGTGATTTTGCCGCTATGGGGTACACAGCTGCATATTCCAGAAGCGCGCATTGCGCTTATCACAGGAATCGCGGGAGCAGTAGATTTGTCGCTATTCTATACCTCTGGTCAGGTCATGGATAAGTTTGGACGTAAGTGGGCTGCTATTCCTGTACTTCTCGGTATAGGGTTGTCATTTATTGCAATGCCGCTCGCACACCAAGAATGGAGTTACGTCGTCGTTGCTATCTGCATTTCTTTGGCAAACGGCTTAGGTTCAGGTATCGTGATGACGCTAGGATCTGACTGTGCTGCAAAGTTTGCGCCTGAAGATATGCCAGGATTCCTCGGTGGTTGGCGCGTGTTTACCGATTCTGGATCAGCAATTGGCCCGTTGGGAATTTCTGGAGTAACCGCTCTTGCTGGGCTTCCTGTCGCAGTGATAGTGATGGGAGCGGCGGGTCTTCTTGGAGCGTATATGATGCAGCGTTACATTCCGCGATATGTGGGAAGGTAGCAGGTACTAAAAGAGAACACGAGCCGCAAGCCTGTACGTGCCATAACTAGATTTCTCAAGTTGTATCGAATTCTTCGTACTTTCTTGGTGAGGTAATACCTGCAGCGAGGGCAGGGGACAATTCGCGGATAGGATTAATTGTGGTTTTTGAGGTTATGCATCGTCAATTTTTGAAGGTTTAAGAAGTATATCAATAATGACGATTTCTTGATAAATCAAGCCGATGGGACCGGATTTACTCCTCGACCAACCAGTACTTCGTCCCATCCTTACTGCGCTGTACGACTGAGCAGTCCACAGCGTAACGGCGAATTACCACAGGATCTTTCACAAGCATGGCAAGTCGAGAAGTAAATTCAGGCTCGGTGAGCCAGTCTCGGCCATTCATATGAACACTAAATGCGCGCTCGTCCCAGCTCAGAGGCAGATTTTCGGTGGGGATAGGCTCTGTCTCAAGAATGTTCAGTGGTCCGAGGAGAGCATTTAGTTCATTGATACGCTGACTGATGACCCCACTCGAAGACTTGTCGCCCTCAGATGTCATCCAGGAAATCTGGCGAAAAGGCTTATCAAGACTACTATCTGTCACCGTAGCCTCAGCAGATGTGAGTAGCTCAATCAGGCGGGTCTTGAGTTTCGGAGTGCGAAGAGTCGTTAAAAGTATCCGATACTCGCGAACAGTACGTGAAAAGGTATCTGTTAAAGCTATACTTTTATTGTATTATCGTGCTATGCCTATTAAGTTTCCTGAGGGACTTCCCGCAAAAGAGATTCTTGACGCTGAGCGAATTTTTGCAATGAGCGACCGTGATGCACAGCAGCAACGTGTACGCCCGTTACGCATTGTCATTTTGAACCTTATGCCAAAGAAAATTGAGACGGAGACGCAGCTTCTTCGTCTCATGTCTAAGTCGCCGCTCCAGTTGGATATTGATTTCATGCGTATGAGATCTCACGAGTCGACGCACACGAGCGAAGACCATCTTATTAAGTTCTATGAAACTTTTGACGCCCTCAAGGAAAACTATTATGACGGTTTTGTCATCACGGGAGCTCCAGTAGAGCATTTAGACTTTGAGCAAGTAGATTACTGGGATGAGCTGACCTCTATCATGGATTGGGCGCAAACACATGTGTTTTCTACCGTATATCTGTGCTGGGGGGCGATGGCAGGGCTCTACTATCGTTATGGAATTACGAAACACGTTGAAGATCACAAAATTTTTGGTGTGTTCGAGCAGCAGCTTCAGGACGAATACAACTTTTTGACTAACGGTTTCGACGAAATTTGCTTACAACCTCACTCACGTGTGGCAAGCATGGATGAAGCTGAAATCGATGCGTGTGGTGCACTTCAAGTTCTTACTCGAGGTCAAATAGCGGGTTCGGGACTTATCGCGACGAAAGATTTTTCTGAAGTCTTTATATTGGGGCATTGGGAGTATGTGCGTGATACGTTAGCGTCAGAATATGAACGCGATATGAAAAAAGGCTTGGATAACGTCCCTTTCCCTACGAATTACTATCCTCATGATGATCCACATATCGCCCCTCTTTTCTCGTGGCGTGCGCATGCAAACTTATTATGGCGCAATTGGTTGAATTGGGTATATCAGACGACGCCATACGACGTGAAGGAGATTCCTGAACTAAAAAGAGCTGGAAAGCTTGGCACAGACCGCAATATTAAGCATGAACCAGCTGCTCCTCGCAAGGACAATTATGCGCCATTTGTAGGCACGGCATATGGTGTGCACGACATAAATAGATGAGCATAACGTGCGGAGAGGGATGAGAGGTGATCTGAAAAGATGTGTGACACTCTGGTCGTGATGTAGCGAGTCGAACGTGTCAAAAATGTCACGCTATAAGGCGTACACTGGAAATAAATGCGCTGATGCAAACAGATTGTCTATCTGGAGAGTAAGGTAGATGGCTGTTTGCATTTTGCATACATAGGGAGGTAAACATATGGGATTAGCTCACACATTCGCTCTGGGACTGAGCGTTTTAGCTTCCGAGAATGAACCAGAGCTTCCTTCTCTTGAAGACTTCCTCCCTCCAGAAATCCTCTTTGCTGGAACGCCTTTTGCTATGAATCGCATTATTTTCGTGCGGTGCATTGCGACTGTAGCTATTTTGCTTATCCTCGGTATCACTGCAGCGCGAGCAAAGGTTATGAAGCCTAGTAAGTGGCAGCTTGCTATTGAATGGCTCATTGAGTTTGTACAGAACCAAATCGTGTATCCAATCATGGGCGAGCTTAAAGGCAAGCGCTACTTGCCGATGATTACCACGATGTTCTTGTCCATTCTTGTTTTCAATCTTTGCGGTGTCATCCCGGGAGCAAATATTGCAGCGACAGCTACGGTTATGATGCCTTTAGCGTTCGCATTGTGGACGATGGCGCAATATTGGATAGCAGGCATTCGTGCACATGGTATTTGGGGATATTTGAAGGAAGAACTCTTCCCAGCAGGCGTCCCGTGGCCTGTGTATATCTTGCTCACTCCTATCAAGCTCTTGGAGATTGTAATTATTCAGCCGTTCTCCTTGACCTTGCGACTTTTTGCAAACATGATTTCTGGACACCTTCTTGTGGCGATTATGCTTGCAATGACTGATTTTTACTTACTAAAGACGCCAAGCATGGGACTTCATTTCGTGGGTCCATTGTGGTTCATCGGCGGTTTTGCATTAACAGGATTTGAAATGTTTGTGGCAGCGCTGCAGGCATTTATCTTCTCCATCCTTACGTGCGTGTATATCAATCAAAGTTTGGGTGAAGAATAAATAGACTTTGTGTTTGGCTGGAAACAGTGAAACGCGGTAAATAACGAAAGGACAATCATGGATCTCGTAACACTCGCAGCAGTTGCTGGTAACATCAGTGTTCTCGGCTACGGTTTAGCAGCTCTTGGCCCTGCTATTGGTTTGGGTATTATGTTCGGCAAGGCTCTTGAGTCTACCGCACGCCAGCCAGAAGCATCCGGCAAGCTCAACGTGATTATGTACATCGGTTTGGCAATTATCGAAGTTTTGGCTCTCCTTGGCTTCGTGGCATTCATGATGGCAAAGTAAGAGAACCTCTACATATTCGTATCGTTAAGAAAAGCTAAGAAGGAAAGGAGGAGAATATGACTACAGTAGCAGCTGGTGGAATTGAACTGTTCGTTCCTAAGGTTTATGACATTGTGTGGTCCGCTATTATCCTCGCCATCCTCGTAGTCTTCTTCTATGTTTTCTTCATGCCGAAATTCAAGTCCATATTTGAAGAACGTCAGGATAAGATTCAAGGCGGTTTCGAACGTGCGGCTAAGGCTCAGGCAGATGCTGAAGAGACTAAGAAGCAGTACGAAGATCAGTTGAGGAACGCTCGCACAGAAGCTTCTAAGATTCGTGATGATGCTCGCAGTGATGCTGCAAATATCATTGCAGACGCGAAGAAACGGGCTGAGGCAGAGGCTGCACAAGTTACAGCATCTGCGCAGAAGTCTATCGAGGCACAGCGTGCACAGGCTCTTGTCAGTCTCAAAGGAGAAGTTGGTGCGATTGCCACTGCTCTTGCTGGCAAGATTTTGGGTAGCAAATTGGAAAGTAGCGACGTTCAGTCTTCCATGATTGATGACGCTATCAATGAACTTGAGCATTAAAGGAGGTGACTTATGCATAGTGAAGCATCGTTAGCATCGAGAGAGCGAGCTCGACATGAATTTGCGGGTCAGCTCAAAGATAAGGGCGAAAATGCTTTAGAGATTGCACGTCAGCTCCTTGATATCACTGCTGTACTCGATTCTAATGCTCGTCTAGAGCGGTTGCTGACTGACCCAGGACGACAGCCGCAGGAACGTGTAGCTTTGGTGGATAAGCTCTTTGAAGGTAAGGTGGATGCTTTGACCCTCGAAGTAGTACGCTACCTTGCGCGTCAGCGCTGGACTAAGGCACGTCATATCGCTAGTGCGATGGAAGATGTAGCAGTAGATGCGACATTTAGCTATTGCGATGCCCGTGGCACGACATCACAGGTTTCCGCAGAGCTATCTCGCGTACATTCGGCATTGCTTAATATGCCTGAAGTACTTTCTGGTCTATCTGATAATCGCGCTTCGTGGAATGCTCGTAAGAATCTTCTCAATGCAGTAGTGAAGACAGATGATTTACTTCCTACTACGCGATTCTTGATTGACCACGTTGCGCATCAGCCGCGTCGTCGTCGTTTCTTGTCTGCGTTGAATTGGCTTACTGAGCGCATTTCTGAGCATGAAGGTGACCGCGTAGTTACTGTAACTACAGCAGTGCCACTTACTGATGAGCAGCGTGCGCGTATCAATGCTGCATATACGAAGAAATTAGGCACGAGTGTCTATATCAATTCCATCGTGGACTCTCGAGTCCTCGGAGGAATGCGTATCCAGCATGGCGCACAGGTAACTGATACCACAGTAGTAGCACAGTTAAAGACTTTGCAGCGGACTTTGAGCTAAGTGCATTCGTAGAAGAAATACGAACATCAAGTTCACCGTTATATCGCTGTAAAAAAATAAAAGGAGTGAAAATGGCAGATTTGACCATTGATCCCGCCGCTATTCGTCAGGCGTTAGACGAATTCGTCGAGTCCTACACTCCGTCCAACACTCCAACTCAAGAAGTTGGTTATGTCAAGACGGCGGGCGATGGTATCGCCCACGTTGAGGGCCTTCCAGGCTGCATGGCAAATGAACTTTTAACATTTGCTGATGGCACCCTCGGTTTGGCGTTCAATTTGGACCCTCGAGAAATCGGTGTGGTTGTTCTTGGTGACTTCGAAGGTATCGAAGAAGGCCAGGAAGTTCGCCGCACAGGCGAAGTTCTTTCCGTTCCAGTTGGCGATGGCTATTTGGGTCGTGTCGTTGACCCATTAGGTCGTCCAATTGACGGACTCGGAGAGATACCTAGCGAAGGTCGACGTATTTTGGAGGCTCAGGCTCCAGACGTTATGCACCGTCATCCAGTTGATGAGCCAATGGCTACTGGTATTAAGGCAATTGATGCTATGACACCAATCGGTCGTGGTCAGCGTCAGCTCATCATTGGCGATCGTCAGACAGGTAAGACTGCTATCGCAATCGATACCATCATCAACCAAAAGGCTAACTGGGAGTCTGGCGACCCTAAGAAGCAGGTCCGTTGCATTTATGTAGCAGTGGGGCAGAAGGGTTCTACCATTGCATCTGTTCGCGGTGCTTTGGAAGATGCCGGCGCTATGGAATACACCACTATCGTGGCATCTCCAGCATCTGATTCTGCAGGTTTCAAGTACATTGCTCCATATACTGGTTCTGCAATTGGTCAGCATTGGATGTACAACGGCAAGCATGTTCTCATCGTCTTTGATGACTTGAGCAAACAGGCAGAAGCGTATCGTTCCATCTCCTTGCTTCTTCGTCGTCCACCTGGGCGTGAAGCTTATCCTGGTGATGTATTCTACTTGCATTCTCGTTTGCTTGAACGCTGCGCAAAGGTATCCGATGATTTAGGCGGCGGTTCCATGACTGGTTTGCCAATCATCGAGACTAAGGCAAACGATGTATCTGCATACATTCCAACAAACGTCATTTCCATTACAGATGGTCAGATCTTCTTGCAATCTGATTTGTTCAACGCAAATCAGCGTCCTGCAGTGGATGTAGGTATTTCTGTATCTCGTGTAGGTGGTGCTGCACAGACTAAGGCATTGAAGAAGGTATCTGGTACCTTGAAGATTTCCTTGGCGCAGTATCGCTCACTTGAATCCTTCGCGATGTTTGCTTCAGATTTGGATGCAGCGTCGAAAGCTCAGCTTACGCGAGGCGCTCGTTTGACAGAGCTTTTGAAGCAGCCGCAGTACTCTCCATACTCTTCCGAGCAGGAAGTAGTTTCTGTGTGGACTGGTACTCACGGCAAGCTTGACGATCTCGATATCGCTGACGTTCTTCCATTCGAGAGGGGGCTGCTTGACTATCTTGCTCATAACACCGATATCCTCGATGTTATCCGTGAGACAGGTGACTTCACTTCGGAGACTGAAGAAAAGCTTGATGCTGCTGTAGATGCCTTCCGCGACACCTATGTCAAGGTGGATGGTACTCCACTCTTCGACCATACACAGGATCCAGATTTCGTCCCAGCTGAGGTAGAGCAGGAAAAGCTCGTAGCTCGCAAGCAGAAGGAAGCAGATAAGTAATGGCTTCTCAGCTCGCATTTAAATCACGCATTGCATCAACTGAGTCTTTGGAGAAAATCTTCAACGCTCAGGAGATGATTGCGTCTTCGCGTATCGCTAAGGCACGTGATGTTGCTTTGGCAGCGAAGCCATATTCGGATGCGATTTTCCATGCTGTGAAAGCTATGGCTTCTCATACAGTGCTTGACCATCCAATTTTAGGCAAGCACGAGGCAAACAACCGAGTAGCTGTATTGGCATTGACCTCTGATCGTGGTATGGCAGGTGCTTACACATCAACCATCATTCGTGAAACAGAGGCTTTGCTCAACCGTTTGGAAGACGAGGGCAAGAGTCCTGAACTCTTCGTGTACGGTCGCCGCGGTGTGTCGTACTATAAGTACCGCAATCGCGATGTGGCAGCTACATGGGAAGGGCACACAGATGCCCCTGGCGTCGAAGTTGCAGAACAGATTGCGCGCACTCTTTATGAGACTTATATGAAGTCCGCTGCTGAAGGTGGCGTATCTGAGTTCTACATTGTTTTTACTGAGTTCATCAATATGGTGACGCAGAAGGTGCGAGTCATTCGCATGCTTCCAGTAGAAGTAGAACTTGTAGATGACGATTATCAAGGTGTAGTAGAAAAGGACAAGAAGTCCTCTGCATCTGTGACTACTTTTGGTCATGATTCTTATCCTCTCTACAGCTTTGAGCCGAGTGCTGAACATGTGCTTGACCACATTTTGCCTAAGTATGTGCAGTCGCGAATTCATGAATGCCTGCTTACAGCAGCAGCATCGGAAACCGCTAGCCGTCAGAATGCAATGCATACCGCTACGGATAACGCACGAAGCCTCGTTGAGGAGTTGACACGTAAGCTCAACGCCTCCCGTCAGGCTTCCATCACTCAGGAACTTACCGAAATCATCGGCAGTGCTGACGCACTGAATAACGAGGAAGAATAGGAGGACGCCCAATGGCACAGGAAACTACATCTCCTGCACAAGGCCGCATCATTCGCGTCCAGGGCTCAGTTATCGATATTGAGTTCCCATTCGGACACTTACCAGATATCTATAACGCTTTGACCACCGAAATCTCCGGTGTTCAAGGGGAAGAGGGCTCAACCTCGACCACCATTACTTTGGAAGTTGAACAGCACTTGGGTGACTCCATCGTTCGTGCTGTGGCTCTCAAGCCAACCGATGGTTTGGTTCGTGGTGCTGCCGTTACTGATACCGGTCATCCGATTGAAGTGCCTGTAGGCGACGTTACTAAGGGACATGTCTTCGATGTCTCTGGCAACATTTTGAACGCTAAAGCAGGTGAAAACATTGAGGTAAAGGAGCGTTGGTCCATTCACCGTAGCGCGCCAGCATTCGATCAGCTCGAGTCCAAGACTGAGATGTTCGAGACCGGTATTAAAGTTATCGATCTTTTGACACCATACGTTCAGGGTGGAAAGATTGGTCTGTTCGGTGGCGCAGGCGTTGGTAAGACTGTTCTCATTCAGGAAATGATTCAGCGTGTAGCGCAGAATCACGGTGGTGTGTCTGTATTTGCTGGCGTTGGTGAACGTACCCGTGAGGGTAATGACCTCATCGGCGAAATGGAAGAAGCAGGCGTCCTCGAGAAGACCGCTCTTGTATTTGGCCAGATGGATGAGCAACCAGGTACGCGCCTTCGCGTTCCATTGACTGCATTGACCATGGCAGAGTACTTCCGTGATGTTCAGAATCAGGATGTGCTCTTGTTCATCGATAACATCTTCCGCTTTACTCAGGCTGGTTCTGAGGTATCTACATTGCTGGGGCGTATGCCGTCTGCAGTAGGTTATCAGCCAAACTTGGCTGATGAAATGGGCGCTTTGCAGGAGCGAATTACTTCAACTCGTGGTCATTCCATTACGTCCCTTCAGGCTATTTACGTGCCTGCGGATGATTACACTGACCCAGCGCCTGCGACCACGTTCGCTCACTTGGATGCAACGACTGAGCTCGCTCGTGATATCGCTGCAAAGGGTATTTACCCTGCAGTAGACCCATTGAGCTCTACCTCACGTATTTTGGATCCACGTTATGTAGGTCAGGCTCACTATGAGACTGCAAACCGCGTGAAAGCTATCTTGCAGCGCAACAAGGAGCTTCAGGATATCATCGCGTTGATTGGTATCGACGAACTGTCTGAAGAGGATAAAACCACCGTTGCTCGTGCACGTCGTATCGAGCAGTTCCTCGGTCAGAACTTCTACGTGGCAGAAAAGTTCACAGGTCGCCCAGGCTCCTATGTCTCTGCTGACGAGACCGTTGAGGCGTTTAAGCGCATTTGCGATGGCGTGTATGACAATATTCCAGAGCAGGCGTTCTCTGGTATTGGCGGTATCGATGATCTCGAGCGCAAGTGGCATGATATGCAGAAGGATTTGGCATAATGGCTGACACTGCAAGCGTAATTGACGTTAACATTGTCGCTGAGAATCGCCCTTTGTGGAACGGTCAGGCGAAGTCTGCCATAGTTCCATCCTTGAATGGTTACATGGGCATTTTGGCTGATCATGAACCAGTGTTGGCAATTGTTGGCAATGGTAATGTCACCATTAAAACTGTCGATGGTGAAGAACATGCTTTTGCTGTTGAAGGTGGATTCATCTCCTTCGAAGACAATACACTGACCATTGGCGTGGATAAGGTGCTTGACTAAGCGTCAATACAAACGCTGAACATTCTACAAAAGCTCGTTTCGCATGATTCCAATGATATGCGGAATGAGCTTTCGTCTATTTCAAACAAAATTAAAAGAGTTAGAGGTCTGCTCTTCACCTTAAGATAGTACCTGAAACTTTAAAGAGAAAGAAAAGACGTGGATACCATGAATTCACCTATGGTTCAGACTTCAAAGTCCCAAAGCAACCCATTTTTGCTTCGCATCGTTAGCGCAGCGATTACCATCGTTGTTGCTGTCCTCGGCATCGCAATTCTTTTTGCACCTTTGATAACCTCCCAGGCTGTAAGCAACAGCTCTGACGCATTGGTTAGTGGTACTTCTTTGAACGGCAACATGTTCAACTTGGATAACGATAACGCTGCAGATGTCCGCAATGTCAAGGATCAGCTTAATTCTCAGGTAAAGCAGGCTCAGTCTGCTAAGGAAGAGTTCGACGGTATCTCCCCAGAGATGAAGTCTATTGCTAAGGAGCGAGGCTACGACGTAGATGCGATTATTTCTACCGTAGATAAGCTCATAGATACTGCAGACAAGACTTCTAAAAGCATTGACGTAGTTGCAGGCGATTTCGATGCGTTCAACAGTATCAAGACTTTCGGCATTATCTCCGCTGTTGTTGGTTTTGTTACTTTGCTCCTCGCAGTTGGTTCCGTCATTACTAAGCGTATGAGCGTTCTTGGTGTGCTCGCAGGCGTTGCATCCATCGCAGACGGCGTGGTTCTCTTCATCGCGCACGGCAAACTTGCAGCTGCAATCGCACAGTTGAATGCTGACTATGGCACCATGCGTTCTACCGCTTTGGATCTTGCGAAGATCTACAAAGACTTGGCTAAGGCGACTCAGCAGAGCGGTGTGGATGCTACTCAGCTCGAGAAGTTTCCAAAGACTCTCATAGACCCATCTGCAGCAATGAACTTCATGACTGTACTCGGCGTTCTCGCAGTCCTCGCTGGTATTTTTATTGCAGTTGCTTACATCATCAAGGTCAACGCTCCTGAGACTCCTGCATTTGAAGGTCCTGCACAGGCTCACGGCTACGCAGCTCCAGCAGCTCCTGTTACTCAGCCAGCTGCTCCAGCGACACCTGTGACACCTGTGACACCTGTGACACCAGCAACACTGGAAACCTCAGAGACTCCGGTAACACAGCCAACTGATTCTACAACTCCCGATCAGCAGCCACTTGCATAAGTGAGTGTATGAAGGAGTTACTTTAATTTGAAGAGCGGTCGAAAGGCCGTTCTTTTGCGTTTTATGGGGACAAATTTAGACTGAATGGCTTGCTAAGGTCATCGCGACCAAGTACGGTAGAGCGCATGAGAATCATCGTGGCTGACTGTTCTGCGCAGTACTCTGGACGTTTAAATGCCTCGCTTCCTCGTGCGAAGCGAGTAATCCTCATTAAGGCAGACCAATCCTGTCTTATCTTCTCGGAGCTAGGCTCCTATAAGCCTTTGAACTGGATGGCAGCTCCATGTACACTGCGCGAAATCAATCCAGAATCGCCACGCTATCAGGCGATTGAGGATTCCATGGGATTCGCAGATGTTCCTCTCTATCTTCAAGCCATCGCAGATAAGAGTGACGACATATTAAACATTGCTCTGTGGGAAGTACACAGCGACAGTGAGTACGACCTTGGTGAAGATCCAGGCCTGGATAAGGACGGGGTAGAGGCGCATCTTCAAAAATATCTTGCTGAGCAGATTGAACGCGCAGGAGAAGGTATGAGGTTGGTACGCCGTGAGTATCCGACTCCTATTGGGCCTGTGGATATCATGGCAATTGATGGGCAGGGTGAGCACGTCGCTATTGAGATTAAGCGTCATGGTGGTATCGATGGGGTGGAGCAGTTGACTCGCTACTGTGAATTGCTTAATCGTGATGCACTGATTGCGCCTGTGCGCGGAATTTTTGCTGCGCAAACTATCACACCTCAGGCGCGTACTCTTGCGGAAGATCGTGGCTTTGAGTGTCTGATTCTTGACTATGAGGATATGAAAGGCGCTCAATCTGATGAGTTAGTTCTATTCTGAAATTCTAAAGGTTACACTTTTTGCGCTGTCCTTGGATTCATACTTAGAACCGATTAGAACATCATGATGCATGTACGCAAGCTCGGCACTAAAAACTCCGTACCAGGCGATAGATGAACCTAGTACGGAGTTTCTTAAATAATGACAAGAAATAAAATATTACCGCCGCTACTGTGCATCGAGGATATCGACGACAAAGACCAGCGTTGAATTTGCAGGAATATTCGTCTGTGCTTGATTTCCGTAACCTAAGCTTGGCGGGATAATAAGGAGCACCTGAGAGCCCACCTTCTGACCGGCGAGACCTTGAGTCCACCCCTTGATAACTTGTTGCAAGGAGAAAGTAGCAGCAGCTCCACGAGTCCATGAACTGTCGAAAGGCTTACTAGCATCGCCACCGAGCACCCAGCCTGTGTAGTGAGCAGTGATAGTGCTCGTCTCCTTGACGGTTGCACCTTTGCCTTGGATGAGCGTCTGAACTTTAAGCTGCCCGTCGGACTTATACTTTTTCAAGTTTTGTGCGTTAATGCTTGGAGCACCATTTTTTGCCAAAGTAATCTTCGGAAGTGAAGCATCAATTCCTGTTACCTTATCGCCGGTGGCACGAGTTGGGATAGTCTTCGCAGATACAATGGTGAGTGCCATGATGTATGCCGTCGTCTCTGTGCTGGAAGACTTCGATGAGGATGATTTTGAGCTCGACGATGTTGAGGAGCCGGAAGAAGAAATCCCCAACGCTACAGTGGAATTTACACGAAGCTGCTTAAAAAGATTGTAGAAGCTTGACTGCATGCTCTTCGAAGAGAATGTTGAAGTACAGTCAGCGGAGTTTTCCCACGTAGAGCTGACTTGCTTACCAGTTTTAGGGTCAAAGACGATTTGCTGCATGCATAGCTTTTGACCTTCTTTGAAAGTGGCTCCGTCGCCTTTCTGAATTATTTGATATGAATTATTTGTGACCTTAAAAGGTGTCTTGAACTTGACAGTTGGCTTCGAGCCAAGTTTCCCCTGAGCAGAAACACCCGTCATAGGAGTAAGACCAGAGATAGCATTTGATGAGCTAGAAGAATTTCCGCAAGCAGCTGTAAATACAAGCGTAACGGTCGCTATGAGTGCACCGACTGCGCGTAAAACTTTATGAGAATTAGTATGCATGTCTCTAGCCTACCGTGAAGAGCGGAGATGGCTTTTTATACCTCAACATGTAAAATAGTTAGGTTATGAATAAAAAAGTAGACTCTTTAGCGCACAGTAGTGAAGTGTCCCCACAGAAGCGCACGTGGACTCGTCCACGCATCATGCGCGGCATTGTGACGCCAGTGCTTATCGTTCTCGCATTTATGGCGCTTGTAATGGCTATCGTGAGCATGACTGTACTTAAACCAAGTAAGATTGTAAGTGCATCAGCTCAAACTTCAGCGAAGTATGTCGTGACAGATGAAGGTGTAGCGAACGTCGTCAGCTCGCAGATGACTTTTACTGCTTCGAAAGCGTCGTCTTCTTCGCAAGGAGACGTCTGTGTAGCAGTGGCAAACAGTGATGACGTCGATGCGTGGATGGCAGCACAAGCTGTTCGATACACTGCAATTAGCGGTCTATCGAGCTGGACACAGCTATCCACGAAAGACGTTTCTCAATCAGGGGAAGCGACCCAATCTGTTGCATTTGCTGACTCCGATTTATGGCAAGAAATAAAATGCTCAGGCAAGAAGTCTCAATCTGCTACCGTAAGCCTCAGTGGAATTACTTCGCAGCAGCGAGTCATAGCATACAGTAAGAATGGCGTATCCCAGGTCAGGATTCAGTGGACCCGTGATGAGTCTCAGCGATCCGGCTCAGGAGGTCCATGGTATGTCATCATGGCTGCCCTTGCAGTAGCAGCTCTTTTGTCGGGTACGTGGCTTTCGAGTTCAGATCCATTTGGAGTAGAGCGTCGTAAGCAAGTTCGTGCAAATCAGTTGGCAGCGAAGGAAGCTGCGCTTGCTGCGGGCGAACCGATAGTTCCTGGCGTGAATGCTCCGTATGAGCCGTATAAGAAGAAGAGTCGGACAGGTATTACGCACCGTACAAATACGCGACCATCTCTTCTTTCTAAACTTTTTGGCAAACAAGATACAAATAGTTCTAACGGCTATAGCAAATCATCTCAGACAGATGCGCAGACAACTGAAACGGTTGTCGATCCAAGTTCGGTCAATCTTGTCGCATCTACCGGTGCAGGAGCTGCAGATACACCATGGTCTCCATCCCTTATCAATCGTCCTACTTCAGGAGATGACAAGGCAAAAGGGAGTGGTCAAAGTTCTCACTCTGCAAATCTTTCAGGAGAAGAACTCCTTGAATATCTTGCGCGTCTTGCGGTGGAAGAACGCTCGAGTAATGATACCCCTACAGAATCTACTGAAGCTTCTCAGCCGAGTGACTCTATACATGATGCACGGGAACAGGAGAAAGCATGATATATCGTCGAGTACTGATGAAACTTGCGGCAACTGGCGTAGTGTGTGCCTCTGCCGTCGCTTTGGCAGCATGTACACCGTCGCCTCAGAAGGCTGATTCGAATGCGATAACTCCTGTTGTGACGACTACGCAGGAAAAGGCTATTCGCACTAAAATTATTAAAGCGATTAATAAGGCTGATGCAGCACGTGACACGAATGCGCTCAAAGAACAGATGCTTGGGCCTGCACTTGAAGTGCGTACAAGTCAGCTCAAGATAGCTTCGGCGACGAATAACTTGGATTCTTCCACTGCAATTCCTCAAAGCTTGAGCCAATCTGTCGTGTCAACGTCTCAGACGTGGCCGCGTAATCTTTTTGCGATTACTACTGTAACTGACACTCAACAGTCTCAGCGCCTGCTCGTATTAGAGCAGCAGAAGGCAACAGCAAATTATAAGGTATGGGGTTTGGTTCGTCTCATGCCTGGTGTGCAGATGCCTAAATTTAAAGTAGCCACTATAGGCTCTACCCAAGGCGACGCGCAGACGAGTGGTCTTAAGGCTACCCCGGCTGAAGTGGCCAAGCGGTATGCAGATGTGCTTGAGAACGGCGCAAAAAGTAAGTATGCAAACGACTTTGCAGATGATGCATTCCGTACAAATCTGCAGACACTCACCGACAGCGTGCAGCAAGCGATTGCTCAAAATGAAGGAATGCAAAGCCAAACGTACACTGCACATACAAAAGATATCAAGGTCTTGGAAACTGCAGATGGAGGGGCGCTCGCAGTGATACAGATTGATTCTGTATGGACACGTACAGCAGGAGGAGACCGACAATCCCTTCCGGCTTCTGACTCGGAGAAAGCACTTTTCGGAGACACCAAAGCTACAAGTGCATTAGAGGTGGACTACGTCAATGAGGTAGCTATATATATTCCTAAGGTGGGGTCTTCCGAAAAAATTCGCACTGTGGGAGCAGAACGTCAGCCAGTCGCGGTAGAAGCAAAGTAACACGTACGCAGCTGGTTATATGTGCATGTGAACATATAACCAGCTTTTACGCACAGGTGATGTAGATAAATTTCGTATAAGTTTCGTACGAGTTACGCGAGTGACGAGTAGTACAGAAATGAGGTATGACATGGCTCAAGATGAATATCGACCAGGGTTTTCTATGGCAGGAGCTGTAGATTTGGAGGCTCTGAAGCATAAAGCAGAAGCAGCGATGGGAGAGGATGGCGGTGCTCCAGCTGCTGGTGGCTATGTGATAGATGTTAATGAGAATAGTTTTGAGGCGATGGTTAACTCCTCAAATACTTTCCCTATACTCATCCTCATTTGGTTGCAAGATGATGAGCGTTTCTTCGACGTAGCAAAGAAACTTGCCGACATGGTAGCAAAGCTCAATGGTCAGATGCAGCTTGCCCGAATCGATGGAACATCGAATCCGCAGATTGTGCAAGCGTTGCGTGTGCAAGGTGTGCCTGCACTGTTCGGTCTGGTAGGTGGCCGTCCTATCCCGATGATGCAGGGCATGCCTACAGAAACGGAACTTCAGCAATTGGAAGAAACGCTTTTTCCACAGATTATTGCTATGGCGCAGCAGTCGGGTGTTACGGGTACTGCGCCGTTTATGGAAAATGGGACGAGTTCTGGTTCTGAAGGGGATGCTGCGAGAGCAGGTGATGCGACTCATGCTGAGCCTGAAATTCCTGCAGGACATGAGAATGCTCATGAATTAGCTGCTGGTGGTCACTATGTCGAAGCTGCTGAAGCGTATACAAAGCTTGTAGAGCATAATCCCCATGATGCGATTGCTGCTCGTGAGCGGGCAAAATGTCTGCTTTTAGCACGCAATGGTAGCTCGGATGTTCGTGTCATTCGTGCGACTGCGGCAGACAATCCTGACGATGTTGAGGCGCAATTGAATGTGGCGGACATTGATATGATTGGTGGACAAATTCAAGATGCGTTTGGACGGTTGCTTGATTTCATACCTGGTCATCGCGATGACATGCAGCAGATACGTGAACGTTTGGTAGAGTACTTCGCTATTCCTGAACCGAATGACCCTCGTTTGCGTGCGGCACGTCAAAAGCTCATGACTTTGATGTATTAAGATATATTTCGTTCGCTACCGAGGTACGCGAGTTTCGTTTTCGCCTTGGTTCGTTACACTAGGAACGATGGGTCTGTAGCTCAGCGGATGAGAGCGTCAGTTTCCGGTACTGAAGGTCGGGGGTTCGAATCCCCTCAGGCTCACGAAAAGGCTCACAGATGTGGTGTGTCGAGATGTCGGTCAGATATCTCGACACATTTATATCGTTGGCTATATCGTTGACGTTTTGCTTCAAAAGGTCTGGTTAAGGATTTGATCAAAGGACGCGGTTAAATCTGGTCAAAAGGTGCGACATCACGAGTCAAGAACACTTTATACAAAAATTTCAACTTTTGAGTTTCTTTAGATTCATGATTTGTAATTCTTAAATTAAACCCGTAAAAAGGATTGTGTGCACAAGTGCGTATAAATATATGCGATACACGCGTATCCCGCATAAAATCATGTGGAATACTGTAGGTTTTCGACCTCTGAAAAGTCGGGTTAGCGGGATTTGAACCCGCGGCCCCTTCGTCCCGAACGAAGTGCGCTACCAAGCTGCGCTATAACCCGTTAGTCTCCTAGCATACTCGAAGCCTGTCCAATTAGTGTGAAGGTGGGTCGTGATTGATATCGCAAGCATAAGGGATATCGGCATGATGATATCGCAGTGAGCTTTATACTATGCGGGCTATGCGGTTTATGCGACTTTGGTGAAGATAGGCAGTACGTATAACTAGAAAGTACAAGACACTATTATTCGATAGATAATAGATATTCGTGTGTCTGAGGAAGTCTCTGTATAAGGTATTGAGTACTCTAGAGCACAGATAATTACTGATTTCAGTATGATACACGAGTATAAATTTCGCATGACGAGCGAGACACACAGTTTGAGGAATTATGACAGATTTGAATGAAACTTCGCAGTTGGAAGAGGCTCAGTCGCCGGCAGGAATGAGCACTGTCGAGCGCGCAGAACTTTTACTGAAGCAGGATGAAACCATCGATGAGCGCATAAAGAGTGGTGCAACTCTTGATGATGCAATTGATCCTGCTAATGAGCATTTTGGTTCTCATGCACATCCTGAGCAGGTTCAGATGCGTGTGGCAAAGCGCTCTTTGATGATGAAGAATGGTGTAAATCCGTATCCTGTAGAGCTGCCTATTACAACTACTATTGAGCAGGTTCGTGCTGATTATGACGGCAAGCTCGAAGCCGGCGAAGAGACAGATAAGGTCGTCGCACTCGCAGGTCGCGTTATTTTCTTGCGCAATGGTGGTGGATTGTGTTTCGTGCAGCTCGCTGCAGGGGATGGAACTCCTATCCAGGGTATGCTTTCGAAGAAAGAAATTGGCGCTGATAGTTTGAAAGAATTTAAGCAGCTCGTAGATTTGGGAGATCATCTCTTCCTCAAAGGTCGCGTTATTGCTTCCAAGACAGGTGAGCTTTCTATCTTTGCAAGTGAGTGGAAGATTGCTTCCAAGTCGTTGCGCCCGCTTCCAGCGCTCCATAAGGAACTCAATGATGAGCAGCGCACTCGTAAACCGTACCTTGGCATGATTGTGGATGGTAAGATGCGCAAGATGGTGCGTAACCGTGCCTCCGTCGTTGCTTCTTTGCGTCGTAACTTTGATAACCGTGGCTATATGGAAGCTGAAACTCCTATGCTTCAAGCTATCCGTGGCGGAGCGGCTGCGCGACCATTTACCACACATATCAATGCGTTTGATATGAACCTTTTCTTGCGTATCGCTCCTGAACTCTTCTTGAAGCGCATGCTTGTCGGCGGCATTGACAAAGTCTTTGAAATCAATCGTGCATTCCGCAATGAAGGTGCCGACGCTACTCACGCTCCAGAGTTCACTACTCTCGAGGCATATGAAGCATACGGTACTTATGACACTATGGCTGAGCTTACCCAGTCTCTCGTGCAGCAGGCGGCAATCGATACTTTCGGATCTACGACGGTAACTCTTGCCGATGGTTCAGAATATGACCTTGGTGGTACGTGGCGTCAGCTTGATATCTATGAGTCTTTGTCTGAAAAGCTCGGCGAAGAAATCACACCTGAGACTTCCGTAGAAACCCTTGAAAAGTTTGCAGATAAGCTTGAAATTGAGCGTGAGAAGGTAGAAAATCACGGAAAGCTCGTAGAAAACTTGTGGGAGCACTTCTACACCGAAAATCCTCATCAACTCTGGGAGCCGACCTTCGTACGCGACTTCCCTGTGGAGACTTCGCCGCTCACTAAGTCTCATCGTTCGAAGCCTGGCCAGGTGGAGAAGTGGGACTTATATGTCCGCGGATTTGAATTGGGTACTGCTTACTCAGAGCTTAATGACCCGGTCGTTCAGCGTGAGCGCTTTGTGGCTCAAGCGAAGATGGCTATGGCTGGCGATGATGAAGCAATGGATATCGACGAAGACTTCATCGAGGCACTTGGTGTAGGCATGCCACCAGCAGGCGGTATGGGCATGGGCTTGGATCGCTTGCTCATCGCGTTGACTGGCGCAACCATTCGCGAGACGATTACTTTCCCGTTGGTGAAGCCTTTGAATAACTAGGTAAGTTTTTATTTTTTAAGACATAAGGAGCTTGGAGTCCACATGAGTGGCGTGAAGTTATTCTGGAAAGGATCGCGTCCGCTCACGTGGGCTCTTTCTGTATGTCCTGTTTTAATTGCGGCAATTTCCACGCGACTAGACGTTGTGTGGGACACGACCATCGTGGGTCGTCCGTCTGTCGCTGAATACCCCGCTCTTTACGTCACATTGTGCGTAATCGTTGCATGGAGTTTACAAGTCGCAGCGAATTTCATCAATGACTATTACGATGGCGTGTCAGGGATAGATGACACACGTGATTCGAGCGCTCCTCTACGGGTTAATGTATCGCAGGAAGGGCGTAGATTTGCTTACCTCTCGGCTAGCGGAATGGCGTTGCTCGGCATCGTGTCAGGAATTGCTGTAGTGGCTTTAAGCAAGCAATGGTGGCTCCTCGTCGTGGGAGTGGTATGTCTCGCTGCAGTCGTAGCTTATTCCGTTTTCTTTGCTCGTTTGGGGCTAGGAGAAGTGATTGCGTTCATTTTCTTTGGCCCAGTCGTAGTGTGGTGTGTGCAGTGGCTTCTTATCCGTGCGATAGGCGTGTGGGGCATCGTAGCTGGAGTACAAACAGGATTACTTTCGGCGGGCGTCATGCTTGTCAATAATCTGCGTGATAAGGAGTCGGACGCTATATCTCATAAAGTGACCATCGTCGTGCGATGGGGGAGAGTTACTGGGAATCGGATATTAGCTTTATGCCTCGTAGCGGTGTGGACATTGCATGCGGTGCAGTGCTTGAGTGTTCTTATGCTAGTGCATTGGCATACGTCGGCGTGGAATGTGCTGCTTATCGTCGTTGGCTTTATCGTCAGCGCGGTTACAACGCGGGTAGCGATGTGCGGTGCAGTATATGCGCGTGAGGATTCGCGGATATATCGTCTCGTATTTTTTGCGGTTCAGACATTTATGGTACTCCTGACTGTCCAGTACGCTCTCGTGTTACTCGTCTTAAACCCTGCTTAAACTAGGAGACATGACTTACAAGTTAGTATTGCTCCGTCATGGACAGAGCGCATGGAATAAGACAAATCAGTTCACCGGTTGGGTCGATGTACCTCTGACCGAGCAGGGTGTAGAGGAAGCAAAGCGTGGTGGTCAGCTTCTCAAGGAGAAGAATGTCCTCCCAGACATCGTTTTCACTTCTTTGCTTCGTCGTGCTATCAATACCGCTAATATTGCCCTTGATGCCGCAGATCGCCTCTGGATCCCAGTAGAGCGTTCATGGCGTCTCAATGAGCGTCATTACGGTGCTCTTCAGGGCAAGAATAAGACTGAAATCCGTGAAGAGTACGGTGATGAAAAGTTCATGATTTGGCGTCGTTCTTATGGCACTCCGCCACCAGAAATCGACCCAAACGATGAGTACTCTCAGAATAATGATCCTCGTTATGCAAATGCAGAGGTTCCGGAGACTGAAGCACTTTCCAACGTTGTTACTCGTGTAACTCCTTACTGGGAAGAAGCTATCAAGCCACAGCTTCGTGAAGGTAAGACCGTTCTCATTGCTGCTCATGGTAACTCTTTGCGTGCTATCGTTAAGATGCTTGACGGTTTGAGCGAAGAAGAAATTGCAAAGGTGAACATTCCTACTGCAATTCCACTTCTTTACGAGTTGGATGACGATTTTAAGCCTATCAAGCCACGTGGCGAATACCTCGATCCTGAGGCGGCGGCTGCAGGTGCTGCGGCGGTAGCAAATCAGGGTAAGTAGAGTAAAACACTACAAGTGAGGCGTAATTTACGTAATCTTACATGAGTTCAGCCTATGTGGTCTAGTGTAGGTTGAGCTTGAGGCTTGCAGAGTGGAGCCACCTTTGAGAGGTGGCTCCACTTTTATATGATGTCCATATATTGGCTACAGAAACGCTTATTTTATTGTGAGAATGTACAAAGTAGAAATAAAAAGGTAGACTTAGACAGTTATTTTTTAATGGAAGTTTTCAGAGATTAAAAGAATCCACGAAGGATTTCCATACACGTGAGGAGAAATTATGAAGGCACAGGGGGGTACAGTGTAAGTGGCTGTATCGCTGGGCATCTGTAATCGCCATGATTGTGATGTTTCTGAGTGCAACCGTGACAAGCTTTACGCTAAACCAAACTGTCGCTCATGCGGCAGGAACGCCATCGGCAGAGCATTCCAGCGATTCTGCAATGTGGAATACACTTGGCACAGAGTCGGGTAAGAAGGTAAGTGCTGGTCTGAAGGCTGATGCAAGTGTGGAAGTCTCTGACTCCAATGGGGCATATTTGAGACCTGCAAGCGATGGAAAGATACACATTAATACGAGTGGACAAATAACTGTAGATTATAAAGCAGAAATTACTCCGGGCGAAGGGCTTGACGAATCGCAGGACTACATTTTGGGACGTTGGGTTAAGGTGCGACTGTGCGGTACGGATATGCCACGACCGACTCGAAGCAACTTTACTTTTGCTGGTGGTACTGACATTAATGCTGTTACCTTTGACGTAAAAGACCTCCCTGCTGATTCGCAAGGCGATAATTGTTATGAAGTCACTTTTGGAAATCCATGGGTAGAAGGCCAAGACTTTGTTACGAATAATGGGAATAACAAAATCGTTTACCCAAATACGGAATTTACGCTTGGAAACTATTCAACGTATGATGTCATGTCAATTTCAGGACAAGATTTTCAAATTCCGTCAAAAATCACATACTCGAAGACTGTTCTAAAAAATTGCCTCAATACAGATCTCCATATGCATATGTCAACGAAGGCAACTGTAGGCCTAGTCGCTGATTCGAACCTTTTGCAGACTGATCCTCAGCCTGTCATTACATCTGGTCCAGATGCTTCTCAGTGCTGTGCAGCAGATTTCACATCTACGACCACGCGATACGGTGGTAACTTGGGTACATATCTCATGAACTTCATAGTTAAAACGACAGGTGCGCGTAATTCCCAGTTCTCGAACCTCAAAGTCACGGTTGACGGACAACCTTACGTAGAAGGTAGCGATTATACGGTAGAGCCTACTGAAATACAAGATGGTATGGCCGTCTTGCAAGGTAAGTTTGCTGGAGAATCTGCAGAGAAATTTACATCGGATAAATGGCTTGACGGTGATGGAGACCAAGCGCCACATACTATTGTGATTTCTGGCACGTTTACTGCGCCGTGCTGTACCATGAACGACAAGCTTATGGCGACCGTTGCTTTAGGTGTTGCACGTCCTCCTGAGGATGCCTCTGCCTTTGATGAGGACTCTGTTACTTTGACGACAAGCTATACATATAGCGTCAAGAAAGAAACGAGTGACAAGCCAGTAACTCTTCACACGAATGATGGGAATACATCTGTCACAAGGCACTATACGATTACTGTCACAAATAATGCGCCTACGACTCCTGGTAGCTCTCAATATTCTTCAGGGTCTATGAGCACTCGTGATGTGACAAGTAGCTCGAGCAGTGGACGTGAAAGTGACAGTAGTAGAAGCCGTACAATGCGCAGAGCTACAAGAGATTTTAGTACGTCTACGGCAGTTGCGGGGTCGTGCTTGGTCAGCTCGGCTCCTGTCTATGATATTCCTGCTACACCTGATGGGTTTACATTGGATTCTGTAACGGTTGATGGTAACTCGGCTGAATCTACACCACAAGGCTACCGCGTCACGCCTGGCGTTACTCTAAATCCTGGTCAGTCGCAGTCGTTTAACGTAGAAGTCACGTATGATGTGACGCCGAATAAACTTACGGCGGAACAAGTATCTAAGCTTCAGCAGTGTGCAGTATCAAACTCTACATCTCCTAATAAAACTTTAGGTATCTTCAACGAAACTACGATGTCTGGTGACTCAGATACAGAAGGGTATACGAATAATTACGTATGCACTCCTGTGTATGTTAAGACATCTATCAAGGTATCTAAGAAATGGGTAGACTCTGACAATCAAGAAGGCAAGCGTCCCGATTTTGTGAAAATTCAGCTTCTTGCTGATGGGAAAGCTGCCGAGGGAAAGACGCTTGAGCTCAAGTCTGAAAATGATTGGGCATCTTCTTTTGATAATCTTGATGCGATTAAAGATGGTAAGTTAGTTACTTATACTGTCGAGGAAATCGACGTAGCGAGTGGTTATAAGGCAGCCGTGGACGGCTCCATGCGTGAAGGTTATACTGTGACAAATACATACACTCCGGTGCCACAGCCGCAACCGATAGTACCGAACACACCTACCTCGAATAAACCACATACTCCGACGAAGCCTACTCAATCCTCTCAGCGGACTGTACCAACGGTCAAAGCATCAAATTCTAGTAAATCTAGTCAGTCAGCTCCAAGTCTTGCTCGTACAGGCACAGATGTGATAATGCAAGGGCTCGGCGGGGTGCTTGCGTTTGTTGCGGCAATCATTACTTTGGCATTGCGCAGGCGTGAAGTATGAGCTGAAATTTTTAATCACGATAAGTGATATGACGTGATAGACGATGCTCTTCAGTGAAGAATTTTTTCTGGAGAGCACGTATGTTTTAGGATACTTGGACTTTATCGGGCACCTTGTATGATAACGTACAGATTGCCCGATAAAATCCGAGTATCTACACTCTATGGTAGGATTGAGGCTACTCGATGAATTTAGGAACGCACCATTTCATGGCGTTCCTTTTTTGTGCTCTTTTTTCTCTTGTGAGAGCGAATAAAAGTTGCCGGTGCAACGGGTATGAGCGTGCTTTCTGCTTTATTTTTTGGTTTACGGATATGCGCGCTTGAATGAACAACCGCGTACGAATCCTCGTACCAACAGAAAGTAAAACTTAATGAAATTTGATGAACTCGGTCTTTCCGAGCCAATTTTGCGCGCCATTAATGATATGGGGTTTGAAGAAGCATCCCCGATTCAGGAAGCTGCTATTCCAGTAATGATGAGCGGCCGAGATATGATTGGTCAAGCTCAAACTGGTACAGGCAAGACAGCATCCTTTGGTATTCCAGTGCTCGAGAAGGTGGATTCTAAGAATTACGCTACTCAAGTCTTAATTTTGTCGCCAACGCGCGAACTTGCCATTCAGTCGGCTGAGGAGCTTCATCGTCTTGCGAAATACATGCACGGTGTCAAGATTCTCCCTGTCTACGGTGGTGCAGATATGATGCGTCAAATTCGTGGACTCAAAGACGGCGTACAGATTATCATTGGCACGCCTGGTCGTGTTATGGATCACCTGCGACGTAAAACAATTAAAACGGAAGATATTCATACCATTGTCCTTGACGAAGCAGATGAAATGCTCAATATGGGTTTCAGGGAAGATATTGAAACTATTCTTGACCAGATGCCAGATGAGCGCCAGGTAGTACTCTTCTCAGCGACAATGGCAAAAGCCATTATGGACATCACTACGAAATACCAGCGTGATGCCCAAACGGTCAAGATTGAGCGTACTGAGCTTACCGTACCAAATATCGACCAGTACTACTATGACGTAAGGCGCAAAGACAAGACTGAGGTCTTGTCGCGTTTGGTTGATTTCTATGCTCCAAAACTTTCAGTGGTCTTCTGCAATACAAAGGCTATGGTTGATCAGCTTGTGGAAAATTTGCAAGCACGTGGCTATGCGGCGGAAGCACTCCATGGAGATATGAAACAAGCTCAACGTGACCGTGTAATGAAGAAGTTCCGCGCGGGAAGTGTCGAAATTCTTGTAGCGACAGACGTGGCAGCTCGCGGTATCGATGTCGACGATGTCGAGGCTGTGTTCAATTACGATATTCCTCGTGAAGTTGAGTACTATGTTCACCGCATCGGACGTACCGGTCGCGCAGGGCGAGCGGGGCGAGCATTTAGCTTTGTTCGTGGTAAAGAAGTGTACAAAATTAAGGATATCCAGCGATATTGCAAGACAAAAATTGTCGCACAAAATATACCAAGCATGGCAGATGTGCAGGCGCAGAAAGTTGATAAAGTCATGGATGGTGTCGGTGCCATTATTGACGAAGGTGGACTTCGCGACATGATTGATGTCATCGAAAATGCTGTCAATATGTCTGACTATACCGCTATGGATATTGCAGCTGCATTCTTGAAGAAGGCTTTGGAGAGTGCTCAGGGTTCAGGCGAGGAGCTCGAAGAAAAGCATAATTCTCAGGCTCGTGACAAAGGTGAGCGCAAGCACAAGGACCGTGATAGGCGGGACGGCAAGAAGAAGCGTGATGAAAAGCGCAAGGCACAGTCTCGCCGTTTTGATGAAGGTCAAGTGGAGGAAGGTATAACTCGTTTCCGCATGAGCCTTGGTAAACGCCATAAGATTCGTCCGAATGATATCGTGCGTATTATCTCCTCAGAAGCGCATATCCCGGGCAAAGCTATCGGCGCGATTGAGCTGCGCGATGAGGCAAGCTTTGTAGAGCTTCCCTCTGACATGTCTGGTCAAGTGTTGAAAAGCTTAAAGAAGGCTAAGTTCAAGGGGAAGAAGCTCGGGTTGGAGTTGGCGTTTAGGAATTAAATAGCACGAACCGCATATAGTTTTTCTAACACTCAGAAGTTTTCGGACAGTGTGTACGATATCGTACACACTGTCCATTTTTGTGTGAGTGTCTAACAAACATAATGTGAAATACAAAAACTCCGCCTTGTATGACGCAGAGCGGAGAAAGTATCAAGCGTGCTGAAAATTAGTCGCCGTCGCCGTCGACGCCAATGAAACGGCTTGGGTCCTTTGTTGGGTCGAAACCAGAGACCATGTAAACCAAGCGACGTGCTACGGAAACAGCATGGTCGCCCATGCGTTCGTAATAGCGTGAGAGAAGAACAGTGTTAATGATTTGCTCGGTCGTCGCATCCCAATCGTCATTGCGCGCACTGCTGACGACAGACTCAAAGAGCTTATCCATGACGTCATCATTAATGATGAGCTGCTGCGCGGCATCCTCATCGTGAGATTTAACGAGATTTGTCAATGTTTGTGTAGTGGTGAGAGCAAAACTTTGCATGCGAGTGAAAGTATCAGCTATACGTGGAACGAAGGGAGAGTCAGGATATGTACTTCGAGACGTCTCAGCTATATGGCGCGCCAAGTCCCCCATACGCTCGAGGAGCGAAGCAATGCTCATGGTCGAGACAACGATACGCAAATCAGTAGCAACAGGAGATTGTTTAGCGAGCAGCGTTACACATTGGTCATTAATCTTATGCTCCAACGCATCGATAGCCTTATCGCCATCGATAACGTCCTGAGCGGTTTCAATATCTTGGGAGAAGAGAGCCTGACCTGCACGGTCTACAGCGATATGCACTGCGCTTGCCATAGCGATAAGGTCATCTGCTACTTGCTGCAGTTCTTCATTGAAAATTGCGCGCATTTTAACTCCTGAAGATATACGACTAGTTTTTCTTATTTTATGAGATACCATACCTTGAGCAGACGGAATTTTACCAATCCGTGTTTCTCGGTGTTTTATCGCGTGCTGTGGCACAATTAACATATGCACTTCGATGTCACGTCAGCGGTCACATTAGCCATCATGGTGGTGCTTGTCATCATCGCTATAGGGTCTGTTCTTGCGCTTATTTGGCGGTTGCTGTCGCCTGTCATAGCGCAGAATAAGAGCTTGTGGCGTGCTCTGCGTTCGTTTAATTGGCGTATGCGTTACTCTCGCCGTCGCTCGCAAAGTCGCAGTCAAAGTCACGATGGAGATGAGAGTGACGACGATGATGAGCTTGACTCCACAACGATTCGTGTGCTCTCTACTCTTGACGCCGCAACCATCGTGGTGGATAGTGATGATGAAGTGCAACGCGCATCATCGGCGACGTACCGGTGGGGGCTTGTAAAAAATGATGAAATCGTGAATGAAGAAATTCTGCATGCTATAAATGTTGTTCGCCGTGGGGAAGGACGACAGTGTTTTGACATCGTCACGTCTACTGACCCTGATTTTATAGCAGGCGCACTCGAGGACGAGGACACGTCCGAAGTGGCAACGCGACCATATTGGCTTAGCGTTGTCGTGCGCTCCATTAGTGAATCATTGATATTAGTACTGGTTACGGATAATAGCGAGGCCAAACGTTTTGCTCAAACTCGTGATGCGTTTGTAACGAATGTAGCAGAGCAACTTTTAGAGCCAACCCGGCGTATGGAGATTATCGGAGGCAGGTTAGAGACGACGGCGCATGAAGGAGAAGTCCGTTCCGATGGACACATTATTGCGGCACATGCTCGTCACTTGAACAAACTCGTAGCAGATCTTTTGCTTCTTATCCGTGCACAGGAGAAAGTTGTACCTTCGCCAGACAATAGGCTTAATTTAGGCGATATAGCGCGTAGCGTGTGTCACAAAGAGCAGGAGCGTGCGCAACGAGGAGTTATCATTTCTATGCGTGTCGCGGATAATATCGAGGTCAACGCGAGTGCAGAGCAGCTTGAAGCAGCGATTCAAAAGCTTGTAGCGAATGCGCTTAAATATTCTCTCGATAACGGTACTGTTACGGTAGTAGTAAGCCGTTCACGAGATGAGAAGTTTGGCGTCGTCAGAGTCATTGACACAGGACTCGGAATCAGTAAGGAAGATCAAAAACATATTTTTGAGCGTTTCTATCGTGGCTCTACTGCTTCGCTTGATAATGATGAAGATTCTGTAGGACTTGGTTTGGCGATTGTCAAGCATGTGGCTTTGACGCATCATGGTACGGTCACGGTGTGGAGTGCGCCTAGTCAGGGGAGCACGTTTAGCCTGTTTATTCCGCTTGCGACCAAGTAAAGATTTATAGAAAGATTTGTTGAAATCGTGCGACTTAGTTTTGTTGCATTAATGCCACGAGGCGGTACATCTGACGGTGATAGATTTCCCAGATAAGTCCTGCGATTCCAAATGCTACTCCCCATGCGCATACGAGCATCTCGTGATAGTGGATTCCCGCAGTAAAGAAGCGGAAAGCGCAGTACACTCCGGCGAGGAGCCATACAATGGTGCCAACGAGGAAGATTACATGCAAATCGACCTGCTCGGCATGAGGAGCAGGCTTACGCTGTTCAGGGTCGAAAATTGGTGCAATCTTCATACCCTCTACTCTAAAACGGAGTTACGATAACTTCTTGATAGCTTTAGCGAAGACTTTCCACGATATCGTCGATGCATTGCGTCAATTTTTGTACATCCGCAGTATCTACAGATGGGAACACCCCTATGCGCAACTGATTGCGACCCAAACCGCGATAACCAGCGATATCTACGATTCCATTTGCACGAGCTTGCTTGATGATGTCAGCAGCTGCGAGGTTATCATCGAGATCTACAGTCACTACCACGGTAGAACGTGCATCACGGTCAAGAACGAAAGGTTTACAGTAGTCGCTATGCTCTGCCCAGTTGTAAATAATTTCAGCAGATTGTGCACAATGTCGTGCGGTCCATGGCAGCCCGCCCTGCGAAATAATCCAGTCTATTTGATTTTTCATCAAAATAAGAGTAGCTATCGCAGGCGTATTGAGAGTTTGATTCTTACGGGAATTTTTAACGGCGGACGTTAGAGAGAGGAACGGTGGAATCCAGCGCTGAGCTCTCGTATTAGCATTGTCATTGCCACTATCGTTGCTATCGCCAACAAAGTCGCCAGCGGCTTTCTCGATGCGTGCGGCGCGCTCTATCGCTGCCGGAGAGAGAATAGCGATCCATAGACCTCCGTCGGATCCAAACCCTTTTTGCGGCGAGAAGTAGTAAGCATCAACTTCACTGACATCAATGTAGGTTCCTGCCGCTGCAGATGTGCCATCGACGAGCATGAGCGCATCTGAATCCGCACCTGCTATACGATGAACGGGAGCAAGCACACCAGTAGATGTCTCATTATGAGCCCATGCATATGTGTCTACGCCTTCTGTGGCTTCAGGAAGTTTATACGTGCCGTAATCGCCGGAGAATACGACAGGGGCGTCGAGGAATGGCGCGCTCGCTGCGCTTGCGGCAAACTTTGCGCTGAAAGAGCCAAAAGAACCAAATGCGGCACGTTTTTCAATAAGGCACGCCGTTGCAATATCCCAAAAAGCAGTAGCGCCACCATTGCCCAAAACGATTTCATAATCATCAGGGACACTATAGAGAGTACGAATGCCATCTTGGATACTAGCAACGAGGTCTCTGACAGGTGCTTGGCGATGAGACGTACCCATAAGCTGCGCGCCGGCATCAGACAAATAGTCAAGCTGTGCCTGACGAATCTTACTTGGACCACTACCAAAACGACCGTCACTAGGAAGCATTGCATAGTCAATGTAATGCTGGTGGTCTTCATGAGGTGTGTTGCGGGAAAGCTCGTGAGTCATAGTTCGATGCTAAGCCGAAAGTCTCCTGTCGTTGTACCAAAGTCCACCTTGTGGTCGTCTCTCAAGGTTGATTCAAGTTGATTATGGTCAGGCATGTGGGTAGAATAAGACGAGTCCCAACCAAGGAGTGATTTTTATGAAGCATGCAGCGCACAAGGCTACACCTGCCAAGCGCACTGCTAAGCACGCTAGTGCTTTAACTTCTACTCTTGCAACAGAAACTCTTGAGCAAGCAGTTACCCGTGAAGTAAATGCCATGCCGCGCACTCGGCGTGAAAGGCGTGAATATGCCAAGACTCGCGCTCGCAAACTTCGTTTTACAGCATCAAGTGCAGTGGCTATGCTCTTTGGGACTATAGGTACAGCGATTGCTGCGTCGGCACATACAAATCTTTTGGACACGACGGTGGCTGCGGCTGCTGCAGTCGACAATTCGAATACTGTAAAGCCGACGATGACTAATGCGCATGACACAGTGTCACGTTCTACTGAGCGTGCTACATTGACGACGGAAGTGCAGACTACACGTGTTGCTGGCGAAAGCTGGGATTTGAATTCGTCATCGGCGAGTCTTGATTTAAACAACCTTTCTCAGCAGAAGGGGTATGGTATCAAGGCGACTGAGGTGGATCATCCAACGGGTGATACAGGGAATGCGTACCCGTTCTCTCAATGCACGTGGTGGGCTTATACTCGCCGTCATCAACTTGGGCTACCGGTCGGCTCTTATTTCGGTAACGGTGGGCAGTGGGCAAATTCTGCGCGTAAGCTTGGATATACCGTGGACCATACGCCTGAGGTTGGAGCGATTATGGTCTTCGCACCTGGGCAGGCTGGCAGTGACCCTACATACGGACACGTGGCCATCGTAGAGAAGATTAATTCAGATGGTTCTATTGTGACGTCTGAATGCGGCGCGGTTATGCAAGGGAAGACGTATTCCAAGACGTATACTAATACTGCTGATTTTCAATATATCCATTCATAAAATTTCATCTCTTGACCGTAATTTGACCTTGTTTTGGGTCTAGCTTGCACAAGTTGAACCGTGCCCACGTCTATTTTTTATATTCTTCTACATTCCGCTACTTGTGACGCGAGGATAGTACGTGTGGAATTTACGATACTGATTGAGACGCTGCAAATGAACGGTCGCCCACCGACGAAGGTTTGATTTATCACTCGTTAAGAATGGGTCAAGGAATTTACCGCTATTATGTAAATTCGTAACATCTTCTAAAATCGCGTCATCGGTGATGTAGCGCTTTAGCAGACGGAAAGGTACGAGGGAGTAGAGATACTCCTCATGTACAGTGTCGGTTTGATTTGTGTAATCCGCAAAAACGAGGTCACGAATTGTGGCAAAAGCCGGATTCGCGCCACCTGCAGTAGTGACATAGACGTTGCGGCCAGGGCGAGGGTTAAGCTCGAGAAAATGATATGATCCATCACGAGGGTCTACCTTGACATCAAAGTTTGCAAACCCTCGCCAGTTTAGAGAGTTAAGAAGTTGGCGCGCTCTTTCAATGATTTCAGGCTCTGGGCGAGCAATCATTGATACTGGGTTGCCAGCCTTTTGTGGTGTGTGATCTTCCAGTAGTACTTGCGCTGAACCTGCGAAGGATAGATGCACACTCGCATCAATGTAACACGTAAGATAGCGCATCTGAGTATCGTCACCGGGGATAAGCTCTTGAATGACGACATCGCCGTCGTATGAACTCTTTGTGAGGGTACGCATAACTGCATCGAATTGGTGCTTATCCTTTGCCGTGTAAAGTTTCTTTTTTCCAGCAAAATGAGCAAGATTGTACTCACTAAAATTATTCGGTTTAATGACGACTGGATAGGATATGTCGAGTGCGAAAGAGTGCGGCTCGTGACGCAGTTGTGCGATATTGAGATTTTGAGTGTGAGGATGGCTGATGTTAGCTTTTTTACAGATGTGCGCAAATTCTACCTTGCTTGTCGCGCGTTTCATAATCTCATAATCAGCGTACGGGATTTCATATTCATCGCAGAGCTCATCGCGATTTTTAGCTATAAATAAGGCGTGCCAGTCACTGTTTCCAATGAGAATAAGTTTGTCGTGAGGGTGCTTGCGTGCGATTTTATGGAGCGTAGTAAGAAGTAACTGCTCATCAAGGAGACGTTCAATGTGAGTAATCGTGAAGAAATTTGAAAGTCGTATTGCTGTAATGGGGCGAGGCGCTATACAGATGGACTGGAGATGATAAGCTTCGAAGTAGTTGCGCCCCATATTATACGCACCTAAATCGCCGCCGATAATAACAGGGGTAACGATTTGAGAATTCATCGCCGTAGAGTTTAACGGAATTTTCCTTACTGCGCAAATTAAATCGGTAATAGCGAAAAATGATTACTTGAAATGCACTGTATACTACCCGCGATTTTATCCCAATTTTTATCGAAATGAGATACCATAGAACTACACCGCAAGCGATGAAGCTTAAGGTGGGGTCAAAGGAGGCTCACAATGACACGGTATAACAAAGCAATCTTAGTGGGCGTAGACGGTTCAGAGGCAGCATATAAGGCAGTGTGGTGGGCAGCAAACTATGCGCACCATGCAGGGCTGTCGCTTCATATTGTTAGCGCGTATACACTTCCTAGCTATTCCGCGGTATCTTTCGACAGTACATATGTGGCGATAAATGATAACGGCGAGGTGCGTCACGATGCGCAGGAAATTTTAGCTCGCGCTAAAGCCATTGCCGTCAAGCAAGGAGTAGATGTCACTACCCTCATCGTGACAGGAGAGCCATCGTCCGTCTTTGTAGAATTATCACGTAACTATAACCTCGTCGTCATTGGCAACCGTGGCAAAGGCGGTCTTGCAGAACGGCTCCTCGGTACTACATCGTCGAGCTTACCTGCGTATGCATATTGCCCTATTGTGGTGGTGCCTTACACTGACGATGAGGGGAATAAGGTCCATCTCAACAATCAGATTTCGCATGTGGTCGTCGGTGCGGACGAGTCGAAGTGGGGATTGAAAGCGCTAGACACTGCAGCGCAGTTTGCTGCGTCGTGGAATGCGCATCTCACTGTCGTCAGCGCGGTGCCAATTCTGGGGAATCTGACGAATTCAGAGATGACGAGTGTTCTTGATTCGTATGCGGATGATTTGCATACTCGTCTTGACCCATTGCGCGTGCAATTCCCAGATTTAGACATCGAAGAGAAAGTCGCTCCGGGTACTGCTGTAGATGCGTTAGAAGCGGCACTGCCTGATAATGATTTGGTCGTCGTAGGTTCGCGCGGTAGGGGAGGCTTGACTGGTCTGCTCTTTGGATCAGTTTCTCAGGCGCTCCTGCAGCACTCCGACAAGCCGGTTTATGTGGTACCTCGGCGATATGTGCAAGCAGCCGAGAGTGAGCTTGACACCATTCCAGACTCACCAGATGAAGTCTCGACGAAACCTCTCGAGGAGATTGGCGGTGTTGAATCTGCGCCAGTTACACAAGCGGACACAGAGGTTGTGTCGGCGTTGGAGGATGCTATCGACCCACAGGAGTAGGGGAATCGTTGCAAAAGTAGGAACAGATAGGGCTAAACGAATACGAAAAATCCGTTTTCTGCTTCTCTGATTAATGATTCCCGTTTTATTCTCCATGCAGACTCTGCGCAAAAGAGCGTCACTACTCGCATTTAACGAGGGTGGCGCTCTTTAGCTCAACTCTTTAGTTCATCGCAGTTTCACACGTATGTCGGTGTTGCACCTTAGTGTTTTATTTCGATATCCATACGCACTGGTGTCTCAATCTCGTATGTGTGCTTCACAGTGCATCCCTTATCGATATGACGGCGAACACGCTCGGCAAGCTTTTCGGCAGCAGCCTGGTCAAGACCTGCATCGAGTGCATCTACGACGACTTGTTCATTGAAGTTAAGGTAACGATCGTTATCGTTGTCATACGTGGCGTCCACGACGATTCGCGCACCTTTGCCTTCGCCTAGTGCAGATTCTACTGCGAACTGGCTTGATAGTCCTGCGCATGCCGCCAGTGCAATTTTGCTCAGCTCGCCGGGAGTAAAGACGGCTCCATCTGCCGCGCGACCAAACTTAATGTGTGCGCCACGGTCGTTAAATGCATCCCATGAGCCGTCATCGTTGCGTTCTACCCACAAGCGTGTCATGGTTTTTCTCCTTCTCGTGTGGAGGATTCATATCGAACGGTAATCCGCAATACGCGGAATTTGCATTAAATTATGCCAATACTTTTCATAATAGCTTGATGACGATGTTTATTCCGAAATTTCTAATGAGCGCTATGCGTCGCTGTGGCGCCGCTATGAATTATGCTCCGTGCTAACCTAGCGGTATGGCACTGACAATTCATGAACTTGAAGAAATACGTTCGCGTATCCCGGAGCGTCCGAAGACGGACATTGAGATGCCGTATGAGGACACCGTGAGAGACATTCTTCTGAACGGCTCGCTCAAATCTGATCGCACTGGAACGGGTACGGTCTCAGTATTTGGGCGCCAGATGCGATTTGACCTCACCAAGTCATTTCCGCTACTGACGACAAAACGTGTATTTTTCAAAGGCATAGCCTACGAGTTGCTATGGTTTTTGAAGGGCTCACAGAATGTGAAATGGCTTCAAGAACACAACGTTCACATATGGGATGAATGGGCAGACGACAACGGTGACCTCGGTCCGGTTTATGGCGTCCAGTGGCGCAGCTGGCCTGCCCCGACGGATGATGACCCTGACCACACCGTCGATCAAATTGCGAATGTTATGGAGCAGCTCAAAACGAATCCTGATTCTCGCCGCATGATTGTGACCGCATGGAATCCGGCAGTGGTTGATCAGCAAGCGTTGCCTCCGTGCCATTCGTTGTTCCAGTTCTATGTAGCAGATGGGAAACTCTCCTGCCAGCTTTATCAGCGCAGTGCAGACATGTTCCTTGGAGTGCCGTTTAACATTGCATCGTACTCATTGCTCACACTTATGATGGCGCAGCAAGCTGGGCTAGAACCAGGGGAGTTTGTGTGGACCGGTGGGGATTGTCATATTTATGACAATCATATGGAGCAGGTCTTAGAGCAGCTCTCGCGCGAGCCTTACCCGTACCCGCAAATGGTACTCAAGAAGGCAGACTCTATTTTTGACTACTCATACGATGATTTTGAGATTGTCAACTATCGATATCATCCTACTATTAAGGCTCCCGTGGCTGTTTAGGCAGGGGACTATCGGATTATTGTGAGAATTTGCTGTGGGCAAGTGTTGCTATGACATTTGCCCATTTTGTTTGTTAGACTAGTGCTTGTCTTTTAACGTCAAGGAGTTTTTGATATGGAGCATGACAGTAGCCGTAGCGGCTATCACCAACTTCAGCCCGAATCGGCCGGGCATAATGTCCACAACTTTGCGGATGACGCCGATATGGAGTGGGATAGCGATGACATCGAAGCATCGACACACCAACTCAAACCTTACGTAAATCTCATTTGGGCGCAGGGCTTTGCTCCCGACGGTACTCCCGGTGCAATTGGTAAAGATGGGTCTATGCTGTGGCGCTTAAGTGAAGACATGAAGTATTTTAAAGATAGGACTATCACGCATCCAGTCATCATGGGGCGTAAGACGTGGGAGTCATTGAGTGAACAGTATCGACCATTGTCTAACCGTGATAATTATGTCATCTCACGTAATCCGAACTTTACCGCGGCAGGTGCAACGGTCATGGATTCTTTGGAAGATGCTATAGAGCTTGCTTCTCAACCGACAATCCCTGATGACGGTGTCCGCCGTGACGAAGTGTGGATCATAGGTGGAGCTCAGATATACAATGCAGCTCTTCCTTTTACTGATGCTATTTATATCACTGATGTAGACATCCATATTGATGCGGATACGTTCGTGCCGGATATGTCTCGTGAGATTGCGGCAGGCCGATGGAGCGAGGAAATTATTCAGGACTGGACAACTCCTCGTAATAGTACAAATGATATCTCACGTTTTCGTTTCCGAGTCTTGAGACGAGTTCAGTGAGATTTTGAGATTTATGATGATTTGTTAAATTCGACTCCTCATAGTCGCCACTTCACCTCAGAGAAACGAGAGAAGCTATGTACACTATCATGACTGTATGCACGGGCAATATTTGTCGCTCACCAATGGCGGAAATAGTATTGCGTAAGTACGTCGAGGACGCTGGACTATCTGACCGCGTGCAGGTTAAATCGTCAGGCGTCTCGTCAGAGGAACATGGCAATCCTATAGACCGTCGTGCTCAGCGCGCTCTAAGGCTACGCGGCTATGAGTTACCATCTCACCACTTTGCTCATCGGATTTCGCGCGACGAGGTGGAGGAGACTGACTTATTCCTCCCGATGACGGCATCGCACAAGGCGTCATTACTTCGCATGATTCCTTCGACTTTGGCGAGCGAAGTCCATATGTATCGTAGCTTTGACCCAGCGTTACCTGAGGTGGGTGCAGCGGAAGAGTATCGTATTGATTTGGCTGATCCGTGGTACGGCGGGCCAGAGGACTTCGAGGTTGCTCTTGACCAAATTGAGCAGGCTGCACCATACATTGTCGATTGGGTCGAAGCACAGCTAGATTAGTCTCGTTACTTTCGCCGTTTTATTATTCGACACTTCTTCATGTGATTTTATGCAATAAAACTTTCGTTTGTGCAAGTACTGCACACGTTGCATAACGCATCCTTACAGTGATAAGTGGGCATGAAGATTTATGCCCACTTATCACTGTAAGCGTTAACGCTTGATGAAGTACTCCTTGTACCACGTCAAGAAGGAGAAGATAGTCCATACTTTACGACGGTTGTTTGCCTTCTGGGTATAGGTATCATCAAGCAGTTTAAGGATGGCAGGCTGATCAAAGAACTCTGTAACGAAATCTTCTTCGAAGAGACCACGCACGTGCTTGTAGTACTTTTCTGTCTCCAACCATGATTTGATAGGGGTAGGGAAACCCATCTTTGGACGGTTAAACCAGCCCTCAGGCAGGTGGCGTGCTGCAGCCTCGCGCATGGCATACTTGGAAGTCTTGCCGTGGACGAGATACGGAGTCGGAACTTTCTGTGCTACTTCCATGACTTTTCTGTCGAGGAATGGCACACGAAGTTCGAGGGAGTGAGCCATCGCCATCTTGTCAGCCTTGAGAAGGATATCCTTGGCCATGAAATGGTGGAAGTCGTTGTACTGCATCTGTTTAATGTGACTCAAGCCTTCAGTCTTATCAAAGATAGGATTCAAGATGTCTGATACAGATGGAGCATCTTTGAACTTATCGGTAACGAGATCAGATGCCTCCGCCTCATCGAAAATCTTCGCTTGTCCCACAAAAAAGTTGCGCGGCTCCTCTAATGTACGCTCGAGATGGAGCTTACCCTTAAAGTTCGGCATCTTCTTGAGCAACTTCACAATGCCTTGCTTTGTGCCTTTCGGAAGTTTACTAAGTGCATTTGCAAGACTGATGACGGCGCCGGAAGTAGTCCATGGACCATAATCAGCATAGCCGCCGAACATTTCATCTGCGCCTTCGCCACTCATGACGACTCGTACTTCGCGAGCGGCCAGCTGAGCGAGGAAGTAGAGAGGTACACAGCTTGGATTCGCATCAGGCTCGTCCAAGAAGTACTGGATAGCAGGGAAAGCATCAAACGCCTCATCGCCAGAAATAATGCGCGACTCATGGTGGATGCCGAGTTTGTCGGTCAGTTGCTCAGCATAAACCGCCTCATTGTAAGTCTTGTCAAAGCCGACAGAGTACGTCTTGTCTGGCTTAAGAACTGCCGCGACGTAGCTTGAATCCACGCCAGAGGAGAGGAATGAGCCTACTTCTACGTCAGCTATGCGATGCGTCTTGATAGACTCGCAGACAGCCTTGTCGATAGAGTCAATGACATCTTCAAGCTTTTCGTCGCTCTCTTGGAATGAGCTATCCCAATATTCCTCAATAGTCATTGAGCCATTATGATAGGTGAAGCAATGACCTTCTTTCAGACGATATACGCCCTTAAAGAAAGTTTCCTCATCGAGTGCAGAGTACTGGAACTCAAGAAATGGACGCAATGCGCGATGATTAAGCTCTTTCTTGAAAAGTGGGTTGGGTAGGAAACTCTTAATTTCCGAGCCATAGATAAGACCGCCATCCTCAAGCTTTGCGTAGTAGAACGGCTTAATTCCGAAGTGGTCGCGTGCGCCAAAGAGAGTTTGACTCTTCATATCCCAAATAACGAAAGCAAACATACCACGGAGTCGCTTGACGACGTCTTTGCCCCACTGTTCATAGCCGTGAAGAATGACTTCAGTATCAGCGTGAGTGGTAAATGTGTGTCCTGCCTTCTCGAGCTCGTCTTTCAAGGTGCGGAAGTTATAAATCTCTCCATTGAAGGTGATGACGAGGGAATGATCCTCGTTATAGATAGGCTGGCTTCCGCCTTCAAGATCGATAATGCTGAGTCGTCGGAAACCGAGAGCTGCTGTATCGTCAATGAACGAGCCTTCACTGCTTGGTCCACGATGGATAATAGTATCCATCATTGCCTTTAACGCAGTATACTTGTCATCCAAACTAGGGGTGATGAAGCCGACGATTCCGCACATAGATGTGAAACTCCTCATTATGAAATTCTTTATAGAGTTTACCGTATGAAGTGTGAATATTTGGGTTATATGCCAAAAATTGCGTACTGCAAGTGAAATTGTCAGTAACTAGTAAAAAAGCCCGCAAGTTGCGGGCTAGTGGTGGCTCCGACCGGCGTCGATCCGGTGACCTTACGATTTTCAGTCGCACGCTCTACCAACTGAGCTACAGAGCCATGGAAAAACAAAACCCGGATAACCGGGCTATTATTCCAGCGACTCCGACCGGACTTGAACCGGCGACCTCCGCCGTGACAGGGCGGCGCTCTAACCAACTGAGCTACGGAGCCACGATTGCGTTGTGCAACCAAGAGAAGACTATACAGAAGTTCTTCCTTCTTCGCAACTTGGATGTAAAAAAGCTCTAGAAACCGCTTGATTTCTAGAGCTTTTCGGCGTGTCTTGCACAGTTTTACATGTTGACTTTAGGTCGCATTCTGTGGGCGAATTTAGTCAATCTGCTTCCAGTTTTCTACGTCGATGTGATGCTCTGGATTTGCCTGCCATGCTGCCCATGCGGACTCGACGATGTCTTTTACATCATACTTAGCGTGCCAGCCCATCTCGGTATTGATGCGTTCTGGAGAGCCGATGAGGTGTGGAGGGTCGCCAGCACGACGTTCCTTGATAGCTTCGGTAAATGGTAAGCCGGTCACGCGCTTGACTTCATCTACAATTTCGCGGACGGAAGTACCCTTGCCGGTACCGACGTTAAAGGCATCATACTTACGTTCGTCACGGTCTAGGTAATGCATAGCAGCGATATGGGCATCTGCAAGATCTGATACGTGAATGTAATCGCGCACGCATGTGCCGTCCTCAGTCGGGTAATCTGCCCCAAAAATAGCTGGAGCCTTGCCTTGCTTCAAACGGTCGAAGAGCATAGGGATGAGGTTGAGGATAGCTGGATCTTCAAGTTCAACTGGACCACATCCTGCGACGTTGAAGTAGCGCAATGCGCAGAATTTGATGCCGAATGCGTGTGCCGTTGCGCGCCCCATCCATTCGCCAAAGAGTTTGGTCTGACCGTAAGGGTTGATAGGAACCATTGGGACGACATCTTCAGGGACGACATCCACAGGTGGTACCCCATATGTTGCGGCAGAAGAGGAGAAGACGAGCTTACTTGCTCCGGAGTCTTTCATTGCTTGCAAGACGTTAAGCATGCCGTTGATATTTTGCTGGTAATACCACAGAGGTTTTTCTACAGATTCGCCCACCTGCTTTCGTGCAGCAAAGTGGATAACAGCTTCGACGTTTTCGCTCTTCATAATTTCGGTCAAACGCTCGTCTGCGCCAGGTGCTGCCACGTCCATGCCGTACAGACGTGAGCCTTCGATGCGAGTGGACTTTCCGTAGCTTAAATCGTCTACAACGACGACTTTTTGACCTGCTTCGTGCAACGCGTGTACTACATGAGCGCCGATGTAGCCGCAACCGCCTGTGACAAGAACAGTCATGATGCTCCTTTGATGTGAGTGAACAGTCCTGTGCTATAGAGAGGCAACGTGCCACTCATGCGCACAGTGATGTTCATATATGTTCATATATGTTCACTTATGACATATTTATAGTACCACGTTTGCATGTCATTGCGAGGTGAGTCACTCTATCAAAGTATTTCTCTACACTTATGCTTGCATACTAGAAATGCGTATAAGACCGCGGGGTAAGAGAAGAGAAAGAGAGTAATACATATGAGTGATAGCGAAAATACTGGTCTGAGAGATGAGACGCGTCACGATAATGCGCATGAACAAGTACATGCCCATCGTCGTGCTGTTGTGTCGTACGTTCGTAGATCATCAAAATTAGATGGACGTATGGCGCGTGCATGGGATGCGTACTCGGATGAATACATGATGGAATTTGAAAAAGGAGACTTTGAACTCGGCATAAGTTCAAGCGTACGTATCGACCGAGGAGTACTTGCTGAGAAGTGGGGAGAAGGTTTTAACTCTCAGGGGCGCATTATCGTAGAAATAGGTACCGGACAGGGCGAGAATATCATTGGTGCTGCCACTTCCCATCCAGACGATAACTTCATCGGTGTTGAAGTGTACACACCAGGCGTGGCACATACGCTGCTGATGGCAGGAAAAAACGAATTGCACAACGTCCGCATGCTTCAGGTAAACGCGCCGGAGTTGCTGAGCGCTTTTGCTCCATCGGTAATCGACGAAGTGTGGACTTTCTTCCCTGATCCATGGCCAAAGACAAAGCATCATAAACGCCGTATCGTGCAGGATTCCTTGGCAGATGCCGTGCATAGGGCGCTTGTTGATGGCGGTGTGTGGCGTATCGCTACTGACATTGATGATTACGCGCTGCATGTGCACGAGGTTATGGATGCTCGTGCTGACTTCGTCAATATAGGCGATGTGATAGTAAGTTTGGCTACGGAGCATGTCAGCAAGGGGACTGCTGACAGTGCCGCAGAACTACCTCATGCTAATTTCACTGAATCCACGCGCTTTGAAGGACGAATTCTTACCAATTTTGAGAATAAGGGACTTAAAGCTGGACGAACTATTCATGATTTCACATATCAGCGCGTAAATGAGCAGTAAACGAGTAGCTGAGACACGCCGATAAAATAAGTATCTTGCGTATTTAACGCTGAACCTATACACTATATCAAGTCCGCCCCCGTCGTCTAACGGTTAGGACATCAGACTTTCAATCTGACAACGAGAGTTCGACTCTCTCCGGGGGTACGACTTGAAGTCTCAGCTGTGCTGGGGCTTTTTTAGTTGTGAGAATATGCGCTGGCTGCGGCTGAGATGGTGTGGCGTTAAGATAGAGCATATGCTGACAGTTACAATTGTTATCCCTACATGGAATGAGTCTCGCCGCGTAATGGCATGCCTTCGCAACGCGACGACGCAGACTGTAAAAGCACATGAAATCATCGTAGTGGATAATAACTCTACCGATAACACTCGTGAACTTGTGCAAGGTTTCATTGACCAGCATCCGAATGACAATGTCATATTACGCCAGCAAACGCAGTTGCAGGGCTTGATACCTACGCGCAACTATGGTCTTGACATCGCTACGGGCGATATTGTGGCTCGCATTGATGCTGATTGCATGATTAAGCCTAATTGGGTAGAAGTTGTGGCGCAGTATTTCGCGTCCCATCCTAATATTTCCGGCGTTACAGGTCCAGTATGCTACTATGATGAGCCGCTACCGCCGTTAGGTCAGTGGGGGGATAGCCTCGTGCGCGAAAAGCAGTACAGCGCGGACGGAATGATGCTTCTCTTCGGGTCAAACATGGCTGTGCGGCGTAGCATATGGCCAGAGATTAAAAGTGACCTTTGCGAAGATCGCGAGGACGTCTACCATGAAGACATTGATTTCAGTTTGCATATGTTTGAGCATGGTTTTAGAACAGCCTTTTGTGATCAAATGATTACTGGGGCGAGCGCGCGTCGTATGGGTACGTCGTGGGAGAGTTTTAAGGCGTATATGCGTCGTTTTGAGACGACTTTTAATGCTCATCCGGGTCATGTGCGCGGTGGGTATCCAGAGAAGACTTTGCTTAAACTTTATCCGTTCCTTCACACGCTGTGGATGGTGTATGGGGCGTGGTGCTCTATCTTTAAGATAGATACTCCAGAACTTTTGTGGCGTAGCTATCGTGAGCGTGTGGGGCTTGTCTAGTATTGGTTTTCGTGTGAGCTGAGGTTTGGGGTAAGTGGAATAATTGCCACTATGTCTACGAACACTCACACAGTATCTGAGAGCGACGTAAAGAATGCTGATAACGCTTCTCGTCATGCCTTTCAAGGTGAGAAGCTTGCAGATTTGGCCTCCATTTTTCCGAGTAGGGGAGATAAGCGCCGTCCGCCTGAATGGTATACGCGCGCGCTGCTCTATGCTGTTATTGCGGTGTTTTTGGCGATTTTCGTGTGGAACGTGTGGGGTTCACTCGGGTCGGTTCTGCTCAACATTATCATTTCATTATTCGTCGCGTTTGCGATTGAGCCTGTGGTGCGATGGCTGATTTCTCATGGCTGGAAGCGCAATGTTTCGGCTGGTTTGACTCTTCTTGCGTTGTTTGTCATCGTGGCGGCATTTGTTGCGGTTTTCGGCAATCTTCTGTTTGAGCAGATTGTTTCTATCGGCAAGGGTTTGCCAAAGATGTATACGCAGCTGTCAGATTATGTCAGTGATAAATATAATTACACGTTGCCTGATATTCCTTCTCTCGGTTGGTCTGTTCTCGGATCGGTGCATGCGGAGAATGTTGGTGGTTATCTTAATCAAATTTTAAGTACGGCTGGTTCTGCGTTTTCTGCGCTTTTAGATGTATTGACGATTATTTTGGTCACGTACTACGCTTCCGCGTATGGGCCAAATATGCGCAAGGTGATATGTCATTATCTTCCCGAAGATGGGCAGAAGCGTTTCCTCGTGGTGTGGACTGTGGTTCAAGAGCAGATTTCTGGATTCCTCTACTCTCGTATAGTCCTTGCGGTGATTAACGCGATATGCCTGTCTATTTTTATGATTATCCTTAAAGTTCCTAATTGGCTGCCACTAGCTATAGCGTGTGGTTTGATTTCTCAATTTGTGCCGATGATTGGTACATACATCGGTGGGGCTTTGCCAGCGATTTTTGCATGGGGAACGAATGGTCTTCTGCCTGCGGTGTATATCGTCATTTTCATAGTGATTTATCAGCAGATTGAGAATAATGTGCTCAGCCCAATGGTGACGCGCTCAACGATGGATCTCAATCCTGCGATTGCTTTGCTGTCAGTCTTTGTCTTTTCTGCTATTTGGGGAGCGTTGGGAGGTTTCCTCGCACTACCTATTACCGCGAGCATCCAAGCTCTCTTGTCGACATATCTGCGGCGCTACGAGCTTGTGGACTCTGATTTGCTGAATGATCCAGCGCCGAAGAAGAAGTCTAAGCTTGCTGAGGGCGTGCAGACGGTAAGCGAGACTATGATGATACCGCTTCGTAATGCGCGCGTGCGTGAGCAGCATGTCACGGCTGAGGATTTGATTCGTTTCCGAGAGTCCGTGGAGGGTACTGGCGCGATTGCTCAGCATAGCCTTCACGATAGTCCGACTGAAGACAAAACGTCAGATGACACATCAGGCGATAAATTAGACGGCGCATCAGATGGTAAGCCTGTTGCTTCATCCGCAGCTCCCATTGCGCCAGCAAAGCCAGCTCGTCGTCGCCCGCGTTTTAGCACTGTAGACGAAGTAAAGCCAAACGAAGTACAATCGCAAAAGAAACACGAAACGAAGTAGCTAAAGGATTTCGAAACTTTATATGAATGGATTGCTCGCATTTCTCGATGCGCTTATAGCCATCATTGGTTTTATCACCATGATTTATCAGGTTCTCGTTGTTGTGGTAGGTATGTTTGCAAAGCCAACGGTTTATCCTGACGTGCCGCAAGACAGACGGTATGCTGTGCTCATCTCTGCACGAAATGAAGAGAATGTTATAGGCAACCTCGTTCGCTCTATTCAAGCGCAGACGTATCCACAAGAACTTCTCGATGTGTGGCTTGTGGCGGATAACTGTACCGATAATACTGCTCAAGTCGTGCGAGATTTAGGATGCAATGTCGTAGAGCGTTTTAATAAAGAACAGGTTGGCAAAGGCTATGCTTTGCAATACTTGTTGCGCACCATGATGGAGCGTGGAGTATCTGAGCAATATGATGCCTTTTTCATTTTTGATGCAGATAATTTACTGGATAAAAATTACATTGCGGAAATGAATAAAGCTCGCCAAGCCGGTTTTGAAGTCTTGACATCCTACCGTAATTCTGTCAATCTTTCCGACAATTGGGTGTCGTCTGGCGCGGCACTATGGTTCGTGCGCGAATCTCGATTCCTGAACAACACGCGCGCAGCACTTGGTACAAGTTGCCATGTCGGCGGTACAGGTTTTATGTTCTCCAGACGCATTATGGAACGTAACGATGGCTGGAAATTCCACCTTCTGACCGAAGATATGGAGTTTACGATGGACTGTATCCTGCACGGAGATCGCGTAGGATTCTGCGGCTCGGCGATGTTTTTCGATGAACAACCTGTAGATTTCAAAACGTCGTGGACGCAGCGTGTCCGTTGGTCTAAAGGGTTCCTTCAAGTGTTTAGATACTACGGGAAAGTGATGCTCCAGTGGGCCATCAAAGAGCGTGACTTCTCAGCGATTGATGTGACACTGATGGTGTGCCCATTTATGGTGATTTCGGTCGCACGATTCGTACTCGGCATCATTTATGCAGCTCTTGGCTACATCTCATGGTATTCCATCGTGCAAGATGCGAGTGGTTGGGTGAGGTCCATTATCTGGGCAGTAGTCGGTATGATAGCCCTCGCGGGTCTATCGGCATTCATGGAGCGCGACAAATTAAATGCGACGACACCAGAACTCATCGCTTACACGTTCAGTTTTCCTATTTATATGGCAAGTTATGTGCCTATCGCGTTCGTCGCACTCTTCGCAAAGAGTCAATGGAAGCCAATCGCACATGAAGGTGGTAAGGCAGCTGCTCAGATTATGGCGCATGAAGGTGAGAATGAGGCGGTGGCGTGAGTAAGTTCATCGCAGTTACTCGCAGGCGCCGCCTTACTGTAACTCTGACAGCTTTATTTTCCGTAATTTTTACAGTGAGCGCAGTCGTGCTCGATGTGACAGGTGTAGTTCCAGGAACACTAACAACGCTAACGCGCATACGACATGACGGTAGCGTCGCAGCACTGAACCCGACACATTCACTACGAATATTTTCGGGGTATACGGTCAAAGATACTCAAGCAAAGACTATAGATAAGACACGTGCTCAGCAGCTCGTTGACCAGACGCAGTCTGAACTAGTAGAAGGTAATACCGCCACTATTGCCATAGCTGACTCGTCAGGGAAAATTGTCGCGGGGAAGAATGTGAGCGAGGGATTCGAGCCTGCTTCGACGATGAAGACACTCACTGCATTTGCTGCATCGGTGACACTTGACCCTCAGCAGACCTTTGACACAGTTGTCAAGATGGACCGAGCAGATACTCACTCCACGTCCGCTACTTTGACTCTTATCGGAGGCGGAGATATCCTCCTTGGCGCTGGACACAGTGACACGTCTCACATCGATGGGCGTGCAGGCTTGCAAACGCTGACAGACAAAGTGGTCAAGCAGCTTCGCAACCGAAATATTGACACGGTAAGTCTCCAGTATGATGACTCACTCTTTGGCGATGATACTTTGCCAACAGTAATTAATGCTCAATCGAGTGTGAATGCTAATTACATGAATCTCATGGAACCATCGTCCATGGCAATTGACGAAGCGCGACAGTGGAACGTTACTCCTCGCAACTTAGATGAGGAACAGGCGGAGTATCCCGCCCGCGCGCAGTACCCAGCGGCTCAAGTGGCATCCACATTTGCAAGCCAGCTCAAAGCACAAGGAATAAATGTAGAAAGTAGTAGCTCGGCGACTTACTCACAGGGAACCGCCTCATCGCAAGCTATCACACTTGGAACGGTTAGCTCGGCTCCTGTATATGAACTCGTACAGCTTATGCTGACGAATTCCGACAATTCTCTCGCACAGCTTCTCGGACGGGTCCTTGCCATAAAAACTCAGAATAAGAACACACAGGCTGGCGCTTCGAACGCTGTGAAAGGTATCCTCCAGCAGTACGGAATTAACGTTGACAATCTTGTCATAGCCGATACATCTGGTCTTGCCTCAGGTTCGAAGATTACTGTTCAAACGCTTATCCAAATCCAGTCAGCCTACCTCAATCCTCGTATCTCAACATGGTCTGCCGCGACGGGTATGCCTATCGCAGGGTTGACAGGGACTTTGAAAAATCGTGATTTTGGCGCGTTGGGACGTGGCGCAATTCGAGCAAAAACGGGTACTCTTGACGAAGCAGCGGCGCTTGCAGGCAACGTAGTACGCACAAATCGAGGTACTCTCATATTTGTCATCATCGTAAACGGGAATAATATGTCTAACGGTGTGCAGGTGATTAACAATTTCGCAGCCGATCTGCCAACGCTTTAATTTTTCACAGATATGAAAGACGTGACGAAGATTACTGAGAGTAAGTGTGAAGGTAAACACAAAATGTCTGAACTTTTTTCACGATGCGTGCATCTCGTGACGAAGACTCTCGCTGATGAGCTGGAGTCTCAGACAGCGAAGAGAATGAGAGAAACGCAGGAGACAGTGCTCGTTGCATGCTCCGGAGGTCGTGACTCCCTTGCCCTAGTAGCTGCGACATGTGCTGCATACCACGGCGAACTTGGCAGCCACGGCAGCACGGGCGATGTTCGTGTGGGTGCTGTCATCGTCAATCATCAACTTCAAGAGAACTCCGCTGAAGTAGCTGCTCGTGCGCGGGAGCAATGCACGCGCGTAGGGTGCGACTTTGTGCGCGTCATCGATGTCGACGTGGAGCGTACGCGCGCTGGCCTTGAAGCTGATGCTAGAAATGCTAGGTATCAGGCGCTTATCCACGTAGCACAGGAGGAAAATGCTCGATGCATACTTGTCGCGCATACCAGTGACGACGTTGCAGAAACTATGCTCATTCAACTTTTGCGTAATCCACGGTTTGAGGCGCTCACGGGGATGGATACCTTTACACAGTTTGACGGTATTTCTCTTGTGCGGCCATTCTTGGAATTGACTCGTGAGGATACTACGGCAGCGTGTCACGAACTTAATCTTGAGTACTGGGACGATCCGACAAACGGGGACGGAGTGCCACGTAGCGAAAAGTTGCCGCAAGATTTTCCTCTTCGATCGAAACTACGCCATGATGTCATTCCAGAATTGAGCCGTGTCGTGGGGCGTGATATACGAAAGCTTCTCGCACAATCGGCTCAGCGCAATCGTGAGGATATGGACATCATTGAGAATGCAGTAGATGAAGCGTTTTCAGCAATTATACGTGTGAAAAATGGCCAGTATGAAGTAAAAATACGTCCGCTGGTGAAGTTTACTACAGCCATTCAGCGGCGGGTTATTGCGCGTGCTATTGAATTGATGGACATCAAGCCAACGGCGAGTATGCTTTCAGATATTATTCAGCTGAGTGAACTAGACCAAAAGAAGAAATTGATTCAGCTCACTTCTGCGCTGTATGCAAACAAGGTGTATGACGTCATTCAGTTATGGAAAGATAGGTAATATGCAAATTTCAGACGTACGCGATGACATCAAGTCCGAACTCTTGACTCGAGCGCAGCTTCACGACAGAATCAATGAAGTAGCCCGTCAAGTTTCTACGGACTATGAGGATAAAAATCCATTGTTTGTGGCAGTTCTCAAGGGCGCATTTAATACCATGGCCGCATTCTCACAGGCAGTGAGTATCCCAGTTCAGATTGATTTTATGAGCTTGTCATCTTACGGTGCAGGTACGCAGACTTCGGGCACGGTTACAGTTCGTCAAGATTTGAGTGTGGACGTTAAAGGACGCCACGTTTTAATCGTGGAAGATATTATTGATTCTGGTTTAACGCTCGCGTGGCTCGTTAAAGAACTGAAAAATCGTGGAGCCGCGTCTGTTGAAGTATTCGCATTGCTCGAAAAGCCAGCTCGTCGCGTCGCTGACGTCAATGTTAAGTATCAAGGTTTTACTATTCCTGATGAATTCGTTGTAGGCTTCGGCTTGGACTATAACGAACAGTATCGCAATCTTGACTCCATTGCAGTTCTCAATCCTGCCGTGTATCAGGGTAAGTAGGTTTATATGACTGACAATAATAATCCATTCTCTCCATCGCATTCAGATTCTGGAAAAGGTGCTGCGGGCAATTCTCGTGGTAACGGCTCGAGTCCTCAGAACGGACCACAGTCGGGCCCACAAGGGTCAGGAGATAAACCACGGTGGTGGCAGCGTCCGTGGACGTGGGTCGTCGTTATCGCTGCGCTACTCATCGGTGTCTTCTTCTTCGTCAACCAGACAAATTCCGCTCAGTCTATTGACACGAAAGATGGTCTTGAGCTGATTCGTTCTGGTAAAGCAACGTATGCAAAGATTACTGATAATACCCAATCTGCACAGTTGACTTTGAAAGACGATTTCAAGAAGACAAAAACTAGCGCAAATGGTGCAAAGAGTACGAAGAATTATGGCAAGAAAGTTCAGTTCTACTTCTCTATGGGACAGTACTCCGAAGTAGTCAAACTTCTTGAAAAAAGCAATATTAAGAATGGCTATACCATAACTCTCCAACAGAGTAGTATATGGATGGCAATCCTCCAGAGCTTACTTCCTATCATCTTGCTTTTCGCCATGATGTGGTGGATTTTCTCACGCATGGATGGCGCAGGCGGTATGCTCGGTCTCCCAGGTGGGAATAAGAACAACCGTTTGACCGAGGCGAAAGTTCCTAACACGAAGTTTGAAGATGTCGCCGGCGAAGATGCTGCAGTGACAGAGGTTGAGGAAATCAAGGACTTCCTCAAAGATCCGTCCAAGTATCGTCGTTTGGGAGCTCGCATTCCTAACGGTTTGCTTCTCTATGGTCCTCCGGGAACTGGTAAGACTTTGCTCGCTCGTGCAATCGCAGGTGAAGCAAGCGTTCCGTTCTACTCGATGGCTGGTTCTGATTTTGAAGAGGTCTTTGTAGGCCTCGGCGCATCTCGCGTACGCGAACTGTTTGAGGAAGCAAAAAAGAACGCTCCAGCAATTATCTTCATCGATGAGATTGATGCAATGGGTCGCCGTCGTTCCTCTGCCGCTGCGAATGGCGGTGGCGCAGGTGAACAAACTTTGAATGCGTTGCTTGTGGAGATGGATGGCTTTGACAATGAAACAAATGTCATCATCATTGCGGCAACGAACCGTCCGGATGTACTCGATTCTGCTTTGACCCGACCAGGTCGATTCGATCGCCAGGTGGCAGTGGAAGCTCCAGATTTGAAGGGCCGCGAGGACACCTTGAAGGTCCATGCAAAGGGCAAACCATTTGCTCCAGATGTGGACTTGCATGCCGTAGCAGTGCGAACTCCTGGCTACACCGGTGCTGATCTGGCTAATGTGCTCAATGAAGCAGCATTGCTGACAGCGCGTTCTGACGCAGATCTCATCGACTCGCGCGCAATTGACGAAGCAATCGACCGCGTGATGAGTGGTCCTCGTCGCCGTAGTAACGGAATGGCTCTGGAAGAGTTGCGTAATACTGCATATCATGAGGGTGGTCATGCAATGGTTGCCGCGGCTTTGCATCATACAGATCCGGTAACCAAGGTAACGATTTTGCCTCGTGGGCGTGCTCTCGGCTATACGGCGGTTATGCCTACTGAAGATCGTTTCAGCCAGTCCCGCAATGAGCTTCTCGACCAGATGGCTTATGCGATGGGCGGTCGTGTGGCCGAAGAAGTGGTCTTCCATGATCCAACCACTGGCGCGTCCAATGATATTGAGAAGGCTACGAACATCGCTCGCCGAATGGTAGTAGAATTCGGTTTCTCTGACAAGCTTGGCGCTATCAAGTGGAATGATGAGAGCAATGAGGGTGGTCTGGATGGCTTGCAGCCTCGCAAGTATTCTGAGCGCACTGCACAGATTATCGATGATGAGGTTTTGAAGCTTGTGGAGACTGCTCATCAGGAAGCGTATGACATCGTGATGCGCAACCGCGACGTACTCGATGAGCTTGTACGCCAGCTGCTCGAAAAAGAAACTTTGAATGCTCAAGAGCTTGCAGAAATCTTCTCCAAGCTGCAGAAGGCTCCTGAGCGCAATCAGTGGCTTTCTGCTCCTGACCGTACAGTTTCCGAGTTGCCGCCTGTTGAAATCCCAAAGGATTTCAAGTCCACAGTGGCAGTGGATGCAACCGTGCAGAATGAATCTCACAACACTTTAGCTGGTGAGGGCGCTGATGGCGAACAGAATACTCAGAATTCTATCGAGTCACGTGCAGAAGGCGACCAGCCTGAGTACGGTGTGCGTTCTCAGGAAGAGTAGAAATGACTCACGGAGCATATGATGAAGAAGGGGTGCGCCACGCTGTGCGCCTCTTCTTGCAATCTATCGGTGAAGATCCCGATCGCGAAGGATTACAGGAAACGCCAGACCGTATTGCGCGCGCAAGCCGTGAACTTTTTGCAGGCTTGAATCAAAACCCGAAAGATGTGCTTGCCAAGCGCTTTACTGTAGACACTGAGGAAATGGTACTGGTGCGCGACATTGAGTTGTACTCGGTGTGTGAGCATCATCTGTTGCCTTTCCATGGTTTGGCACACATCGGATATATTCCCGATAAGAATGAGGTTGTGGGCTTATCGAAGCTTGCACGCCTTGTAGACGTGTATGCCCGCAGACCACAAGTTCAGGAGCGGCTGACGCACCAAATCGCTGATGCATTGGTCAACGAACTTCACGCCCGCGGTGTGATTGTGGTTACTGACTGCGAGCACTTGTGCATGTCTATGCGTGGAATCAAGAAGTCTCAAGCGCGTACAATTACCTCGGCTATGCGAGGTATTATGCGCGATCCGGCTACACGAGCAGAAGCAATGCAGCTGATTTTGCAGACACGCTAAAGAGTGGTGTTCGTGGAGATATTCCCACCGCGCCAAGAGAAAACCACCAGAGTGAAATGTCGAGTGAAAAGAAGGAAGAATCCAATGGTAGACAATGAGAGACAAGCAGTACTTGACCGCGTGACGAACAGCGAGCGTACTCTTGTCATGGGCGTGCTCAATATTACCGAGGATTCTTTCTCAGACGGTGGACGCTATCTTAATCCGGATAACGCCTTCGCTCATGCCGAACGAATGGTTACAGACGGCGCTGACATCATTGACATCGGCGCAGAATCCACTCGTCCGGGTGCTGTTCGTGTGCCTGAACAAGTAGAGAAAGAGCGCGTTGTGCTCGCTGTTCGGCGCATTCATACGCAGTTTCCAGACATCGCATTGAGCGTTGATACAACGCGCGCAGCTGTGGCAGATGCGGCATTAAAAGCTGGTGCTCACATTATCAATGATGTCTCTGGAGGTCAGCTTGACCCTGAACTTGTGGATGTAGTGGCGCAGTCGGATTGCTTATACATCGTTCAGCATTGGCGTGCGTGGCTTGGCACGGCTCAGGGTAGTGCTGGGCAAAACGACAAACTCGCAGATCGTGATACCTCTGTATACGACGGTGGAGTAGTCGAGGATACCTTCACGGAGCTTAAATCGCAGATTGATAATGTTATTGCACGTGGTGTACCAGTCGAACGTATCGTGAGCGATCCAGGCTTGGGCTTTTCTAAACCAACTGTCAATCATAATATGCCAATTATTGGGCAGATAGAAAAGTTTGCACAGCTTGGTTACCCAGTGCTCATTGGTGCTTCCCGCAAGAGGTTCGTTTCTTCGCTTGTGCAAGATGCTGGACTTGATTTAGTTAGTGAAGCAGATCTTGACAATATGACCGAAGCATTGACCGTTCTAGCAGCAGAACGTGGCGCATGGGCAGTGCGTGTTCATGGTGTACGCAGAAATCGGGCGGCAGTAGAAGCGGTGGCTGTGATGAAACGGTTGAGAGCACAACAGGTGTAGAGGAGAGCAGTGTGGATTCAATTAAACTTACCGGAGTAACTGCTCTCGGTACTCATGGTGTTCTTGATTTCGAGCATAGCGAGCCTCAGCCATTTGTTGTGGACGCTGTGATGTATCTTGATTTGTCTGACGCAAGCCGCAGCGATGATTTAGCAGATACGGTCAGCTATGCGCAGATTGCAGACCGCATCGTGTCAATCATTAAAGGCGAACATTGCGATCTTATCGAGCGGTTGGCACAGCGTATAGCAGACAGCATTTTGCTCTCGTGGAGGGTGAAGAAAACTATCGTCACTGTTCATAAGCCACAAGCTCCTATTGATGCTGATTTTGGTGATGTCAGCGTGACTATTGAGCGCTTGCAGACAGGCTATGATGACGACGACAAAGTGCCAACAGAGGCATCACTTTACGCTGCAAAACTGCATAAAGACTCAACTGTGAACAAAGAGAGGGCCGACCACGCTGATGAACCAAAAATACACACTGCTGTTATAGGGCTCGGAGGCAATATCGGCGATGTTCCTCAAACATTGCGCGCTGCAATCGTAGCAATGGATGCGATTCCGGGAAATCAGATTACAGGAATCTCGGCGCTCTACACGACTAAGCCATGGGGAGTTGCTGCACAGGACGTTCCAGACTTTACCAATGCCGTAGTAGAGTTGACAACGGTTATGGATCCTCAGCAGTTGTTGAATGCGCTCATGATGATTGAAGCGGCGCATGGACGCACGCGCGAAGTACATTGGGATTCGCGTCCACTCGATTTAGATATTATTGACTATGACGGAGTGGAAAATAATGACCCTGACATTACGTTGCCGCACCCTCGCGCATGGCAGCGGGCATTCGTGCTAAAGCCGTGGCTTGATATCAATCCGGGCGCAGTGCTTGCCGGCCCACATGGCGCAGATGTGGCTCAACTCGTCAATGAAGCTCCAGATGCACAGTACGTGGAGAAAATTTCTGACAACTGGATTCTAGGAGGTGACGTGTGAAAGCGAGACGAACTCCGTGGTGGCATTATATAGAGTGCTCGGTCATCGCTTTCCTCTTCGGTCTGAATATCAACACGTGGAGTATCCAACACGGCAGCGCAATGGTTAGTGCACCGTGGTATCTGACTGCAAGCATGATTGCAGTGGGTTTAGTGATTGCATGGTCTGCGTGGCAAGTGCACAGATTTGCGACAGGTAAGATCACCACGATGGCTCCTCAACGCAGCGTGAATACACTGATTATGGCGAAGGCTTTAGGTCTTACAGGATCCCTCCTGGCTGGCTGGTATGCCGGTGCGTTCGTCATTGCTGTGCAGAAATTGGATATACCGTATTTTGAGGATATTGCGTGGCATACCGGTGCTGCTGTGCTGGTATGTATCATCGATATTATTCTTGGAATTATTAGTGAGTACTGGTGTATGCTTCCGCCATCTGAAGGTAAGGAGAAAAAAGCATGACACATTTCCAACTGCGTATCAGGGATGATGCGCCGAAGAACATTGAATTGTGGTTGCTCGTAGTACCAGCTGGTAAGCGAGCTGCGCAGTGGCAATTTGCTCATGTGTATGCGCCAGAAGAACAGTATCCGCTCGGCACAGACCGCTATGCGCTCAACCGCGCGAATCTCTTCGTAGACATACTCGCGCTCGCCGATGCGAATGCCCACGCTGCAACAGCAGACAAAGCGTGGGAAGTGCTTGGGCTTGATGCAACTGGTGCGTCAACTGTATCGGCAGCTCCGTCTACTGACACACAGCGAACATCTGAGAGTGCATCTGCAAATGCGCATGATTATTCACTCGTGAGCATGAAGAATTTGGCACAGCGTGCTGCTCGCGTGGCTGCTGATGGTTCGGGCAATGCTCGTCGTTTTAAGGATGCGCGCAGCTTGTGGATGAAACTGGAAAAGCACGTAGCAACTGCGTTAGCGCAATCGGTTACCGAGCCAATTGTAGAGGTACGTAAAACTCACAATTGGAAGAAAAATCAGGCATTCAAGAATGTGAGTGCCAATCCTGAGGCGTGGTTTGTCTTGAACGTTTTCTCGCGATCAAATCCGCGCAAAGATCCGTTTGTCGCAATCCGTTCTATTTCGGCATTGTGGGAGTATATGAGCGAACGTAGTGCGGGCGATGACAAGGCACTCGCAATCATCGAAAAGCAGCAGAATTCAGTCAGCTTGAATCTTGACTACCCGGCATATGGCGAGATTGCGGCACTTGCAGCTGATTCCAATATGCTTGTTTTCCCTGATGACGCATCATTTATTTCGTGGATTCGTGACAATGCTGGAAAGATTAATGAAATTGAGCGAGACACATTAGTGGAGGCACACATCGTGCCGAACCTTGCACTTGAAACTGACGATCCTGCATACATTCCTGCGGCGTCGACGGGCACAGTGTTACATCTTGCAAACATGCTTGAAAAGCAGGCGATGCTTTAAATCGACTCGTGAGCATGCATTGAGAGCTTCTCAGCTTTATCGTGCTTAAAAAGTAAATCCTTGGAACGTTTTCACTGAAAGTTCCAAGGATTTATCTTACTGGTTACTCGAATTGCGGCACGCGCACCATGGCTTCCTGAGTCATAGCAGCGACAAGGTTGCCTTCCGTGTCATAAACTTTGGCAATACTCAATCCGCGACCGTGAGCGGCTGTTGGCGTATCTTGAACATAAAGATGCCAATTGTTGACATCAACATCGCGATACCACCACATCGAGTGGTCAATCGTTGCATAACTCATGCCAGGTGTCATAAAGCTCAAGCCTGCACGGCGAATGATTGGCTCCATCATAATTTGGTCGCAGCCCAGTGCCAGCAGCGCCCGGTGCATGGTCTGATTGACGTGAGCAGTGCCATTCGCCTTCATCCACACCATCTGCGCTCCCGAGTCTGACTGAGCAGCATCAGAATCTTTGTGTGGCGCTCCGAGCATGACCGTCTTCGTCACGTGACGAATGTCAAATGGTGACTGATTCGCATAAAAAGCGGCAAAAGGCGAGTGCTCGGCAAATGGCTGCATAAGCTCCTGCGCGCTCGTAAGTTTGCGCGGTTCAGGTACGTTTTCTGGCATTGGATCGGCAAAATCAATGCCGTTTTGACCAGGAGTTTGGAAGCTGGCGATGGCAGTGAGAATCGCGCCATCGTCTTGAGTGACGTTGACACGTCGGCTGGAGAACGAACGACCATCGCGCAGATTTTCTACATCGAAATGAACATCCTGATTGATGTCACCCGCGCTAATGAAATAGCCGTGAATTGAGTGTGGCAACCGGTTTTCGACAGTTTTGCTAGCTGCGATAACTGACTGAGCAATAACCTGACCACCGTAGACGCGGCCGGTGGGGAAATACATGGACTCACCGTCAATGAAAGTGTACTGTGGTCGTGATTCGTCTGTTGTAGGTTCACGCAATGAGAGCACGTCGACGATGCGCTCGATAGGGGATGGAGAATTCTTTTCTGTCATGAAAACTATTTTAGTGGGCGGGGTGCGCAGTGGCGCAATAGATATGCTGATGAAACGAGCACAACGAGAATCCACAGCAAAGAGAAAGCCGCAACCCGAAGATTGCGGCTAGAGAGAAAGAGAGAAGAAGGGATTAAGTTATCTCGGGGAATTGAGCCAGCTCAGCGTCCGTATGTTTCATGTGAAACGTCAGGTTCCTGTGTGGTTATTTCCTTGCGTTGATTTATATATAACTGCACTTTTCTGAGAGACACCCGCAGGAAAACCTGAGAAAAAGCTGAGAATGGACAATACAACAAAGGGGGACTCCCAAAAAATTGAGAATCCCCTGTGATGCAACCTAATGCGCAGAACAGTAAGCTGTACTAGGTCAGCTATGGAAGAAGTGCTGCCTAAATGTTACTGTGCATTTTTGACAGCTTTCTGCTCTTCGCTCCATGCCTTGCGGATTGGGCTTACGCGACGAACGCGGCGCACCATCCACACAATAAGCAGAAGTACGATGAGAGCGAGAACTGCTGTAACAATCCACTGTACCCAGCGCCACCATGGTGCATGCCATGTAGTGCCAGCGCCATACGCGTAACCGTTCAAAGCATTGGAGTTTGCTGTCGCATACATCACATTGTGAGCAGCCTTGCGCAAGAAGTAGCCTGCTACTGGGTTGTCCGTATCCTTGAACTGTTGCATAATGCGCCAGGTGAGCTGAATATCAGTACCCGCAGCGACGCCCTGCATAGGAACCATGTAAGGGGTCGCAACCGTAGCAAAGTCGGTGATGACTGCGCCATGGAAGCCCCACTCGTTGCGCAGAATTTCCGTCTGCAAGGTGTAATTTCCGCCTGCCCAAGTACCGCCTACACGGTTATAGGAGCTCATCAAGCCGTTAAGACCGATGGTGCTTGTTTTGATAGAGCCATCCTGCGCCTGATACTTGAGATTTGCCTTTGCGTTCTTGACAACAATTTCAAATGGCTTCAAGTAAACTTCGCGAATGGTTTGCTCGTCTGCCCATGTGTCCAAACCGTTTGCCTGACGGTTTTGCTCCTGATCGTTCAAAGCGAAGTGCTTCATGAAGACGATGACGCCGCGGTTCATTGCAGCACTTACAGTAGCAGTGGCAAATTCACCGGTCAACGTTGGGTCTTCCGAGTAATTCTCGAAGTTACGACCAGCGAATGGGCTACGGTGCATGTTTGCGGTAGGACCATACCAACCGTGGATACCAAGCTGAAGTGATTCCTCGCCGAGCGCGTCGCCCATATCATGAGCAAGGTCACGATTCCATGTCGATGCAATGAGTGTTTCGGTAGGGAACGCAGAACCATGAATGCCATTGATGAAGGAGCTGAAACCTGCAGGGCCGTCGAAATCAACTGTACGAGGCTTGCCTACACGTGCTACAGCGTCCGTTGCGTAAGCACCATCATCAATCATATTGATCATGTCCTTGACGGTGAGCTGGTCAAGGAACTTGTTCCACTTTGGATCGTTATATGCAAGGCCACGCATTTCAGAAAGCTGAATCTTAGTCTGCTGATTTGTAGTAGGCATCGTCAGTGCATGGCCGATATTCTTTGCTTCGCGCTGTGCAGCAGTGGAGCCGGTCACATTCGTTTCATAATTATGAAGCTTCTTGAGAAGCTCTGGGGATGCAGTCTTGTCCTGAGCATCTGGAGCCTTAGGGAAAGTGCCAGCGAAATCAGCGCGACTCATAATGGTTTTCTTTCCAGACTCAAAGACCTTGTTAAGCTCTTCAAACTGGTTCGTTACTGCCTTCTTGTCGCTCTTACGATGATTCTTTCCACTGTATGTAATAGTGGTTGGAACGTTGTAATTAAAGGTGTCTACGCCTTGCTTAACGGTGTGAGAATTTGTGCGCAGAGACAGCGTATAGTCTCCAGACTCGAGCACATATGCTTTCGCATTCTTGTAATCATACGATGCCATGTTTTCGATGTCGACGGAAGTAGAAATCTTCTGCGTTTCACCAGGCTGCAAAAGCTTGGTCTTAGCAAAGTTACCCAAATCGACAGCAGACTTCTCGATACCGTCACGAGTGTAAGGCGCGCTGTAATAGAGCTCAACTACATCCTTGCCCGCAACACTACCTGTATTTGTAACGTCGACGGATACATTAATTTTTCCCGCCTTTTGATCAACGGTGTAGCGTGGGTTAGACCAGTCGAAAGTTGTATAAGACAAGCCGTAGCCGAATGGATACACTACTGCTTCATCGTAGTTGATGAAGTTTTCTGCTGCTGCAGTTTCGTAGTAGCGATAGCCGGAGTAGATACCTTCTTCATAGTTCACGAAGTAAGACTTGCGAGAGCCGGTGCCTGAGTTGGTGTATTCGTTCGAACCGATGTTCACGAAGGTTGGATCCTTGGTGAAATCACGTGCCCAGGTGTCAACAGTATGACCGGAAGGGTTGAGCTCGCCAGCGAAAATCTCGCCGAGAGAGAGGAAGCCGGTCGCACCAGGAGTACCAGAATCAACGATTGCGTTGATCTTTGGATCATCGTTGAGCTCGCCCATTTCAATTGGTTGAGAGGAGTTAACGATGACAATGATCTTCGAGAAGTTCTGTTCAGCAAGAGCAATCTGGTCTTTTTCGTCTTTGTTCAGTTCGAGGGAATGCTGACCAGGAGTGTAGTTCTTATCCCACTTCTTCATGTCAGTCACGAGATCTTCGCCTTCGCCACCTGTACGACCGATGACGACGACAGCAGCATCATTGTACTGGGCAAAGGATGCCTTCTGAGCATCGGTATACTGATCAACAGGCATTTCACCAATGTGGAATGTAGAGCCGCCATTGAGGCCGAAGCTAATGTTGATGCGGCCATTCTTGGACGCTGGGTGTGCTTTAGCAAACTTATCAAGCTGCTTATAGACGGTTTCATTCACCTTAAAGCCAGCTTTTTCTAGACCTTGCTTGATATTAATCGCGGTTGATGTATCTGCGTGTCCAGAACCAGTACCGCCGTAAAGTGGGTCGGCTGCACCACGGCCAAGCAAAGTGATCTTGCCCTTGGATGTCATAGGTAGCGTGCCGTCATTTTTGAGCAAAACCATGCCCTCGTCAGCGATGCGCTGGGTAACTTTTCCGGAAGCATCCATCGCTTCTTGAAGGTTCTTATGCTTCTTAGGGTAATAATCTAAGTTCGCGCCCTTCGCATTTGCGCCGTTCTTTGCAGTAAAAGTGCCACCGCCGACTGCAACATCTACAGCACCGCTCGCATAATTTAATACTGAGAAGAATGCGATAGCAATCACAGCGATTATAGCGGTGATTGGAATCCAAATTGCTAGGAAGAAACCGTTGCGCGTCGGCAAACGTTTCTTGCTTGGCTTCACAACTTTGTCAGCCATTTTTCTCCTTTGATTCTCTTTATCTCACTTACGCTGAGATAAATTCAATGTACAAAAACATACTCATATAAACGCCTTGGTGTCTTGAATGGCGTGATGTTTTTCCTGAATGGTCTATATGAGGGCAAACGGCATGAATCGTAAAATCCTTACGCGTAGTGTATGGTGAAAGAGTAAGGAGAGTAGAATGCGCGTTGCCATCATCGATGATGTCCAGCATGAGTTAGATGTAACTTGTGCACTTGTGCAGGCCCACGATAATTCTGCTCATATGAGCACTTTCTCCTCTGGCAGTGACTTTCTTGCTCAGCACCTGCATAGCATACCTTTTGACGTCATCCTTCTTGACATTGAAATGCCAGGGCTTGATGGTATGGAGACCGCGCGGAAAATTCGTGAGATTGATGAGGAGGTCATCATTGTTTTCACCACGCGTATGGCTCAATATGCTGTGGCAGGTTACGAAGTTGATGCAGCGAGTTATTTGGTGAAACCTATTTCTGAGCGGTCTTTTGCTCTTGCATGGCATAAGGTTATCCGCATTCTTCACAGCCGTAAGGGGGCTAGCATCGCTGTTGATACGACTGATGGCACGGTGTATCTTTCTACTTCGGAGATTAACTACATTGAGGTTCGCTCTCACATGTCGTACTATCACACAACGCATGGTGTGTATCGTGCGTGGAAGAGCTTGAGCGCTGTTTTTCGTGACTTAAAGAATTTCGATTTTATTGAAGTGAGTCGATTTGCAATAGTGAATATGGCGAAGGTTTCGCGCTTTGATGCTGCTGAAGGAGACATTGACATTCAAGGCGACATGGTGCATGTCTCGAGGTCAAAAAAACATGATGTGGCACAGAGTCTGCTTGATTTTCATGCCCGTGCATAAGGATGTATCTGATTCATGGTTTTAGATTTTTTAGGTTTTCCCTTTGAAATATTATGCGCTGTGCTTATCGTATCGAGGAAGAATACGGTGAAGCGCGGGATAAAGCCGAAAGTAATTGCCGCACTTATATATCTATGCGTTTTAGCAATTTATCTTTTAGTTGAAATTCTATCAGGTAAGTTTTTTCTAGGGAGTGAAGAAGTCTATATACTCTTTTTGCCTGTGATGTGTGTAGTTTACTGCATTTTTGCGCTCTCGCTGACTTTTATACTATGTCAGCTTTATGACGTCCCATGGATTGTCTCGTTTGTGACTATGGCGATGGGATACGGGCTTCAACATATGGGATTTGCTGTGGAGTCAAGCACTCTTGCGTTGATTTCAGCTCCTGAAACAGCGGCGCTCATCATTCGGGTACTCATATTTGTTGTGATTTATGGTGCTGCATATAAATGGCTTGTTCCGCGTTTCGACATTCGCATAGAGTCAGTGAGAAAGTCTCAACGGTGGGTGTGGCTCAGTGTTTTTGTGCTTTTCTGTGCCATCGTGTTTAATATGGTTCTTTCTCTCGACGAACGACTCTACGTGATTCCGCTGTCCACGCAGATTGCGTTTAGAATGCTTGATTTCTTGTGCACACTGCTGGGAATGTCTGTACTGCTGCTGGTGTCTACACAAGATAAATTGATGAGTGAGCTCGATATGCTTACTCACCTCAATGAAGCAAAAATGAGGCACTACGATATGAGCCGTGAAAATATGGAACTTGTGAATGCAAAGTTTCATGATGTACGTAGGGGGATCGCGCAGTTACGCTCTACAATGCAGAAAATGGAGCATACATGTAAGAGTGAATCGCTAGACATGAATTCTCAACCACCGATGAACTCTATGCAGGAGTTGGAGAATGCTATTCATATCTATGATTCGATTTACCAAACAGGTAACGATCTCATCGATGCACTCTTGACAGAGAAGAGTTTATACTGTGTTGCACATGGTATCGTTCTGAATGCGATTGTCGATGGCAAGAGTCTGGACTTTTTAGAGCCGTCTGAGATTTCAGCACTTTTAGGAAACGTTCTCGACAATGCGATTGAAGCGAGCGAAGACGTGCAGCTGAGCGATACTCAACGAGTCATAGAGCTTAACTGTCACAGAGCAGGCGGGTATGCGGTTATTGAATCCTCAAACTTCTTTGCTCATGAGGTTACTATTTCGCCAGATACTGGTTTGCTGGTTACCTCTAAAAAAGATAAACGTTTCCATGGCTATGGAATGAAATCAATTGAACTGACCACTCATGAGCGCGGCGGAAAAGTAGTCGTGCATGTAGATGAGCAGGATAAAATTTTTGAAATTCGCATCGTTATTCCAACGCCGCATGGGGAAGTTGAGTAGTAGGGCAGGGGGATAGGAGCCGGAAATGTTTCGCATTGCACTCGTTGAAGATACTTATCAGGATGCTCAAGCAACGGATGCTGCCATCGAGAGATATATGAGCCAGGAAAATGGAATCTCTTATACTGTTGAGCGTTACACAAATGCTCAGGCGTTCCTTGACGCTGCCCTTTCCCATAATTTCGATATCATTTTTATGGATATCGAGATGCCAGGTGGCTGCGGCGACGGTATGGACGGTATGTCCGCTGCGGCAAAATATCGTGAACAAAGTGCAAGCCACAATGATTCCATTCTGATATTCACCACGAAAGTAGCTCAACTTGCAGCACGCGGCTACGAAGTGAGTGCAGTGGGATATCTTATTAAACCATTTGACTATGCAACATTTGCGATGACGATGAAACGTGCTATGACTCATGCATATGCGCGCTCGAGAGAGGTGACTTTAACAGTCCCGTCAAGTGGCGGAACACATTTTGTCTCCTCAAAAGATGTGGTGTACATGGAAGTGCGTGACCATATGGTTTTTATACACTTAAACGACGGAACAACACAAACAATGTGGGGCACACTGAAAGATTTCGCAGCGCAACTTGAGAATGTCAATTTTGTGCAGTGCAATAGGTATGCGCTGGTGAATTTGCATTATGTTACTGGATTTGCTGAGAGAGAGCTCATGCTTACGGATGCGTGCGCACATGAATTTCACGTTGAAATGAGCCGAAACAAGAAAGCTCATGTGCTCGATACACTTCTTGCAGCGAAGTCTGCACAATAAATAGGGAGAGGACCAAACTGTGCAAACTTTGCTTGATTTTTTGTGGCCGGGATCACTGTGGGCTTTAGTCTTTCCCTCAACATTTACCGTCTATCTGTGTGGATGTGTCTTGGTCTTCTCAAAAGCATTGCTGTGGCGCGAATGGAGCGGAAATCAGTGGAGATGGCTTTTGTTCGTTGCATTTTTATGTTTCACCACTGTGCTCAATGGGCCTGTTATATACAATGTCGGTAATGGGCAGGTAAAGGATGTTAGCTACTTTCCGTTGATCGCAGAACTTGTGCTGCTTATTGCGGGATTGTGGCTTGTTACACGGTCGTCGTTGCTCATCGTAACAGTGACGGCGGCGATTGGATATTCGTTGGAACATGTGGTGGCTGACATTGTTCAGATTTTAGGAATACTGTTTACGGGAGACAGTCAAGGACGGTATTTCCTCAATCCATATTTTAAGGTGATGGTTTTCTTTGTTTATCTCATAACTTCGTTGTTGGTATGGTGGTTTATGGGGCGGAAAACCCTTGTTAATGAAGATGCAGTGCGCAGTAGCAAATGGTGGATTGCCGTATGTATTGCAGTATTTGCTTTTGTGATTTTTGCTAATGGTATTGGAACGGGGCTGATTCGAAATCGATATTTAATCGAAAATCATATTGATTTATTCCGCGGCTACGGACTTTTGCTTTTTATTTATGATGCAGTGTGCTCTGTGGCTGTTCTCACCACACTGCTTGTAGTCTCATCCCGTAATCGTTTGCTTCGCGAGGTGGAAGTGATGCATGATATTAATCGCCGCCAGCAGCAACATTATGAATTAAGCCAGGAATATCGTGACATTATCAATATGAAGATGCATGACTTAAAGAAGATTATTTCTACTGATAATGCTGTAAACCTTGAAAAATCGCCACGAGTACAGAGAGTTCTTGACGGCACATTAAAAATGTACGATGCGATCTTTGACACTGGGTCAGAAGCAGTCGATGCGATTTTGAATGATAAAAGCTTATATTGTGCTCAGCGTGGCATCGGCTTGCAATGTCTTGTAGATGGAAAAGTATTGCAGTTCATGGAAGATGCTGATATCTACTCGCTTGTGGGCAATATCATGGATAACGCTGTTGAAGCAGTAGAAGATATAGCATCCGATACGCTCAGCAAAACGATTTCACTGCAAATTTCGCGTCAAGGTGGGATGGTTCTCATAAATGAGATTAACCAGTTTGATGGCGAGATTCGACGTGCCGACGACGTTCTGGAGACGTCTAAGGGTAGTCGCATCGAGCATGGCTTCGGTATGCAATCGATGCACTACGTTGTGGATGAATATGATGGCCGCATGACTTTTACTGCAAAAGACCACATATTTGAGTTGACAATTTTAATTCCTATTCCATTCACGAAATAGTCAATACAGATGGCGTAATTTTCTCTTTTTTTGACGGCAAAAGTACGAAACTAGATTCGTACACTCATGATCAAGGAGGAGAAATGGGTACAGGTATTCCTCGTTCGAAGGGGCGAGTCGGTCGCGTTATTAAAACGGTGGTGTCAGTAGTCGCTGCTGCTGGTTTATTTGCAGGTGCTGGCGCGATTACTACTGTTCAAAACAATAAGATGATTGGCAGCCTTGTCGGTCTTTTCAACAATACTGTCGACAACTCACAAGCAAAAACTGCAGGTCTAGATCTGAACTATTACAAGGCCAAGCATACAGAGCAGTCTATTAAGGCAGCAGAAGTTGATCTTGCAAACCGCATTACCGGCGAGGGTACGGTTCTGCTGAAGAATGATGATAACGCCTTGCCGCTAGCAAAAGGGTCAAAGGTTAGCTTCTTCTCAGTTAATTCTTCTGGCCGCCAAGCAGCGGGAAGTCCTATGGCCGCTCTTGCTGGGGGGAGCAGCGCAAACACACTTAAAGATATTTTCACTCGCGCAGGATTTAAGGTCAATGCGAAAATTTGGGACTTCTATAATTCCGATGACGCGAAAAAGTATGGGCTCAGTGCTGGATCAGTGAATTTTGGTGATGGAGAAGACTTCGCCATCAACGAGATGCCGCTGAGCAAACTTGAATCTGCGGATGGTGTGCTTGACTCTGCAAAGGGAACAACTCCTATTTTTGTATGGTCTCGCGTAGCAGGTGAAGGCCGTGACATGCCGCGTTCTATGTATAACCATGCGAAGAGTGAAGCGGATAAGAAGAAATCTTATCTCGAACCAGATTCAACAGAACTTAAACTTTTGAAGTACCTTAACGATAATTTTGAGTCTGTTACGGTTCTTGTAAATTCGAACGCTGCATTGCAACTCGACTGGGTAAAGCAGTTCCCGCATATCAAAGCAGTTGTTCTTGCGGAGAGCTTTAATGATGGTGTCGGCAAGGTATTTAACGGTGAAATTAACCCATCCGGTAGAACTGTAGATACGTTCGAGGCTGATGCATTGCAATCCCCAGCGGCACAGAATTTTGGTGATTTTGAATACACCGATGCAAAAGGCAAATTCACAAACTATAATTATGTCTCTTACAAAGAGGGCATCTACGTCGGGTACCGCTACTACGAAACTCGTTACTTTGATAAGGTGATGAACCAGGGCAATCCAGGTGACTACACCTATGCAAATCAGGTTGTGTATCCATTTGGTTATGGATTGTCATACACCACTTTCGCGCATAGCGGTTTTACTGTGCGCTCAGTAGATGACAAGACGCTCGAAGCAACTACAGCCGTAACGAATACAGGTAAGGTGACTGGTAAAGACACTGTTCAGATTTATATGCAGTCTCCATACACAGATTATGACAAGACGAATGGTGTAGAAAAAGCTGCATCACAGCTCGTCGGTTTTGCAAAGACAAACGAGCTCAAACCTGGTCAGTCTCAGACAGTCAAGGTAACTATTAAGAAGGATTTGCTCAAGGCATATGATGCAAACGGCGCAAAGACTTACATTCTGGATGCTGGAGATTACCTCTTCACTGACGCAGCCAATGCTCACGATGCAACGAATAACTTCCTCGCACGTGCGGGTAAGACGATTGCTGACGGTATGACTTCTGCGGGCGACGCATCTGCTGTGCAGGTTTACACTCCATCCAATACGACGACAGATACAACCACCTATGCGAAGGACGGCGTCACTGGTACAAAGATTACGAATCAGCTCGATTCTGCTCGCGGTGATGTAACTTACCTAACCCGTAATGATTGGATGGGAACATTCCCAACTCATGATGGTAAGGCATCGACCAAGATTTCTACGTGGGGTAATGAAATCAATGGTAAGGATGGGAAGTCTTACACGTATTCTAAGAAGGCATCTGATTCTTTGCTCACAAAGCTTAAGGATCATGCTTCTGGAAATACGAATATCAAGTCTGCTACACCAGTTTTCGGTAAGAAGAACGGCAAGACCTTGATTGAAATGCGTGGCCTTTCTTTCAATGATAAGGCATGGGATGCTTTGCTTGATCAGCTTACCGAAGCTGAATATAAGGAACTTATCGGCAACTCTGGCTACGGTGTATCGCCAATTGAGTCTATCAACTCTCCATTCAACTATGAGGCAGATTCTGCAAGTTCTTGGGTTTATGGAGCAATCAGTTTCGGATATCCAAACATTATGGTGCTCGCACAAACCTATAACACTGAGCTTGCTAAAGAATTCGGCCAGCTTCGATCTGATGAGGCATTGCTGGGCAAGGTTGCTGGCATGTATGCACCTTCGATGAATATTCACCGTACGCCATTCTCTGGCCGTAATGGTGAATATTACTCAGAAGATGCAGTGCTGACATCGTTGATGTCTCAGCCGGAAATTCAGGTGCTAACTGATAATGGTATTTACACCTACGTGAAGCACTTTGCGTTTAACGATCAGGAAGATCACCGTGGCGACCGTAACGGTCAAATGTCCCTTGCGACATGGCTTAACGAGCAATCGGCACGCGAGATTTATTTGAAGCCATTTGAGGATAACCTCAAGCTAACAAATAAGATCAAGTATCTCAAGAAGAACGATGATGGTAGCTATTCCCAAGCAGTCACCACCATGCGCGCAACTCGCGGCATCATGACATCGTTCAACCGTGCTGGTGCAACATGGACGGGTGGAAACTATAATCTCATATCCGGCATTGCTCGCGGTGAGTGGGGCTTCAACGGTGCAATTATTACGGATAATGCTAACACCGGCGTGTTCATGAGTGCTAAGCAGATGATTCAGGCGGGTGCTGATATTAAGCTGCTCAATGCGAAGGAGCCAACAGGCGAAACATTGAATGTAGCTGATCCGAACGTGTATCCATACGCGCGTGCTGCGGCTCACCGTTACCTGTATACTGTGGCAAACTCGCGTGCCATGAACGGAGCAATGCCAGGTAGTAAGTTCAAGAGCAGCAATGGCTTACTCACGATTGCTACTACACTGCGTGTCGTGCTCTATGCTCTCGTGTTGCTGTTGCTGTTCTTTAGCGTGTGGCGTCATCTGCCAAAGACTGTTGACCGTGTCAATGTGCGTAAGGCAGCAAAGAAGGCAAAGCGCCAAGAGCGTCGTGCTTTGAGAAAAGCTGCGGGTGCTGCGGCGAAGAAGGCAGCTGCTGCGGGTGCTGTAAAGAAAGCCTGATTTGTACTTAGGATGCATTTATACAGTGGGTCTCACATCATCGCGATGTGAGGCCCACTACTGCATTTTGCGTTGCGTTTTTATGTTATATTTCGCGCAAAGTAAGCAGACGAGAGAGATAGAGAGGGCATCAGACCATATGGATGGATGTGCCTAATATCCTATCCGTTTTTGCAACAGACTAGTTATGCCTGCAATACTCGTGAATCGCTTCGCTGACAAACTTTGCAGTTCCTTCGCCGCCAGCTTGATCAATTACCTGGCTGAAACGGTTATCTTCGAGATACATTTTTCCTAAACCAGCCAAAACTTCAGATGAGCACGGATAGAAATGTTCGGAAATATAATTTTGATATGCCCGCACTAAAACTTGTACTGCTTCATCTTGTGGAGAGGACTCTTTAAGCTGACCAAATTGGGCAAGCAAATCCATCATTTCTTTTGTTACAGAGCCAAATGGATGCGATGACTTACTCTCAAAATCTTGGTAAACACTTGTGTTTCCCCAGCGATTTTTTGCTTCCTCTTGCAACGCTTCTATTTCTTCTTGACTATACACGTCAAATTCCATGGTTTCTTCGCCTTTCTGCAGATGCCTGGCCTGATTGAGAACTGATTCGAAATGTGCAATTTTCTTTTCCAATACGGAAATCTGATCACTTAGCGCAGTTCGACGATCATAGCCAGGATCATCCAATATTCTTTTGATATCTGTGAGTGAGAACTCCAACTCGCGGTACAGAAGAATTGCATGAAGACGGTCAAAAACTGAATCATCATAATATCGGTAACCGTTCATACCAATTACCGTAGGCTTAAGCAGACCAATTTTATCGTAGTAACGAAAAGTCTTGGCTGACAGGCCAGTACGCTGACTCATGTCTTTAATCGTGTACATGTAAAGCTCCGTAACGTTTGTTTTCGAGAGAATTTGTAAACGTGACTAGTATTGATTACTCCTTCTGTAAATAATCTAAAGTGTGACGTTGGGGGAATGTCAAAAGAAGAACGGAATCATTTTTTCTGGCGTGTCGCGAAGTAATGGGAGCTCACATTGACTGTGTACATTCTTATTCGTTTTAATGTTGCGTTTACATAAAACTGCCTCGAAACCTAGTGTTCCGAGGCAGTTTGTTTATACGCGCTAAACGTTATCAAAAATTTTAAGCGCGTGTGAGCTTGCGATGAATGCGGTGAGGCTTTGAAGCTTCCTCACCGAGACGAGCAATCTTGTTCTCCTGATATGCCTGGAAGTTGCCTTCAAACCAATACCAGTTTGCAGGATTCTCATCATCACCTTCCCACGCGAGAATGTGAGTTGCTACGCGATCAAGGAACCAACGATCATGGGATATAACCACTGCACATCCAGGGAACGCCTCCAAAGCATTCTCAAGGCTTTCCAAGGTTTCCACATCTAAATCATTTGTAGGCTCATCAAGCAGGAGCAGGTTACCACCCTGCTTCAAAGTCAAAGCCAAGTTCAAACGATTGCGCTCACCACCAGAAAGCACACCAGTGAGCTTCTGCTGGTCAGAACCCTTGAAACCGAAGCTCGCCACATAAGCTCGAGTAGGAACTTCGACGCCTCCGACCTCAATAAAATCAAGCCCACCAGAGACGGCTTCCCACAGGTTCTTATTAGGATCCAATCCCTCACGATTCTGATCCACATAAGAAATCTTAACCGTCTCACCAACCTTAACTTCGCCAGACGTTGGCTCTTCAAGACCGACGATAGTCTTGAAGAGCGTGGACTTACCTACGCCATTAGGACCAATAACGCCAACAATGCCGTTTCGAGGCAAAGTAAAACTCAAGTCGTCGATAAGTACGCGATCGCCAAATGCTTTGTGTAGATGGTTGACTTCCAAAACAGTGGAACCCAAACGTGGACCAGCTGGAATCTGAATCTCGGAGAAGTCAAGCTTCTTAGAACGACGTGCTTCTTCTTCCATCTGGTCATAACGTTCGAGACGCGCCTTGTTCTTTGCTTGACGACCCTTTGGAGAAGTACGAACCCAGTCAAGCTCATTCTTGAGACGCTTAGCGAGTTTCGCATCCTTCTGCCCCTGAACTTCAAGACGCTTTGCCTTGTTCTCCAAGTAGGTGGTGTAGTTACCCTTGTATGGGAAGAGCTGACCGCGGTCTACTTCGCAAATCCACTCAGCTACGTTGTTCAAGAAGTAACGATCGTGGGTTACAGCGAGTACGGCACCTGGGTAGGTGTGCAAGAACTGTTCAAGCCAAAGGATGGATTCAGCATCCAAATGATTGGTAGGCTCATCAAGCAGGAGTAAATCTGGAGCTTCAAGGAGAAGCTTGCATAGCGCTACACGGCGACGCTCGCCACCGGAGAGAACGCTTACAGGAGAGTCTGGGTCGGGACACTGGAGAGCATCCATTGCTTGCTCAATTTGGTTGTCGAGATCCCACGCATCCTTGGCATCAATTTCCTCTTGGAGCTTGCCCATCTCTTCCATCAATGTGTCGAAATCAGCATCTGGCTCTGCCATTTCGAGACCGATTTCATTGAAGCGCTTAATCTTTGCGTAGAGGTCGCCGTACGCTTCACGCACATTCTCGATAACTGTCTTGTCTTCATCGAGAGGCGGCTCCTGCTGCAGAATGCCTACGGTATAGCCGGGAGTGAGACCTGCTTCGCCGTTCGATAAGGTTTCGGTGCCTGCCATAATCTTGAGCAAGGTGGACTTACCCATGCCGTTAGGGCCTACAACGCCAATCTTTGCGCCAGGGATGAAGCTCAAAGTGACGTTATCAAGAATCACACGATCGCCAAACGCCTTGCGCGCGTTGTTCATCTGATAAATAAACTCTGCCATTATGTCCTATTCGTTAATCATCGTGGAGTGCTGAAAAGCGGTGAAATTACGCGCTTTCTTGAGAGCACACATTACTCACGATTTTCTCATAAAAGAAAGACAGGTCATAGTGTCTTCTAGGAATCGGTAAAGCTTTCTCAAAAGCATCATTTTCCCTTTCAATTACATCAAAATTAGAGAAAATGATGTAATTAAAATGTGTTATACTTTAACTACATCAAATTAGTCAATAATGACTATATTGAAATGTGTTAAGAAGCTGTTGCATAACGAATGAAGTGAAAAGGAGGAGATGTGCGAGTCTTTGATTATCAAGCTGAATACTCAAAGTTGTTAACGCCTGAAATTGTGTCGCTCTTAGGAAAACTTCATGAGTTTAGAGGTCGGCATGCTCTCCTCGAGGGTGTTGGAGATGATGAGTTATCTAGTTTACTTGAAGTAGCCAAAATTCAGAGTACGGAAGCATCGAATCGCATTGAGGGAATTGTTACTACAGAAGATCGCTTGGCAAAACTTGTACGTGATAAAACCATGCCTAAAAACCGGAGTGAAAAGGAAATCGCGGGATATAGGGATGTTCTAACAACGATTCATGAAAGCTACGAATATATCCCAGTGAAATCGGGGAGTATTTTGCAGCTTCATCGAGATTTGTATCGATACTCTGGAAAGTCTATCGGAGGCAACTTTAAAGACTCAGATAATGTGATTGCCGAAACATCCTCTGATGGTTCTCGCAGAGTTCGTTTTGAACCAGTCCATGCTTGGGAGACACCAGATTATGTTCGACAATTATGTGAGTCATACAATGAAACCGCAGCTCAGGGTGAGCTCGACTCATTGATACTCATTCCAATGTTTATTTTAGACTTTCTGTGCATTCATCCATTCAACGATGGTAATGGGCGAATGAGCCGAATTCTTACGTTGCTATTGCTATATCGTTCGGGATATTTCGTAGGTAAATATGTCAGTATAGAAAAACTGATTGCTGACAATAAGGAAACTTACTATGAAGTTCTCTATGATTCCTCCATGGGATGGCATGAGGGAAAAAATAATTATGAACCGTTCGTCAGTTTCATGCTCGGCATCATTGTTGCTGCATACAGAGATTTTTCTGAACGCGTAGAGCTCATTGCTGATCGGGAAGTCACTAAGCCTGATCGGGTGAGGGGAATTATCAAAGCTCATCTAGGCAAAATAACAATTGCTGAAATAATGCGGGAGTGTCCTGATATTAGCAAGATAACTGTTCAAAGAGCAGTGAAACACATGCTCGACCGTAATGAAATTATCAAAATTGGTGGAGGAAGATATACCTCCTACACCTGGAATGAAAGAGAGTAAATGATGATTACAGGTGAACTGAAAAGCAAAATTGATAGCTTGTGGGAAATCTTCTGGACAGGTGGACTTACGAATCCACTTGAAGTAGTAGAACAGATGACTTATCTCATGTTTATCCATGACTTGGATGATGCAGATAATGTTCATGCAAAGGAAGCTGCGATGTTGGGGCTCCCTCATGAGAGTGTTTTTGCGCATGAAGTTCAAATTGGAGATCGCTCAATCGATGGTAATCAGCTGAAGTGGAGCACTTTCCATGACTTTCCTGCAGAGCGTATGTATAGCACTATGCAGGATTGGGTATTCCCATTTATGAAGAATCTGCATGGTGATAAGGAAAGTGCATATTCCAAATATATGGGAGATGCAATTTTCAAGATTCCAACGCCTCTTTTGCTTGAGAAGATTGTCACATCTATGGACGGCATTTACGAACAGATGTCGCAGATTAAAGAAACCGATACTCGTGGTGATATTTATGAATATCTGCTATCCAAGCTATCTACGGCTGGCGTAAATGGTCAGTTTAGAACTCCGCGCCATATTATTCGTATGATGGTGGATCTTATGGAGCCAAAGGCAGATGAGATAATTTGTGATCCTGCATGCGGAACATCTGGCTTCCTTGTGGCTGCAAGCAATTATCTCAAGGAAAATCGTAAAGAAGAAGTGTTCTTTAATAAGCAGAATAAAGATCACTACATGAATCATATGTTCCATGGATTTGATATGGACCGCACTATGTTGCGTATTGGTGCCATGAACATGATGACCCATGGTGTAGAGAATCCAATTATTGAATACCGTGATAGTCTGTCCGATCAGAACCCTGACAAGGAAAAGTATTCACTCATCCTTGCAAATCCACCTTTCAAGGGAAGTCTTGACTATGATTCCGTCTCCGAAGATCTCTTGAAGGTATGCAAAACGAAGAAAACCGAATTGCTCTTCCTCGCGCTTTTCCAACGTATGCTTCGAGTAGGTGGACGTTGCGCTTGCATTGTTCCTGATGGCGTTCTTTTTGGATCTTCTAAAGCGCACAAAAGTATTCGTAAGGCAATTGTTGAGGATAATCGTCTTGAAGCCGTGATTTCCATGCCTTCAGGGGTCTTCAAGCCTTATGCTGGGGTATCCACAGCGATTCTCATCTTCACTAAGACTGGTCATGGTGGAACAGACAATGTCTGGTTCTATGACATGAAAGCGGATGGCTTTAGCTTAGATGATAAGCGAACAACTGTGAAGGATAACGATATTCCTGACATCATTGAGCGTTTCCACAATCTCGATGGAGAAAAAGACCGCGACCGCACTGATCAATCCTTCTTCGTGCCAAAGCAAGAAATTGCTGATAACGACTACGACTTGAGCATCAACAAGTACAAGAAGATTGAATACGCGCCAGTGGAATATCCACCAACAGAAGAAATCATGGCAAACATTCGTGGTCTGGAAAAAGAAATTAACCAAAACATGGATGAGCTAGAGAAACTATTGAACTTGTAAATTGAGATTTGTGGGGATAAAAATGGAACGCGTAAAACTTGGGGATGTTGCTACATATATAAATGGATATGCGTTTAAACCAGAAGATTGGGCGGACAATGGTGTTGAAATTATTCGTATTCAAAATTTAACGGGGAAATCTCGTGAGATTAACTATTATGAGGGTGATTTCGATTCCAAATATGAAGTTAATCCTGGAGACGTCTTAATCTCATGGTCAGCGAGCTTGGGCGTGTATGTATGGAAGAAAGAGCGATCAGTCCTTAACCAGCATATTTTTAAGGTTATTTTTAATAAGCTAGAGATTAATAAAGATTTCTTTGTATACCAAGTAGCAACAATCCTGAATAAAGCAGGCGTTTCGGCTCATGGTGCTACTATGCGACATTTGACGAGACCAGTATTCGATTCTCTGCCATTTCGTCTGACAGATATTGATTCGCAGAATCGAATAGCTGGTGTGTTAAATTATGCAAGCACGTTGATAAAGCTGCGGCAGCAACAGCTCACTCAGCTTGATACTCTCGTTAAAGCCCGATTTGTCGAAATGTTCGGCGATCCAATCACAAATGAAAATGGTTGGAGAGAATACCGGTGGAGTGACGTCCTGCTGATAAAGAATGGTAGAAATCAGAAAAAAATTGAGCAGCCCAATGGTGAATATGCTATCTGCGGAAGTGGGGGCGTTATAGGAAGAGGAATTGAATATATTACTGAAGCAGAGTCAGTGGTTATCGGTAGAAAGGGCAATATAAATAAGCCGATGTTAATGCATGAGAGATATTGGAATGTTGATACTGCTTTCGGGTTAGAGCCTCATAGTGAAGTTCTTGATGTAAATTATTTATACATTTTTTGTGAAATGTATAACTTTGAAAGTTTGAATAAGACGGTTACTATCCCGAGTCTTACTAAATCTGACTTATTGAATATAAAGATACCTATCCCGCCGCTTTCTCTCCAAAACCAATTCGCCGATTTTGTTAAACAAGTCGACAAATCAAAAGTTGCGGTACAGAAAGCATTGGATGAAGCTCAGATGCTGTTTGATTCGTTGATGCAAGAGTACTTCGAGTAAAGAAGGTGCAAATCTCAGTAGAACTGAATTAGTTAGATGCTGATTTACTTTCTTACAACGGAGGTAAATCAGCATGGAAGAAAAGATTACTAGCATCATCAATGCTATGGAGGAAGCGCTCAGTCCTGCTCAGCTTAAGAGACTGCAAGAAGTACTTGTACGGCACCTGAGCGAGAACCGTAAGCTTCAGAAGCAAATCGATAATCGAGAATATCTAGATATGTTCCTCAACGCCAAGCGAATTGAGGGTTGTTCAGAACGTACAATTCGGTATTATCGTGCAACAATCGAGCATTTACTCGGTAAATTGACGGATTCTATCCGAAAAATCTCCACTGAAATGATTCGCCAGTATCTAGTTGACTATCAGAAAATTAATAATTGCAGCAAAGTTACGGTGGATAACGTTCGCCGTAATATTTCGAGTTTCTTCTCTTGGCTTGAGGAGGAAGATTATATCCTTAAAAGTCCCATGCGGCGGATTCACAAAATTAAGACTACTAAAACTGTAAAAAGCATCATTACAGATGAGGATATTGAACGTCTCAGAGATGAGTGTGTTTGTCCTAGAGATGTTGCAATTATTGATTTACTGTATTCTACGGGCATGCGAGTAGGAGAGCTCGTCCGACTCAATATTGAAGATATCAATTTCAATGAACGAGAATGTGTGGTTCTTGGTAAAGGAGATAAAGAACGGCGGGTGTATTTTGATGCTAAGACGAAAATCCATCTTCAGGAATATTTGACAACTCGCCAAGATGAGAATAATGCGCTATTTGTGTCTCTGAATCATCCTCATCTCAGACTGAGAATCAGTGGAGTGGAAGTACGCTTACGTATGCTCGGTCGCGCACTTGGGATGGAGAGAATACACCCACATAAGTTCCGTCGAACTATGGCAACTCGAGCCATTGACAAAGGTATGCCGGTTGAACAGGTTCAGAAGATTCTTGGTCACTCGCAGATTGATACAACGATGCAATATGCGATAGTGAATCAAAATAATGTGAAAGAGTCACATCGGCGATTTATAGCGTAATTTTTCTCAGAAAAATTGAGATTTGTGGGGATGAAATGGAACGGTTAAAGTTTGATGAGATTTTCCAGGATGATACAAAGTTGGGAATAAAAATTCAAGCGTCAGAGTACCTCGGTTCAGGGAAGTACCCAATTATTGATCAAAGTCATAATGCTGTCGCAGGCTATACCAATGAACAAGAAGGAATTTTTGAGGACGTACCCGTGATAGTTTTTGGTGATCATACACGCGTAATCAAGTATGTAGATAATCCGTTTTTCTTAGGTGCTGACGGTATAAAAATTTTGCATAGCAAGTTGCCTAATACGAATTATAAATACCTGTATTATGCGTTAAAAAACGCTCATATTCCCGATACAGGATATAACCGACACTTTAAATGGTTGAGAGAAGTTGAAATCAAATACCCTAGTGCTGAATTGCAGGCAAGAATAGTGTCGGTATTAGACGGACTGTCAACAGTGTTAGTGCAGCGGAAACAACAGCTCGACTATCTTGATACTCTCGTTAAAGCCCGATTTGTCGAAATGTTTGGGGACACGTTTAGAAATCTTAAAAATTTACCTATTCTATCTTGGAATGACGTATTCAATGCTACTACTGGGAAACTCGATTCGAATGCATCGACAGAAGCTGGCAAATATCCATTCTTTACTTGCTCAAAAGAAGTACTTCGAATTGATAAATATGCATTTGATCAAGAAGCGTTGCTATTAGCTGGGAACAATGCTGCAGGTAAATATGATGTTAAGCATTATAAGGGTAAGTTCAATGCTTATCAAAGAACTTATGTTTTATCGTTAAAACAGAATTGGTCTTATGAACTCTTTAAATATCAATTAGAGGACAAACTAGACTATTTGCAACAACAGTCGCTTGGGGGATTAACAAAGTATCTAACGATGAAAATATTGCGGGAATTGAATTTTCTAATACCTGATAATAATGATCAGAAAGAATTTACTGATTTTGTTCATCGAGTTGACAAATCAAAAGTTATCTAATGCAGCACTCGGTTTATGATAGTAGAGGACTGTGATGTTCATTAACTGTCAGAGGAGGAAACTGTGTCGAATTTTGATTTCCTTAAGTTAGAGTCTAAGTTTGATAGTTTCTCTGATGCGGCGTTGTCCGCTGAAGTAGCTCTCGCATCCAGTCCTGAATCGTCGGTGCTACTTTGCCGTCGAGCAATGGAACTTGCGATTAAGTGGATGTATTCTGTGGATAAATATCTCGAAAAGCCGTGGGATGAGAAGCTTATTACTTTGATGAGCACAGATGATTTTCGAGAAATTATTGATCCTGATTTGCTGACTCGCATGCATTTTATTCGTAAGATAGGTAATACTATTGCACACAGTGATAAAAAAATTTCTCGTGATGCTGCTCTTATTTGCCTAGAAAATCTTTTCTATTTTATGGATTTCGTGGCGTACTGCTATGCAGATAAGTACACTAAACCGACTTTTTCTCGTGAGAGTTTTAGTGAAATATCTGTTCAGCCAGCAGTATTAGATACTGATGCAACAGCTGCACAGATGGAGAAAAGTCTTGAGCAATTGATGAAAGAGAATGCTTCTCTGCGTGAGCAGTTGACTGTGAAGCGTGAGGAGCAGCAGCCTACCTATAGTCCGAAACCTCGTGAATCTTCTGAGTTTAAGACACGAAAGATTTATATAGATGTAATGCTTGCGGATGCAGGATGGGTAGAAGGTAAAAATTGGATTAGCGAATATCGAATTTCAGGGATGCCAAATAAATCTGAGACTGGCTTTGCTGATTACGCTCTGTGCGGAGATGATGGCAGCATTCTTGCTGTAGTTGAGGCGAAAAAGACGAGTGTAGATGTAGCGCAGGGGCGTCAGCAGGCAAAACTTTATGCTGATTTAATTGAGAAGAAGCAAGGTATTCGTCCTGTTGTCTTTCTTAGTAATGGTTTTGATATACGCATCATTGATAATCAATATCCAGAGCGAAAAATAGCTGCATTCTACTCGAAGCGTGACTTGGAAAAGTTGCTGAACTTGCAGCGTATGCGCAAGAGCCTTAAAAATATTCAGGTCGATAAGAACATCGCTGGTCGCTACTATCAAGAGGCGGCTATCAAATCTGTATGTGAGAGTTTCGACTCAAAAAATCGCCGTAAGGCACTTCTGGTTATGGCGACGGGTTCAGGGAAGACTCGTACGGTAATTGCGTTGTGCAAAGCGCTACTGGAGCAAGGCTGGGTAAGGAACATACTCTTCCTCGCAGATAGAACGTCGCTGGTTACACAGGCGAAGCGTAGCTTTGTTAATTTGCTCCCCAGCTTATCGGTGACAAATCTATCCGACGGCAAAGAGAATTACACTGCCCACGGAGTTTTTTCAACGTATCAAACGATGATGAATTGCATCGATGAAGCGACAGATGGCGCAGGAAAACTTTTTACCGCAGGACACTTCGACTTGGTGATTTGTGATGAGGCTCATCGCTCGATTTACAACAAGTACAAGGATATTTTCAATTACTTCGATGCGCCGCTTGTTGGGCTGACCGCTACTCCGAAAGATGAAATCGATAAAAATACCTATGAAATATTTGAGTTGGAAAATGGTATACCAACTTATGGCTATGACCTCGCTCAAGCAGTGAAAGATGGGTATCTCGTCGATTTCATTTCTGTGGAGACCTCACTCAAATTTATGGAAAAGGGTATCGTTTACGACGAGCTATCTGATGACGATAAACGTGTATATGAGGAAACTTTTGAGTATGAGGATGGTGAGCTCCCAGCGAGCATTGATGCATCCAAACTCAATGAAAATATTTTTAATGAAGATACCATTCGCGAAGTTCTCAACGTTCTCATGACAGAAGGTCTGAAAGTTGAGTATGGCACTAAAATTGGCAAAACGATTATTTTTGCGAAGAATCATAATCATGCTGAAAAGATTCTTGAAGTATTTAATAAAGAGTATCCTCATTTGAATAACTACGCGAAGGTCATTGATAATCACATGACGTATGCGCAAAGTGCTATTGATGAATTCTCTATTCCAGATAAGTTGCCACAGATTGCTATTTCTGTTGACATGCTGGACACGGGTATAGACGTGCCGGAAATATTGAATCTTGTGTTCTTCAAGAAAGTCATGAGCAAGGCAAAATTCTGGCAGATGATTGGTCGTGGTACTCGGCTGTGCCCGGGGTTGTTAGACGGAGAAGATAAAAAGAAATTCTACATTTTTGATTTCTGCGGAAACTTTGAGTTCTTCCGCATGAATAAGGGGAGAACGACACAAAATCAGCTTTCACTTCAAGGTGCGCTTTTTAGTCTCCAATTCGAGATGGCATATAAGCTGCAAGAGCTTGAATATCAGACAGATGAACTTATCAAGTACCGAAAAAATCTTGTGAATTATCTGGCGAAGAAAGTCAGTGAGCTTAATCGTGAAAATTTTGCTGTTCGTCAGCATTTACGCTATGTGACCCAATATGCAGAAGTATCTGGTTATCAAGCGTTAGCATACGAAGACACGCTCATCATTAAGGAAGAGCTGGCTCCACTTATTCATCCCGACGATGACGACGTTACAGCTTTGCGTTTTGATGCACTTGTATATGGTGCCGAACTTGCGCATCTCATGAACGGAAATTATCAACGGGCAAAGAACGATATTATGCGCAGGGTCGCTGGTGTATCAACGATTGCTCATATTCCTCAGATTGCAGAACAATCGACGCTAATCAATGAAATTCTGCATACTGATTATCTTGAAAATGCTGATATACATGACTTTGAGCATATCCGAAAGTCTTTGCGTGATTTGATGAAGTATATTCCCAAGACGAGCTTTAGATATGACACAGACTTCGACGATGAAATTCTTTCTGTAAATTGGAAAGAATCTGAGATTGAAAATGATGATTTAGAGAATTACAAAGTGAAAGCTGAGTCCTATATTCGTCAGCATCAGGACAATGCAGCGGTGGCAAAACTCAAGAATAATATGCCTCTTCAAGATGAGGATGTCAGTGAGTTAGAAAGAATTCTATGGCAGGAAATAGGCACTCAACAGGACTATGAAGCGGAGTATGGAGATAAACCACTCGGTGAGTTTGTGCGTGAAATTGTAGGTCTTGATATGAATGCAGCTAAGGCTGCGTTTGCACAATACCTCGATGAAGCATCTATGGATAGTCGTCAAATTTACTTCGTAAATCAGGTAGTGGAGTACATCGTTCGAAATGGGACACTAAAAGATTTCCGTGTGCTTCAAGAGGCTCCGTTTACGGATAAAGGTAGCTTGGCAGATATCTTTACAGATGTACAAGTTTTGGGCATTAGAGACGTGATTCAACACATTAATGCCAACGTTCTTGTGGCGTAATTGTATGTGCTACACATGAAAATACGCATTGATATCAGTGAAACTTACCAGTTGCCCGTGAGATGTTTTCATGCTTGTATCTCCACTATAAATCACAAACCTATTACTTTCGTTGATCCCCATGAGCGGCGAAATTTCATCTATAGTACGAAATGCTTGTGCTTTATATGTCGAAGTAGATTTCACCTCTATGGCTTGATACGGTTTCCCTGCTTTTTGTGTGATGAAGTCAATCTCATTCTGGTTGCTGTCTCTCCAGTAAAAGAGTTCAGGTTCGCGTCCGACAGAGGTGTACTGCTTGATTAATTCAACGACAACAGCGTTTTCAAAGAGATTTCCTCTATATACACTGGTAAAAAGTTCATCGGGGGAATTAATGCCAAGAAGATTCGCAGCGAGTCCTGTGTCGTAGAAGTAGAATTTTGGAGCTTTTATCAGCCTTTTACCATAATTCTTGTGGTAGGGGTGCAGCTGGAAGCATACAAAGCTTGCTTCCAAAATAGATAGCCATTCACGTGCGGTAGTAGTGGAGATATCACAGTCATTGGCTAGTGAAGTGAGGTTAAGCACTTCGCCAGTTCGAGTAGCACAGAGCTTAAGAAAAGTATTGAATTCATTGATTTTCTTTACTCCCAGCTCTTCTCGAATATCCCTATCGATATATGTGCTGATGTAATTGGGAAAGAAATCTGTAGGATGTATATGCGAGCTATATAAGCGCGGATATCCGCCGGTAAATACCCAGTCCATGATGCTATTGGGAGAAGCTCCGTTACTTTTCATTTCACTATATGCCAGAGGTAAAAGGTGAAGTATACCAACTCTTCCGGCGAGAGACTGAGAAATTTTCTTGAGAAGTAAAAAGTTTTGAGAGCCAGAAAGAATAAACTGTCCTGGATTGTTCTGACTATCTACGATTCCTTGAAGGTAGGGAAACAATTCAGGAACTCGCTGAATTTCGTCGAAAATAATATGAGAATTAAATTGTTGTAGAAATCCCCGGGGATCTTCTGAAGCGAGTGAGCGGATATCCGGATCTTCAAGTGATATATATCGGTAGTTGGGAAAAGTATTTTTGACGAGTGTGGATTTTCCACTTTGACGAGGCCCATTTACGGTTACGACGGGGAATCCTTCGGCAAGTGTTAGAAGCTTCGCTGCGAGCGTTCGTGGAATCATAATCTTTTATACTTTCCGATTTACATAAGTTTTACTTTCCGATTTACATAGATTATACTTTCCGGTTTACATAAACTCAACTTTCCAATTTACATAAAATGTATGTTCGCTTGTAGAAGCTGAAATCTTCGCTGGGTCCACGACACGCGGTGAAGAGAGGGTTGTAAGATTGGTTTTGAACAAAGGTACTCGTTCATCAAAGGTGATGGTTTGTTATGATACCGATTCCACGGTTATATACGGAAATTTTTTGTGACTTATATGGCACGATTCTCGATATTCATACGGATGAGGATGATCCTCTTCTGTGGGATAAAATGTGCGCATATATGCGTGCGCAAGGTGCTATATGTGAAAGTGGAGCACAACTTTTTGCAAAGTATCAGCAAGACATGGACGTAGCGCAAAAGTCGGGAGAAGCCCTTCGTGGTAAATACGTGGAAATCGATGTCGTGCCAGTATGGAAAAAGCTTTACAAGCAATTTTCAGTTGATGCGGATGATACTATGGCTTATGCGACAGCGCGTCATTTTCATCAAGAGAGTACTTCGGTTTTACGACCGTATCCGCATGCGAAGGAGTTTCTGCATGTCCTGCAGTACGATTTGAATATTCGTCCTATCCTTGTCTCAAATGCTCAGGCTGCATATACCGTAGCTGACCTTCGGGAGCATGGATTAGATGAACTTTTTAACAGGATTTTCTTATCGTCAGACTTTGGTGTAAAGAAGCCGGATAAGCGTTTCTTTGATTACGCTCTCGAGCAGTGCAATGTGGAGCGTTCTCATGTGGTATATATCGGAAACGAGATAGGTTGCGATATAGAGGGCGCTACACACGCGGGGATTGATGCGATTTATCTGCATACGCCGCTTTCTGTGAAGACGGATCCAAGCCAGAGCGAGTTAGCTGTACTTAACGTTGAAGGCGCAAATTACGATGCTGTTCTTTCATGGTTTACTGGTCGGGAAACTCATATTCAAGGCGAAGGTGTGGATGCTCATATAGCGTTTGCGTAGAACGTACGGAATAAATACATAGTGTGTTTACGCGTGGAGCAGTTTCAACGTTCGATACACAACTTGTGCTTTGCTGCAATTAAATAATGCCGAAGTGAAATATGGAATCTCCCATTTCATCTCGGCATTTATGTAACTATATGTGTAGCTCACTATATGGGCGCGCCTCTGCTCATCGCATGTGTATTGCTACTTGATAATCTCTACAGTCTCAATCATTACTGGTTCAAGTGGATTATCGCGAGCGTCCGTTGCGACTTCATTGATGGCGTCGACTACCTTTTTGGATGCTTCATCGGTGACTTCGCCAAAGATAGTATGCTTACCATCGAGCCACGTGGTTGGTACGGTGGTGATGAAGAACTGGGAGCCGTTAGTGCCGGAGAGCTTGCCAGTGAATGGGTTTGGACGGCGTCCAGCATTTGCCATTGCGAGCTTGTATGGCTCAGCGAAGGTGTGCTTGTTGATTTCGTCGTCGAAGTTATAGCCAGGACCACCGATACCGGTACCCAGTGGGTCACCACCTTGAATCATGAAGTCCTTGATGACACGGTGGAAGATGAGTCCGTTGTAGAAAGGCTCATGAGACTTTTCTCCAGTCATCGGATCAGTCCACTCCTTGTCCCCAGTAGCGAGACCGACAAAGTTTTCGACAGTTACAGGTGCGTCGTCTGGAAAAAGCTCAATTGTAATGTCACCCATAGTAGTGTGCATAATTGCTTGCATGTTTTTCTCCTTGAGGTGTATGTGTAGAGTTTAGTTGTTAGTTTAGCTTAATCCATACAGAAGTATCCTGTGGGAGCTTTCCGTCAGCTGTTAGCGCACTTGAGGTAAGTAGGATATCGCCGTCGGGCAGGTCCATCGGCTGAGTGGAGAAGTTGGTGATATTTGCCCAACCATTCGCGCGCTTGTATGCGATGACACCGCCTTCATTTCCATCGGCACCATCTGGGACTCCGCTTGGCTTGTCACATTCGAGCCACTCGGTCGTGTGGTCGGTCGTTTGAAGCTCATGACGAAGCTGCAAAACGTGGCGATAGAAGTTCAGCATGGAATGAGGGTCGTTGTCCTCTTTATCTACTGCAAATTCAGCAAACCATGCTGGCTGTGGAAGATGCGGCTTTTCGTATGCATCGTCAGGGGAGAATCCAAAAGAGCAATCTGAGCCGTTATCTGAAGCGACCCATGGAAGTGGCACGCGGCATCCGTCACGTCCTTTCTCCTTGCTCGCTTTTTCGCTCGTCACTGCGCTTGGATCTTCGAGCCTATCCCATGGAATATCTGCCACTTCGAAAAGCCCAAGCTCCTCGCCTTGGTAGATGTATGCAGATCCTGGCAGTGCCATCTCCATCATGAGCGCCGCGCGCGCACGACGCGCACCTTTGCCGCGGTCTTCGAAGTATGAGCCTCCGTTACGAAGTAGCCAGTCACGTGCAATTTGCTGCTGGTCGTGTGCGTTAATTTGCGGTAGAGCAAATCGTGAAGCGTGACGTACCATGTCGTGATTGCTCATCACCCATGTCGCAGTTGAACCTGAACGTTTTGCTGCGTTAAGACCATCTTCGATAGCTTCATGATAATTATTGCGAGCCCAGATTTTTGTCGCGAAGGCGAAGTTGAAGACCTGTCCGAGATCGTTTGGGGAAGCATAGAGATACTGGCGGGCAGGATTTACCCATGCCTCAGCTACCGCAAAACGAGGAGGATTGTATTCATTGAAGATTTTTCTCCACTCATGATAGATTTCGTGCACTTCGTTGCGATCAAAAAGTGGATGAGAGCCATCAGTGCAGTCGCCCGCTGGGTCGCGCGGGGAGTACTTGTCTAAGTCTGGTCGATTAAGATCTTTTTTCAGTGCATGCGCAACGTCTACGCGGAAACCGTCTGTACCATGATCACACCAGAAGCGGAGAGTGGTTTCAAATTCCTTATGTACGTCGGGGTTATCCCAATTCCAGTCAGGCTGTTCGGGAGCAAACATATGAAGATACCACTGCCCATCCCCGACTGGCTCCCATGCTCGTCCTCCGAAAATCGACTGCCAGCTATTAGGTGGCAGCTCACCGTGCTCTCCGCGACCATCACGGAAGATATAGCGGTCGCGTGCTGTGGACCCGCGAGGAGAGTTCAAAGCTTCGAGGAAGAATTTATGGCGATTGGAACTGTGGTTAGGAACGATGTCTACGATGACCTTAATATCGTACTGATGTGCTGCAGCGACCATGTCGTCGAAGTCATCCATCGTGCCTAGTCGCGGGTCCACGTTGCGATAGTCATCGACGTCATAACCGCCGTCGGCAAGCTGAGAAGGGTAGAAAGGAGAAAGCCAAATAGCATCGACGCCAAGTTTTTTCAGATAATCCATACGTGAGGTAATACCTTTTATGTCACCCAAACCTGACCCTGTCGTATCAGCAAAAGAGCGTGGATAAATTTGATAGACGACAGCGTTCTGCCACCACTGGTCGGATACTGTCTTTGGAGTGCCTGTCATGTGAATTCCTTGAATATCATCGGTGATAAATATCTTTCCTATCATAAAGCCCCTATGCGAAAAGTGGTATACCCCATGGGGAGTACTCTGTAAATCAGAATTAAGTGCAATTATCAAGGAGATGTATCATGGCAGATGAGCCGATTTTTACTGCTGAAGAGTCCCGTCTCATTTGGATTGACTGCGAAATGACTGGCTTGGACATCGCAAATGATGAACTCTGCGAAGTCTCTGTAGTCCCTACTGACTTCAATATGAAGGTGCTTGATGAAGGTATCGATTTAGTCATTAAGCCAAGCCAAACTGCGATTGACCACATGAATGATTTCGTACGCCATATGCACACTTCCTCCGGGCTCGTTGACGAGTGGGAGAACGGTTTAACTTTGAGCGAGGCGCAGCGTCGTGTCGTCGACTATGTCAAGAAGTTTCTCCCGGCTGAAGGCAAAGGTAAGGCGCACCTTGCAGGAAATTCAATCCACTCTGACAAAAAGTTCCTTGACAAGTACATGCCAGAACTCATGTCTCAGTTACACTATCGCATCATTGATGTATCAACAATGAAGGAGCTGAGCCGTCGGTGGTATCCAGCAGTATATGAGAACAAACCAGAAAAGCATGGCGGGCATCGTGCGCTCGCGGATATCATTGAGTCCATTGATGAGCTTCGATACTACCGCGAAATGATGTTTGTCAAGTCACAACCTACCGATGCTGAGGCAAAGAAGGGCGCCGAACTTATTGAGAGCACTAGCCTGCTTCGTGCGTATGAAGAAAGCGGAAATGCACTCACTTCTACTGACACTCCCGAGAAGACTGACTATTAAAGTACAGCACGCAGAGTACAGCACGGGACGACGAGTAAGGTTTCCCAGAAGCCTGTAAGCTCTACGACTAAGACTGATACCGAGACTGACAACCACTGTGTTCCAATCCGAAGCCCTTGAAATTTTGCACTCCGGAGCATCCGTGTACCTCACCGGTGCACCGGGTGCAGGCAAAACGTATGTGCTCAATGATTTTATCAATGCATCACGCAAAGACGGTCTTTCTGTTGCAGTCACAGCATCCACGGGCATTGCCGCCACGCATATCAACGGTCAAACCATTCATTCGTGGTCGGGTCTTGGCATTTCGACTGCGCTATCTGAGCCAGTACTCAAACGGATAATGACGAGGCGGCGCAAAGCCATCAAGAATGCCGACATTCTTGTTATCGATGAAGTATCCATGATTCATGCGTGGCTATTCGACATCGTCGATGAAATTTGCCGACGTGCTCGCAAGAATGATATGCCGTTCGGGGGACTGCAAGTAGTAATTTCTGGGGATTTTTTCCAGCTCCCTCCCGTATCTGTCTCTACTCGTAATGAAGATTTGCTGGGCACGTCTGTCGAAATGGTACAGTCGCGTGAGAAATATGCTGCAGCGGGGAAGAATCGTGAGGGGTTTATCACTGAGTCTTTCGCATGGGATGCATTGAACCCAGTAGTGTGCTACTTAACTGAGCAACATCGTCAGGATGATGGACGATTGTTGTCCGTCCTGACGTCTATTCGTGAAGGCAGTGTGTCTCAAGATGATTACGAGACTATCGCTGGGCGTATAGGGGCTATGTACGATGAAACACAGGCGATTACTCATCTTTTCCCCTCTAATAAGCAGGCAGATTCGCTGAATGACATGCGACTGACCTTACTGAGAAATGAAGCCCATACTTTTGTAGCGACTTCTGCTGGACCGACTCAGCTCGTCGAACGTCTCAAGAAAAATATGCTCGCGCCTCAAGAACTTGTCTTGAAAGAAGGAGCAAGTGTCATGGCGCTGCGCAATGACAGCGATAAGCAGTATGTAAACGGGTCACTTGGCATCGTGAAAAGTTTTACCTCGCAGTCCAAAGGCGGTTGGCCCATCGTAGAGTTTGATAATGGTCATGTCGTCACTATGAAACCTGCAGATTGGGAAATCACAGATGCAGAAGTTGTCTTGGCTACAGTTTCCCAAGTGCCATTGCGATGTGCGTGGGGCATTACCATCCATAAGTCGCAGGGCATGACCCTGGATCGAGCGGTGATGGATCTGCGGCGTACTTTTGCTCCGGGTATGGGGTACGTAGCGATGTCACGTGTGCAAGGTCTCGAAGGATTGTACTTACAAGGCGTGAGCGATAGGGCATTTCTCGTATCTGACGATGCTGTACTCTTGGATGCGCAGTTGAGAGCAAATTCAGCAGCTGCGGCAGCGGTTTTAGATAAAGACGGATCGTTTGAAGTAAAGCGTTTGCAAGGCGCAAGTCAAGGTGTGCGGATTTCTGCTCATGGAGCGATAGTAGGTTCTGGCGCTAGTTCGAGTTCAGGCTCTATAGGAGCACAGGGGGATGATGAGTTTAGTCAGGGAGCGCTATTCTAAAAGTTGCGGATAAAGCCGCCGATAAGACTCGTAAAGTCGTGTCACGCTAATAATCTTGTGGCTTATGAGCTCTGAAGTATTACGTATGTCAAACATGTTTTTGCGTACTTTGCGAGATGACCCGTCCGATGCAGACGTTGACTCGGCAAAGTTACTTATCCGCGCAGGATATATCCGCAAGGTCGGACCTGGTTTGTACTCATGGCTTCCACTGGGGCTGAAAGTTTTGCGCAAGATTGAAACTATAATTCGCGAAGAGATGGTCAAGACGGGCGCACAGGAAGTAGAATTCCCAGCACTTTTGCCTAAAGATCCGTATGAAGCGACCAATCGTTGGGAAGAGTATGGTGACAACATTTTCCGCGTGAAAGATCGGCACGATGCGGATTATTTACTTGTTCCAACTGCTGAGGAAATGTTCACTTTGATGGTCAAAGACATGTATTCCTCATACAAGGACCTTCCTGTTACTTTATGGCAAATGAAGTCCAAATTCCGTGATGAATTCCGACCGCGTGCAGGTATGATTCGTGGTCGCGAGTTTGTCATGAAAGATGCCTATTCCTTTGACATGAGCGAAGAGGACTTGAAAAAGTCCTACAAGATTCAGCGTGATGCCTATGAGCGTATCTTCCAGCGTCTCGGCGTGAAGTATGTCATGGTACACGCAGTGTCCGGTCCAATGGGTGGCTCAGAGTCTGAAGAGTTCTTGGCGCCACTTCCTATCGGTGAAGATACCTTTGCGCTGGCTCCATCGGGTACTGCATGGAATGTTGAGGCGTTGACGACAGTTAAGCCTGAAGACGTGGACTACTCGGCGACTGAGGCGATGATAGCTCTGCCTACGCCGGAATCTGCGACTATTGAGTCTCTCGTTACGACAAGTAATGAGCTTTATCCGCGCAAAGATGGTCGTGCTTGGCAGGCTTCGGATACTTTGAAAAATCTTATGATTGCCGTTATGCATCCAACTGGGGAGCGTGAACTGGTGGCAATTGGAGTTCCAGGGGATCGTCAAGTAGACATGAAGCGACTTGAAGCAAGCTTTGCTCCGGCTGAAATTGAAGAAGCAAATGAAGAGGATTTGAAGAAATTCCCTGAACTTGTCAAAGGTTATATTGGCTTTGGTGTTTTGGGGCCACAGTCCGGTAAGGATGAGAACGGCAAGTCTCGTATCAAGTATCTGCTTGACGCTCATATCGCACGCGGTTCCGAGTGGATAACGGGTGCCGATGAGGCTGACAAGCATGTTTATCATGCTGTGTATGGTCGTGATTTTGAAGCTGATGGTTTTGTAGAAGCTGTCGAAGTTCAGACAGGGGATATGAGCCCAGATGGGTCAGGTCCGTTGAGTCTTGAACGTGGTGTGGAAATTGGTCAAGTATTCCAGCTCGGGTTAAAATACTCCAAGGCGCTGAATCTCACAGTGCTTAATGAGAATGGCAAAGCTGTCCCTGTGTGGATGGGGTGCTATGGTATCGGTGTCTCACGCGTCATGAGCTGCATTGCCGAGTACTACAACGACGAAAATGGTTTGAAGTGGCCGGCTGCCGTTGCGCCTGCACAAGTCCATGTCATCGCGACGGGACGTGATCAGGCTGCGTTTGATGCTGCGGAAGATCTTGTAGCTGCATTATCTGAAGCTGGCGTTGATGTCATTTTTGATGATCGCTCAAAGGTGTCTCCGGGCATTAAGTTCAAGGATTCTGAGCTTCTTGGTATGCCGTTAATTGCCGTTGCAGGTCGCGATACTGTGAACAATGGTACTATCGAAATCCGTCATCGTGATGGTGCTGAAACTCAAATAGTTTCAGTCACTGATGCGGCGCAGGCGATTATTGATGAAGTAAAGAAATTCTGATTGAGATAGATTTTATTTCATAGATTAGGGTCAGCTTTGATGAGCTGACCCTTCTGTTTTTGTAGGGGAATTACTACGATTTTGCGCGATGTGGTGTGCACCTAATCTGAGCTTAGACGTGAAACGCGATGAAGTAATACACATCGTCGTCGCCATCGTAAATGAGCACCTTGGTATCGGACTCTTGCTTATCTCTTTTGAAGCGCGGATCAGGATGATTTAAGAAATCTATAGAGAACTTAGCATCTTTCGCAGCTGTAGTGATGAAGTTACGAATATTTTCAGGTAAAGGTTCGCCCTTTTTGTTCAATGTTGAGGTGTCGAAAGCTGTCCAGTTTTTTGCACAAGCTGGAGAATTTTTCAACGAAATTTTCGCGTAAGTATACCCGTCGCCAGAGAAACTTTTACCGTGCTTGTACTCAACGATTTGCGCATTCTTTGGCAGATAGAGGTTCCACTGATTTTGAAGAATTTCTGTGTGAGAAGGAGTCGACGAAGCGACTGCTACGATAATGCTAGCAAGTACGCCAAGAGTGACGATTATTCCAGCCAGCCATATGAGTAGAGACTTATGCTTGCGAATCAAATTTTTCATCAGACAATCCCTCCTTAAATGTGGAGTCAGCATGAAAAATATTGAAGAGTACTATAGTGGCATCGCTCTCTTCGAGACACGGTTATCCACATTCGTTCACATTACTTTTCCAGCGAGGACATAGCGCTGTGTACGACACACAATAGAAGTACTTCTAGAAGTTGCGTCACACATTATCGGTTCGAAGGAGACATCATGGCACATATAACGCATACTGTACTGACTGGTTACGTAGGTAATGCACCGAAGCAATGGAATTCTGCTGGAAACTCTACTGCATGTAGTTTTCGAGTAGGCTCTACGAGGCGGTACTTCAGCGTAAAAGATAATGAGTGGAAATCTGCTGAAACGACATGGATACAGGTCAAAGCCTTTCGAAGACTTGCAGACAATGTTCTCAAATCGTTGAAAGTGGGTGATCCTGTCATCATCGTAGGGAATCTTACCATTGACCAGTGGGAGAAAGATGGCATTCAACATTCGGCTCCTGTCATCGAAGCTACGAGTATTGGGCACGATTTAGGGCTCGGCACCGACGTGTTTGCGAAAGATGAACCAATAAATAAAACAACAGATACTCTCGTAGAAACACCGCCCACTGAACCCTCATCTGTGGCTGAGAAATCTCTTCCTGAGGCTGTGATGGCATAGGTAGACTGCGTGAGTCGCGCTGCGCATAATCTGCGAGACTCACGTAAAGTAGACTAAACCGAATGAAGAAATGCTATGAGGATAATAGTATATCCGAGCGCAAAGAGACATCACATTCCTGTATGGCAGATTCGTTATGCTGTAGCGCATGCCGTTGTGACTATTGAAAAGTTTAGTCAGAGCCGAATTTATCCTGGAACTTACAATATGCTTATTATCGGGAGAACGAAACGAGGGCAATTATTAGAGGTAATTGCTTCTTGCGAAAACAATACGTACTATGTATTTCACTGTATGAAGTTAAGGAAGAAATATGCTGCATACCTGAAGGTGATTATGCGGATTCCTCAGAGACACCAGAAACTTATGAATGAGTGGCTGGAAGATATCGACAATGATAGGGAGACTATCAGTGATGAAGCTATAATCTATCGAGGGAGATGCGCTCAGCGTATTGTCCGATCTCGTGTAAATAAACGCACTCCTAAAACTTTATGGGATATAGCTATGCTCTTTTTTGATAAGAAGAACGAGTAGAAGCGTCAGTATGCTCGTAAGCATAGTATGTCATATCGTGAGTTTGTAGATAAGGCGACGAACGAGTATATTACCCGGCATTAGCCTTACGCATCGTACAAATACATGTAAATAGTTGAGTCCTCTTCGCAAGTGATTGATTCAACTCGCAAAGAGGACCTGTAATGATATTTCTACGATACGCGAATATCGTGGGCAACTCAGCGTTACTGGTTACCAGATATGTACGCGCTCAGAAGGTGTCATATACATTGCGTCATCAGCAGATATGTTGAACGCTTCATAGAATCGGTCGACGTTGCGTACGATACCGTTTACGCGGAACTCTGCAGGGGAATGAGGGTCTATCTGTAGATATTGCTCAGCAAGTTCTACGCGGTTGACGCTACGCCAAATAGAGGCATAAGACAAGAAGAAACGTTGCAACCCAGTAAAGCCATCAATGACTGGCGCAGAAGCAAGTGCCTTGCTCATTTCTTCCTCAGAGTCGTCTTTTGCACCAAGACTGAGAGCATATGCCTTGAGAGATATATTGACACCTCCCAAATCGCCGATATTCTCGCCGATAGTGAATGCTCCCTTGACGTGTGGAGCTTGATCTTCCTTGCCTTCAGCTTTGTACTTCTCAAAGACTGCTTGAGGAATGAACTGATCATACTGAGCGATGAGCGCGCCGGTAAGTTTCTCGAAGTTTGCTCGATCTTCTTCAGTCCACCACGACTTGAGGTTGCCATCGCCGTCATACTTACTGCCTTGGTCATCAAATCCATGACCAATCTCATGACCGATGACAGCGCCGATACCGCCATAATTTGCTGCATCGTCAGCAGACGCGTGGAAGAATGGAGGCTGCAATATAGCTGCTGGGAACACAATGACGTTCGTAGTTGGCTCGTAGTAAGCGTTCACGGTCTGAGGAGTCATCAGCCACTCATGCTTGTCGACGAGCTTGCCTGCTTTGACAAGATTACGTGCGGTATTGAAGATACCTGCGTTACGCACGTTATGGATAATTCCATATTCTTCGCGGATGTCAAGGCTACTATAGTCAATCCACTTGTCAGGATAGCCAATCATTGGTGTGAACTTGGATAGCTTGTCCAATGCCTTAGCCTGAGTTTCCTTACTAAGCCATGCGGAGGAAGAAATGGAGACTTCATAAGCCTTGATGAGGTTTGCTACGAGTTCTTGCATGCGTGCTTTAGAAGCTGCAGGGAAATGACGCTTGACATATTCTTGTCCGATTTCCTCTCCTATATTGCTGTCGACAAGAGATACAGCGCGACGCCAGCGATCACGCTGCACGGTCGTTCCTTGAAGTACCTTGCCGTAGAAGTCGAATTTGGCATTCTCAAAATCAGTTGGCAAGAAGCTTGCCCACTGAATAAGTTCGTGTACTCGAGCCCAGAGTTTCAAATCTTCGAGCTCTGCCTGACTCCAGAACTTATCGAATCCTTCGATAAAGCTTGGCTGATATACGAGAACGTTTTCCATTGCAGCACGCATGGAAGCTGGAAGCTGCTGAGAAACAGGCGTAGAGTCAAAAGTCTCCTGCCAAGAGTCAATCCATGTATCCAATTCAAAGTGAGAAAGCATCGCAGAAAACTCAGCGTATGAGCGTGGGTTGAAAGTTTTGTCGCTATCACGCGAGGCTACGACATCCCAGTGGTAGGAAGCAATTTTGGTCTCAATCTCGACGAGTTTCTTAGCCTGACGAGCGCCTTGCTTCTCATCTTTTGCGTAGCCTGCAAGCTGAAGAAGTTGGGATACCATCTGCGTGTACTTCTCAACTACTGGCTTATGTCCATCTTCGCGGTAATAAGCTTCATCTGGGAGGCCGAGACCACCTTGGAAGATGTGCATAACGTTATGAGTTGGATCTCCTGGGTTAGCAAAAATCTCGTAGCCAAAGAAGGACGGCCCATCGATAGAACCAAGGACTTCGGTAAGCGCATGCTTGGAATTTGCCTCATCAATACGAGTCAAATCTTCGCGAATAGGGTTGATACCAGACTTTTCAATGGCATCTGTATTCATGAAAGACTGGTACAAAGCGGCAGATTTCGGTGCTGTTTCAGGGGCGTTCTCGACGATATCGTGAAGCTGCTCTTCAGCATCATCAGCGAGCTTATCAAATGAGCCAAAACGAGCCTTGTCAGCTGGAAGTTCATAGGAATCAATCCAAGGACCATTGACATAGCGGAAGAAATCATCCTTTGCGCCTATGGATGCAGAGTAGGACTGTGGATCCAAGCCAGATGTGAGGGAATCAGTGTTATTTGTCATACTTTCTAGGGTAGCGGTACGTATTGAATACACACAATGAAATGGAGGAAAGATGACTCATAGCTTAAACGTTTAGCATCTTAAAAGTTCGACCCCTCGAAATCGTGACAATATGAGGTTTTCGCGCGAAAGTGGCGGAGCGTGAGATAAAACAAGTGTAGTCAAAGTGAGTAATCTAGCCGATAAGGCGATGAATGAAGAGATTTTAGAGGTGGTAGCGATGCAGGGTATGTTTGTACTCATGATGGTAGTCCTCGGTGTCACACTATCTCTTGACGCCTTAACTGTCACGACGTCCATCGGCACTCGCATGCATGGGGCGATGACCGGCTACGACTATCTTCGGGCGTGCATCTCATTCGGTGGTATACATGCCCTCATGCTTTCTGCCGGATATGTGCTCGGGGACGTGCTTGCTGATTTCGTCAGAGGGGTTGGTCCGTGGATTTCCTTTATCTTGCTTGCTATCGTCGGCATCGTTATGATTCATTCAGCAGTTAAAGGAGACGAGGACGAGAAGAATCTGCTCTCCATTCCTCCACTACGCTGGCGCTCACTCATTCCACTTGCATGTGCATGCAGCATTGATGCGATTGCCGTGGGATCGAGTTTGGGACTAACGGGTAATCTTCCCTTTGGCTGGACGGTACTTATTGTCACAATCATCACAATTATCGCGGTTATCGTAGGGTTAAAAATTGGCGATGCAGCAGGGGAAAAATGGGAGGAAGCTGCACAAATTATAGGCGGAGTCGCCCTCATCCTTATTGGGATAAAAAGTTTCTTCTAAGCAGAAGATATTCTCTCACTGCCATGTGAACGATGTTATGGCTTATGAGCAGCTACGAGAAAGGCTGTGAGAAAGGCAAAGTTGAGAGTAGGGTATCAAGACGTGCGCGTATCCTTAAAGCCATGATTGAACTGAAAACTCCTCAAGAAATCCAGCAAATGCGCCCAGCAGGTAAGTTTGTAGCTGGAATTCTGTCAGATTTGAAGAAGACAACCGCAGTTGGTACGAATCTTCTTGAGATTGACAACTTCGTCAAGGAAGCTATTGAGCATCGTCCTGGTGCTACATCATGCTACGTTGACTATGCGCCAGACTTTGGCACAGGACCTTTTGCCCATTATATTTGTACATCTGTCAATGATGCAGTTTTGCACGGCGTACCGTATGACTACAACTTAAAGAATGGCGATCTCGTCAGCCTTGACCTCGCAATTAACGTCGATGGGTGGGTAGCAGACTCTGCCATTTCCTTCGTAGTCGGTGATGCTGCTGAAGATGACCTTCGTATCATTAAGTCCACTGAAGAAGCTCTCGCCGCTGGCATCGATCAGGCCCGTGCGGGTAACCGTTTAGGGGATGTGTCTGCTGCAATTGGCGAAGTGGCAGCACAGTATGGATACGATGTCAATCTTGAGTTTGGCGGTCACGGCGTGGGACATATCATGCACGGCGACCCGCACGTTCCGAATGATGGTCGTACTCACCACGGTTATCGTCTTCGTCCTGGTCTCGTCATCGCTATCGAGCCATGGTTTATGAAGACGACAGATGAAATCTTCCAAGATGACAAAGATGGTTGGACTTTACGCTCGGTCGACGGCTCGCGTGGAGCACATTCCGAGCACACTATCGCTATTACAGACGGAGATCCAATCATTCTGACTGCACGCGATAGTGAATAAAACGTTTCACAGAGCGATTTTATAACTTCATGACACGATGAGGTTCCGTCTCGATTCAATCAAGGCGGAACCTCACATTTATTGAATGTGTCAAAACGTCAAGAGCGCGATAAAGCCGAACGGAGCATGTCTACTCATCTTTCAGTTTTATCATGTGTGTTTTAATTCTTGTGGAGCGCTGAGTTTAGCTCGATACCAAGCTTTCCAGCTGTGCGTGAACGGGCTTCAATCGCGCCGGTAACGGAATTACGTATGAACAAAATATTGTCTTTTCCGCTTAAGTCCGCACCCTTAACGACATCAAGAGGCTGACCTGCTGCAACTTTTTCTTTGTCATACAGGGCTACTTTTGTGCCAGCGGTTACATAGAGACCAGCTTCTACGACGCAGTTATCTCCGAGAGAAATGCCGATACCTGCGTTTGCCCCGAGCAGGGAATGCTTGCCGATGGAGACGCGGTGCTTGCCGCCACCAGATAAGGTTCCCATGATGGAAGCTCCGCCGCCGATGTCAGAGCCATCGCCCACGACTACACCTTGAGAGATGCGGCCCTCAATCATAGAAACACCTAAAGTTCCTGCGTTAAAGTTGACAAAGCCTTCATGCATGACCGTTGTACCCTCTGACAGATATGCACCCAAACGGATACGGTCGGCATTGCCGATGCGTACGCCCGTAGGAACCACATAATCCACCATGCGAGGGAATTTATCGATGGATAAGACATTGACGTCGGCACTTGCATAACTATGCAGCCCCGAATTATGAGCCTGTTGGGCAGCAGCATTCAACACGTCAAGCTTGCGCAATGCGAAAGTGTCTACAGCAAATGGACCGTAGTTGGTCCACACGACGTTGCTGAGCGCAGCAAATATACCGTCGAGATTTAACGTGTTTGGTGCGGCGAGACGCAAAGACATGACGTGCAAACGTAAGTAGGCATCGGCAGCATCGACGATTGGCTCGTCAACTGAAGATACAGTGAAGACAGGAACGCGCTTAACTCCACGGGCATCAGCTTCGTCATATGCTAAAGAACCGAAATTATGATGAGGACGGGTATCCTTTGAAGGGACATCGTCGATAGTGCCCAAAGTTGCAGTTGGGTACCATACGTCTAAAGTATTTCCGGCTTCATCGATAGATGCTAGCCCCCATCCCCATGCCGCACGCTGTGAAGAGGTCATGTTTTCTCCCGTCCTTGTAAATTTCACTTTATAACCTATAAAGGTATAACTTATAAAGTATTTCCAAGCACTTTGTGTATATGCATGTGCTATTCGAGGTGCACGATGCGAAAGTACACGTAAATTGCTATCTGTGTCCCTAAGCATAGCGTAAATGTGCGTAGGTTGTTAAGTCTTGCCCAAAACGGTATGCTACGCGTTTTATTGGCGTACTGTGGGTAAACATGGCGGATTATGACTTCTCACAAGATTTAAGTGAAGCAAGAGCAAAATTTGAGACTATCGCACTGGCGGTTGATCTCGATGCTTTGCGCATTCGCATTTCAGATTTAGAGCGTCAGGCGAGTGAGCCGAATTTGTGGGATGACCCAGACAAGGCTCAGCACATCACGTCAAAGTTGTCAGCGAGCCAAGCACAATTGCGCAAATTGGAAGAAGTCCAGCAGCGTCTTGACGACATTGAAACTTTGTACGCATTAGGAGCGGAAGAGTCGGATAGTGATTCCATCGATGAAGCTCGTGAAGAGCTTAGCCAGACACGTGTATCTTTGGCGGATATGGAGATTCAGACACTGCTTGACGGCGAGTACGACGACCGAACGGCAGTGATGACCATTCGCTCTGGTGCAGGTGGCGTGGATGCTGCAGATTGGGCACAGATGCTCTTACGTCAATATTTGCGGTATGCAGAGCGCTCTGGTTTTAAGGCGAAAGTTCTTGATACCTCGTATGCAGAAGAGGCGGGTATCAAGTCTGCGACGGTACAAATCGAAGGACCATACGCGTATGGAAAACTTTCTGTTGAAGGCGGCACGCATAGATTAGTTCGTATTTCGCCATTCGATAATCAAGGTCGCAGGCAGACAAGTTTCGCAGCAGTAGAAGTTATCCCCTTAGTAGAGCCGACGGATCATATCGACATTCCTGACTCCGATATCCGAGTTGATACTTACATGTCTTCTGGACCGGGAGGGCAGGGTGTCAACACGACGTATTCTGCTGTCCGATTGACTCATTTGCCAACGGGTATTGTGGTGACGATGCAGGATGAGCGCAGCCAGATTCAAAATCGTGCTGCTGCGATGTCTGTCCTTCAGTCGCGGCTTTTAGTGCTTAAGCACGAAGAGGAAGCGAAGACTCGTAAAGAACTTGCTGGTGACATTAAGGCAAGTTGGGGCGATCAAATGCGTTCGTATGTCCTGCATCCTTATCAAATGGTGAAAGATTTGCGTACGGGATACGAAACTTCAGATACTCAGGGAGTCTTCGATGGTGACTTGGATGCCTTTATTGATACGGGTATTCGTTGGCGTCATCAGCAGCGTAAAGAAGCTGAGGCTGGCGCAGAAGCCACGAACGATTAGGCTTGCAAAATCTCAAAGCTAGAACCCCGAAGAATACATTGAAACTGCACAAGATAACGGTATAGGAAAAGAAATGGCTCTCATTGACCTCGATCACGTCAGTAAGGTATATGACCATGCGTCTCGGCCGGCGCTTGAAGATGTAAATTTGCATATCAATCGCGGAGATTTTGTCTTTCTCGTCGGAGCTTCGGGTGCAGGAAAATCTACTCTGCTCAGCCTTCTTCTTCGTGAGGAGAAAGTGAGCGATGGCGAAATTCATGTGGCAGGTAACGATTTGCATCGCATCTCTAACCGCCATGTGCCGCATTATCGCCGCTCTATCGGTTTCGTCTTCCAAGACTACAAGCTTTTGGAAAACAAGACTGTGTGGGAAAATGTCGCTTTTGCATTGGAAGTTATCGGTACAAAGCGTTCTACTATTAAGTCCATTGTCCCTCAAGTGCTTGAGGCAGTAGGATTGACCGGCAAAGAGAATCGTATGCCACATGAGCTTTCCGGCGGAGAAGCTCAGCGTGTAGCGATTGCGCGTGCATATGCAAATCATCCGCAGATTATCCTCGCTGACGAGCCTACTGGTAATTTGGATCCGACGACGTCTGTGGGAATTATGGAAGTTCTCGAAGCAATTAATCGTACGGGAACGACCATCGTCATGGCGACTCATAATGAAGAGATTGTAAATTCCATGCGTAAGCGTGTGATAGAACTTCATAACGGTCGCATTGTGCGTGACGAAGAGAACGGTATGTATGACTCTGCTCTCTACTTCCCTGATGAGGATGTGACGCAGCGTTCAAGGCTTGAACAGGCTGTACGCTCTGTGGAAAAGGTCAGTTCGCTTTCCAACGATTACATCGGTGACGATGATAATGAGACAACTACGGAAACTGTAGACCTTGAGCGGTTTAAGCCACATAAGACAGAAACAGAAGAAAACGGAAATGAGGAGAATGCTGTAGAACGTTTGGCGCGAAACGTTCATACAGGTCGAACGGGACGCTATGGTGAGGCTTTTGCCTCTGCGGAAGATACTCTGACGTGGGGCAGTGGTCTAGGAGACGCTGATGCTGCTGACAAAGAAGATACTTCTGATGATGACGATAATGCTGGAAAGATGAGCGACGACATCGTGACAGTTCCGCAACCTCCTCATGCATCAGTGCCGGAATCAGTGCTAGGTCCGGCTCCAGCACCTCCAGCTCCGCCTGCGTTTTTGCAAACCGAAACTGAGCAGGAGACTGTTGCTCATGCGACGACTGATTTGCAGGCACAGGAGACCGCGAAGAGAACAGAAAAAGCACAGCAGCTAGAAAATGCGGAAACAGGAGAAACTGATATAACCGATAGAGCTGACAAAGATAATGTAAAGGATGGTGAGTAAATGCGTTTGCGGTTCATCTTCTCACAGGCGTGGACAAGCCTACGCCGTAACGGCGCAATGGTCATATCTGTCATGCTTGTGACCTTTATATCCTTTGTCTTTATTGGCTCCGCGGCGTTGATGCAAAATCAGGTGTCCCGCGCTAGGGGTGACTGGTATGATCAAGTTGAAGTTGTGGTATGGCTGTGCCCTGACGGCTCGAGTACATCTGCGAATTGTGCAAGTGGAGTGGCTCCTACTGACGACGAAGTTTCTCAGATTGAAGCCAAGATTCAAAGTGAACTTTCTGGCGTAGTATCCACAATTAGGTATGTGTCTCAGGAAGACTTCTTTAAGAACACCTTCACGAAACAGTACCCTGGCGGTGTATATCAGGGGCGCACATTGACTGCAGCGGATATGCAAGCATCTTTGCGTTTAAAACTCAAAGATGCAAATAAGTACCAGGTCGTATCTGAAGTCCTCAGCAATACCAAGGGCGTAGAACAAGTCGAAGACCAACGTGAAATCTTCGAGCCAGTCTTCGCCGTCCTCAACCGTGGAACTGTAGTAACCGTTGTGCTTGCAGCCGTTATGGTGCTTGTGGCAGTTCTATTGACAGGTACCACTATCCGTATGAGTGCTGCAAGCCGTCGTAAAGAGACCGAAATCATGCGCTATGTCGGTGCATCTAATTGGACCATACGTATGCCTTTCATCCTCGAAGGTGTTTTTGCTTCCCTACTGGGGTCAATTTTGGCTATCGGTACACTTATGGGATTGATTAAGGTCTTTATCACAGATTGGCTCGCACGGCAAGTGACATGGATGAGTTTTATCGATATGTACAGTGTCTTATGGATTGCTCCATGGCTTGTCCTCGGCGCGATAGTGCTGTCCGTGGTGGCATCATCAATTTCGCTACGCAAGTATTTACACGCATAAAGCGTGCATCAGCCTTGACGAGTGCATTGACGATGTACTAGAGTTTAAGGACTTGGAATTTTAAGGAATTTGTATGAGAGTTACACACAAAAGAGTAAGCAAGAAGGTGCAAGCCACTATTGCGTTTGGTTTGGTAACCCTTTCCATCATTTCTGCGAGCGTTGTGTCATGGTATGTGACGCCTGTCGATAGTGCATATGCTGTAGGTGTTTATGATAATCTTGCTCAGCACAAGCAGGCTCAGGCAAAGCTGCAAAGTCAGCTCTCCGGAGTAAGTAAGCAACTATCCGATTTGGTGCTGAGCCTTAATGATTTGGTCAATAATCAGATACCCGCCGCTGAAACTGCAGCGCAGAATGCGCAAAATGCAGCAAGCGCAGCTCAGGCAAAAGCTCAGGCTGCTGCGCAGCGCCTCACAGCTGCTCAGAATGACAAGGCGACTTTAGAAAATCAGATTGCAAACAATAAGGCAGATTATGATGCTGCCACGGCTTCGGTCGCCGCAGTGGCACGTAATAGTTTCCACAGCTCTAATGCCTCGAAAACGATGAGCATCGTAACAGGATCAAAGGATTCGAGTGATTTTATTGCTTCTATGCAGTCGGATGCTGCGGTATCCCGCGTGGAGGCGCGTGCGGCGAATGACTCCGCGACTGCATTGAGTACTGGCAAGAATCGTGCGGACCGCCTAGCTGCTATCGAAACGCAAATCGCAAATCTTAAATCGCAAGCAGATGCTGAATCTGAAGCTGCACAACAGGCTTCAGCGCAGGCTACTCAGAAGGTTTCAAGTCTGAACGATTTGCGTACTCAAGCCGATGAAAAATCAAAGCAGCTTTCCGCTCAGCAAGATCAGCTCAAGACCCAGTCTGCGCAAGAGGCGGTGGCCATCATTCAGGCTCAACAGCAAGTAGATGCTTATAACAAGCAGATTGCGGCTCAGCAGGCTGCAGCTCGTGCGGCAGCCGCAGCACGTCGCAGCACGACGACATCTCAGTACGCAGCTCGTTCCACGAGTGTGAGTGCATCCCAGCCGGCTGCTTCGTCCTATGCTGCTCGCTCCTCAGGAGACTATTCGGTTCCTGGAAATTGTGGTGCAACTGCGACGTACTGCTATGGTCATCAGACCGGTCGTACAAGCGTGCTTGGTGGTGCGTACCCGTGGAGTCAATGCACTTGGTATGCATATAACCGCCGTACAGCACTTGGTCTTCCGGTCGGCTCTTACATGGGCAATGGTAAAGATTGGGCAAACACTGGACGTCGACTTGGCTATGTCGTGAACAATACTCCGCATGTTGGTGCTGCTATCGTCTTCCAACCAGGCCAAGCAGGCGCTGACTGGACGTACGGGCATGTAGCGGTCGTTGAACGTGTCAATTCGGATGGTTCTGTGCTTATATCCGAGTGTGGAGCTGTATATCGTGGTGTGGCACATACCCGCATTATTCGTAATGCGCGTGCTTATCAGTACGTTCACATCTAAACAAGATGGCTCTGTAAATGATTCATTAACGCGCTGCATTCGCGGCGCGTTTTTGCATGAGCTACACTTGAAAATCACAGCGAAGGAGCATATATGGCAGCGAAGAAGGTTAAAGATACTCGCAACGGAGTCGTTGCACAAAATCGTCGCGCTCGTCACGACTACACTATCGAGGACACTCTTGAAGCAGGATTGGTACTTTTTGGCACAGAAGTCAAGAGTTTGCGTGAAGGACGTGCAAGCCTGACTGAGTCTTTCGTGTCCATTGACAAGCATGGCGAAATGTGGCTCGAAGGAGCGAATATCCCCGAATATCTCAATGGAACATGGACGAATCACATGCCGAAGCGTAAGCGTAAACTTCTCCTTCATACAGCACAGATTGAGAAGTTTGCTCGTGCCATCCAGGCCAAGGGGTATACGATAGTTCCGCTATCTTTGTATTTTGCGAATGGGCGAGCAAAGGTAGAAATTGCGCTAGCTAAAGGTAAGCATGAGTACGATAAGCGGCAGGCTTTGCGAGAAGCTCAGGATAAGCGTGAGGCCCAGCGTGCTATGAGGTTACATAATTTAGGCTAATAATAGCTGTCATATGCCTGCCGTATTCCTTCTTGTCATATTGCTTTTGTCTCGCACTCCGACAAGAAAACGCATATTTATACTTTAAAGCGTATATTTATACATATCGTACGGAAGTAAGAAGCAAAGTATAAAAATTCGAGTATAAATGAGCGTGAAGTGGAGCGAGTAGATGATATTACCTTATATCAGGCGTGTGCGTAACGTTATACTTGCAGCACTATTAAGTTTTGTGCTGTGTGTCAGCATGGGGGCGTGTGGCACATCTGACGGTCTTGACGATGCTCAGGCACATGTCGATTTAAGTGATGTTACAGTGGATAAGACGCTGGCTGCTCAAGTATCCAAGCAGGTGTCTTCGGACGGTGTGTTAACCGTTGGTTCTAATGCTGTATGGGCTCCCGCAGAGTTTACTGGAGAAGACAATCAGACGGTGATTGGCTATGAGGTCGATCTCATCAAAGCAGTAGCTAAAGTCCTTGGGTTGAAGGTAAAGATTCAAGAGGCAAGTTTTAGCTCTATTATCCCTGCTGTAGGGTCAAAGTTCGACGTCGGGGTATCGGGCTTTACCATTACCGCAGAACGTGAAAAGACAGTGACCTTCGTACAGTTCTACTCAGCCGGTATGAGCTATGTGGTAGCGAAAGGAAATCCGAAACATATCGAAGCTGATAATTTATGCGGGCACAAGGTTTCTGTGCAGGTGGGTACTTCGGAAGAAACAGCACTCGAAGATACGTCAGCTTCCTGCGTCAAGAGCGGAAAGCCTGCTCTTGATTTGCAAGTCTATGAGCAGCAGACGCAGGCAACGCAGGCAGTCCTCGCAGGACGTTCTGACGTAATGTATTCGGATACTCCTGTTTCTGGGTATGCTGTGAGTCAGACGGGTGGTAAGCTTCAGCTCCTCGGTGATGCTGTCGATGTAGCGCCACAAGGAATTGTGCTTGCAAAAAATGATAAGAAGACGGCGCAGGCCGTCCGTGGTGCAGTTCAAAAACTTATTGATTCTGGTGTGTATATGCGAATTTTGAAAGCATGGGGCGTTCAGGATGGCGCAATTTCCACAGCTGAGATCAATCCAAAGGTTAAATAAAGGAAAGAGATAGAGATATGGCTCCTCACATTCCTAATCGTATTAAGGCTCTTCCTGTGCGCAAACCTGGCCCGGTGGTCGCTGGTATTATCGTCGCGCTCCTCGCTGCCTGGCTTGCTTGGGGTATAGCGACAAACGAGAATTTTGCTTGGCCTACAGTATGGAAGTACCTCTTCAACGAGCACATCCTCACCGGTGTGGGATGGACTTTATGGCTGACATTTATCTCTATGATTATCGCAATTGTGCTGGCAGTCGCCCTTGCGATAATGCGTAAAAGTGATAACGTGGTCTTGCGTGCTGTCAGTTGGTTCTTTATATGGTTTTTCCGTGGTACTCCAGTATATACACAGCTCACTTTCTGGGGGCTGATATCCGTTCTTATTCCTAAAATTGGCGTGGGTTCATGGAGTTTAAGCACGGCAGACGTCATTACAGCTGGTCGTGCCGCGGTGATTGGACTGTCTCTCAACGAGGCTGCATATTTAGCTGAAATTGTTCGTGCGGGTCTCGAAGCTGTCGATAGAGGGCAGACGGAAGCTGCCCAAGCTTTAGGTATGAAGAGGTCTCTTATCATGCGTCGTGTAATTTTGCCTCAAGCAATGCGCATTATTATTCCTCCGACGGGTAATGAGGCAATTGGATTACTCAAAACTACATCGCTCGTCCTTGCTGTCCCGTTCACCATGGAATTGCAATATATGAGCAACAATATCGCCAACCGTATTTATCAGCCAATCCCGTTACTTCTCGTGGCAGGTATCTGGTACCTCGTTATCACGTCTATCCTAATGGTTGGCCAGTCGTACCTCGAGAAATATTTTGGCAAAGGCTTTGATGTACAGCCGGCAGGAGCTCGCGGTAAGAATCCTCCTCTTCCGGGGAAGACTGATGGTGAACCCAAAAACGATGTAGCCAAGGAAAATGAAGCTTTCTGGGGAGGTCTCAATGCCTAACTCTGTGCAGGATATGATGCCGGTAAGTCAGCCGCAGATTGAAATTAAAGAAGTTCATAAGGCGTATGGTGATTTGCATGTGCTCAAGGGGATTAATCTCGAAGTCATGCCAAGCACTGTAACGGTCATCCTTGGGCCATCGGGCTCGGGTAAATCGACTTTGCTGCGTATGGTCAACCAACTGGAAACTATTACTGGCGGTGAAATTGACGTCGATGGTGAAATGATTGGCTACAAATGGGTTCAGAAAAATAGTCAGAAAGTCATGCAGACTTTGTCAGATAAGGAGATTGCGAAGCAGCGATCCCATATCGGTATGGTCTTCCAGAAATTTAACCTTTTCCCGCATATGACGGTGCTGGAAAATGTGATGGAAGCGCCTATTCACGTGGCGGGTATGAAGAAAGCTCAAGCCAAGAAAGAAGCTCTCGCATATCTTGACATGGTGGGTCTTGCTGACCATGTGAACCACTATCCGTCTCAACTTTCAGGTGGGCAGCAGCAGCGTGTGGCGATTGCTCGCGCCATTGCCATGCATCCTGACATTATGCTTTTTGATGAGCCGACATCGGCTCTTGACCCTGAACTCGTCGGCGAAGTGCTTGGCGTTATGCGCAAACTTGCTGATGACGGTATGACCATGATGGTGGTAACGCATGAGATTGGTTTTGCTCGTGAGGTTGCGGATCAAGTGGTCTTCATGGATGGTGGTGTTGTCGTCGAATCCGGTGCAGCAGATATCATTGATCACCCTCAAACAGAGCGTTTCCAAGACTTCTTAAAAGCTGTTTTGTAAGGGGTTCGCGCATGTGACATCGTTTGCTGCAGTGAAACTTACTGCTGTCCTATACAATAGAACGTTATGTGCGGAATTGTTGGATATGTAGGAACACGGACAGCATGCGGTAAGCCTTTGGAGGTATGTCTTCAGGGGTTGAAGCGATTGGAATATCGCGGGTATGATTCCGCAGGTGTAGCGTTATCTGCTCCGGGTATGGACCATGTAGCTTTCCGAAAGAAGGAAGGTCGTCTCGATAATTTAGTGCGCAGCATTGAGACTGACCCACTTCCGCTTGCCACAGCGGGAATTGGCCATACGCGCTGGGCGACAAATGGTGCTCCGAGCGATACAAATTCTCACCCACACATGAGTAGCGATGGCAAAGTTGGAGTGATCCACAACGGAATCATTGAAAACGCTCCTGCACTCAAGCAGCAGCTCATGGAAGATGGCTATACTTTTGAATCTTCTACGGACACGGAAGTCGCGGCGAAGCTCATCGGTAAGGTCGCGGCGCAAATTATAGAGGAAACGGGTACGCCTGATATATTTGAAGCCCTTCGTCGTGTGGCTCGTCAGTTGGAAGGTACTTTTACATTGCTTGCTACAGACTGCCGTCAGCCGAATGTCGTAGTCGGGGCACGACATGACTCTCCGCTCGTCGTAGGACTTGGCGATGGCGAAAACTTCCTCGGCTCAGATGTTGCAGCATTCGTAGCGTATACCAAAGAAGCGTTGGAGCTTGGTCAGGATGAGGCAGTTCAGATTACTCCTGATAGTGTAACGGTTACAGACTTTAAGGGCAATGCAGTAGAGATTCGTCCATTTACCGTGGACTGGGATGCCTCGGCATCCGAAAAAGGGGGCTGGGATTCGTTCATGGATAAGGAAATCCATGAAGAGCCTCACGCTGTGGCGGATACATTGCTTGGACGCTTTGATTTGGAAGGTCGGTTAAACCTCGACGAGGTGCGTATCGATGAGGAAATATTCCGCTCCATTGACAAAATCATCGTCATCGCATGTGGAACGGCAGCGTACGCAGGTATGGTCGCAAAGTATGCTATCGAGCACTGGGTACGTATCCCGGTCGAAGTAGAGCTTGCTCATGAGTTCCGCTATCGTGACCCGATTTTGACATCTCGTACGCTCGTTGTGGCTATTTCGCAGTCTGGCGAGACTATGGATACTTTGATGGCACTTCGTCATGCGCGTGAGCAAGGTTCACGAGTACTTGCTATCTGCAATACTCAAGGTTCGACCATTCCACGTGAATCTGATGCTGTGCTCTACACACATGCAGGTCCTGAGATTGCAGTGGCATCGACTAAGGCATTCGTAGCACAGATTACCGCAGCATACCTGATTGGTTTGTACTTGGCGCAGGTCAAGGGAGCCATGTATCGCGACGAAATTCGCGGAATCCTCGACGAACTTCGCGCTATGCCAGACAAAATCCAACGAGTCATCGACACTCAGTCACAGACAATTGAAGCAGCTGCCACGAAGATGATTAACGCTCAGTCCTTCCTCTTCCTCGGTCGCCACGTAGGATATCCAGTGGCGATGGAGGGAGCACTAAAACTCAAAGAAATTGCGTACACCTTCACCGAAGGCTTTGCTGCGGGTGAACTCAAGCACGGACCAATCGCACTCGTCGACGAAGGCGAACCAGTTGTCGTCATCGTGCCGCCTGCCCGCGGACGTAATATCCTGCATTCGAAAGTCATCTCAGCAATTGAGGAAGTACGCGCTCGCGGTGCATACACTATTGCGGTCGCCGAAGAAGGTGATGACGACGTGCGCGACTATGCAGATGTCGTCTTCTGGCGCCCACAGTGTCCAACGCTGATGAGTCCTCTCGTCGACGTTATTCCTATGCAGCTCTTTGCTATGGATATGGCAAAGCTCAAGGGCTTGGACGTGGATAAGCCTCGTAACTTGGCTAAGTCCGTGACTGTAGAGTAAGGGGTACGGCAAGGCAACTATGCAGTTTCTTCCCGAGCATCTCGACGGACTATTCGAAGTTCCTTGCCCTGATGACTCTAAGTACACGCGCGGAGTCGTAGGGCTTATTACGGGTACCGATGAGTACCCTGGCGCGGGCGTTCTTTCTGTATCCGCGGCCGCATCATGCGGTATCGGTTATGTGCGTTATAACGGTCCAGCTGCCGCAGTGAATGCACTGCTGATAACGCATCCTGAAGTCGTCTTTACTGCATGTGCTGAAAATCATGTCGATGCGTGGGTTGTGGGTTCTGGTTTTTCTGGAATATACGACAATGGAGATTGCCGAAGTGACGAAATTCGTCAGATACTAACTTCGAAAGACGATGAGCTGCACAAGAACGTGCCATATGTGGTCGTCGATGCAGGTGCTCTCGAAACATATGCAGTGATGGCTATGAACGGGGAACTAGACGCGGATCAGCGTGCTCGCTGCGTGCTCACACCGCATACGGGTGAAGCAGAACGTTTGTGCACTGTCTTAGGTCTTGATATGTCTCGCGACTATATTGAATCACACCGTGAAGTCTCTGCTACAGTGATTGCCCACAAACTCGGATGCACTGTAGTGTTGAAGGGTTCGCCAACAATTGTGGCCTCGCACGATGGCACAGCGTATGAACTTCCACCGGCTACGCACTGGCTTGCGACTGCAGGGACAGGAGACCTTCTTGCTGGAATCATGGGAGCGACGATTGCTAGCAATGCCTCTCGGCTGCGTGAGGGGAAAGTTAATCTTGCGCGTGTAGCGGCGGCAGCAGTGTGTGTACATTCCTATGCCGCGGGCTTGAGCGCTTTCGACATGACGTCAATGGAAGAATGGCTTGGAGATTCCCCAGATAATGTCTCGTCGGACTCTCACTTATATGGGCATCAGATTGGGCTGCTTGATATGACGAGTGCTATTTCAGCAGCGCAAGTAGATTTTCGCAATTGGAAAGATAGGAATACTAGGACGGCTGAAAATTCGCAGGAACCAGATGTGAATGCGTCGGAATCAGGAGGAGCTGATTTCTAGTGTCTCGACGCCGTCATCGCAATCATCGCGCGCAGCGATCACACGCTTTCGTCATTGATGAACCGGAGATTCCATTTGAGTTGCCAGTCGTTTATGAAGATGAGCGGATTATCGTCGTCGATAAACCTCACTTCCTACCTACTATGCCGCGCGGTATGTGGTACCATTCCACTGCACTCATGAGGTTGCGTGAAAACTACGACGAGCCTGACATTATCCCCGCCCATCGTCTTGATCGGCTTACCGCAGGCATTGTGGTCTTTGTCCGTGATATCAAAGCACGAGGAAAGTATCAGCTGCTGTTTCAGAATAAGAAAGCGACGAAAGTCTACGAATGTTTAGCGCCGATGGCTCCGGTGTCTGTGCCGAAGTTTGGGACTACTCGCTCGCTGTCTGAATGCGGTACATATGCAGGACTTGTCTTCCCTCTTGAACGCCGTTCGCGCATCATCAAAGTGCATCACATTTTGCAAGCTTTTGAAGAACCGGGTGATGTGAACGCTGAAACTGTCATTGAGATTAGTGAGTGTCAACCGAGTGATGCAGTCAATGCTGGGTATCGTGCTTACACATTGCACCCGCGCACAGGAAAGACGCATCAGCTTCGCGTCCATATGAATTCATTGGGGCTACCGATTAAGGGTGATGATTTCTATCCGACTGAGCATAAGCATGATTACGATGACTTCACCCATCCACTTCAACTCATCGCGAAAACTCTCGAGTTTGAAGATCCCTACACCGGAGAACATCGTCGCTTTGAGTCACGGTATGAGTTAGATGTGAATGCCTAGCATTCTGTACGAGCGAAAGAATACTGAGATGAGAACTTTCGCTCATACTTTAAAAATAGCTATCTTACAAGTGGGTGCTTAGAGTAGTAGTCTAAAATGGCGTCATTTGTAATTTCAACGTTACCAGCTTGGTCTGTCGCAAGACCCTCACGTGCATCTTTCCAAGGGGCTTCTTGGTGAGTGAGAATAGAAAGTTCTTTACCTGATTTTTCGCCGTAAACAGATAGAACTAAATCTACAGTTTTACGCTCCTCGAGCTTTAATGCGCTCGGTGTTGCACCAGTTAAATCCTGTGGGCGAATCAGAAAAAGTCCACGGTGATGGCGGAATAGCTCAACTGAAACGGGACCATTAATCCAAGCTTGGAAGGATGAATCAAATAGTGGCTCTTTAAACTCTCGAAGATATTCTGCCTGCGAATAAAAAGCGAGTTTCTGCAGTTTCATCGTAGTCATTGTGCCCTGCTTTTTTAAAATATATGCAGCAACATCTAGAATTGAAGCCATCGTTCCTCCCTCCTGATACTGGCTTCTATTATATCTAGATGTAGAGAGAAGAGATTTCATGGTAGATTTGTCACGAAGTCAAATGAAAAAATCCTCTAAGGTATTAAAGAGTTGTAAGCGGATTGAGGATATTGACACAGAGTCGATTGAATATCAAAATGCTGTTATTTGGCGGGGCAAACATCTTGCCCCATTGTTTGAAGTCTTTCGAATGGTAAACGAAGCTGTCGCTTCTATTGAAGGCATAGTAGTCACAATGCGCCTTAAGAGAATGAAGTCTATACTTTCGAAACTGCTACGGGAGGATAAAGAATATGATATCTCAACGATGGAGGATATCGGAGGATGTCGCGTAATATGTGAAGATATTGAGTCTATGAGACGTTGTTTCGATTGCGTGAAATCAGCATTTGGCAAAGAGATAAAAGTTAGGGATTACGTGACGAAGCCTAAAGGTTCTGGCTACCGTTGTGTACACATTATCGTAAAACACCAATGGGAAGATAGAAACTATCATTTTGAAATTCAAATACGCACTAGACTGCAGCATATTTGGGCTACTGGTATTGAAAATATAGGAGTTTTATATGGTGAAGATTTCAAAAGCCCAGGGAGCAACGCAAACCGTGAGCACTATATAGACCCAATTATGATGTGTTTGTCAAGCATATTCGCGCTAGAAGAGAGAAGCGCAGTAATAGATGGTTACACGACAGATTACCGAGAACTTTGTCAGAGACTTAATAAGTCTTTAGAGAATGCTCAAGCTCATGGATTTGACCTCATAAAGGATTTACAAGCAGGAGCAGAAGGCTTTACGCTACTTCCATCAAATTTTGGGAAGGACCCTTACATTCTTTTGCTATGTGTTGATTCACAGAACCAAGTGGGAAAGTTCATTGATTTTGGTCAGGATAGTCTGGAACAAGCTCTAGATAAATATGGACAAATCGAAGTTGCATATACTGGCACAAAATATGAAGGAACCAATCATTCTGAGCAAGGGAGTTGGGATAATGCAGTGCTAGTAGCTGCATCAGACTTCTCAGATATAAGTAAAATCTACCCAAACTACACTATTAGTACGCAAGAACTGCTACAAAAGCTTAATGAGTATTCTTCTCATAAATAATGTGTAAACCCTTGAAAATCAAATCAGGGTCATACACATCAATGAGTTCACTGTCGCTGTGGATGACTTGCCCAAAACCGCCCGTAGCGACAACGGTAAAGTCTTCATCGAATTCTGCGCGACATTGGCGGATTACACGTTCTATTCCTCCCAAGAAACCATAGTATAAACCAGTCTGAATGGCAGAAAGAGTGTTTTTAGCGAGAATAGATGTCGGAGCGACAATTTCAACTTCAGGCAGCTGAGCAGTATTTCCAGAAAGTGCTCGTGCAGCAGTTTGCAAACCAGCTTGGATAATGCCCATAATTATCGCGCGATTTTTATCTACATAATTAAACGTCGTAGCAGTACCCATATCAATGACCAAGCAAGGTGCACCGTATAAAGCATGAGCTGCGACGCAATCTACCAAACAGTCCGTACCGAGAGATTTTGGCTCATCAATGCGCACAGCCATTCCAGTCTTGACACCAGGACCCACAATGATGGGGGACTTACACAAAAACTTCTCCACACCACTGCGGAAGGAATGCATAACACTCGGCACGACGGAACATACGATGACATCATCGACATCTGTGATTTTATATCCGCTGAGCTGGAGAAATTGCAGCAGGGATACACCATACTCATCGCTTGTGCGCACGCTGCTCGTAGCCATGCGGTAGGTGTGAGTAATGGTGCGATTATCCATGAAACCGAGCACGATATTTGTATTTCCAATGTCTACAGCGATGAGCATAGCTCCAGTATACCCAGTACACTAAAAGGTATACACGTTGATAGAAATATTAACCGAGCAACGACGTCTTACGGCGCGGGGACTTTAGGGAAGATATGAGACAGAAAAAACGTGGAGTGCGTGCGCATGCGAAAGTTGATTGCTCACAAATTGAGGCTATCGCGCACAGCTCTGATGAGACATTGCAAGCAGCGCGCGGGCATTCTTACGCGCATACTCGATTCAAACACCAAAAGAGACATTGGTGTGCAGCATGGGCTGCGATTCTTTCAGTAGTGTTCGTGCTTGTTGCTGTGACGAGCGCCTACACTGTGTGGGGAAAGACAGATACATCTGCTGGTGGCGAGGTATCGATTGGTTTGCAGCTTGCTCCGACGAACTTGGATATTCGGCACACCTCGGGTACGGCACTTGATCAGCTTCTCATTGGCAATGTCTATGAAGCGCTCCTTACGCGAAAGTCTAATAATACCGTCGCCCCGGGTATTGCGCAGTCGTGGGAGGTGTCTGCTGACCGTAAGACTTATACTTTCCACATCTCTCGTGGTCTTACTTTCAGCAACGGCGATGTCCTTGACGCGCGTGACGTTGCGTGGTCCATCTCCTCTATGATGAGCGGCAAACTTCAAGGCTCGAGTCTCATGACAAATTACCGGTCTGTAGCGGCTGTGGATAGTCATACCGTAGTGTTGACCTTGTCTGCGCCATTCTCAGAGCTTTTATGGAATCTTTCTGGTCGTCCGGGTCTTGTCTTTGACAAGGATGCCCATTATGATGCCAAAACTAGCGCAGTTGGTTCAGGTCCTTTCGTACTCACCAGCTACCAGCCTAGTGTTTCAGTCGTCTTGAGTGCTCGCGGAGGTTATAAGGGTACTCATACGCCACTGACCAAGACGATAAAAATCACATATTACGCAGATCCGCAAGCGGGTCTCAATGCTCTGACTTCTGGGGATGTGCAGGTCCTAGCTCCTATTAATTCGAATCTTACGGCTGCGATTAAAAACGATTCACGCTTTACTTATCAGGCAGGCGAAGGCACGGATAAGTACGTTCTCGCCTTTAATAATGCGCACGGACCGCTTACCGATAAGCGCATTCGTCAAGCCATTCGCTATGCCATTGATCACAAAGCGATCATTGCATCGCGCGGGGGAACGGACACAGCGCTCGGCGGTCCAATCCCAAGCCTTGACCCAGGCTACGAAGACTTGACTAGTCTCTATCCCACGGATGTGGCACGAGCACTTAAACTCATGAAGGAAGCGGGGTATGATACCTCTCATCCTTTGAAACTTCGCTTAACGTATGCTAATACATATCCTGCTGAAATAGGGCAGCAGCTGCGGTCACAATTAGCGCGCATTGGCATTGATTTGAGCGTTAATCGTACCGAGTTCGCCACATGGCTTTCTCAGGTGTATACAAACCGTGATTATGATATTTCGCTCGTGGACCATAATGAAAGTCACGATTTTCTCCAGTGGGCAAACCCGAAATACTACTATGGCTATGACAATAAACAAGTCCAAAAACTTTACGCTCAGGCGATGCAAGCAGACAGCGATAGTCAGAGTGACTCGCTTTTGAAGCAAGCTGCCCATATCGTATCCGAGGATGCCGCGGCTGATTGGCTTCTTAATTTCCGTGTAGTGACAGCATGGGATAAGCGTGTCACTAGTTTCCCTCTTAACTTAAATCAGACGTGGATGCCTCTGTGGGAGGTAAAGATTAATGCCTAAAATCGCGAAATCCATACTCAGGCGACTCGCTCTATTTATCCTCATGCTTTGGATAGTATCCGTAGTTATCTTCCTTGCATTGCGTGTACTTCCAGGGGATGTGGCGGCAGTAGTAGCAGGTACAAATGCGACACGCGCACAATATCGCGCTCTGCGTGCGTCTCTCGGAGTCGACAAACCTCTCATCGTGCAGTACTTATCGTGGATGGGGAATGTCTTGTCGGGCAATCTCGGAGTTTCTACTCTGACAGGTCAATCGATGGGGGCGCGCATAGCAAGCCGTGCTCTTCTTACTTTCCCACTCATTGTGCTCAGTATGATCTTTGCTCTCGTATGTGGAATCACGAGCGCAGTGTATTCTCTGACGTCTGCACGCGCATGGGTACGTCAGAGCTTGCGCGCTATTTCTGTGGCGCTCGGTGCGGTTCCTGCACTGTGGGCTGGACTGCTCCTCATTATGCTTTTTGGCAAGGGAAGTGGCCTCATAGGGATTCTTCCTACGCAAGGTTTCGCTCGCTCGCCATTAGAATCGTGGAGCTCGCTGTGGACAGCATGCGCGTCACTTATTCTGCCTGCGCTATCGGTAGGCATTATTACTGCTGCGCAGATTATGCGCTACACGCGCTCAGCACTTGTAGAGGTGGCAGACTCTGATTATGTGACGTGGAGTATGGCAGCTGGCATGACTCGTGCACAGGCGCTGCGCACGACGGGGTTACGACTCGCCGCTCCGCAGATTTTATCGGTATCTGGTATCACTTTTGCCACGATGGTTACAGGTGTTTTGACAGTGGAATCTCTTTTTGCTCTTCCGGGACTTGCAACATTGCTTCTTTCAGATGTGTCTCAGCGCGACTTACCTGCTGTACAGACCGAACTCTTGCTGCTTGCAGCCTTTTTTCTTCTTGTGGGATTTGTTGTAGATGTTGTAGGGCAGATGATAGACCCCCGATTGCGCAGCACTGGCGATGATGTGTATCGCAGTCGCGAAGTAGTGGAGGAGGAAGCACAATGAGAAAGTTACGTATCGTGACACGTTCTCTTCTCCATCGTTGGGACGGGGCTTTTCCGTTAATTTTCATCGGTATATGGATACTTGTTTCCTGCGTTTCTCTCGTGTGGACTCCCTTTTCGCTGAGTTATACGAATGGCTACAATGTGTGGACAACGCCTTCGCGAGTGCATTGGCTAGGAACTGATGGTGCAGGCGTAGATTCGTTCAGTTGGCTCATGGCGGGATCTGCCACCGAGCTGCTGATTGTGGTAATCGTGGCAATGGTCACATTAGTCGTAGGCATCGCGGGAGTCGCTCTTACAGTTACACATTCTTTTGGCTTTAACCGTGTCATTATCGTTGTCGTAGATGCGCTTATCTCTATTCCGGTCATCGTGGTAGCGCTGCTGTGTGCCGCTCCTTACGGTGCAACAATTGTGGGAGTTATCGTGAGCTGTGCATTTGCGTATAGCCTGAATTTAATTCGCGTGGTTCGTCCTGTAGCCACTGCTGCAGCGGCATCGGATTATGTGGTCTTTGCACGCTACAAAGGAAAATCTGACGTGAGAGTTTTCTTTGATCACATCATGCCGAGTATTATGCCAGCGGTCATCATAAATGTTTCTCTGGCGGCGGCAACGTCAATTCTTGCCGAGTCGGGTCTGACATACTTGGGTGTTGGCGTACCATCATCTGTTCCTTCCTGGGGACACTCGCTTGCCACGACATCTCACTATATTTCTATACATCCAAGTGTGGTGATGTGGCCGGGGCTTATCATCACTCTCGCAGTTATCGCACTGAATCTTGTGGGAGACGCTATGCGTGAGGTGGTCGATCCTCTAACCAATCCTGCATTAAAGGAGGTATGATGAGCCTTCAGATTAAAGATCTTTGCGTTACCATTCAAGACCGTGCAGTAGTGCGTGGCGTAAACCTAACTGTTTCTGCACATGAACGGGTAGGACTCATCGGTGCATCAGGCTCAGGAAAATCAATGATTACCCGTGCATTGTTGGGTACTCTTCCGCATCATGCACACGTGAGTGGGGAAATACTCGTGGACGGTGTGGATATCCTGAGCCTTAGCGACGAGGAACGCGCCGAACTTCGTGGCACGTATATGAGTGCGGTATTCCAAAACCCTTTAGCGGCTTTAAATCCTATGGCCCGAGTGGTGGCAAATGTAGAGCTTCCACTTGCGCTGCACTACACTATGAGTTCTGCTGAAAAACACAAACGCGCCCAAGAGGCACTGGAATCTGTAGGGCTAAGTGATGCGTTTTTGCATCGTTTCCCCTCTGAACTTTCCGGAGGCCAAGCTCAGCGTGTAGCGATTGCCGAGGCGCTTGTCTCACATCCGCAGTTACTCATAGCTGACGAACCGACGACGGCGCTTGACTCACTTGTACAAAAACAGATTATTGACGTGCTGCTTGAGCGCATATCCGCTGAAAAGAGCGCGTTGCTCTTTATCTCGCATGATTTCAATGTGATCACAAAAACGACTCAAAGATGCTATGTGTTGTGTGATGGCCAGATTGTGGAGTCTGGAGAAACTCATAGCGTATTAGAGCATCCGAGTGAGCGCTACACGCAAGAGCTTGTCGCTGCTGCGCAGGAAATATCTGTGGAGGCTTACCATGACTAATCTCATCGAATTTAAGAATGTGAGTTTCCGGTATGGAAAGTCGCGAGGGGCTGCGCAGCAGTTTGCGCTTAAAGATGTGAGCTTTGCTGTACCAGAAGGTAAGATTGTCGCGTTGGTCGGGCAGTCAGGTTCTGGAAAATCAACACTTGTGAGGCTGGCATTAGGCATGCTTCACACTGAGACGGGGTACGTGCGTGCAGCAGAGAGAGCGCACACAGGTCTGATTTTTCAAAATCCTCTGCAATCGCTCAATCCACGCTGGAGCGTGGAGAAAATCGTACGGGAAGGACAGCCGAGCGCAAGTGACGAAGAAATTGCTCGCGTACTGGAGCAGGTGAGTCTCAAGCCTCACGATGTTCTTCATAAATATGCTGGGGATATGTCTGGAGGGCAGGCTCAGCGTGTGGCAATCGCTCGAGCACTCATATCGCAGCCTGACCTCCTTATAGCAGATGAGCCACTGAGTGCTGTGGATGTACTCGGCAAGAAACAGATCATTGAAGTACTAGAAGATATTCGCTCTGCACGAAGTTTAGCGATGCTTATCGTGCTTCACGATTTGGGAATTGCTCAACGTCTTGCTGATGAAATTGTGGTACTCCACGAAGGACAAATCGTCGAACAGGGTAGTGTACGTGACATTATTTCTCATCCGAAACACGAATATACGAAGCAGCTGATTGAAGCCGCGAAGTTATAAGGAATGTGAATATTGCTGAGAATTATTTTGTGGCAGTGCCCAAGTAAGTACGGTCATAGCTTCGCCGAGTAAATCAATATCTTCCGCAACTTCTGGAGATCTAACGTGTATGGATGTACTAAGCGGTGAATTAAGCGAAGCATTTATTGCATTTTGGACGCTTGATTGGAAGGTGTTAGATAAAGCTACGGATGAGCCATAAAGTACGATGTCATCTACGTCGGTTATGGCGACTGACATAGCGAGTGCAGTACCTAGCGTATGTCCTGCTTGTGTAAGTACTTCCTCCATATCTTGAGCAGAATGTGATTTCGAAAGCTGAGAAATTGCAGGTTCAGAAACGATAGTCTCTAAACATCCTTTTTTACCGCAATAACAGGATTTTCCTTGGGGGTCTACTACAACGTGTGCAACTTCACCAGCTGTATAGTGAGAGCCTTCGATAATATGACCATTAATCATAGTTCCTATGCCGATTCCCTCGCTGATACGTACGACCATAAGATTAGGTTTTCCTACTCCGAAGTAACGTTCACCTAATACAGCGCAGTTCACGTTGTTATCTACTCGAGTAGAGATATGCAAGGTATTCTCAACTTTTTTTGCTATCTCAATATTTTTCCAACGAAGATTTGGTGCAGATAAAATACTACGGTTATCTTTTATAATTCCAGGAGTACTGAAACCAATGCCGATTACTGGTGCAGTTGCTTTTTCCAGAAGACTTTTACTCAGCTCAATTGCCCCATCTATCATCGAACTCCACGAGTCTGAGGAGTAAGTCTGTCGATCTAGCACGTGACCAACGAGATCTGTAAGGATACCTCGGAGATGCGCTGAAGGAGAAATTTCGATTGCGATGATATTCCTTGATGATATGTCAAGGCGTAGTAGCGTTCCTGGCTTTCCGGGTTTTCCAGGAGTGTGCGATGAGCCTTCTTCGATTACTAAGCCGTCATTGATTAGCGAACTGACGACCTCTGAAGCTGATGCACGTGTAAGTTGTAAGTGGCGAGCAATATCAGATCTTGACAGTTGATGTAGGGGAAACAGTGCTTCGATAGCACGTAAACGGTTATTTCTTCTGACGTCAGATGGTTGACTCGCCCTCAATGAGTTAGAAGAAGTATTATAGCGCTGCGCATATTGGTCGAATGAAATGAAAGAGCTAGTAGGCAGAGTAAATTCTTGTTGTTCTACCAAGTGATTCCTCTTTTCGCTGGAAAATAACTCGACACACCTAGTGTATCAATTTGTATTTCTTTACACGTAATTATAATATGTTTACTAAACAAACAAATATAGTTTGTGGTATTCCCGCTCGAAGGAAGGAATAGCTCGATGAAGAGTATGGGATTTTTAGAAAAAAAGCTTGCTCCGTTTGGTGAGAAAGTGGCTGCGCAAAGGCATCTTAAAGCCCTGCGTGAAGGTGTGCTCATGGCAATGCCGCTTGTGCTAATTGGTTCGATCTTTACACTTATCGGAAGTTTTCCTGTCAAAGAATGGACACAATGGTTAGCTGCACACGGGCAGCTTGATGTCTGGTTCAACCGTTTGGCGAATAACTCTTTTGGTCTGATTGCGCTACTTACATGCTTCGGCATTGCTTACCGGCTTGCGCAGTCATATGATGTTGACGGACCATCGGCAGGAGTTTTGGCTGTGGGGTCTTTTCTTGTGTGTACTCCATCAATACAAACGAAAGATGGAGTAGCTGGAATACCATATAACCAGTTAGGAGGTAAAGGGCTTTTCACGGCTATCGTCGTCGCCATGATTGCAACAGAAATATATCGGTTATTCATCCAAAAAGACTTTACGATAAAGATGCCTAAGAATGTCCCAGAAGTAGTTGGAAAATCTTTTGCAGCACTTGTACCGGGTACAGTGATTCTCTTACTTTTTGGTATTGTGGCAAAGATTCTTGAAGCTACAGGTGTTGGAAGTCTTAATATGCTGTTAGCTGTGATTGTAGGGACTCCTCTCGCGCTTATCGGTTCGACGTTGCCGGGAACATTCGTTGCAGTATTGCTTAACTCAGTATTCTGGTTCTGCGGGGTTAATGGTGGTCAAGTTGTCGGTTCTGTAATGAATCCAATTTGGCTACAGCTCGCTGATGAAAACCGGCTTGCGCTACAAGCTGGTCAGGCATTACCAAACATTATTACTGCACCATTCATGGATTTATTTGTGTACATGGGCGGTGGCGGAGCCACTATTGGTCTTGCAATATGCTTGATGTTTCTTAGCAAGAGCAAAGAATATAAGATGTTAGGTAAAGTGTCGGGTATTCCTGCACTCTTTAACATCAATACGGCAATACTATTTAGTTTCCCGACGGTGCTTAATCCAATTATGATTATTCCGTTTATTTGCACGCCACTTATTAATGCGGTCGTCTGTTATAGCGCTATGAGTATGGGGTTGGTTCCGTATACTACTGGTGTGGCGCTTCCATGGACAACTCCTCCAATAATGGGTGGGTTCTTAGCAACCGGAAGTTGGAAGGGTGCTGTTTTGCAGCTTATACTTATCTGTATATCGATTGCCATATATTATCCCTTCTTCCGTGCGGCGGATCGCGCACATCTTAAGGCTGAGTTGGATTCTGACAGTGAAGTGGAGAATAAGTGATGACTACCATAGCTATTTCCGAGAAATATGATGCAAAATTTAGGAATCTGTGTTTTGATGAATTTGCATATTACTACTCGAAAATTTTTGATACTGAAATAACTCTTACCGATGATATGAATACTGCGAATATTGTCATTTTAGGACAACTGAAGAGTTACAATAATGACCCTCTGATGTCTTGTAATGATGCAATTGATATTCATATTGATAGAGGTTGTGGAAGTATCGCGGGGAATTCTCAAGTAGCGACACTTATTGCGCTTTATCGGTATTTCCATGAACTTGGTACGCGATTTTTACGACCAGGCAGAGATAACGAAGTTGTACCGCATTTAGGGTCTCAAGCGTTAGATAAAGTCAAAGTAGATATTCATGAGAGAGCGAGCTACAAGCATAGAGGAGTTTGCATTGAAGGCGCAGACAGCCTTGAAATAATCTCTGATTTTATATCATGGCTTCCTAAAGTTGGGTTTAATACGTTCTTCATACAGTTTGAAAATCCATACCCATTCTTAAAGCGATGGTACGAGCATGAATATAATCCTTATATTCCAAAAGAAGAGTTCTCCGAAGATATAGCTTCCCGTATGAGCAAAACTATTGATGAACTTATGCAGGTCCGCGGAATAGTTCACCACCGAGTTGGACATGGTTGGACGGGTGAGGTTCTCGGATATTCATCTAAGTTTGGTTGGGAATCTGGAGTTACTCTTCCCGAGGAGAAAAAGCCTCTTGTAGCATTAAGAAATGGAAAACGCGAGTTGTATGATGGTGCTCCGATACTCACTAGCCTAGATTTTGCGAACCCAGAGGTTATTGATCGTATGGTCGATGTAGTTGTTGACTACGCGACTCGTAGGCGAGACGTTGATTACCTCCATGTGTGGCTTTCTGACGCGAGAAATAATATCTGCGAATGTGATGACTGCAAGAAGACTACAGTATCCGACCAGTATGTTGAGTTTCTTAATAAACTGGATGAGAAATTGACTCAGCAAGGTCTTGAGACCAAGATTTGTTTCCTGCTTTATCATGAGCTTCTTTTCCCTCCAGAGAAAGAGCGAATCAAGAATCCTGAACGCTTTACTATGATGTTTGCGCCGATTACACGTACTTTTGAGCGAAGCTATGAGGATGTAGATTATGAGCATTGTCTTAAACCAATTCCTCAATATGTGCGTAATCATGTGGTTTTGCCTAATTCGCTAGAGGAAAATTTAGCATACCTGTTTGCGTGGAAAAAAGTATTTTCTGGTGATAGTTTCGTCTACGACTATCCTCTAGGTCGTGCGCATTATGGTGATTTGGGATATATGGCAATTGCTCGTACAATCTGGAAGGATATTCGTCAGCTTGAAAAACTTGGGCTTAATGGTTATATCTCATGTCAGGAGCTTCGTGCCTCTTATCCGCATAACCTGCCAAATTATGTGATGGCGAGAATGTTGTGGGACAACACAGGTAATTATGATGAACTCGTTCAAGAATATTGTGAAGCTGCGTATGGCAGTAGTTGGCGAGATGTAGTGAGCTATCTTCAAGATTTATCTACATTTTCATCTTGTGATTATTTTAATGCAATTGGTAAAAGGCATAATCCTGAATTATCTCAACGTTATGCTGTTGCTAAGCATGTTGCACAAGAATTCGTAGATTATCTTCGTAAAGGGCTTTCACAGTCAGCTCAATGTCATGACTCCGTACAACTTCATCAATGGGAAATTCTTGATGCGCATCGCCGTTATGTAATTGCAATTTCTCAAGCTCTTTGCCATTTGGCCGGTGGAGAAGAAAAGCTTGCACAGCGAGATTGGGAAGAGACCTTGGATTATATACGCTCTCACGAGTTTGAAGCTCTTGCTGAGTTTGATGTGTATAGGGTAATTGAAGTGGCGAAAAATTATGCTGGTTTTGCACTGATGGATGAATGTAAATAGCTGTAAAAGATTCTAATGAGAGTAATTGTGCAGAGTTAGAGTGACGACTAAATATCGTTCTAACTCTGCACAATTACTAGTACTACAGTTATACTGACATGTGTAGTCGAGGATAGCTGTTGCACGTGTTCGGTATCAATTATGTACATTGAGGTAATCATGTTGCGTGATAATAGTACTTATTCGTACCATAAGCTGCACCATTATGCGGGCAGCACAATGCGCTTACTATGTTGCATGTTAGCCGTCGTTTTAACTGTTTTCACCAGTGCTTGTACTATTGGCTCGCCACGAATGAGCAAATCAATTAAACAAGGCAGCGGCATGCCGCTGGTTGTGTGGGTTATGCAAGATGATTTTTCATCGCAGACGATTGAAGCTATAAATAAAGAATTCACCCGGCGTACAAATGTTAAAGTTGAAGTCCAAGTCCAGCCATGGGCACAAATATCCACAAAAATAATGACATCACTGGTAACGTCATCACCACCTGATGTCTTAGACATAGGTAATACAAAATTAGCGAGTTTCGCTCAATCGGGTGGTCTCGCTGATTTGTCTCGGTATAAACGCCAGTTTGATAATCATGATTCTTGGCTTGCTGGTCTTGCTGAAGCGGGCGAATTTGATAATCACCTCTATGGTGTTCCAGCCTTTGGCGCTACGCGTGCAGTGATTTATAACAAGAAATTATGGGCGCAGGCGGGTATAGTGCAGCCACCTGCGACATATAAAGAACTCATTGACGACTTAAACAGAATATCTGAAGTTCATAAAAGTGATAAGGATTTTTCTGCATTTTATTTACCAGCGAAAAACTGGTTTTTAGCCATGCAGTTTATATGGGATTTCAAAGGTAATGTTTTTGATAAGTCGTCTGGTGTATTCAGACCCTCAATGAGCAGCAAAGCGTCACTTCGAGGTTTACAAGAGTGGAGACTTTTCCAAAATTCATACTCGTCTAAGGCCTCGCGTGTAGCAGATGCAAATTCTCCAGATATGGCTCAAATGATGGCAGAAAATAAGACTTCGGCAATTTTCTCAAACAGTGCATCGCTTAAACGTATATCAGAGATTAATCCTCAAATATCACAGAGTGATCTTGGAACATTTCCATTCCCTAGCGCTTTGCCTGATAGACAATCTAGAAATGAAGTAACGTATTCTAAAAACAAACAGCCCGCGGTATTGTCCGGATCCTTGTGGGCTGTAGCAGCTCGAAGTCCCAATGCGGATTTAGCTGCAGAATGGATATCGATAGCTACAGGTTCTTACATACAACGAAAATATCTTTTCTCAGCAGATAAATGGATCCCGAACAACACAAATGATGTAAAAAAGGTACTGACAACTTTGCCGGAAAGTGATAATTCAAAAGGTTTCTTTGAGGCAGCATTATTGACTAGTTCGACACCGGCATTACCTTTGTGGTCGCATATAGAGGAGGATTCAAGTATGAAAGAAATGCTCGTGGCTATAGCTTCGTCTCGTAAAGATGGTGGAGGGGCTGCTCGCGTATTTGACAATCATTTGGAAGATTTATTAAAGAGGAGTGGGGATGAGAAATAGGGTAAACCATATAGCGTACATGTTACTCGTACCTTCGGGGATAATCATCATTTCATTGATTATTGTCCCGATAGTTTTTCTCATTATTATTTCTTTTACAGATTTTAACCTTAAATCTCTATTTACTGGAAATTTTGGAATATCTGGTTTTAACCAGTATACGAAGATTTTTCACTCGGCTTCTTTCTTTAAAACTTTGTGGCGCACTGTTGCTTTTATGGTTGCGCTAGTAGTCCCTACCATATTAATCGGAATGTTTATGGCACATTTCATGACAATGTTGGGGAAAGTTATGAAGTGGATGCTTACTCTCGCGTTTATCTTCGCGTGGGCTATTCCAAATGTAGCAGCTGCTACCGTATGGAATTGGATGTTCCAACCACGCTATGGGATAGTGAATATTATCCTTACACGATTGAAAATTTTTGGTAATGTACAGGATTTATCGTGGGCAACGAATCCTATGCTTGCCTTTGTCTGTATATGGCTGCTCATTGTTTGGCAGGCAGTGCCATACGTTACTTTGACATTGTTCGCAGCCACTGAGCAGATTCCTCCTACAATTTTTGAAGCGGCACGCGTGGACGGAGCGGGATCTATACGTGCATACTGGTCTATAGAATTTCCTCTTCTCCTTCCAGTTATTTCTATAACAACTGTTTTGTCTGTCATCTGGGATTTTAATGTCTTTAATCAGATATGGTTGATTTCACAAGGTGGACCTGACGAGGCTACGTCTACATTGGCTATATACACGTATAAGCAAGCCTTTATAGACTTCAATCTTTCGAGAGGCGCTGCAATAAGCATCATAGCAATGCTAATTTTATTAGCATTGACGAGCGTATATGTAATTATGCTTATGCGCAACAACGAGGGGCTGTCATAATGCTGCGAAGAATACGTTATATGTTGAGATGTGGATGTGCTCTCTTGATAAGTCTAGTGTGGCTTTTTCCTCTCTGGTGGATGGTACTGACAGCTATGCGTCCACGCATGCATGTAATGGAGAGTTCACCAAGCTTGTTTACTAAGCACTTATCGGTAGAAAATTTTATGCGTGTGCTATCGAATCCTAGATTTGCTATTTGTCTGAAAAATAGTGTAATTGTCGTTGCCATTGCAGTTGTGCTGTCTACTGCTGTGTCATTTTTAGCGTGCTCAGCACTAGTACTCTATCGGTTGCCACATCGTCGCATTCTTTTATTCGTAATACTTGTCATACAAATGATTCCAGCATCTGTAATTTTGATACCTCAATTTATTATTTTTAATCGTTTGGGCTTGCTTGATTCATATGCTGGTCTTTCAATAGCATACGTAGCATTAACCCTACCTTTTTCTATATGGAATTTGAAAGGTTTCTTTGGACTGCTGCCAAAAGTGTTAATTGAATCTGCTAGGGTAGAGGGCGCTAGTGAGTGGCAGATACTTACTCAGATTGTTTTTCCACTTGTCTCACCTGGAATTATTTCTACAGCAGTCGTTACATTTATTAACGCTTGGAATGATTATCTTATTGCCTATACTTTTATGAAATCACAAGCAAATTACACACTACCGGTGTGGCTAGCTTCCTTCACGACGCCTACGGGAGTGGATTTTGGTGCGCAAATGGCAGCCTCTGTTTTGTTTGCCTGTCCCGTAGTTATTTTCTTTACTACTGTACGTATTGCTTTACCTCAGGTTTCTTTTGCTGGTGTGGAGAAGTAGATGCTAAAGCTGCACATCCTGATTGTCTATTTTGTACTTCTCTGAATGCTATGAGAAGGGTGAAAGGATGAAGGCATGTTAAGAGAATGTTTGCTTTGCGGGAGCCGCGTCATATTTCACTGTTGGCTGCAGTGGTGTGTGATTTCACGTGAAATGTCAATGTAACTTAGCGGATTGATGTAGTACGCGACGTCTAGTGCTACATCGAAAAAGAGGTTTTCCGTAACGACGAAGCTGCTATAGATGTAGAGGAGTTCTGAACTTCACTCTCTTCTGCTTAATAAAACCAGTTTCTTACGCGTTAGTAAAAGCTGGTCTTCTTTTATTGCACTGCTGTTCACCTTAAGCTGACACAATGTCAGAACATGTGTTAGACTTTCATTTTAGAAAGGAGCTGACACTGTGTCAGTATTGCTCTAATATAAGAAAGACAAGGTTTATGAAGACTGTAGTACTCGTGTTTCACAATGATTTGAACTCTTCCCGTGCAAATGCAGCTCTTGCTGAAGCAGCTCGCAGCGTTGATGGCGTAGAAGTTCGTGATATGTATGCTCTCTATCCTGATTTCAAGATTGATATTAAGAAAGAGCAGGAAGTGCTCGAAGGTGCAGACCGTATCGTCCTCCAGTTCCCTATGCACTGGTACTCTGCTCCAGCTCTTCTTCAGCAATACTTTGACGATGTATTTCAGTGGGGTTGGTGCTATGGCGGTGGCCGCGCACTGGAAGGCAAGGAATTCATGGTATCTGTAACCGCAGGTGCGTCTACTTCTGCATATGACAAGTCTACTGGTGCGCATTACACCCTGCATGAACTCCTCGCTCCGTTCCATGAGACAGTAACTCGTGTACACGCAAACTTCATCGATAGCTTCGAAGCAGCTGGAGCGATGAGCTTGGATGAGCAGACTATCGCTGATATGAAGGCGCGCTATGTTGCATGCTTGACTGAAGAAAAAGCAGCTCCGTTTGAAATCCATCACTAAAAGCTTTTTCTTTGGAAAGGATAAAGAATGTACGCAATCACTATTTCTATTCACGATGAGGTCAAGAAGGCTGAGGACTTTGAGAAACTTGTAGACAAGCACCGCGCGTGGTTTGCTGACCAGTTTAAGGCAGGAAATTTCCTTATGGTTGGTCCGCTCACCGATCAGCTAGGTTCAGGCATGATTGTGGCTCAGACAGAAAATCGCGATGCCTTGAACACAATCCTTGAGGGTGATGCTTTCTGGCCAAACAGCGCAGACTACACTGTGCACGAGTGGGCGGTGAAGATGCTCGCTGACAACATCGCAGACTATAAGGCATAAGATGCAAGAACAAATTCCTCAGCGGGAAGAAATCTTAGCTGCTGCGCAGTCTCTCTACGAAACTCACAATTACCGCGATATCTCTTTGAAAGACATCTCGGAAGTCACGAGCTTTAGTCGCCCCACGATTTACAACTATTTTCACACCAAGGAAGAGATTTTCTTAGGACTCATCACCCGCGAATACGATTCCTGGGCAGCAGAAATGTATGAGTGGGTGAGTGCAAGTAGCACAAGTGGAAAAGTGATTACTCGCGAGAATTTTGCTGAACTTGTGGCTGGGTCATTGGAAAAACGTGAACTTATGCTGAAGCTTATTTCTTCAAATCTTACCGATTTGGAGGAAGGTGCTTCGCAGGAGTGCATTGACGAATTTAAGCGCTCGTATGGAGCCACCTTGAGCGCCATGAATGCAGTACTCAAAGTTGTGGATTCAAACGTTGGCAAGAAGAAGCGTGAGAATTTCATTTACGCGTTCTTCCCATTCCTGTACGGCATTTGGCCTTATGTGCATGCTACTAAGAAGCAGCAGCTTGGACTTGAGCATGCACTGGTGAAATTTGAACTTCACAGCGTACATGACTTGGTGCGCAATTTAGTAGATCAATTACTTATCAAAGGATAATAATGACACAAACAACAGCAAGGAATGCACTCGGCACTTGATCTTGGGGCATAGGCGGCGGCGCCGGCGGAGATACAGTATTCGGTAACCACATGGACGCAGCAGATTTGAAAAACGCTTTCGAGAGGGCAATGAGTCACGGCTTAAATCTTTTCGATACCGCGTTCGCTTATGAAAACGGTGATTCTGAGCGAATCCTTGGTGAACTTGCAAGTACAGTTAAGCGCGGAGATATCATTATTTCGGATAGGTTCACTCCTCAGATGGCAAACCCAGCAGCTGACAATACTGTGATGGATATGCTCAACGGTTTATTGCAGCGCATGGGTATGGATTATTTCGATATCTATTGGATTCACAACTCTGCAGATGTAGATCGTTGGACTCCTCAGCTCGTAGGTGCTGTAAAGTCTGGCAAGATAAAGCGTGTCGGCGTTTCCAATCATAGCCTCGAGCAGATAAAGCATGCACAGGAAATTCTCGATCCATTTGGTATTAAGATTTCAGCTGTACAAAATCACTTCAGCTTGTTGTATCGCAACTCCATCGACGATGGCTTGCTTGATTACTGCAAGGAAAACGATATTCAGTTTTTCTTCTACATGGTTTTGGAGCAGGGCGCTCTTTCTGGAAAATATGACTCTGAGCATTTGCTTCCAGCAGGTACGATGCGTGGCAATAATTACAATCCAATGATGCCTGCGCTGGCTCCGCTCATTGAGCAGCTCTGTGGGATTGGCGTAAAGTACGGCGTATCTGCTGCTCAGGTGTCAACCGCATGGGCAATTGGACGCGGTACTACACCAATCCTAGGTGTGACTAAACCTAAGCGGGTTGATGACGCGGCTGGTAGCGTAAATCTTACGTTGACTGCAGATGAGGTGGAAAATCTTGAGAACACTGCCCGTAGCGCAGGCGTAGATACTTGCGGCGGTTGGGAAGGTCAAGCCTAAGAGCCTTATTTACTGCTTATATAATGATGGGATTAGTTCGATAGAGCTAGTCCCATTCGTTTTATATTTATGTGACGTTTTGGCAATATGAATGTCTTAGTAAAAGGAGGCTTATAGGACAGAATGTGTGTATAGTCAAGCGCATCTTGACGTGGTAGCTGAAGAACTTAATGACAGACCGTACGTCAAAATCTAGGGTTTGATAGCTCGTACAAGAGGTTTACTACACTCATAAACGAGAGCTAAACAAGAATAGTGTTGCAACGGCCGCTAGAAGCCACCAAGTGGCGTGGACCACATCAAATGAACAATCAAGCGTTGTCGCCCCCAGAAAATTATATGTGAAGAGTGAAGAATTCCTTGAGGGAAGGAAGGCTATGAAGAGGAAGACACGTTTGAGCGCAGCTCTTATCGGTGTGATAGCTACGCTGAGCATGATAGCTGTGCCGGCGATGGCTGTAACAGATCATCAGCCGTTTGATATCAACAAGTATGCTACTGATAGCATTGTTTTTGCTGATGATGCAAAGGCGGCAACGCAGGCGAATCCTGTATACTCTGCTACTGAGATCACTGCTCAGAAAGACTCTGACGGTAAAGTAACAGGTATCATGAAAAATGGTCAGCTGCAAAAGTATAATGCGAGCGTTCCATACTGGTGCCAGGTTGAACCCGGCGGCGTAACTTATGATGGAACCAATGATTCCACATTGTGTTATCGTGATACTGATTTATTCCAAGGACAAGCAAAATCACTTGCATCTGGTGAAAAATTGTCTGTTATTTCTGGCAAACCACATATTATTTATGACGATGTCAATGTTGATGCTTCAGTGAAGACTTTCTTGGCAGCAGGTATCCTCCAGCGTGCAATAAAAGATTGGAATACGCTGCTCGGTAGTGATTTCATCCTTTTGCGCTCGCAACTTAACGAAGCACAGATTGATTCTTCAAAAGATTATCTTAATTATTTGATGATGATACCTGCAACAGATGATTTCTTTTGGGCAGCATCGGGTTCTGGGGGTTTGTGGTTAAATCTTGAAGAGTATAGTCAAACTTCACATTTTACGGGTTACGATAATTGGACCGATCAAGCTGGTTCTTTCCCGTATGGGAATTTTGCTGTTGCATATGGTACCGATACTTGTGAGTCTTTTACTGGTAAGACATGTACTCGCGTAGATACTAAGGAACAGGCAATCGCAAAATATAAGGAATTCGCTCAGCAGAATTGGATTGAGGTTTTGGTCCATGAGATTGGACATACTCTCGGTCTTGATCATCCAGAAGATGCTATTAAAACTACATACTATACAGAGGGAAGTGCAGGATGCGCTCCTGGAGAAAAATATTATAATAACGGTCCGTTGCTTATGCAGTATGAACGCAGTAATATTGCTGAGATTCTCGACGGTACTCAGTCTACTTCTGTACAGTATCGCATGATAAAGGATGTGATTTCTGCGGGGCTTAACTCGATTACGAGTGGTAGTGCTAAAGAGTATCTATCTGCTTCGCGCGACATTAAGGTAAGCGTTCTTGATGAGAGTGGGAAGACGACTTCGCACACAGCACCGTTGTCAAGCACAACGCAGATTGCGCATTATTCACAGACGCATAATGGTGTGAAAAAGGACTCATACTGTGGTGGTTTCCACGGGGACAGCACAACATACTGGCATGCTCCAACACTTTCATCGGTTGACGTACCTGCTATGGATGGCTACGAGGTATCAGTAGACGGTGGTCGTACATGGAGACTCGCAATGCTACGACGATTGCATCTATTAACGGTGAAGATAAGACATGGCAGTTCAAGACAGGCAACCCAGGATATTACATTGATGCCGAAGGGGTTCAGTCTGAAAAAGAGCCTGAAGTGAAGAATTATTCGCTCGGTACTGTAAACGTCATCTACCGTCCAATTACACAAGCTTCGACTGATACTGGAACCAAACCAAGCTCCGATGCTGATCACAGTCAGAATGCAACGACTCAGGGCGGTAAGTCAGTAGCTACGAAGACCACGGCTCATGCGAAGTCCAGTTTGGCAAAGACGGGTATTGATGTCACACGTATAAGCGTGATGATAACGCTTGCGTTCGCTAGCGCTGTGGTTGTATTGCAGCTTCGTAAGAGGTTTGCTCAGTAGGGAAGAGCATTATTGATGTATTTCTTCTCGTAGATACTCATGAGTGAAGTGGACAGTTGGCTTAGGCGGCTGCCCACTTTAACGCTTTAACGTGTGAGGAACATCTCCAGAAAATGAAACAAGAAATCCGCTCGTGCCTCATGTATGGTGAGTGAACGAGCGGATACGTTTATAAAGACTGAAAGAGTGGAAGTCTTTTTACTTCACGAGCAAAGCCTTGCGAGCGGTTGCCCAGTTTTCAGCTGCATGATCCCAGTTGACGATGTTCCACCATGCCTTGACGTAGTCAGCTTTCACATTGATGTAGTCGAGGTAGAATGCGTGCTCCCACATGTCAAGCATGACGAGTGGCTTGACGGTTACAGGCATATTGGACTGCTGATCGTAGAGCTGGAAAGTGGCAAGGCGGTCACCCAATGCATCCCAAGCGAGAACTGCCCAGCCTGAGCCCTGAATACCGAGAGCTGCGGCGGTGAACTGTGCTTGGAACTTTTCAAAGGAGCCAAACTGCTTGTTGATTTCTTCGCCGAACTCGCCGTCTGGGTGACCTTTACTTTCTGGAGTTAGATTGTTCCAGAAGAAGGTGTGGTTGATGTGACCGCCGAGGTTGAAGGCAAGGTTCTTTTCCCACAAGTTTATAGCTGCGAAATCATTCTTATCACGAGCTTCTTCAAGACGTTCAAGAGCAGCATTTGCACCGGTGACATAAGCCTGATGATGCTTATCGTGGTGAAGCTCCATGATTTTACCGGAGACGTGTGGCTCGAGTGCTGCATAGTCATAAGGCAGCTCAGGGAGTGTATAGATTGCCATAGGAGTTTCCTTCTCTAAAAGTGACGTTTTGTCACAATTGTTACGTTCTATTCTAGTGGTAGAGTGTTCGCTCTCAGACTTTTTGTGCTGTATATCACATCAGAATGTTGTGGTGCTGAGGCAAAACAAATATGCTGCTCTCACACGTGCGTGAGAGCAGCAAGAAGGTGACCAACCGGAATTTTTTCGGAAAGTGGGAATTAAATCAGCTCAATATCGACATCCAGCGTCAGTGGTTGCGTCTTATCAAGTTCAAATTCCTTGTGAACTGGTGAACCCCATGAGTCGTCCCCGCCTACACCTTGCTGCCCAGCGAGCAGACGAAGGAAAGTATGCGTATGAGGTGGCAACTCTTCCTGATGCGTTGCCTCTTCGAGCATGGTGGAGGAGTACGGTAGTGCGCTGAAGGCAAAGGCGTGTGAAGCGTCACCACCGTGAGCGCTGATGCGCATGCCGTGACCATATTGATTGGTTATCTCGACGAAGCGCGTGCCCTCGTGGTTTCCAGTCTCCTGTGGTACAAGGTACGGCTGTACATCATCAAAGATGGTCTTTTCCCACATGCCAAGTTTTGCACCATTATTGCGGTCGCGATACGTTTCATCTGGTCCGAGCCCATAGAAACGTGTATGAGTGTACGAGGCAGGAAGCATCCACTCCAACCCGAAGGCTAGCGGATTGCTTGGCTCGTCAGCGTTACCAGGGTAGGATGCCGTCAGATGAACACGACCGTCAGAAGTGACATCCCAGCACATAGTCACGCGCGTAGCAGCAGGTGTCGCAAGTGCATATGTGTACTCGCCGCTGAGCGCGCCCTTGTCGTGCTGCACATCAAACTTCTCATCTGTTACTTTTGCAAAGCGACCTGCTGTAAACCATTGCGCGCGGCTAAAGCCAGCGTTGTATCCGCGGTCGTTATCCGTGAGAGCGCGCCACGTCGTCAGTTTTGGAGCGCGGATGATCATATCATCGTCTTGATCAAGTCGCTTGAAACTTACTGGTCCGCCATGCAAGCGTGACAGAAGGATTTCTGTGTTTTGAGATTTGAGACCGAGATTCCAGTAGTCTTCGGTAACGATTGCGTGCGATGGTGTAGGCGCCGCGGATGTTGTGGGTGTGGATTCTGAAAGCGACGCAGTATCATGAGAAAGTTTCTGTGAACGCTGCGCAAAGCACAGTTCAAATCCTACCGGCGCCCATGCAGTAGCGTGAGTAAGCGAGACTGAAAGTTCATAAACAATCTCATTGCCGTCGTAAGCGCCATAAGATTGAGCATTTGGCCAGCTGATGGATACGTCTTCGCTGTGTTGAGCAGGGATATCAAAATGATAGTCATTTTCCCATACGATTCGTCCATCAACGAGTGCGCGAGCAGTGAAGATATAATCACCAGTCGATATAAAGAGGTTACGATTGTCAATCGTTGCGCCATTTTCATTGATAGCAAGTGTGACATTTGCATAGAGCTGCTTGACTTCACTTGCCTTTGCTGTCGGAGTTCTATCGGCGAAGACGATTCCATTGCCACTGAATTCGTAGTCAGATGGACGATCGTACCAGTCTCCACCATATGTCAAGCGAGTTGTGCCGTCCGGAAGCTGCTGCTCCAACGCCTGGTCACAGTAGTCCCATATGAACCCACCTTGATACTGAGCATACTTCTCCAAGTCAGTATAGAGTTTCATGCCTCCTAGAGAATTGCCCATAGCATGCATATATTCGCAGGAAATATACGGTTTGTGAGCTTCGCCAAGCTCAGATGTGCCTTTCAGATAGGATTCAATCGCATCAGGATGTGCATACATGCGCGACTCAATGTCGGTAACGTAGTCAAACTCACGATCCCACGTCGTTCCTTCATAGTGGACGGGACGAGAGTCATTGTCGTGGAAGAATTGGCTCATATGCGCGAGCACAGTACCGCCGTAGGACTCATTTCCGAGGGACCAGATGAGCACACTTGGGTGGTTAAAATCGCGCTGTAGCATAGAATTTGCACGGTCAATGCAGGCGTTCGTCCACTCTTCATGACTGCCTGGGATAGCGCGCCCCGGAGTTGGAGTGCCAAAGGCATCCGCCCATGTCCCGTGGGTTTCTAAATTTGTCTCGTCGATGACATAGAGACCGTATTCGTCGCACAACTCGTACCAACGTACTTGATTTGGATAGTGGCTTGTGCGCACAGCATTGATATTGTGCTGCTTCATAAAGGTAATGTCCCACAGCATGGCATCTTCATCGAGTGCTCGACCGCAGTTAGCACCGAACTCATGGCGGTTGACACCTTTGAAGATGATGCGCTTCCCATTGAGTTTCATAACGCCATCTGCAGGATCTATCTCAAAATGACGGAAACCTATACGATGTTCGGAAATCTCGACAATAGTACCGCTCTCATCACTTAAGGTCACGCGGAAAGTATAAAGGTGCGGCTCTTCTGCGCTCCACGGGTGAATGCGTTCGACAGTGTCATCGAGTTCCAGCACAGTGTGTGCATCTGTGCACTGTGTCTTGAAGCTCCATACTTGCACGTTGCTATCGTCAAGGATTTCAAGCTGAGCAGATATATCACTGTCTTTGTGCTTGTTGAGTTCAATGCTACCGCTGATACGTCCCACTCCTGTAACGGCATTATCCCCTGTGAGTGATGCTACATCCACATCTGCATTGAGCTTCATCGTGCGCACATGAGCTGCTGGGATGACATCGAGGTGAACGCTGCGAAACAGACCATGCAGGCGCCAATAATCCTGATCTTCAAGCCAGTGTGCTGTGGAGTACTCGTATACGGCAGCTGTCACCGTATTGGTACCCTGAGGATTCAGAATATCCGTTACATCAAACTCTGCAGGGGTAAATGAATCTTCTGAGTATCCTACGAAAGTGCCGTTGAGCCACACATAGAGCGCAATCGCTGCACCGTCAAAAGTCAAGTGAATGCGCTCACCAGCATGTGCTGAACTCGTTAAAGCTTCGCGTTCGCGAGGTGAGAGAGAGAAATCCCGCACATAGACGCCTACATGATTGAGCGAGGGAACAGATGGCGCGCACATTTCTTCATGACCGTCCCATGGATACTGCTGATTAACATACTTGTGAGGCAGGAGTCCATCGGTTTGTAGATGACCGGGTACGCGCACGGTAGCAGGGCGAGATCCGAGGGAATTTATAATCTCGTCGCGGTGAAGAGCGCTTGCCGCGCTGATACGCTCGAGGAGGTCATCATCATGTACAAGTACGCTTGCCTTCCACGCGCCAGATGCATCATCGAGAAGGTGGCGAAGATTACGTCGAGAGCCGTTTTCTTCTTCATGCACGTGGTGAGAACTATGCGCAGAGACTCGATTGACAGCGCAAATTTCAGGGTCACTTAACCACGAAGCGCTCGCGTGACTTGCTTTCTCGATATGCGGAGCAAGCCGTGGCTGTGATACCTGTGATGACTGTGTTGTAGTTGACTGTGTTGTGTTTGACTGTTCCATAATAATCTCTCACCTTTGAGTTGGTTACTGTAAATTTTGTGATGCTTTCTTCATAGAAAGCTAAGCGTGTGTAGCCGTGTGAGTATGTAAGTCACGTACGGATTCACGCTCTATAAAATCAGATTCGATAAGGTGCACGCGATTGACAGGTACGCTCTTACCCTCATTTTGCTGTTTGATGAGGGAAAAAGCTTCACGTCCAATTTCGTCAAATCTCATGCGCATTGTCGTCAGTGTCAGACGAGGAACTGTATCTACTAAAGAGTCGTCTACGCCGATGATGCTGACATCTTCGGGAACGTGCTTACCAGTAGCTTGGAGACCCAGCATTGCTCCGTATGCCATCTGGTCGTTTGCTGCATACACAGCAGTGCAGTCCGCTTCGTTTGCAAGGGCGAGGCCTGCCTGATATCCGCTGTCAGCAAGCCAATCTCCACGGTAGAGCGGCGGAAGATGTTGGATACCGTGCTCGCGCATCGCATCTTCCCATCCTTGCTCGCGTGATTGTGCGGCTCTCGAATCCGCAGGACCAGCTATGTGATAGACGGTCTTATGCCCATGCGCAAAGAAATAGTCTACTATCTGTGTCGAGCAGCCGTATTGATTTCCATCGACTGTAGCGCAATGTTCGGATGGTTGATCTGTGATAAGAACGACAGGTATCTCAGCAGGAGGCACAAAACCCTCGAAATCTGGAATTCTTCGCTCGAGGACAACGATGACGCCATCGACGGGAAGCTGTTTCATCCGCCGCATGGCTGCATCAAGAGTTTGCTCGTGCTTATTGCGCATAGTGTAGAGCGTGGTAGCGTAACCATGCTCATTTGCGGCGATAGATATTCCGTCCAGAATTTGTGAATTACCAAAGGTAGACGCATCAAAAAGCACAACGCCGACGTTGTTGAACCGCTGATACTTCAATGCTCGAGCGGCATAGTTAGGGCGATATCCGAGCTTGTCCATAGCGGACTCGACGAGAATACGAGTAGAAGGTTTGACTGCACTACTTCCATTGGCGACGCGCGATACCGTTTGCGGCGATACTCCCGCCTCCTTAGCAACGTCTTGAAGTGAGACTGGCGTTTTTCGTACCATCACATTCCTCGATTCTGTCTGGCAGCTTAACTATCAAGACCCACTTTGTGCCATTTTTGGCGTGCATGAGATGCATATGAGGACACGAAAATTACTCATATGAATACGACCATATGTCAGCTTGTGTCACTCATGTTGTGTCATCTGCACTGTGGTGTTACGATAATGATAACGCAAACATTTGATAAATGCACAACGTTTCGAAAGTCGCATAGATGCGAGTCTTTCGAGAAATGAGAACGTAGCAGTTCTGAGTTTCGATGTAAAAGTCGGAAGAAAATTGTGCACTTTACAATGGAGCCAAGAATGCAAATCCTTAAAGAGGAGGAAGTGCTATGAACGACACTGTAGCTCAGAAGACGTCAGGTGCGCCTCGTGTAAATAAACACAAGGCAGACTGGCGTGGTTGGAAGTTTATGTGGCCATTTGCAGTCGTATTTGCTTTCGTTTTTATTATTCCTATTTTTTATGCAATTTATATCAGCTTCTATCAGCAGCGCATGATTGGTGGAAACGCGTTTGTAGGTTTTGAAAACTATAAGCGTCTTTTTGCTGATCAGCAGTTCTGGGCGGCAGTAGGTCGTGTCACGATTTTCACCTGTATCCAGGTTCCTATCATGCTTTTCCTAGCAGCCGCTCTCGCACTGGTCATTGATTCGATGAAACTTCACGGGACGAAGTTTTTCCGTATTTCGACCTTCTTGCCATACGCTGTGCCAGCTGTCGTATCGACGCTGATTTGGGGCTTCGCATACGGTGCTAAATATGGTCTTGTCGGAAGCTTTAATTCGGCATTTGGTACGCATTTCGATGCTTTTGCACCAAATATGCTACTCGTATCCATCGGAAATATTGTGACGTGGGAGTTTACTGGCTATAACATGCTCATCTTCTACTCGTCGCTATCCACAATTCCTCACAGCTTGTATGAAGCGGCATCCATTGACGGTGCAAGCGAATGGGATATCGTGCGAAAGATTAAGCTTCCAGAGCTTAAGGGATCTCTCGCTATTACCGTCATCTTCTCGATTATCGGTAGCTTCCAGCTCTACAACGAGCCAAGCATTTTGCAGAATATGGTCCCTGGCAATGCTATTACGACGAATTACACGCCTAACATGTACGCATACAATCTCAGCTTCACTGGAAATCAGAGTAATTATGCGGCTGCAATGGCTATTGTGATGGCTATCATCACGATGATTATCGCATACGCTGTACAGCTAAACTCTATGAAAGAACAGATGAAGTAGGGGAGGATTGAGAAAAATGGCATACACAAAAGAAGAGCTTCGTGCACAGGAAAAAGCTGCGAAAGCTGCTGAAAAAGCACGTCAGAAGCGTATAGCGCGTGATGAGAAGGCTGAGCGTAAGCGTAGCGCAAAAGCGGGCTTTGCTAACGTAAACAATCCTCGCCGTAGCGTGGGACTGACCATTGTGTCCGCTATCTTCGCGATTTACTGCCTGTTCCCATTCGCGTATTTGATTATCAATTCCACAAAGACTCAAGCCGATTTCAGCTCTACCTTTGGTTTGGGGCCGGGGCATAGCTTCGCGTTCTTTGACAATATTGCTCGAGTGTTTACCTATGATGGCGGTATTTTTACCCGCTGGCTCTTGAATACTCTGCTTTATGTAGTCGTTGGTGCGGGTGGTGCTACTTTGCTGGCTATTATGGGCGGTTATGCGCTTGCTAAGTTCCGATTCCCGGGGCGCAAGGCTGTCTTCGCTGTTATTATTGGTTCGATTTCCGTTCCAGGCATCGCGCTTGCTGTACCACAGTTCCTTCTCTTTGCAAAGCTCGGTCTGACGAACACTCCGTGGGCTATGATTATCCCATCGCTGATTTCTCCATTCGGTCTGTATTTGATGTGGATTTTCTCTGAGCAGTCTGTACCGACGGAGCTCCTTGAAGCAGCTCGTGTAGACGGTGCGAGTGAATGGCATACTTTCTGGAAGATTTCTCTACCACTCCTTTCTCCTGGTATCGTTACCACTGCGCTCTTTACCATCGTTGCGACATGGAATAACTACTTCTTGCCGATGATTATGATTAAGGATTCCAACTGGTATCCATTGACCATTGGTTTGAACCAGTGGAAGAATCAGGCGGCGACGGCTGGTGGCATTCCTATTCAGAATCTCGTGATTACGGGATCTCTGATTACGATTATTCCTCTCGTTATTGCATTCCTTACCTTGCAACGTTACTGGCAGTCTGGACTGGCAGCTGGCGCTGTGAAGGAATAAGACTCGTCTGGAGTAATTTCTTAGCGTCTCTCCTCTTGCATTTCGATCCTCGAAGATAGTGAAGCTCAAGTTCTCTTGGGCTTCACGTTTTCTTTATAACCTTTAGAAGTAATGCTTCTTTAGAGGTGATGCAAAGAATGCGCAAAGATTAATGACGGCGTATATAAGGCGCATATAATAGGACAGAATAAAATTTGTATTAACTTTTAACTAAAAGGGACGATGATGTCAACTTCTCCATTACATGCACGCATTATCATTGACGATGATTTTGAAGTGGCTGATGTGCCAGATAGAATTTTTGGCTCCTTTGTTGAGCATCTTGGACGTTGTGTCTACGAGGGTATTTATGAACCAGATCATCCACGTGCTGATGAAAACGGTTTCCGGACGGACGTCATTGAACTCGTCCGCGAACTCGGTGCTACGACGATACGCTACCCGGGAGGAAATTTCGTATCAGGATACCGTTGGGAAGATGGCGTCGGCCCGCGTGAAAGTCGCCCTCATCGTATAGACACTGCATGGCATTCTACGGAAACAAATGAGTTTGGGCTGCACGAAATGGTTCAATGGCTGAAGACGGTTGGCGAGTTGGGCGAGGGAGTAGATCGGTCGCATCACTCACAGTCATATGAGCTGATGGAAGCGGTCAATCTTGGCACGCGCGGACTTCAAGAAGCACTTGATCTTGTGGAATATGCGAATGTACCATCGGGAACTGCGCTGTCTGAAGCACGACGAGCAAATGGGGCTCAAGAGCCGTTTGGCATTCGCATGTGGTGCCTGGGCAACGAGATGGACGGTCCATGGCAGCTGGGACACAAGAGTGCTGAAGATTATGGTACTTTGGCTGCAGATGTTGCGCGAGGTATACGGCAGATTGACCCGCGAGCTGAACTCATTGTGTGCGGTTCCTCGGGGCACAATATGGACACTTTCGGCGCGTGGGAGGAAACGGTACTGAGCCATACCTATGACCTCGTCGACTTTATCTCCTGCCATGCATACTACGAACCCGCACGATACGACGGAGATATGCAAAGTTTCCTCGCTTCTGGCGTTGATATGGATGGCTTTATTAAGGAAGTAGCTCACATTATTGCCTCCGTCAAAGCGCAGAAGAAGAGTGACCATCGTGTCTTTATCAGTTTTGATGAGTGGAATGTATGGTATCAATCGCAAGAGAAGAGCAAGGTTCCAGAAGGTATCGATAACTGGCCTGTAGCTCCGCATCTTCTGGAGGATGTGTACTCCGCGCTCGACGCTGTAGTTTTTGGCGATTTACTTATCACTTTGTTGAAGAATTGTGACGTGGTTCGGTCTGCATCGTTGGCTCAGCTTGTCAACGTCATTGCGCCAATCATGACCATCAAAGGCGGCGATGCGTGGCGTCAAACGACGTTCTATCCATTTGCTCAAGCGGCTCATGAAGCAAAGGGTGGAGTCGTTTTGGAAGCCAAGCTTGTTTCCGATAGCATTGAGACTCCCGCGTATGGAGCGGTTGATGGTGTAAATTCTGTGGTTGTCAAAGAAGCGGATGGCTCATACGCTGTCCTGCTCGTCAATCGCTCGATGGATAGCGAAGCGCGTGTGACTATCAGTCTTCCGCAAGGTGTCTATACGCAAGCATGTGCTCTGACGTTGCATAGTGATGACTATATGGCTGCGAATACTTATGACAATCAGCTTCATGTCGTACCTCAAGACAACTCTTCGGCGGAGTTGGGCTCAGAAAGTCATGAAGTCAGTGTAACTATTCCTGCGGTTTCGTGGACTGTCGTGCATGTTAAGTAGTGGCGTGTGGCAATACAGGATGGGAATGATAATGGCACTATGTGGGAGACACTTCGCTGAAATTGTAAAAATGTTTACGTAAACATTTTTTAGTGTTATACTGATGGAGACGACATAAAGTGAACACTGAAGTTCGTGAAATGTTATCCCTGTGCTCAATGGATAATGAGGGAGTCTCAGAGGTAAGAATTTCAGCAAAGTCGTGGGAATATTGAGAAAGGACTCAATTATGAAGTTTGGTAAGAAGGCGATAGCTCTTATCGGTTCATTGGCTATGCTTGGCTCGATTGCAGCATGCGGTTCAAATTCTGGTAGCGCAAACACGAGTGCTAATGGAAAGACTACTTTGACTGTGTGGGCTTGGGATTCTACCATGCCACGTACTGTCAAGGGTTTTGAAAAGGCAAATCCAAATATTAAAGTTAAGGTCGTTAATGCTGGTACTACGAAGGACGAGTACACAGCATTAAGTAACGCTATGCAGGCGAATTCTGGTGCCCCAGACGTAGCACAGATTGAGTACTATGCACTTCCTGAATATGTCATTCGCGGCTATGTTCAGAACATCGCAGACAACGGTGCAAAGAACTTCAGCAAGTTCTACACTCCAGGTACGTGGTCTTCCGTAAACATCAACGGTGGTGTATACGGTCTTCCAATGGATTCAGGTCCAATGGCATGGTTCTACAACAAGGAAGTCTTTGACAAGGCAGGCGTAGATCCTACTCAGATTAAGACGTGGGATGAGTTCTACGAGGCTGCAAAGAAGGTTCGCGCTACCGGTTCCTATATCACATCTGACTCAGGCGATGCTGGCTTCTTTGATTCTATGACATGGCAGAACGGCGCAAAGCCATTCTCAACGTCGTCTGACGGTAAGACCGTCACAATTAACTTGACCGGTGATGACAAGGTAAAGGGCTTCGAAGCATGGTGGCAGAAGCTCATCGACGAGGACCTCATCGACACCAAGACTGCTGGCTGGACTGATGACTGGAACAAGGGCTTGGACAATGGTTCTATCGCTTCCTTGCTCATCGGTGCGTGGATGCCATACAACCTCCTGTCTGGTGCGCCTAACGGTGACGGCAAGTGGCGCATTACACAGATGCCTACTTCCGATGGTCAGCCTGCTGGCTCCGAGTCTGGTGGCTCTTCTCTCGCAGTTGTCAAGTCTTCCGACAAGGCAAAAGTTGATGCAGCATATAAGTTCGTTGAATATGTCACCCACAATAAGGACGGTATCGCAACCCGCGTAGAGGGTGGTGCATTCCCAGCTGATAACGATACTTTGTCTTCAGACAGCTTCTTGAGCCAGACCTCCATTACCGACGCTGATGGCAAGGCACATGAGTACTTCGGCGGTCAGAAGTTTAACGAAGAGCTCGCAAAGGCAGCAAAGAATGTCCGCTCTGGCTACAAGTTCCTCCCGTTCGAAGTCTATGCTCGCGGCAAGTTCGGTGATTTCGTTGGCAAGTCTTACACCGGCAAGCAGAAGCTTACCGACGGTGTCAAGGCATGGCAAGATGACCTCGTCAGCTATGCTAAGCAGCAGGGCTATCAGGTCAAGGAGTAAACTCTCTTAGCTCTTAAGAGCTTTTGCTCGCACACTTTCTTTTCTCTCGCGAAACGGTCATGGTACGTTTTAGGTGCCATGACCGTTTCGTAGCATGGAACGCCTATAATGAGGGGCACATACCACCTTGTCAAACGTAACCTTTAAAGGGGATTGCTATGTCAGAAAATGCTAATGACGTCATGCCAGAAAGCTTTAGCCTCGATCACACTGCAGTGAAGGCGCCGTATGTCCGGTTGATTGATACACAGAGTGGACCACACGGCGACATCATTTCTAACTATGACGTTCGCCTTGTGCAGCCGAATGAGAATGCAATTCCTACCGGTGGCTTACATACTATCGAGCACACTATCGCCGTTACTTTGCGTAAGCGCATTCCTGGGTACATTGACTGCTCACCATTTGGGTGCCGTACTGGTTTCCATCTTCTTGCGTGGGGCGAGCACACGAGCGAAGATGTCGCTCGCGCCGTCAAGGAATCTTTGGAATTCATCGCATACGAAGCGAAGTGGGAAGACGTTCCGGCGACCACCATTGAGACGTGTGGCAATTACAAAGATCACTCGCTGTTTACAGCTAAAGAGTGGTGCAAACTTATTTTGAGCCAAGGCATCAGCAGTGATGCTTTCGAGCGTAAGGTAGTGGAGTAAATTTACTCATGTCGCTTTCTGCAGTAAAAAATTTTAATCCTGATGAACTGTCATATGAAGGACATGCCGTATATGATGCTGCTTTACGCGAATACCCAGCACAGGCATTAGTCGATCTCCAATCGTTACAGCACAATATGGCACATATGGTGTCTCTGACTGCATCTCGAGCACACGAGGCAGGAGTACCAGCTCCTGCGGTCATGGGGGTAGTAAAGGCTGATGCTTACGGACATGGCTTAATTCCTTCAGCTCTTGCTGCTCTTGCTGGTGGCGCTACATGGCTTGGCACGGCTCAGGCGCGTGAAGCACTAGAGCTTCGTGCCGCGGGAATTGGACCTGAGCGTGCGCATATTCTCGCGTGGATGTTTTCGGCATCAACGTCCCCGTTCGTTGAACTCATCACACAAGATATCGACGTGGCATGTGGCTCACTGCGCGACATCGACGCTATAGCTGCGGCTGCGCGTGAAGCAGGGAAGCGTGCTCGCGTGCATGTGCAGGTTGAGACAGGCTTTGGGCGCAATGGATTCACGGAGGATAATTTCCCGCAGGCGTTAGAAAAACTTGTAACGTACAAGACTGAAGGCGTTATCACTGTCATCGGTATCATGAGCCATCTCGCTGTAGCAGATGCGCCTGAGGACGCTGACGCGCGAGACATAACTGAGATGCAGATTCGTAATTTCAATGAGCGTGTGTACGATATGCGCGCAGCAGGTGTGCCGCCACAAGTACGACACCTCGCCAATACTGCTGCGACATTTACTCGCCCTGAAATTTATTTTGAGCTCGTACGTCCCGGTATCGGCTTGTATGGATATGAACCCGACGTTGTCATGGGGACGCCAAGCGACTGGGGACTCACACCTGCGATGACTTTGCAGGCACAGCTGGGGACTATTAAGCATTTGCCAGCGGGACACGGTATCTCTTACGGTCGTACATACATCACACGCGTTGCCACATCGACCGCAGACATGCCTGTAGGCTATGCAGACGGTATCCATCGCAGCGCTTCAGGCTTTAACGCGCTCGGCACCCAAAAGCGCGAGCATGAGGGCGGACCTGTAGCCGTGCAGCTGGCGACAGGGCAGACGAAGATTGTCCACGTCTCAGGCAGAGTATGTATGGATCAGTGCGTGCTCGATTTAGGCGGAGATGCTGAAGAAATGGGCATCTGTGAAGGCGACACCGTCAAACTTTTCGGTCCCGGACGAGGCGAAAAGTATGGCGAGCCAACTGCTGACGATTGGGCAAGGTGCGCAGACACGATTAGCTATGAAATCTTCACATGTTTACGCAACCGTATCCCTCGCATATATATCAATGCTCAAACAGTGCTCCGCCACGACGATATTCATTTGCTGTCTGATGAGCTTGGCGAGAGAGTCATATCATAATCATGAGTGTCAACGAGGTAGATGCGGAAAGTCGTGTACACGCGGAAGGCTACAGCTCATACGATGAAGAGCGATGGGCGCAGGAGAGCCAAAAAGCACGCAATCGCACGGAATTTGAGCGCGATCGAGCACGCCTAGTCCATTCGTCTGCACTTCGCAGACTGGGAGCAAAAACTCAAGTTCTCGTAGCAGGGACGAATGATTTCGCTCGTACACGCCTCACACACACTCTCGAAGTAGCCCAAATCGGTCGCCAAATCGCAGAAATTTTCGGGTGCGACCCCGATGTTGTAGACTGCGCATGCCTTGCACACGATTTAGGACATCCACCGTTCGGACATAACGGCGAGACCACACTGATGGATATCTCAAGTTCTATCGGCGGATTTGAGGGAAATGCTCAGACCTTCAGAATTCTTACACGACTCGAGCCTAAAATATTTCATCCCGATGGACGCTCAGCAGGAGTAAATCTCACCCGAGCAGCTCTCGATGCAGCGACGAAGTACCCATGGACATGGCAGCAGGGACAGCACCACCCACAAGGCTCTAAAGGTCACAAGTTTTGCGTCTACGACAGTGACATCGCCGCATTTGAATGGCTGAAAAAAGACAATGGCGCTCAACAGTATGCAAAACCGATGGAAGCATACATCATGGATCTCTCTGACGACATTGCATACTCAGTGCACGACGTCGAAGACGCCATCGTAGGCAGGTCACTCATCGTCGAAGATATGCACGCTGCAGATGTCATCGACGCAACTGTCGCAAGCATTCACGATTGGTATGGAGATACATGGGATAGCGATAAACTCATAGCTGCATATCAACGGCTCAATGATGCAAATCTACTTCCTCACACATTTGACTCTACACGCCGTGACCTCGCACGCTTGAAAAATATGACTTCTGACATAATTGGACACTTCGCCAGCTCAGTAGAAAAAGCCACTCGCGCTCGCTATGGTGACGGGAATCTGACGCGATATAGTGCACGTGTAGTTGTTCCTGAAGAGACAAGTTATGAAATTACATACCTTAAAGGACTGGCTGTCTTCTCCGTCATGGAACCAAGAGAGCGGGAAGTATCCCGACATCAGCAGATTACGATTCTTGAAGATTTGGTCTCTGTTCTGATGGAGGGAGGGCAGCATCCGAGCCCTCTGCTTGAGCCGCATTTCCTTGCAGATTGGAATGAGGCGTCCGCCGATGATGAACGCCTCCGTGTCGCTATAGATCAAGTCGCAAGCCTGACAGATACCTCAGCGATGAGCTTGCATGCGGTGGTATGCGGGTAGTACCGCACATAGGTGTGCGCACAGGCGCACAGTTGTATGTGGTACGTTAGAGTATGCAAGCTTTCTCAATTACGAGATCTGGTCTATCACAGCCTGCGCGAAGTCACTTGTACTCAACGCTGTACGAGCTGATGGGGCAAGATCTGCGGTAAAAAGTCCAGCGGCAAAAGTTTTCTGGAGTGCTTCGCGAATGACATCTGCTACCTTGCTCCAGCCGATATACTCAAACATCATACAGCCAGATAGAAGGAGCGAACTTGGATTTGCCTTGTTCTGTCCTGCGATGTCTGGAGCTGTGCCATGGGTTGCCTCGAAGATAGCATGACCACTCGCGTAGTTGATATTCGCACCGGGAGAGATGCCGATACCTCCTACTTGAGCGGCAAGAGCATCAGAGGCGTAGTCTCCATTAAGATTAGTAAGGGCAACGACGTCGAAACGCTGCGGATTGAGTAAGATTTGCTGGAGGAAATTATCGGCGATAATATCATTGATTTCCAAACGCCCGTCTGCAATCTCGTTCGCATATTCGCGTTGTGCCAGCTCGTAACCCCATCGGCGGAATCCACCTTCGGTAAATTTTTGAATATTGCCTTTATGTACAAGTGTGACGTGCCTGAGTTTATGTGCCAGCGCATATTCAATGGCGCTGCGGATGAGACGCTCTGAGCCTTCGCGGGAAATTGGCTTGATGCCAATGCTACTCGTCTGGGGAAACCGAATCTTAGTAACGTTCATGTTGTGCTGTAAGAAGTCGATGACCTTACGAACTTCAGAAGTACCAGCATTCCACTCGATTCCAGCATAAATATCTTCGGTATTCTCACGGAAGATAGTAATGTCAGTATTCTCAGGATGTTTGAGAGGACTTTCGATGCCAGCAAAGTAGCGGACAGGGCGCACGCAAGCATATAAATCAAGTTCTTGACGCAAGGCTACGTTGAGAGAGCGTATACCTTCTCCGACGGGAGTTTCAAGCGGCCCTTTGATAGCAATGAGACTGCGGCGAATTTCTTCGATAGTTTCTGATGGAAGACTTGTGCCGCACTGGGCGTGGGCTTTCTTTCCTGCGAGGACTTGCTTCCACTCGACGTGGCGAGTGCTGCCATAAGTATAAGATACAGCAGCATCAAATACGGCACGTGAATTTTCCCAAATATCAGCACCTATACCGTCGCCCTCGATGAATGGGATGGTGGGATTATCTGGAACAACGAGTGTACCAGAGGTCATAGTAATGCGAGTCATTTAACGCCTCCCTATAGGTAAATACTCAAGATTTTGCGGACCAGTATACTGCGAGCGTGGACGAATAAGTTTATTATGCTTCTGTTGTTCTTGGATATGTGCTATCCAGCCTGACACGCGGCTCATCGCAAAGACGAGAGTAAAGATGTCTGAGTCAATGCCCAAGCTGTGATATACGGTAGCAGAGTAGAAGTCTACGTTAGGGATAAGCCCCTTTGTGTTCTTCATATAATCTTCAATCCTGCGAGATAGAGTGAAGAATATTTCATCATCGGTACCTTCGGTGAGCTTTTGTGCCATGTCACGCAGATATTTTTCACGCGGATCTTGGTGCTTGTAAACGCGATGCCCGAAGCCCGTAATTTTTTCCGCGGAATTAAGTTTCTCCTGAAGGTAATCTTCTACTTGCGCATTCGTATCGCGGATCTCACAGAGCATTTCAAAGACACGCTCGTTCGCTCCACCGTGAAGAGGACCTTTAAGCGTACCGATGGCAGTGGTCACACAAGAATAAATGTCGGAGAGCGTGGAAGCGCACACGCGGGCGGCAAATGTGGAAGCATTGAGTTCATGGTCGGCGTGAAGGACGAGAGCTTTGTCGAGCGCCTCTACGGCGATAGGGTCAGGCTCAGCACCATTAAGCATGTAGAGGAAGTTTGCTGCGAAACTTAAATCTTTGCGTGGTGCGATAGGCGTAAGGCCTTTGCGGAGCCTAGCAAATGTGGCGATAATCGTCGGCATCTTTGCCATGAGCTGGATGCTTTGATCATAGCGAGCTTCAAGGGAGGTGTCCTCTGCATGCACATTGTATACGCCGAGCAAACTCACTGTAGAGCGTAAGACACTCATCGGGTGGAGGTGACGCCTAGATTGGATGAGGATGCATTGCTCGACAGCATCGGAAATCTCATAATGATTGCGTAGTTCTGTCACGAAATGGTTGAGCTCAATCTGCGTAGGCAAATGCAAATTCCATAAGAGATAGATGACCTCTTCAAAACTTGCACCGTTGTCCATAAGCTCAGAGATATTGTAGCCTGCGTAGGAAAGTTGCTCATCGATAATGGAACTAATGCGCGTCTGGCAAGCGATAGTATCTTTAAGTCCGTCGCGCGAAGTTGTGTCAGTCATTGTAAGCCTCCTAACTTTTTACGTACGACCATTGGTAGGATTCCGCCGTTCTTATACTGTTCAATGTCCGCCGCTGTATCGAAACGAGCGATAGCGCTAAACTCCAAGCGCGAGCCGTCCGCACGTGTGGCAGTGATGCGCACCTTTTCATGAATATTTGGATCTGAATGCAGTGCGATATCGTACGTTTCATATCCTGTCAACCCGAGAGATTGTGCACACTGACCATCGATGAATTGAAGAGGGAGAACTCCCATCATGACGAGGTTTGAGCGGTGAATGCGCTCGAAACTCTCAGCGAGCACCGCTTTGACTCCTAAGAGTCCTGCACCTTTGGCTGCCCAGTCGCGTGAGGAACCCATACCGTAATCTTTTCCCGCAATGACGAGGGTGGAGATGCCGTGAGCTTTATAGTCCATTGCCGCATCATAGATAGTGGTAATTGCACCGTCTTTCTTGGTAAAACCTCCCACTTTTCCGTCAGCAAGTTCGTTCTTAATGCGAATGTTGCCAAATGTGCCACGCATCATGACCTCGTGATTTCCGCGACGGCTCCCATATGAATTGAAATCACGGTGCGCAATACCGTGGTCCGTGAGGTATTGTCCCGCAGGGGAATTGAGCGCAATCGCACCAGCAGGTGAAATATGATCAGTGGTGACCGTGTCGCCGAATTTAGCAAGGACTTTAAGACCTGTGAGGGATGGTATGCGCGCGGGTTCGTCTACTGAGTCGAAATATGGAGGATTTTGGATGTACGTAGAGTGCGTATCCCATGCATACGTGTCAGAAGATTCCACTTCAATGGCGTTCCACCGTGCATTGTCGTCAAACACGTGAGCGTACTGCTCTTCAAAAAGTTCTCGTGTCACATATCGGCGTACAAATTCATCAATTTCTTGAGATGAAGGCATGATATCTGCCAAATACACAGCTTCGCCGTTTGCTCCATAACCGAGCGGTTCGCGCGTAAGGTCAATATCAGTTGTCCCGGCGAGAGCATAGGCGACGACGAGTGGTGGGGAAGCAAGAAAGTTTGCCTTGACAAGTGGGTTAATGCGCCCCTCGAAATTGCGATTTCCAGAGAGCACCGCGCTCGCAAGCAAATCGGTTTGCGTGATAGCTTCGCTTACCTCAGAACTGAGAGGACCTGAATTTCCAATGCACGTCGTGCACCCGTATCCTACGATGTTAAAGCCCAGCTGGTCAAGATACTTCTGCAAGCCAGAGTTTGTGAGGTATCCGGTCACAACCTTTGATCCAGGAGCCAGCGATGTCTTGACTGTGGGATCTACGTAGAGACCAAGGTTGACGGCATTGCGTGCGAGGAGTCCTGCGGCCATGAGCACATAAGGATTAGACGTATTTGTGCACGACGTTATAGCGGCAATGGCTACATGACCTGTTTTAAGTTCATAATCATGTCCATTCATTGTGACGGTAGCAGTTTTGTTAAACTCATCGTTGTTTAAGCCAAATCCGCGTACTCCAGCGTCTCGTGTCACGCTAGCTCTAAACTCTTTTTTCGCATCACTGAGTGCTATGAGGTCTTGAGGGCGCTTAGGGCCAGAGATGCTTGGCTCTACTGTGCCAAGGTCTACTTCGACGACTCGAGTGTAGCGAGGATACTTGTGCCCTTGCGCTTTTTCTGATGTATCGTCAGAAGTATCGTAGAAGAGATGATTTGCTGTGGCGTATGCGCGTGTCAGTTCTATATGATCAGCATCTCGACCTGTGAGCTCCATATACCGCAAAGTTTCCTCGTCGATAGGGAAGTAACCACACGTAGCACCGTACTCAGGAGCCATATTTGCGATGGTGGCGCGGTCTGCTAAAGCAAGCTGACTGAGCCCCTCTCCGAAATACTCCACAAACTTTCCCACAACGCCTTCTTGGCGGAGAACATGAGTAATGTGAAGCGCTACATCGGTAGCAGTAGCGGTCTTAGGTAGTGTTCCGGTGATGTGTACGCCGATAACCTCAGGAAGTGGGAAATAAGATGCTTCTCCGAGCATAGCGGCTTCCGCCTCAATACCTCCGACACCCCAGCCGAGCACGCCAATGCCATTAATCATGGTTGTGTGTGAATCTGTGCCAAACATGGAATCAGGGTAGACAGTGCCATCGTGGTCGGCAATGATGACGTTGCTTAAATACTCAATATTGACCTGATGAATAATTCCAGTAGCAGGAGGGATGACGCGATAATTATCAAATGAGCCCTCAGCCCACTTGAGGAAAGTGTATCGCTCGCCATTGCGCTCAAATTCGCGAGCCATATTGCGCGGCAATGCATCTGCGCAGCCTGATACGTCCACTTGCACAGAGTGATCAATGACAAGATCTACAGGAATTTCAGGATTAATGTCGTGTGCCTTGCCACCGCGCTTTACTATGGCGTTACGCATGGAAGCAAGGTCAACGACTACAGGTACTCCCGTGAAGTCCTGGAGAATGATACGACTTGGTTTGAACGGTATCTCTCCGCTGATGTGCGCTGCATCGTAGCTTGCTAGAGCGTTAATGTACTGGTTGGCATCAGGGCCATCTGCACTTTTGCGCAGTAAGCTCTCAAGGAGAATGCGGATACTGTACGGCATGTCGGAGATGTCATGTCCGTGTTCACTTACCGTGCGTGCGATATCGACGTAACTGTAGTCTTTGCCATTTACAGTCAAAGTTGAACGATGGGTCATGATTACTCCCTTCTAGGGTCCTTCTCGGGCACTGCGGTCTTGGTGACTGTCGTTGTCGTAAGCGATACCTTTAAGTGATGTCAGTGTAGAAATCTGTCCTTGCATATATGTTACGGATACGTTAAATAGGCATATATGACCGGGAGAAATACCTATGAAGCTTGAATTTTCAGGCAAAATTTGTATCATAAAAACGGTCATATTGTGGACTATTAGGTATTGTTAACACGGAAGAAATGCATACGAATGCATGTGCGTGCAATACAGAGATGCAGCTGAGAGCCAACGGTATAGTGATACTCGTGAGGTTGAAGTAGTGTAGATATATCTTAAAAAGATAGGGGAGTTATGGCAGGGCGTATCGTTAAAGAAGATATTGAAAAAGTCCGTGAAGCAGCGGATTTATACGATATTGTGTCTGCGACGGTTACTTTACAGCCTGCTGGTTCGAGTGCATACAAAGGTCTATGCCCATTCCATGATGAGAAAACTCCAAGCTTTAATGTCAATACAGTTAATAATCACTGGAAATGTTTCGGTTGTGGTCTCGGCGGCGACGTTTTTGAATTTGTGCAGCGGGCAGAGGGAATTGAGTTCCCCGAAGCTGTGCAATTCCTTGCTGACAAGTACCGAATTGAACTTCACTATGATCAGTCGGTACAGGGGCAAGTATCGCAGCATCGTGGCTCTTCGCGTTCGCGTTTACTTGAGGCAAATGCGGCTGCGCAAAAGTTCTTTATGAGTCAGCTTATGACGAAAGAGGCGCTGCCTGCTCGCCAACTTTTGGGAGGCAGAAATTTTTCGCAAGCAGACTGTGAATATTTCGGCTGTGGCTATGCTCCTCGTGGTTGGGATGAGCTTTCGAGACACTTGGCATCACAGGGCTTTACGCACCAGGAAATGATTGATGCGGGTCTTGCTCGAGCAAATCAGCGAGGCGGGGTGTATGACTATTTTCGTGGTCGTGCTACATGGCCTATTCGTGACACGACAGGTCAGGTGATCGGGTTTGGTGCGCGCAAACTTTACGACGATGATACGAACCCTGGTAAATACATTAACACGGCAGACACAGCTCTTTACCATAAGAATCGTGTACTTTACGGCATTGACTTAGCGAAAAATTCTATCGCTGAGAATCGCCAAGTCGTGGTGGTGGAAGGCTATACCGATGTGATGGCATGCCATCTTGCAGGCGTAACAAATGCTGTGGCGACGTGTGGTACGGCATTTGGTATGGAGCACGCGAAACTCATTCGTCGCCTCATCTCTGACTCTTCTATGGGTGGGCTGAAACTAGTTGGCCCTACTCAAGGATCAGGTGTAATTTTTACTTTCGATGGTGACGCTGCAGGGCAGAAGGCGGCATTGCGCGCTTTTCAACTTGACAATGCTTTCCTCTCTCAAACTTTCGTTGCCATCGCTCGCGATAATTTGGATCCGTGTGACTTGCGCATTACGTATGGCAATGATGCGATTAAGCAATTGATTGATTCGAAGCAGCCTCTTGTAGATTGGGTCATCCATACTGCTATTTCTCGCTTTGATACGCAATATACTGCAGGGCGTGTGGGTGCGATGAAAGCTGTCGCGCCGATTATCGCGCAGATTCGTGACCGTTCACTGTGGGGAGAGTACGCACGAAATGCAGCACGCGAGATTGGCATAGACATTGATACGATGCGTAGAGAAGTGGCATCAAACCGTCGCGCTCACCACATTCATGACGAAGATGCTTATAGTGGGGGACGTTTTACTCCTGCTCGTCGTTTGGAAGGCCCTGACTTTACTACTGCGCAAGATCGCAAGGCACTCGAACGCTACAACGTTCACAGCCAGCATTACTATCGCGTGGATGATGCTGTGTTCGCTGCTGAGCAGCAGATGATGGCTGTGCTCGTGCAAATTCCATGGGCACTCGACCAGCAAACAGCTGTTTTGATGAGTGAAACGACCTTTGCTATACCCGTCTTTAGGGACCTTTATCGTGCGGTAGTGGTAGCTGGAGGACTTCCGGACCGCAGTGTCAGTGCGGGACTTTGGATGCATAACCTTTCCAAGGCTGCGGGGCCTCTGCTTAAGCCAGTGATAGATGAGCTTGCTGTGATGCAGCTGCCGATTCCTGAAGAGGATGATTCCATTGGTTCTGCACGTGAGTCTCAAGCACAGGCACAGGGGGGAGCGCCTTCCATTTCTCCTGCGCAGGCGCAATTTGCAAGTCAGGTGGCTGGTAAACTTATCGACGCGGACACTATGCGCACTATTGCTCGACTGAGGATTCAGATGAATCGCGTCGGAGATGACACGGAGAAGTTGAAGCTTCTTCAGCAGATTACTCAATTGGAGAAACTTCGCGCAGATGCTATGAGCGTAAACAATAATTAGGTGAACTTAAACTGACAAATCAGGATAGGAAAAGTCTCGTCTTATCGTTGTGTGGGTTAGGACAACGACGTGATGACATGCGCGAGTGGAAGGAGTACGACGAGGAAGAGAATATTAAGTCCCGTGTATATAGCTAAATAGCGCCCCTTCTTATGAGGGAACTTCGCTACGATATTTCGGTAGGATACGAGCGATGCCATCGACGCGATGAGTGTACCCATGCCGCCTAAGTTCGTTCCGATGATAAGTTCGGTCCACTGATGCGAGAAGCCTGACAGCAGAAGGGTAGCCGGTACGTTTGAGATAAATTGCGAAGTCACGACAGAGACGTCCAGTGGATCATATTGGACAAATTGTGCCGCTAAAGAGTAGAACTCAGGTACGCGCTTCATATTTCCGATAAAGATGAAGAACATCATAAAGGTGAGTGGTAGTCCCCAATCAATGGTACGGAAGACCCGTATATCACAAAAGAGCATGACAACGACTACGATAGCGAGCATAAGCCAAAGTGGGATGATATCGCCAACTCCGAGTAAGCATACGATGAAAAGTGCGAGATAAACCCAAGTACGCCAGCCTGTATAGCCACCACCAAAGTTCATAATGCGAATCTCGTCAGGTTTTTCAGTAGTAGGAGAAGGTGCAAAGACAGAACGTTCGAGATCATTCTCGTCGGCTACTGCTTTCATTTTGTTTCCGTTGAAACCAATCCAGATGCACAAAGCAAGTAAGGCAAAAGCCACCGCTGAGTATGGTGCCATAATCTTAATCATGTCCCACGAGGAAATACCGGTAAGAGCTTTGAGATAGAGATTATGCGCGTTACCGATAGGAGTAAGCATGGACCCCATGTTTGCTCCAAGTGTCATAAGAGTGACAACGAGAGGTGCCCATTCCTCCTTGTCTGCCATAATCAAGACTGAAATTGCAAATGGAACGAAGGTGACAAGAGCTACGTCATTTGTCACAAGCATTGCCGAGAAAAATGGCAAACACACCAAGATAAAAATGACCATGCGTGAAGTAGTAGCAGTCTTGAGAAGCTGAGAGGCAATGACGTGGAATACGCCAATGCGCTGGAGCGCGGCAACCACAATCATTAGTGAGAGAAGTTGTGCCAGAGTAGTCCAATGTATATACGTAGCATACTGTGCGTCGAATGGCACGATGAAACACGACACGATTGCAAGGAGTGTAGCGACGATGAGAACTATCTCTTTCTTCGCCCACCCGAGAAGCCACTGGCCCATGTAATCTCCTTTATCCCTCAATATTTTATATGTATATCCTGAAAAGAAGTGTCATCAGCGAAAATTCGGGTGTGCCGTGTCGCGCCGTGCTTACAATAAACGCACGATAAGCGAAATAAGCGACTTGTGAAGTAGGAAACCGCTACGCGAAGATGCACAGATATGAAAGGAAATGCAATGCCATATACAGCATGCGCAATTGTGACCGGAGGAAGGTCAGGTCACGCTACGACGGAAAACCCGTCTGCACAATTTGTAACCTCAACGCCGGTAGAGTTAGGAGGTACTGGTGAAGGCGTTAACCCTGAGCAGCTCTTTGCAGTTGGTTGGGGTGCGTGCTATCAGAGCGCTCTTATGGCAGCTGCCAAAGAGATGCGTGTTAATGGTATGAAAGTGATGAAATCTCGAGTACGGGTCTCAATCACTATAGGTGATGACGGTAAAAGCGAAGGAAGCGTGGGTCTATCTGCAAAGATTGAAGTTTGTGTGCCAGACCTGGACCTCGATATCGTTCAAAAACTTGCGTATCGTGCCGATGAAATTTGCCCATACTCCAAGGCGACTCATGGAAATATTCCAGAAGAGATTATTGCTGTGTTGAATCTTTAAGGCGCATCGTGACCGATGTTGGTGCAGAGAAAATGCTGAGAAAGCAATATAGTTTGTGGTAGCTAGCAGTATCTTGGAGTAAGCATATTCACATATTTAGTTGCATATATGCAGAAATGTAACGTACCCTAGTTAAGGAGAAGACAGACGAAAGGTACGGTACCATATGGTTACTGCGCTGAGTATTAATGCATTAACAAAAATATACGGTAAAAAGAAAGCTGTTTCTTCCATATCATTGGATATTCCTGCTGGCTCTTTTTATGGACTTGTCGGTCCAAACGGAGCGGGAAAAACAACGACGCTCAATATGTGTACGGGTATGCTTTTGCCCACGTCGGGTACCGTGGAGCTTTTTGGCGTGGACGTATGGCGCAACGTTGATACTGCCAGACGTGAGATGGGCGTTATGCCACAGGCAGATGAAATCTTTGATCGACTCACCGGCTTGCAGCTTCTTGTCTATTCAGGTATGTTGCGCGGTATGAAAAAGCCAGAAACTCTTCGTCGTGCGCATGATTTGCTTGACGCATTTGATTTGAGTGATGCTGAAAACAAGATTGTCGCGGACTATTCCACTGGTATGAAAAAGAAGATTTGCTTGGGCACTGCGATGATTCATAGCCCGCGCATTCTTTTTCTTGACGAGCCTTTTGAGGCTGTTGACCCTGTATCTTCGGCAAATCTCAAAGATATCCTCAAAGAGTATGTAGCAACGGGCGGAACGGTCATTATCTCATCTCATGTGATGAGTCTAGTTGAGAAAATGTGTTCTCATGTGGCAGTTATTGCGGATGGAGAGGTTCGAGCTTCGGGTACGCTGGACGAAGTTGCAACGGGTAAAGATTTAGAAGACCGATTCTTAGAGCTCGTAGGCGGTAGGCACGAAGCAGCGCAGCTTTCCTGGCTTGACGGTGGAGTGGATGGTAACGCAGCAGTAAGTGGTCATGCCGACGAAACTAGCGATACCGATAACACCGAGAATGCTAATACAAACTCGCTCGGTGGTGATGTTGATGCTCAGTAGGAAAAGAGAAAATACGATGCGTGATATCCTCACGGTCGTTAAACTTCGCTGGGCATTGACACTTGCTACGGCGCGTAAATCAGTATGGCAAGCGATTGGTCTTGTCATCTCCCTCATTTTCTGGATAGCTGCCGTGGTAGGCATGTGGTTTGTTTTCCTGAACGTAAACTTTGCTTCTCAGACTCTGCGAGACATACATGACGCAAATGTGGGGTATGTCATTGCTGCTGTGTGGGGGATAGGAACAGTATTTATTTCTATTATGCAGATTGCTGCATTCGGGCAAGGCGGAATAAATGCTCGTGACTTATCTCGATTCGGCTTATCACATGCGACAATTCGCTCTGCATTAGTCATTTCTTCGATGTTTCAACCGTCAGGAATCGCTCTCTTCTTTATGCTGTGGGGCGCGACGGCTCTGAGTGTGACTGCTAGTGTGCACTCTCTTGTTCTAATCGTAGGACTATGGATAGTATCCGCTGTAACAAGTGTCTTAGCGGTGGGGCTTTCTCAGTTCCTTTCGCGGACATTGAGTACGCTTGCACTCACTCTTTTTCAAAGTAAAAAAGCGCGAACTGTTATTTACGTTATTTTCGTTATCGTCGTTATCCTCCTTTCTCAAGTAGGGAGCCTAACCACAAGTCATCTGAGCAGCCAAGCCGAGATTATGGCGGGATCACATGCCACAGATGAGCAAGTAGATGCGATGTTTGACAAGCTTGCATCTCAAGAGCAATCGTTCGCTTGGCTCCAACTCGTGAAAATAGGGCGGGTACTGAGCTGGACTCCATTAGCAAGTATCAATGTCGTCTCCTACGATATTGCAGCACTTTCGTTAATAAGCATCCTTACTCTAGTGATGCGTATAGTGCTATGGGCAGTAGGTATGTGGCTCCTCGCACTTGCTTTTGACTGGTCGATGCGTCGCGAGATTCTTCAAGGAAAAACGCAGCAAAGTGATCAAAACGTGTCAAAACGTGGATTGGGACTTTTTGCGATGAACTTTGTACATTCACCATTGACAGCAATTATTGCGCGTATTGGTACAAGCTGGCAGCGTGATGTTCGCTACGGAATTTCTCTTATCATGCCTATACTCTTTGCGGGCATCTTTACATTCCAAGCCATGACGTCGGGGATTAAAGAGATGCTCATCATGATTATCCCGCTGACAGCTTTCTTTATGTGCATTATGGGTCTTAATATGCTTTCATATGATGGGCCAGCATTTATCATGCATACGATGGCGGGTGTCAAAGGCGTGACAGATTGGTGGGCACGAAGCATCGTGCAACTCACTATAGGCGCAGTGTTTGAGATTATCGTCAGTGTATACGCTTTCTTTGTGGGGAATATGGCGTCGCAGATGCAAATCTTTACCATAGCTGTCATTTTCTCTTTAGCAATGCTTTTGTCGGGAATTGGTATTTCGGCCGTGCTGTCATCACTGGTGATGTATCCCGTGCCAAGTGCAGATCAGCCTATGAAGAATCCTCAAGGGCGGACTGCGGCTCAGGTATTCGTTCCACTGGCGTGGATACTGGCTTTGCTCGTAACTTTTGCACCTGCAGGAACGGCAGCTGGAATCATTGCTGTGCAAACGGAAAACGTGACGTTTGCGGTTTGTATTGCTGCGGGTGTGCAAGTAGTAATATCTATGATTGTGTTTATCGCTGGTAATATCCTCGGCGGAGCACTTACTGACACACGGCGTTTGACCATTCAAAAGAATCTGCGAAAGTTTGCACAGCTCAATCGATAAGTGTCCACACTAAATAGGTGCCCACGACAGGAGTCGAACCTGCGACACGGAGATTAGAAGTCACCTGCTCTATCCACTGAGCTACGCGGGCGTGCATCATGAGAACTAACTATGAAAATCATAGTTTCACACATGCAAAGTTCATTGTAGCGCACAGGGGCACCTACGGAAGTGGACATGTGTATCTCATTCATCTCATAAGAGGTGACAAAACGCCTCATACTTCGTGTTCAGCGAGTAAAATCCGAACTATTCAAAGGTTTTAAGGAGAGTCCTGTGGCTGACAATATATCTCACAATGCGCCTCAAGTCGCGGTAATTATGGGTTCGAGCAGTGACTGGGAGACGATGAGTCATGCGTGCGAGATTCTCGAGCGCTTTAACGTACCTTACATCAAGCAAGTCATTTCTGCACATCGTACCCCTGAGCTCATGGCAGAATTTGCACACTCGGCGCGGGATAAAGGTATCAAGGTCATCATTGCGGGAGCAGGAGGTGCGGCACACTTACCAGGTATGACTGCTGCTCAGACAACCTTGCCTGTCATCGGAGTACCTGTGAAGTCGCGTGCTTTAAGCGGGGTAGATTCGCTACTCTCTATTGTGCAGATGCCGGGAGGTATTCCTGTAGCGACGACTGCAATTGGAAATTCTGGTGCTACAAATGCTGGGCTCCTGGCAGTCAGTATCTTATCGACTTTTGATAGCGCTCTCGCTCAGGCACTTGAAGACTACCGCAATGAACTCAAAGACATGGTAGAGGAGTCCAATGCCAAGCTTGACTAATTCGACACCAGTGAAACGTTTAATTCGTGGTGCAACCATCGGTATTATTGGCGGTGGTCAGCTCGGTCAGATGATGGCGCTGTCTGCCCGCTACATGGGATTTCATACTGTAGTTTTAGACCCTACAGAAGGCTGTCCGGCCGCTGGCGTGTGTAATCAGCATATCGTCGCTGATTACGATGATCAGGATGCTATTCGTGAGATTGCTGAACTGTCTGATGTCCTAACGTATGAGTTTGAAAACGTTGATGCAGATGCACTTGACTTAGTACGTGACATCGTCGATATTCCACAGGGTACAGATTTGTTGCGAGTAACTCAGAATCGTATCGCTGAGAAAACTTTCGTCAACAGTCACGGTATTGAAACTGCACATTGGGAGTCAGTAACTAATATGACTGAACTGCGCGATGCGGTCTCTCGCATTGGTCTGCCAGCAGTACTCAAGACGGCTGAAGGTGGCTATGACGGTCATGGTCAGAAGGTGCTCAAGACCACTGCTGATGTGGAGGAAGTAGAAACCCAGTGGGGTGAGAACTTCGAACAGAGTGTGCTCGAAGGTTTTGTAAACTTTGAGTATGAGGCATCTATCTTGGTATCGGGTAATGGTGCTGACTTTGTGACGTTTCCTGTTGTAAAGAATGAGCATGTCGATAACATCTTGCATATCACTACTGCTCCTGCTTACGGTGTACATCCAAGTGATATGGATATGGCAGTGGATAAAGTAGCTCATTCTTTAGCTCTTACCCTTGCGCAGGGTTTCAATTTAGCTGGTACTCTCGCCATCGAGCTTTTTGTGTGCGCTGGTGGTCGAGTCATCGTCAATGAACTCGCTCCGCGTCCGCATAACTCAGGACACTACACCATCGAAGCGTGTGATTTTGATCAGTTTGATATGCACGTCTTGGGCATTGCTGGTTGGGAACTTCAGCAGCCACGACTTTTGAGCCCAGCAGTCATGGTTAATGTGCTTGGTCAGCACGTAGACTCTGTGTTTAATGCTACCGCTGAACATCCTGAATGGCATGTACATGACTATGGCAAGGCGGTCGTTAAGTATAACCGTAAGATGGGGCACATTACTGTCCTTGGCAGTGATACTGACGGGATAAAAGCACGACTTGCTTCTACTGGAATTTGGGATGAGTAAAGTGAAGATAGATTAACGAGAAATGTTGAGGTCCCCCAGGGTATACCCTGGGGACCTCAGCTATTATCCGACGTGGTGTGTGTCTTGTGTTGCTAGAATATTCAAATTTTAAAACGAAGAGTGCTTGTATATTGAGACAGTGAATTTTTGTAGATATTTACAGAGATAGAATATGGATACCTACAGAACGGTAGGCAACTGTATGCAAAGGAGCATGACATGAAAAAGAAGATTCTGCCGTTCACTTCAGTAGTCGCGGCGTTGCTGTTGTCTGTCGGTGTACAGTCTGCACAAGCTGTGACAGGTAACATATCTAACACTCGCATAGATGGAAATTGGAACTATACATGGACCAAATCTACAGCTGGTGTATATGCAAAAACAAAATTACCAGGCTTTATTCGGGTATGTCAAGATGGCGGCTGTGTAGAAGGTCACACTACTAAGACAAAAGTCACAGCTTCACTCATACTAAATGGTAGTGCATCAAATCATAACGATAGTGCTAAGGTTTGGGGATAAGATGAAGACGATTGATTCGATGATACGTTCAATTGTTGCCGTAATAATCGTGGCCGTGACTACCACAAATTTGTATGCGTGCACGAAGTCTGTGTCATCGGACCAGTCGTCGATTACGGCATCGTCAGATTCAACAATGAGTTCTGTGGTGTCAGGAGAAGGAGGTTCTCAGGCTAGGCTTGCTTCATCGTTGTCTGATTTGATTTCGCAGGAGTTGCAGGATCAGGATTTGTCTGATTTTCAGCGTGTAATTTTGGAGCGTGCGAAGGATGCTGGTGGAGTGTCTGTTTCTGATTATGAGTCTGCGTGGTCAGGTTATCGTTCGTGCATGTTGGGTAAAGGGTACAAAGAAATCAAACTTATCAAGTTTCCTAACGGTATATATTGAAGCACCGTATAAGCAAAGTACGGAGTCTCAGATGATGAAATACTCAGAAGACCGCACGGACTGCGAGAATAATTACTCTGCTTCTATTGACGATATTTTTAGGACACAGGTAGGTAATCCTCATCTTTATGCTTCTCAAACTCAGGGTATTGTTGATTGCCTTATACGTGAAAAACTTGTTTCTCCAAGCTATACAGCACAAAAGTACGTCGAAGAGACTTCTGACCCAAATCATCCGCCTAAATCTTTTAATCAGAAAGATATGAGAGTGAGGGGATGCGAAGTTGCAAATAACTATATTCGTGGATACATCGGTGATCCCGTTGAACATCTCTGGTAGGACGGCAGAATGACAAAGAACTCAAAGCCGAAAATAAACAGAAAAGGTTCTGTGAGGTCACTTGCGTAGACGTGGATTATATTGGTATTTATTCTTGCAATATCTCTCACTGTAGGGTTGTGTGCACTGTTTCTTCCTGAGCGTCCGCCACGCGTATTAAGTATGCCACAAGAGATTACTACTGCAAAAGTTGCTACACAAAAGTACGACGGCGCTCAAACAGTTACAGCTGTACCTACTCTTGCTGAGGATAGAGAAATCGTTATACATACGACTGGCGTTGTGACAGAGAGTGGGAACGACGGTCAGCTTATTTCTGGTCAAAAAGCGTTAAAAGTTCAAGATCATTCTATCGTTGCTCTTTCAACATCTACTCCTCTTTACAGAGATTTGGCGATAGGAGATAAAGGCGACGATGTCCGAGCGTTCAATGATGAGCTTTCGCGTCTTGGCTACGGTGCTGTACAAGGATCTCCTCTCTTCACAACACGTACAATACAGGCGTGGAAGAAGTTGGAGACTGCGATAGGAAATACATCTGATTCAGTTTTTCATCTTTCTGATATGCTATGGATTCCTGAGAACACCGTAAAAATAAAGACTTGGAATGCCTCCCTGGGTACAACTATTGAATCAGAATCGAGCATTGCTACAATTTCAGGTGGTATTACAAAGATAACGATTAAAAATGGCAAAGCAGATTCAGTTGACCGTTCCATAGTAATTTTCGGGGTAACAGGAACAATCCCTGCTGGGCAGACTGAGATAAATGATGCAGATTTTTGTGGGCGTGTTGCACAGACAGATGATTTTAAAGGACTTGACAAAGACTCACTCGCTCAAGGATTTGATGCCCAACTTTCATTAAAACAGAGCATCAATGTACTCCGTGTACCCGCTGGAGCTGTATTTGGCATTCATGAAGAGAATGGACATTCTGTTGGATGTATTGTATCGCTCGCAGGTGCGAAAAAGGCTAAGACTATACATGTGGTAGTAGTAGCGGGGGAGCTAGGTGTGAGCCTTATTCAACCTCAGTCGAGTAATTTAGATACAGTACACAACGTCCGTCTAGGTAGCAGTTTAAATTCTGCGCGATGTGTGTGATGATTTGAGTAAGTGGTCTGCATAAGCTGGATTTACGAGAGATGAGCACACATGGGAAATCAGGAAGTCTATTTAGAAGTACACGACGTATCACACCGCTTTAGTTCTACACATACACTTTTTGAACATGTGAATTTTACTGCGGAGCCGGGGCAGATGACCGCACTATGTGGTCCTTCTGGCTCGGGCAAGTCTACACTACTTTCGATAATCGCAGGCTGGGAAATTCCGCTTACTGGAAGAATTGAACTGTGCAATATCAGTACTGTTGGTTGGGTTTTCCAAAATCCCTATGGTGTGGCTCGTCGAAGTGTACTTGATCATGTAGTCTTCCCGCTACTTGCACAGGGGAAAACACGTAAAGATGCGCAGGCTCAGGCTTATGATGTGCTCCAGAGATTTTCGCTAGAAGAGGTAGCCGAGAGACAATTTAGTGATTTATCGGGAGGCGAAGCACAGCGTCTTATGCTTGCACGAGCAGTATGTGTGCACCCGGATCTTCTCCTCGTTGATGAGCCAACAGCCCAACTCGATATGAGTACAGCTCACTCGGTTAACTCTGTACTCAGAGAGCTTTCAGGTCAAGGTATGGTCGTCATCATTGCTACTCATGATGCTGATACGCGAAATGCATGTGATTGTGTCATTAACTTAGCGGATTTCCTTCCTCATGAGGATGAAGACGAATGAAAATTAAATCTATTATCTCCGAAGCTATACGAAATGTGGCAAGTGGAACTACTCATGCTGTCCTATACACGATAATTTCTGTCGTATGTATGGTGCTCTTCGCTGGATTTGATATGTACTCAATCAACGCTATCTCGCAGCAGTCTGTGGAGCGTATTCATGCATATGCAGATGGATCAGCTGTTGTAGGTACCCAAGTAGATGGACAGTCGTGTGACGATCTGGCTACAGAGCAAGCTAACGATACGGTTGTAGGTAAAACACGATTGCTTAATTCAGGAGCGCTGCACCAAGGTATGGATATTGAGCTTCTTTCGACACCTGGCAAAAGTGTCTCATCGTATGAAGTCACACCAGGTTTTCTTCGCATGATAGTGTCAAATGACACAGGCTCATATAATATACCAGAAAATAAAACGCCCATAATTGATACGAGTGGTGTGTGGGTTTCACGTCTTGTTGCGCGGAATTTTGGACTTACACGTGGTAGCATTCTTCAAACGAAAACGGGCACGACTCGTGTAGCTGGAACTTTTAATTGGCCTAATGATGGTAGAGATACGCGTCTTGGATATGCCATCCTCGTAGTTGATAGTGCGAGTGGAAAACACAGTATGAAGAGTGCTGGGTGAAACAATGGCCGAGTTCTCAAATTTCTGACTCGCATCTTATGGCGACGACTATCATCTCTTCATCCTTACGGTCTGATAATTCTAGTGTCGGTATTACACAAATAAATAAAAATTATGATTCGCGTTTTCGCGCTTATACTGAATTTACGCAACGTTTGAGTAGATGGGCGCCAGTGCTTATGCTTGTCCTAGGCGTTGCCTTCGGTGTTTTTACTGTACGCTCTCGCCGTCTAGAATATGCTGGGGCACTTCATGCAGGTCAGTCTAAGCCTGCTCAGATTCTTGAAATTATGTGTGAAACTTGTATATGGATTATAATTGCTCAAGTCGTTTCAACATGCGTTCTTGGTGTATATGCATTACGTTTCATTAGTGAAGGAAGCATTGAAACGTTAACTGCAGGGCTTCGTAGTGTGAGTACTTTTGGATGTGGCATAGTTATTGGCACTGTAGTTGCAGGGTTGTGCATTAGACAATCTCAACTTTTTACGTACTTTAAGACAAGATGAAGTGTAGCAAGATGCATTTTGTAATGTAAAAGATTGAACTATGAAAAGGATAAGAATAGTCCTCAAAAACTGTAAGACATCGCTAGAGATTATCGAATTGATAAAAATATGGCTACCCTTCATGAGTGGTATCTCAACGGATAGCCATATGCTTTATGTCTAGCGATACTGACGTTGGAAAATTTTTATACTCGTGCGTTTATCTCATTGCTTTATTTCCAATGTCATGACGATAGAACATGCCTGTAGTATCGGTGTTTTCTATGATATCGTAAATGATCTTTTGAGCTTCTTGCACGCTCTCTGCAGTGGTTTGGACCAAGAGTACACGACCAGAGGACGCCACTAAATCTTCGCCATTCTCGCTCTCAGCTACGCCTGCATAGTACACGTGCGTGCCGTTGGAGTCAGCAGTTGCAGAGCAGTCAAAATCGTGTATGAGAGCACCCGTCTGCGTCGCGTTTGGGTAGCCGTTACTTGCTACGACGACTCCCAAAGTTGTACGCACGTTATCCCACGTGAATTCAGGAGTTTCTCCATTTAAGATTGAGTAAACTCCAGCACCTAAATCGGAAGTGAGCTGAGGAAGTACGACCTCGGTCTCAGGATCTCCAAAACGGGCATTAAACTCAATGACTTTTGGTCCGTCTTGAGTAGCAATCAACCCAGCATAGAGAATTCCAGTGAAAGGATTACCTTCCGCAGCCATACCGGCAGTGATGGGCTTGACGATAGTTTTGATAGCTTCATCTACGACGGACTGTGGAATTTGAGGGACAGGGGAGTACGCACCCATACCGCCAGTATTTGGACCTTTGTCGTCATCGTAAGCGCGCTTGTGATCTTGGGAAATTGGCATAGGCCAGAATTCACTACCGCGCACGAAGCTCATCAAAGAGAATTCCTGACCTTCAAGAAACTCTTCGATAACTACACGTGAGCCTGCATCACCGAAGCGATTGTCGAGGAAGATGTCACTCAGCGCCTCTACTGCAGTGTCTTCATCCATAGCGACGGTCACGCCCTTGCCTGCAGCGAGACCGTCAGCCTTAATCACGATAGGTGCACCATGTTCATGAACATATGCAACTGCTTCGTCATAATTGTCGAAATCTGCGTATGCGGCAGTAGGAACGTGTAAGCGCTCCATAAGTTCCTTGGCGAAGGTTTTAGAACCCTCAATCTGCGCTGCTCGCCGCGTCGGTCCGAAAGCCTTAATTCCAGCTTCTGCGAAATCATCAACAATTCCGTCGATAAGAGGATTCTCCGGTCCGACGAACACCCAGTCGATGTTCTTATCGCGTACAAAATCGATGAGCGCGCTGTGATTGGACTGCGACAAATTGACGACTGTGATACCGTCTTTGCGCATACCAGGATTTCCAGGAGCGCAAAAAACCTCAGTGACGCTGCCACCTCGGAGCAATGTATGAGAAATTGCATGCTCACGAGCACCAGAACCAATGACCAAAACCTTAGACATAATGTGTTTCTCCTTTGAAGCGAAGCAGAGCCGATTAGTCGTGCAATTCCACGCGCTCGCCGTTATCCTTGACGATGCGACCGACGGTGTAATGCTTTTCACCGTTTTCGTCGAGAATATGCTCTACTGTGGCAACGTTTTCAGGGCTAACCATCAGGACCATACCGATGCCCATGTTGAAGATGTTATACATTTCCTTATGCGCAACGTGACCGTATTTTTCGAGGACTGTAAAGATAGGGGGAACGTCCCATGAATTGATGTCAAAGGAAGCTGCGAGACCTTCTGGGATGATGCGTGGCACTTTTTCAACAAAAGCTCCACCTGTGATATGCGCGATGCCATTCAAAATCTGATGAGAGCCTTTGCCTTTCGCAAATAGTGGTTTCAACGCTTGAGCATAGATACGTGTCGGTTCAAGGAGCACTTCTGCGAGTTTCTTGCCTTCAAGCTCAGGAAGCTCAGAATCTACGCTCAAGCCACCATCTTTGAAGAGAGCTTTGCGTACGAGAGAGAATCCATTGGAATGGACTCCGGACGATGGAAGGCCTATCATCACATCGCCTTCCTTAATGGCAGAGCCGTCGATGATTGTGGACTTCTCGACCACGCCTACCGTGAAACCTGCGAGGTCATACTCGTCTTTGTCGTACATATCTGGCATTTCGGCGGTCTCTCCACCGACGAGTGCTGCGCCTGCCTGCACACATCCGTCTGTTACGCCTTTGACGACTTGCTCCAGTAATGCTGGATCATTCTTACCACACGCGATGTAGTCAAGGAAGAAGAGTGGCTCAGCACCTTGCGCCAAGATATCATTCACACACATTGCTACGCAGTCGATACCGATAGAATCATGCTTATTCGCTGCCTTTGCGACAAGCAACTTTGTACCGACACCATCAGTGCCAGATACGAGAACTGGTTCCTCATAGCCGAGCAGAGATAAATCGAAGAGGCCGCCAAAGCCGCCAATTCCACCTGCGCCAGGACGTGCAGTACGTGCTACGTGCTGCTGGATACGACGAACTACCTCGTAACCTGCTTCTACGCTGACTCCAGCGTTTTCATATGCGGATGGCATGTGAACTCCTTAATATAGAAAAAACTACTTACTCTTCTCCATGAGATAATGCGTGTATTCGTTGCCGTAATACTGGCTTGAGTCGCGCGCAAATTCTGTCAGACGTTTTTTATCTTCTTCGGTAATGGACGCGAGGAATTCCTCCTCATAGTCACCGAGGGAAGTAGGGTAGTCGCCATTGAAATATGCCACGCACAGGCCGCCATATGGCGCGTCTGCATTCAGGCCAACGGTTTCTACCAGTCCGTCAATAGACAGGTATGCGAGCGAATCTGCGCCGATGAATTCACAAATCTCCTGAACGCTCTTGTGAGCGGCGATAAGTTCGCTTGTGCGTGAAATATCAATGCCGTAGTAGCACGGGTAGCGCAATGGTGGGGAAGCGATGCGCATGTGCACTTCTGCGGCTCCTGCTTCGCGCAAAAGCTGCACGATGCGCCGGCTCGTCGTACCGCGTACAATAGAGTCGTCGATGACGATTACGCGCTTGCCCTCTACCACGCCGCGCACAGCGGAAAGCTTCATACGCACGCCTTGTTCACGAAGCTCCTGGGTCGGCTGGATGAATGTGCGAGCCACATACTGGTTCTTAACCAAACCCATCTCATTAGGCAGACCGCTTTCCTCTGCGTAGCCGGCTGCTGCTGAGAGCGAGGAATTTGGCACTCCGATAACCATATCAGCATCAACAGGCGCTTCTTGCGCCAGGCGCGCACCTGCACGCTTTCGAGCGGAGTGCACGTTGACACCGTAAATGTCGGAGTCTGGGCGTGCAAAGTAAATAAACTCCATAGAGCAGATAGCTTTTTGCGTCTTATCCGTATACTTCTCGATGGTGTAGCCATCATCGTTGACGATGATGAGCTCGCCAGGCTCGATGTTGCGCACGAGTTTTGCGCCCACGATGTCAAGAGCACACGTCTCAGAGGCGAGCACATATGCGCCATTGGTCATTTGACCTAAGGACAGTGGCCTAAAACCGTTAGGGTCGAGAGCACCAATCATGCAGTCGTTCTTCATCAGCAGATACGCAAATCCACCGTGCACAGTGTTAAGTGCATCTTTAAGCTGCTCGATGAGGGTTAGCTTATCGGAGCGGCGGATGAGATGCATAAGCACTTCAGTGTCAGAGTTGGAATGGTAAATTCCGCCGTCCGCTTCGAGCTCGCGACGAAGTTGGCGGCCATTGGTTAGGTTGCCGTTGTGAGCCAAGGCCACATCACCGTCAAAGAAGCGGAAGAGGAATGGCTGAATATTATCCACGCTTCCTGAGCCACTTGTGGCATAGCGCACGTGGCCGATTGCCGCATTGCCTTTCAGGCGGTCAATCTTCTTATCATCGTTAAAGACCTGAGCGAGCAGGCCAAGGTCGCGATGGCCGTGGAGATGACCATTCTCATTGCTGACGATGCCAGCGCCTTCTTGGCCGCGATGCTGGAGTGCATGCAGACCAAAATAGGTGATGCGTGCTGCGTCAGGATGACCCCATACGCCAAAGAGTCCGCACTCTTCATGCAATCCTTCTAATTCTGCAGACATAGTGTCCTTATCTTTCTGCTTGAAATGTGGCAGTAATATGCAGTGTTGTTTTTGCGTTACTCGGTGAAGTAGCTGACGCCGCCTTCAATGAGTGGCTGGAACTTATTTCCAGGAACGTTCTTGTATACGCCATAGCCGTTGCGCTCGGTGTGCCCCATCTTGCCAAATACTCGACCGTCAGGGCTGGTAATGCCTTCGATAGCGAGCACGGATCCGTTAGGGTTGACATCGAGGTCAAGGCTTGGAGTGCCTGTCTCATCTACATACTGGGTCGCAATTTGACCATTAGAGACGAGACGAGCGAGCACGTCATCATTCGCAACGAAGCGTCCTTCACCGTGGCTGATAGCGATAGTGTGTACATCGCCAACCTCTGTGCGAGACAGCCATGGGCTCTTTGTGCTTGCCACGCGAGTGCGGACCAAGCGGCTCTGATGACGGCCGATATTGTTGAATGTCAAAGTCGGGCAGTTCTCGTCCATATCAACAATGTCTCCAAATGGGACGAGCCCGAGCTTGACGAGTGCTTGGAAACCATTGCAAATGCCGAGCATCAAACCGTCACGATTGTTGAGCAAATCGCGTACAGCATCCGTAACTTCAGGGGAGCGGAAGAATGCCGTGATGAACTTTGCAGAACCGTCTGGTTCATCACCGCCCGAGAAGCCTCCAGGAATCATCACAATCTGACTGTTGCGGATAGACTGAGCCAACTGATGTGTGCTCTCTGCTACGGCAGCAGGGGTGAGGTTGTTGATAATGAGTGTCTCAGCCTGTGCGCCTGCACGGTTAAATGCGCGTAAAGTGTCATACTCGCAATTATTTCCAGGGAATACTGGAATGATAACGCGTGGGCGAGCGAGAGTAGTTTGTGCGTGATGCAGTGACTTCTCACCTGTGTAGGAAATAGCTTCGATTGCTGGAAGATTCTTCTTCTCATTTTCTGGAGTGCGGTATGGGAATACGGATTCCATACCGCACTCCCACGCCTGCTGAATCTGAGTCAAATCTACGCTCTCGTTTGATGTGATAAAGGCATACTCGTCGATGGTGGTGCCCAAAGTTTCTACATCAAAGAGATCGCTTTGTGGTACGGTCGCATCATCGGCAAGCTCGATGATGAAGCTGCCATAAGCGTAGTTGAAAAGGGAATCTGGCTGAACATCGTCAGCAAACTGTACACCAATCTGATTTCCTACGGACATCAAGAACAAGCTTCCAGCCGTTGCGCTATATCCTGGTGTAGAAATAGCCAAAGCGCCTTGCGAATCTACCAGTGCTTCTACGGCGTTCAAAACGGCCTTAAAGCTATCGACTTTAGGAGTGACACCGTCATTTTCGTAGCGAGGAATAAGGCGAATAACTGTGCTTCCTGCCTTCTTAAACTCTGGGGAAGTCGCACGGTCTACGTTGCCAGTTGACACCGCGAAAGAAACCAGAGTTGGAGGCACATCGAGGTCCTCAAAGCTACCAGACATGGAGTCTTTACCGCCGATAGCAGCCACATCCAAATCCATCTGAGCTTTCAAAGCACCGAGCACGGCAGCAGCAGTTTTGCCCCAGCGTGCTGGCTCGTCACGCAGCTTTTCGAAGTATTCCTGGAAGCTTAAATATGCCTTGTCGCGTGTGAAACCTGCTGCGATAAGCTTTGCAACCGATTCCACCACAGCGAGGTATGCGCCGGTGAACTGATTCTTTTCAGTGATGAATGGGTTGAAGCCCCACGCCATAGCAGATGCAGTCGTCGTTTCACCATCCACAGGGAACTTAGCAACCATCGCGCTCGAAGGTGTCAGCTGCCTCTTTCCGCCAAATGGCATAAGCACAGTTGAAGCGCCGATTGTGGAGTCGAATCGCTCGGACAAGCCCTTATTGGAAGCCACGTTGAGGTCGCTCATTGTAGAGGTCAAACGCTCGGCGAAGCTCTTGCCTGCGCTTGCTTTCCATGGCTGCTCGACAACCTGTGCAGATACGACGTGTACATTCTGATGCTTTGCAGCGCCATTAGATGCGAGGAACTCTCGGCTCAAGTCCACAATTGTGTCGCCATTCCACGCCATAACCATACGAGCAGCTTCTGTCACCGTTGCCACAGGAACTGCTTCGAGGTTTTCTTCGTGTGCGTAGCCAAGGAAAGTGTCGACGTCCTTTGCTTCCAGCACGACTGCCATACGTTCCTGAGATTCAGAAATAGCAAGCTCTGTGCCGTCAAGACCTTCATACTTTTTTGGCACGGTATTCAAATCAATGCTCAAACCGTCAGCAAGCTCACCGATGGCTACAGACACACCGCCTGCACCGAAATCGTTGCAGCGCTTAATCAGCTTGCACGCATCGCCACGACGGAAAAGGCGCTGAAGTTTACGCTCGACAGGAGCATTACCCTTTTGAACCTCTGCGCCGTCCTTTTCGATGGACTGTACATTATGAGACTTGGAAGAGCCAGTTGCTCCACCAATGCCGTCGCGCCCCGTACGGCCGCCCAAAAGTACCACGACATCGCCAGGAGCTGGAACTTCACGGCGTACGTTCTCCTGTGGAGCTGCACCCACGACAGCACCAATCTCCATACGCTTAGCCACATAGCCAGGGTGGTAGAGCTCATGCACCTGGCCAGTTGCAAGACCAATCTGATTACCATAAGACGAGTAACCGTTTGCCGCCGTGGTTACGATTTTGCGCTGAGGGAGCTTACCCTCAAGGGTTTCGGAAACAGGAACACGAGGGTCACTTGCGCCGGTTACACGCATAGCCTGATACACATAAGAACGGCCCGAAAGCGGATCGCGGATTGCTCCACCTATGCACGTTGCAGCGCCACCGAATGGTTCGATTTCCGTCGGATGATTATGCGTTTCATTCTTAAAGAGGAAGAGCCAATCTTGATCTTCGCTGTCAACGTCCACCGTCACTTTCACGGTGCATGCGTTGATTTCCTCGGACTCATCCAAATTCTTCAGGATACCTTTAGCCTTCTGATAGCGCCCGGCAATTGTTCCCATATCCATTAAGGACACTGGCTTTGCATCACGGCCAAGCTCATGGCGCATAGCAAGATACTGCTCAAACGCTGCCTTCACAGCCTCATCATCGATAGTAATGTCATCAAGCTCGGTGTTAAACGTGGTGTGACGGCAGTGGTCAGACCAGTAGGTGTCGATGACCTTAATCTCAGTGATAGTAGGATTGCGCTTCTCAATATTTGCAAAGTAGGACTGGCAGAATTCGATGTCTGCAAGATCCATAGCCAAGCCGCGCTCGCTGATGAACTGTGCGAGTTGCTCGCTGGTGTATGTTGTGAAGCCGTCAATAATTTCTACCGGCTGAGGCTCTGGAATGGTGACGCTCAACGTTTCAGGCTTGCCGAGCTGCGCTTCGCGAGCTTCTACAGGATTGATAACGTACTTTTTCACTGCCTGTACGTCAGCTTCTGTCAGGTTCTTGCCATAGAGCGCGTAAACAGTAGAGGAACGCACTGTTGGTCGCTCGCCCTGAGAGATGAGCTGGATGCACTCGCTTGCAGATGTGGCACGCTGATCAAACTGTCCTGGAAGGAATTCCACAGCAAATACTGCCTGGGCGTCGTCGCTGACGTCCTGTGGCAATTCCTCGAAAGCATTATCCGACTGTGGCTCGCTAAAAACAGTAGGGATGGTCTGCTTAAAAAGTTCTTCGCTGATGCCTTCGACATCGTAGCGATTAAAAACGCGCAAACCTTCAAGCGCGCTAATGCCAACGATGTGATTGAGCTCGCTCAGCTGCTGCTGTGTGCGTACGTCAAAGCCAGGCTTCTTTTCCACGAGAATGCGATAAACCATGTCAGTCCTTTAGAGAAAGTTGTGAGGAAAATGGGGCTGTTTAATTATTGCGTATTGAATTATTGAGATATTGTGCGTGCGCGGGGGTGAGTGCACAAGAGAAAAATTTTGCCGGCATGCTGATATGCCGGCAAAACCTATTTAGTTTTCAAGTGTATGAGAAGCATTGAGCTTTTCGAGACGTGCAAGAATCTCTTCATATGCAGGAATGATATTTCCCAAATCCTTGCGGAAGATGTCCTTGTCCAAACGCTCAATGTGACCTTCGCTTGTCTTGGACTTATCCCACAAGCGGCAAGTGTCAGGAGTAACCTCATCTGCGAGCAAAATCGTGCCGTCAGATGTGACGCCCATCTCGACCTTAAAATCAACGAGTGTCACGTTAATGTCAGCAAACATCGCAGTAAGCGCATGGTTAATTTCACGTGCCTTTGCGTTGATAATGGAAAGCTGGTCAGCAGTTGCGATGTCAAGAGCAATAGCATCATCAGTGTTGATGAATGGATCGCCGAGTGCATCATCCTTCAAGCAGTATTCCACGACAGGGCGCTTCAAAACGGTACCTTCTTCAATGCCGTAGCGCTTTGCAAAAGAACCAGCAGCGATATTACGTGCAATGATTTCGAGAGGGAACATGGTCAAGTGACGGTTCAGCTGTTCAGTTTCGCTAATCTGCTTGACGAAGTGGCTTGCGATGCCGCGATACTGTAATTCGTTAAAAATCACAGAGGTAATGCGGTTATTGAGGCGACCTTTGCCTTCAATTTGCTCTTTCTTTGCGCCGTTACCTGCAGTAGCCTGATTCATATACTCAACCCAGAGAATGTCAGGATTATCTGTAGCGTAGAGTTTCTTTGCTTTGCCTTCATAGAGCTTTTCGCGCTTTTCCATGCTTGGCCTTCCTGCAACGTCGTTGCAATTTGTTGCGCTTGTGACCCTTTTAACGTTAGCAATCAGGGCGCACAAAAACGCTTGTTTGTGGCTGTGAATTATCGAACTGTGATACGCAAATTCTCATACATGGACGCAGTTTTTTCTCGTGCTTTCTCGATGGTGTCGTCTTGTGCAAGAAGAACTGCCATACGGCGGTGTCCATGCACTTCAGGCTTACCAAAGAGGCGAATGTCGCTGTGTGAGTAAGCGAGAACTTCTTCAAGATTGCTAAAGATTACTTCGCCGTTGCCTTCGACAACTACTGCTCGGCTTGCACTTGCTAGCCCCGGATTTTTCAGTTCGATTGAGTCTCTTGTCACAGGAATGGAAAGAATCGCACGAGCGTGGAGAGCAAATTCAGACAGGTCCTGAGAAATCAAGGTGACCATGCCTGTGTCGTGAGGGCGAGGGGAGACTTCATTGAACAAAACGGTGCCGTCGCGCAGCACAAAGAGTTCTACGCCGAAAACGCCCCAGCCTTTCTCGCCATTGTCTTGAGCGTCTTGCACAAGCTGTTCGACGACTGTGCGGGCTATGCGTTGTCCCTGCTTCATAACACTTTCCGGTACGTAGGCTGGTTGCCAGGATTCGCGGTAGTCTCCACTTTCCTGCGTGTGCGCGATTGGAGCGCATGTCACTACTCCTGCTCTGGAAGAGACCGTAAGAATGGTTAATTCATAATCGAGAGGAACGAATGCTTCCACAATAACGCGAGAGACTGAGCCATCACCAGCTGTGCGCCTCTCTTCCTGTGCGAATGCCCATGAGCGAACGATATCCTGCTCACTTCGGGCAACAGACTGACCGTGTCCAGATGAAGAGAGGACTGGCTTAATCACACAAGGGAATCCTACTTCTCGCGCGCCTGCCAGAAGCTCATTCTCGCTGCCGGCAAATCGGTACGGTGTAGTTGGCACACCGCACTTTTCAGCAGCAAGAGTGCGAAGTCTCTCGCGGTCCATGCAGATTTGAGCGATGGAAACGCTTGGCACGACTTGCACTCCAGCATCGCGCGCATCACTCAATACAGATGTTGCGATCGCTTCGACTTCGGGCACGATGGTGTCTGGCTGCACATCTTCGATAAGGCGAGAAAGCTGGTTCTCGTCGCTCATATCAATAGCGTGTGACTCATGAGCGATGTGTTGAGCAGGAGCATGATCATACGAGTCTACAGCGATGACGTATGCGCCAAGTCGCATGGCTTCAATGGCTATTTCTTTGCCCAGTTCTCCTGAGCCGAGCAGCATGATGCGAGTGCTGTCTTGACGAGAAGTTGCATAAGGAGAACCCAGCGGGCGAGAAGTTTCTGTCATGCTTTTATCTTGGCATGGGCGGCGTACCGTGCGGCGCAAGTTGTTAATATGTGGACGGTGTGTATGAAACAGTGTCCAAAACTGTGCTTGATGCTATGCCACTGAGACCTCAAGCATTATAGATATGCGAGTATCATAGATATATGAGTGTGTATAGCAGAAAAGCTACCGTCAAGCAGGGAGACGGCGAACAAAGCGAGGAAGGTAAAGACAAGCTTTCTATTGCGCTTGTTGTAGATTCTTTGGGTGGAAGTGGTAATGGGACTTCAAACTCCGCCCAAGCTTTTGCAAATGAATTGGAAAGATGTGGGGTAGATGTACGTCTCGTCGGCGTGGGGTCAGATCGAGATGTGTATGCGGCTCAATCGCGCTATATTCCCGTGGTTTCTTGGTTCGCTCGCCAGCACAAAATGGAATTTGCTCAGCCAGACTTGCAGCTTTTTGACAAAGCATTTCAGGGTGTAGACGTCGTTCATATTTATATGCCATTTGAATTTGGCAGGGCAGCGCTTGCATACTGCAAGAGAAACGGTATTGCGGTTACGGCGGGGTTTCACGTGCAGCCGGAGAACATTTGCGCGAGTGCACCATTTTTGAATGTGATCCCGCACATCAAAGAGCGTATTTATAACTGGATGTGGCGAGGGTTTTACGAGGATATAGACCATATCCATGTGCCAAGTTATATGGAGAAGGCAGAGCTTGAAAGGGCTGGCTATAACCAGCATTTGCACGTTTTCTCTAATGGGTACGATGACTCGCTTTTTGATGGAACCTCAGCAATTTTAGAGGCGGAGAGGACTAAAACGGCAAAGAATGTGAGAACAGCCGATCACGCAGCACACTCAAAATTCATCATCGTCTCGTCCGGACGGCTCAGCGCAGAAAAAGACCACGAGACTTTGATAAAAGCAGTGGCGCTGAGTAAGCATAAAAAAGACATTGAATTGCGCATCGCTGGTGCGGGACCACTTCGAAAGAAACTGACAAAATTAGCGCAAAAGCAGTTGGGTGATGCTGCAGGATTTTCCATTGGATTTGTAAAACACGACGAAATGCCTGAATTCCTTAGCAATGCAGACTTGTGTGTGCACGCGTCGCTTGCGGATATCGAGGGTATTAGCGTGATTGAAGCGATGGCGATGGGTGTGGTTCCTGTGATTGCGCATGCGCCGAAGAGTGCGGCATCAGATTTTGCGTTGTGCCCGGAGAGTCTTTTCGAACCGCATAATCCTGAAGATTTAGCACGCGCAATCGACTGGTGGCTCGACAATCCTGAGCTTCGTGAGCGGTGGGGACGTGAGTATGCGCAAGTGGCAAAGGCGAGGTATTCGATTAAAAATTCTGTGCAAACATTTATACAAATGGCGTATGAGGCATATGCTCAGACGCATAATTTTTAAGATTTAATGATTATTTTCTTGAATCCCGCCGTGTCGGTCTTTGGTTTCGTGTATGCTCTCATACGTTGCATGAATTTCATGTGAACGTGGTGGCTGTAGCTCAGTCGGTAGTAGCACCTGATTGTGGTTCAGGAGGTCGCGAGTTCAAGTCTCGTTAGCCACCCCAGCAAGCTCTAGGTTTTCCTAGGGCTTTTTGCTTATCTTGTGACGGATAGTGTTAAACGGCTTGTTGTTGTACGCTATCTTGTTTAATTCTGGTTTTCTTTTGCCTGCCATTGGTATAACTCGAATGCACAATCTAAAACTGAGAAATCGCGTAGGTTTCGTGGGTTATACCCTGTGTAGTTCATAAGTTTATTGAGTCTATTTTGCACAGTGTTTTTATGAAGATAAAGTTCCTGCGCTGTGTGGTTTATACTCCCGTTGTGCATTTTATATGAGTGGAAAAGCTCAGCAAATTTTTGTATTTGCTCGTCGCTAAGGTTTGCAAAAATGCGGGAGAGAAAGACGCTTATACTCTCTTTGGATAGGGATGGGATGAGCACCCCAATGTCTAAATCCTTGTAGTCGACAGGCTCGTGAGTATTTTGTGTCGAAGCCCACTGTGCTGCGGATTTTGCTTCGTGATAGCTAGTGCGGATGCTTGCTAAGCCAGGGTAAATGCTGCCGACGCCGATACTACAATTCTTGTTTGTAATCATCGGGCTACTCGAAATGGCAGAGCAAAGTTGGCTTATTGATATGTCATCTTCTGTCAGAGCTTGATCATCCAAATGTTTGTCGCTCGGTGATGTGGGCACAATGAGACAGAAACCGTCTGATTTAATGCTGATGAGTAAGCCAGAGAGGTGGCTGGTAATCTGCGAAATTTCATCTCGAAGTTGACGAATTTCCTGAGAATTGAGTAAATCATTTCCCAGCTGTGCAACAATGCAGTAGTAGCTGTCTTGAATCGTGATATTTGCTTCTTGGAAAAGATGAGAAATCGTGACAGGGTCGTATTTTTCTGAAGTTGTTAATGCATCGATGAGATTTTCGATAAGTATAGTGTGGTCGCTGTAATTCATACGGTCAAGGTTTTCTCTTATGAGAATCTCTGTCATCTTTCTGATGACATTGCCGTATGATTCGACTTCTTCGCGTTTTCCGGTCATGCCGATGACGGCGACAATGTTTCCATAAAGATATACAGGAATGTTGACACCATCACGAGCGCCGGCGAAAGGATGATCATCATCAACGTAGACGGTGTACCCAGTCTCAATCGCAAGCTGCGCTGCGCCGTGTGATGTACCGATGCGCTGAGGATTTGTGCTGGCGATGATAGTGCCGGTGGTGTCAAATAAATTGATGTCATAGGACAGTGCGCTTTTTAAATTAGTAACAATCATAGAGGCAATATTTTTATCAATGTCCATATGCACCATCCGTTAATACTGTTATGCATAACAATTCTTACTCAAAATAATACGAAAAAATAGGTACAAAGCTCTTTTTCAATAGTGCGTATAACAGCACATAATAGACGTGTAATTAATCGCAAAGTGTAATGGAGCACTCTGCAAGAATGCCGAGGAGGGCATAATGACTATATCACTCGCGTGGTGGGCAGCGCTTCTAGGGCTGGCGCTTGCCATCATTCTCATCCTGTGTAAACTCAATTCCACATATGCACTGTTTCTTGGTGCAATTTTTGGCTGCCTTATTTCCGGCGCTTCTTTCTCACAGACTACAAGTGTTATTGTGGCGGGTACACAAAGTGTAATGGGAACGGTTGTCCGTGTACTCGCGGCAGGTGTGCTGGCGGGCGTCATGATGGAATCAGGCGCGGCGGACCGCATAGCGCAAACCATCGTCCATGCATTCGGAGAAAAGATGGCAATTTTCTCGCTCGCACTGGCAACCATGATTATCTGCGCTGTGGGCGTGTTTATTCCTGTCGCAGTTCTTATCGTTGCTCCTATTGCAATTGAGGTTGGCACAAGGCTTCACATTTCTAAACTTGCGCTGCTTGTCGCTCTTTCAGGTGGTGGTAAGGCGGGAAATATCATCTCACCAAATCCAAATACAATTGCAGTAGCATCTGGCTTCAAAGTCGATGTATCCAGTGTGATGATCGCTAGTTTTATACCAGCATTGTGCGGGCTTGCGGTCACCGTACTTTTGGCAAGTCTTATCCAGCGTCGCGGTGTTCTCGTTGAAACGGACACGGCACTGCGCGAAGCAACTTTTACGGGAACTGACAAAAAACTCCCTAGCATTGGTCAGGCATTAGTTGCGCCTGGCACGGCAGTTATTCTACTTCTTATCAATCCTATCGGTTCTGTCCTGCACATCGGATTACTGCAAAAGTTCCGAGTAGATGCTATGTATATTCTTCCATTTGCTGCAATTGTCGGTTTGCTCGCAATGAAGCAGGGTAAGCATATCTTGGAGTATTGCAAGGCAGGTCTTAACCGTATGGTTGATGTTGTTTTGATTCTTATCGGTGCAGGTGCTTTGGGTGGTCTGATTACAAGCTCTGATTTGCCAGCTCAAATTGTGAATGTGATTAACCATAGTGGCATTACAGGTTCGCTTTTAGCACCTATTTCAGGTGTTCTGATGGCAGCTGCAGCTGCGTCAACATCTACCGGCGTTATTTTGGGTTCCAAGTCTTTCGGTACTTCCATCTTGTCCTTCGGTGTTAAGCCCCTTGCCGCTGCGGTCACGATGCAAGCAGGTGCAACGGTTATCGATGCTCTGCCTCATGGAAACTACTTCCATGTCACCGCAAAATCGATGAATATGACCATCGCAGAACGTATGCATGTCCTGCTGTATGAAGCATTAATCGGTTTGACCATGACAGTAGTAGCGACTCTTATGTACATCGTCTTTTAAGTTTTGTTAAGGAATAACTATGAAAATCATTATCGCTCCTGACTCTTTTAAAGGAAGCCTAACTGCGCGCGAAGCAGCGAACGCTATAGAAGAAGGTATTTTGCGTGTTATACCCGATGCGCAGTGTGTCACAGTGCCTATGGCAGATGGTGGAGAAGGCACGGTGCGCTCTCTTGTGGATGCGACTCACGGTGACTTTGCTGTGGCACGTGTGACAAACCCACTGGGGCAAAAGGTTGATGCCGTTTACGGGATCTTGGGCGACGGTGAAACTGCAGTTATCGAGATGGCTGCAGCAAGCGGCATACAGTTCGTAGATGATGAGACGAAAAATCCACTGATTACCACGACCTATGGAACCGGCGAGCTGATTTTGGATGCGCTCGATCATGGTGTGAAGCACATTATCGTTGGTTTAGGCGGCAGTGCGACTAACGATGCTGGTGCTGGTATGGCGCAGGCTCTCGGAGTTCACCTGGTAGATAGTTTCGGCACGGATCTTCCATTCGGTGGAGCAGCCCTTGCCAACCTCGCCAGCATAGATACATCGCAGATAGATCCACGCCTCGCTGACGTCGATATTACTTTGGCTAGTGATGTGACGAATCCACTCGTAGGGGAGCAAGGTGCTTCGGCAGTCTTTGGTCCACAAAAGGGAGCTACTCCAAGTATGGTACTTACTCTTGATGCAGCTCTCACTCATTTTACTGAGGTCGTGAAAGTTTCTTGCGACCGCGATATTGCTCAGCTGCCAGGAGCAGGCGCGGCGGGCGGTTTGGGTGCAGGCTTCCTTGCATTCACACATGCGCAGATGAAACCGGGCGTCTCCATTGTTACGCAGGCGACGGGGCTAGAAGAAAAAGCAAAAGGCTGCGACTACTGCTTTACCGGGGAGGGTGGCATAGACTCACAAACGCGCTTTGGTAAGACTCCGATGGGAGTGGTTCAAGCTGTGAAATCAGCATCGCCAGATTGCAAAACTATCGCGCTCGCAGGCCAGGTTTCTCGCGACGTACAGCAACTGTACTCGGTGGGATTCGATGCGATTTTCGGTATCCTTCCTCGCACAATGAGTGTTAAAGATGCCATCTCGCAGGCGTATGAGAATGTTGCGAATACTGCGGAAAATGTTGCACGCATTATTTCATGGAATGAATCCGTGAAATAACTGGCGTATACGCGAGAGTGGTGGAACTTAAGATTCTTCTAAGTTCCACCACTTTTTAATTTAGTCCCATCGCCACGAGCAGTGCGGTAATTTCGATAACGCTTAAGATTATGGTTAAGCTGTTAATCGCGCTCGCTTTTCCCTCATCTCCGCCGCACAGTCCCGTATACGCTGGAGCGATAATGCTGAGCGGAGCAAAAGAAATAATGACAAGTGCCTGGCGGGCGATGAGATCCAGTGGCAAAACGAAATAGCACAGTGCTGCAAGTGCTATAGAGAAAATATGACGCAGACCAATGACGGCGAGCAAATCAGTCATATATTCACGCTTGAAATCAATGCGAATCATAGTTCCAATCATCATCATCGCGATAAATGGATTCGCTGCAGCCATCGGGTTGATAAGCGTTATCACTTCGTGTGGTAGATGAAAACCCAAACTGACGATGGTAAACATAATGATATATGTCATCAGGGGAGTGCTCGTCACAAGTTTCTTGATAAACGCACGAAAATCTATACCGTTCTCATCGCTTGTGACGTATTGAGATGTAAACGCGTATGTCCCACCCGTGCAGGCAATGCTATTTCCTACGTCAAACATGCACGCTGTAACGATGCCGGCAGCTGGCAAGAAAGATTGAATGAACGGGATAGAAAAAGCTCCAATATTCATGGATGGCAGGCATAGCATATACAGTGCTTTGTCTGCTGAAGTGCGTTTTCTCGTAGCAATCATGCCGACGGCAATCATAATGATATTTGCGCCGAGCCCTAAAAGTGCGAGGGCGAGCATCGTCACGCCAGAAGACAGAGTATTTTTATTAAAATTGATGATAATCGCCGCTGGCAAAGTTATGTTAATGAGTATCTTCTTGAGAGTCGCGCTCGCATTGGCAGGCAGGACGTGAAATGCATCGAGTATGCGCCCAATGATGATGATAAGAATGAATGCAAATGCGTTGAGAAGTACTCCTACCATATGTCTCACCTTCATCGTGTATCTAACTTGTATAATGGTAAATCTTTGTATGGAGACACCTAGGGTTTCCATATGGTGCGCTTCTCACACTTATGGGTGATAGGCAGATTTTTGCGGCAGCATTAACCTAATGCGTAATGCGAGTTTGCGCAATGAGGGCCAACTCTCAGGTTGGATTGCGCACTATGGAGACTCGTATTTCGTCTTGCTTGGCGGTGTGAATGAGCGTGCTGCCAAGCAAGTTTTGTTGATTGTGAGTTTTAGTCGCAGGGTGTGTATACAATAAAAGCCTGTGTGTGCCGCTGGTGCGTCTATGTAATGGCGTGCGGCAGCGGGATATCCCAGAATCGTTGAAGGTGTGCAGTAATGCATAACTGGAGAGGATGGGCCATCGGGCCGGTGGACTGTGGCTGTTAAGAAATCTTTGGTTTCTCCATGGATTCCTTGACGTGTGCGCAGTGTAGCGGTTACCACATCAAAGGAATACAAGAATCGGAGAAACAGTTGCCTACTATTGAACAGCTGGTCCGTAAGGGACGTAAGCCAAAGCCAAAGAAGTCAAAGACTTTGGCACTTAAGGGAAGCCCACTGCGTCGCGGTGTGTGCACCCGTGTTTATACAACTACACCAAAGAAGCCAAACTCAGCATTGCGTAAGGTTGCTCGTGTTCGTCTTTCTTCTGGTATTGAAGTAACCGCCTACATTCCAGGCGAAGGCCACAACTTGCAGGAGCACTCCATCGTGCTCGTTCGCGGTGGTCGTGTTAAGGATCTTCCTGGTGTTCGTTACCACATCGTTCGCGGTGCTCTCGATACTCAGGGTGTAAAGGACCGTAAGCAGGGTCGTTCCCTCTACGGCGCAAAGAAGGCTAAGTAATTATGTCACGTAAGGGACCAGCAAAAAAGCATCAGCTCCTGCCAGATCCAATTTACGGTTCGACAGTTGTAGCTCAGCTCATTAACAAGATTCTCCTTGACGGTAAGAAGTCCATCGCAGAAGACATTGTCTACTCTGCATTGGATCAGGTCAAGGCAAAGACTGAACAGGAACCAGTAGCAGTACTCAAGCGCGCTTTGGACAACATTCGCCCAAGCCTCGAAGTACGCTCCCGCCGTGTTGGTGGTGCTACCTATCAGGTTCCAGTAGAAGTAAAGCCAGCTCGCGCAAACACTTTGTCCTTGCGCTGGCTCACTGACTTCTCTCGTCAGCGTCGCGAAAAGACTATGTCTGAGCGCCTCGCAAACGAGATCCTCGACGCAGCTAACGGCCTCGGTGCTTCTGTAAAGCGTCGCGAGGACACCCACAAGATGGCAGAAGCAAACAAGGCTTTTGCTCACTATCGTTGGTAATTTAATCCCCGCACGAGGAAAGATAGGTAAAAAATGGCACAAGATGTGCTTAAGGATCTTCATATGGTCCGTAATATCGGTATCATGGCTCACATCGATGCTGGTAAGACGACCACAACTGAACGTATCCTCTACTACACCGGTGTGAACTACAAGATCGGTGAAACCCATGATGGTGCTTCCACCATGGATTGGATGGAGCAGGAAAAGGAACGTGGTATCACCATTACTTCCGCTGCAACCACCGCTTTCTGGCATCGTCAGTCTCATGACACCAAGGAACGCTACCAGATCAACATCATCGATACTCCAGGCCACGTGGACTTCACTGCAGAGGTAGAGCGTTCTTTGCGTGTCCTCGATGGTGCTGTAGCAGTGTTTGATGGTAAGGAAGGTGTGGAGCCTCAGTCCGAAACCGTATGGCGTCAGGCTGATAAGTACAACGTTCCACGTATTTGCTTTATCAACAAGATGGATAAGCTCGGTGCGAACTTCTACTATTCTGTAGATACCATCAAGGAAAAGCTCGGTGCTAAGCCACTTGTCATGCAGTTGCCAATCGGTGCTGAAAATGACTTCATTGGCGTTGTCGATCTCGTTCGTATGGTTGCGTACGTATGGGAAGACGATGCAGATAAGGGCTCTACTTACAAGACTACTGAAATTCCAGAAGACTTGAAGGAAAAGGCTGACCAGTATCGTCAGGAGCTCCTCGAATCTGTAGCAGAATCTGACGAAGCTTTGATGGAGAAGTTCTTCGAAGGTGAGGAAATCACTGAAGAAGAAATTCGCACAGCTGTTCGTAAGATGACAATCGCATCTGAGGCGTACCCAGTTTACTGCGGTTCTGCATTCAAAGATAAGGGTGTACAGCCAATGCTTGATGCAGTGGTTGACTTCCTTCCAGCGCCAACCGATATTCCTGCAATCATCGGTCACGACATCAACGACGAATCCGTTGAAATCGATCGTCATCCTTCTATCGATGAGCCGTTCTCTGCTCTTGCATTCAAGATTGCTGCTCACCCATTCTACGGTAAGCTCGTTTACGTTCGCGTATACTCTGGTTCCGTTTCTCAGGGTGACACCATCCTTAATGCGAATAAGGGCAAGAAGGAACGCGTAGGTAAGCTCTTCCAGATGCACGCTGACAAGGAGAACCCTGTCGAGAGTGCAAATGCAGGTAACATTTACGCATTCGTCGGTTTGAAGAACATCACCACTGGTGATACTCTCTGCGATGAAAAGAACCCAGTTGTTCTCGAATCTATGAGTTTCCCAGAGCCTGTAATTCAGGTAGCTGTAGAGCCAAAGACCAAGGCTGATCAGGAAAAGATGGGCATTGCATTGCAGCGCTTGTCTGACGAAGATCCAACCTTCCAGGTCACCACTGATGAAGAGTCCGGTCAGACTCTTATCGCTGGTATGGGCGAGCTTCAGCTTGACATTTTGGTGGACCGCATGCGCCGTGAGTTCCACGTCGAGTGCAATGTAGGTAACCCACAGGTTTCCTACCGCGAAACCATTAAGAAGCCTGTAATGAACCAGGAATATACCCACAAGAAGCAGACTGGTGGTTCCGGTCAGTTCGCAAAGGTTTTGATGAACTTCGAACCACTTGACACTTCCGAGGGCAAGACCTACGAGTTCGAAAATCAGGTTACCGGTGGTCACATCACCAAGGAATTCATCCCATCTATCGATGAGGGTGTTCAGGAAGCAATGCAGTCCGGTGTACTCGCAGGATTCCCAGTTGTTGGCGTAAAGGCGACCGTTACTGATGGTCAGGTACACGACGTTGATTCCTCTGAAATGGCCTTCAAGATTGCAGGTTCCATGGCATTCAAGGAAGCTGCTCCTAAGGCTAACCCAGTCATCCTCGAGCCAATTATGGCCGTTGAGGTTCGTACTCCAGAAGAGTACATGGGCGACGTTATGGGTGATATCAACTCCCGTCGTGGTGCAATTCAGTCTATGGAAGACGCAACTGGCGTTAAGGTTATTAACGCTAAGGTACCTCTGGCTGAAATGTTCGGCTACATCGGTGACTTGCGTTCTCGCACCCAGGGTCGTGCAATGTACTCCATGACTATGGATTCGTATGCTGAAGTTCCAAAGAGCGTCGCAGACGAAATCATTAAGGCGCAGCGCGGCGAGTAGTCATAAAGACTACGAGCTGGTAAGCTTGCACAGAATTTATAGCTTCGTTGTTGAGGGAAGCAAACTGTTTCCCTCAACATGAGGCGGGGCACTGTCAAGGAAATACGGTAAACTGGAAGCAATTCTGGGTTTAACACGCGGTGGCAGTTGACCCCATGAAGTAGTAAAATCTACCGAGTGTCTTGTACTCCACGGTATGAGACGAAACTCTAGAGACGTCCTAGGAGGACACACTATGGCAAAGGCAAAGTTCGAACGTACTAAGCCACACGTTAACATTGGTACCATTGGTCACGTTGATCACGGTAAGACCACCCTCACTGCAGCAATTTCTAAGACTCTGCATGAGATGTACCCAGATCTGAATCCTGCATATGATTTCGATCAGATTGATTCCGCTCCTGAAGAGAAGGAACGCGGTATTACTATTAACATCGCTCACATCGAGTATGAAACTGAGAAGCGCCACTATGCACACGTAGATGCTCCAGGTCACGCTGATTATGTTAAGAACATGATTACAGGTGCTGCTCAGATGGATGGCGCTATCCTCGTTGTAGCTGCTACCGATGGTCCTATGGCTCAGACTCGTGAGCACGTATTGCTCGCAAAGCAGGTTGGTGTTCCAAAACTTCTCGTAGCTTTGAACAAGTGCGATATGGTTGAGGACGAAGAACTCATCGAGCTCGTTGAAGAAGAAGTTCGTGACTTGCTCGAAGAAAATGGCTTCGATCGCGATTGCCCAGTAATCCGTACTTCTGCATACGGCGCATTGCATGACGATGCTCCAGATCATGAGAAGTGGGTACAGACTGTCAAGGATCTCATGAACGCAGTTGACGAGTACATCCCAACTCCAGTTCACGATCTCGACAAGCCATTCTTGATGCCTATCGAAGACGTATTCACTATTTCTGGTCGTGGTACCGTAGTAACCGGTCGTGTAGAGCGCGGTCGTCTTGCTATCAATACTCCAGTTGAAATCGTTGGTCTTCGCCCAACTCAGGAAACTACCGTAACCTCCATTGAGACCTTCCACAAGCAGATGGACGAAGCAGAAGCTGGTGATAACACTGGTCTTCTTCTCCGTGGTATCGGTCGTGAAGATGTAGAGCGCGGTCAGGTTGTAGCTGCTCCTAAGTCCATCACTCCTCATACCAAGTTTGAGGCTGAGGTTTACGTATTGACTAAGGATGAGGGTGGCCGTCACTCGCCATTCTTCTCCAACTACCGTCCACAGTTCTACCTCCGTACTACTGACGTTACTGGTGTTATCACTTTGCCAGAAGGCGTTGAAATGGTACAGCCTGGTGATCACGCAACCTTCGGCGTAGAGCTCATCCAGCCTATCGCTATGGAAGAGGGTCTTACCTTCGCAGTTCGTGAAGGTGGTCGTACCGTTGGTTCTGGTCGTATCACCAAGATTGTTGAGTAGTTTTTACTTGGTACAAACTGCTTGATTAGCTTCGGCTGATTCAAAGAGGTCCTAAGGGTTTTCTTTAGGACCTCTTTCATATAAAAATATAGAACTCTATAAAAACGTCAGTAAGCCCCAGAAATAGATAAAGAAAGAAAGGCTTCTGTGCAATAAGAATGAAGTAGTCCAAGGTTGAAACTACTCACTCGTGAAGGTAAAGCTCTGGAAGTGCTGGAGCGCCTGCCTCATATGCGGATAGTAGATGAGTACGGATTCTTTGAATTGCGCTATATATATCGCTATTTCGTATCGAGATGTGTGAAGAATTTACTGACTGAGTTGCACGATTATCATGAAGTGCAGATAGACTTTCGAGTGCGACGTCAAGCTCAAGAGATGCTTTGGTTGGCATGAATATCTCTGTAGCAGGATCATCCACGTCAGAATGGATATCGTTAAGGTTGTCAGTAGCATATATTCGTTTGCGCGGGTCACGGTAGTTCTTTGAACGCGAAGCAGCAGTTGCGTAGCTTTCAGAAAATTGAGCTGCGCTGTGAGCCAAAGACATAAGTTCATCTTGGCTAGTTGAGCGAGCCGCAAGCGTTTCATAAGCAAATCGCAGTTTGTCTTCTGCCAGTGCAAGTTGTTGCAAAGTTTGTGCACGAAGATATGTAGGATGCGTGCCATTGTGTTGTAGATATGTTTCTTCGCTATTGCTATCAGCTGTTAGAAGAGTGGCTAGTATAGGCTCCTTATTCGATTCATAGAGGGTAATACTGCTCTTAACCACTCCTTCGCTCGTGCGATGTGCACAGGCGAGAGCGACATCCATCCATCGCTGTGAGGCGAAAAACTTGTATATATGAGAAACAAGCCTTGTGGGAGCATATGTAGCAAACGTAGAAAAATTCTGAGCTTGAAAATAAGCGGTATCGCAGGTAAGTATTTGCGCATTATCAGTTTCATTTGGTGTCGCCAAGGCAGGGGAAACAGTAAAAGGACAGGTAGCAAAACTAGAGATGATAGTGATACTACACAGTGAGTTCATAAGCAGTCTTGCCCAGAAACTCTGTTTTCCGCCACGATGTGATTGAAATTCCCCTGTAACCATACTTGTTATACTATCAGGATGCTGATAGCCCATTACGGGTGAATCCTTTTGGGCAAATGAATAAACATTAAAGTCGATATATTTCGGTAGAATAGTACTCACTCAAAACAAGAAGGCACACGAGATTCGTGTGCTTTTTATAACTTCATATAGGAGGTCTCCACTATGGAACAACTTGATTTGTCAGCGATGCATCGACTTGCGGCTGAGCAGGGCATCGAAGCGGAAACCTTAGATGAGGCGTTGTCTCAGGCACTTCGTCTTGCATATCTTAAAACACCTAAAGCTGCAAAGCATGCACGCGTGGAACTTGATGACCGTGCGGGTACATTTACTATTTGGGCTCAAGACGAGATTCCTGTAGAACCTACAGAAGAGAATCCGCATCCGCGCCCTGAATTAGGCGATGAATACGATGATACGCCGACGGATTTCGGTCGCGTTGCTGCAGCAACTGCTCGCCAAGTTATCTCTGGACTATTCCGTAAGGCTCAAGACGATAAGATTTTCGGCGCGTTCTCAGGCCAAAAAGGTCAGATTATAGCGGGAGTTATCCAGCAAAATTCGCGTGACTCGCAGAATATTCATGTGGCAGTAGGAGATGTAGAGGCGATTCTCCCACGCCGCGAGCAGGTTCCAGGAGAAGTTTACCGCCATGGCGAGCGCATTCGCGTGTATGTAGTGAATGTCGCACGTGGACTTAAAGGACCGGAAATTATCGTTTCGCGCTCTCACCCAGAACTTGTCCGTAAGTTGTTTGAACGTGAAGTACCGGAGCTTGCTTCGGGGGCAGTGTCGATTATGTCTATCGCTCGCGAAGCCGGCGCGCGTACGAAGATTGCTGTCCGGGCTAATACTCCGGGTATTAATCCAAAAGGTGCGCTCATAGGTCCATCTGGCAATCGTGTGCGTGCCGTGATGGAGAACTTGGGCGAAGAGAAGATTGATATCGTTGACTGGTCAAATGATCCAGCAAAATTTGTGGCTGCGGCGCTCTCACCAGCACATGTAGTAGAAGTTCACGTAGTGTCCGAGAAGAGCCAGACCGCCATTGCGTTGATAAAGGAAGACCAACTATCTCTTGCAATTGGCAAAGAGGGACAGAATGCTCGTTTGGCTGCGAAGCTTACTGGCTGGAAGATTGGTATTGAGTCAGTTGAATCTCAGGCTGCGAAGAGCGAGGTTTCTCGCGAAGCGTAAGTCGTAGTTGCGCTAAGTCGGAATAAACAGTTTACAGAAGAAGTAAAAAGCAGTGATGAAACGCCCGAGTTCATCCATACTTATGGGTATGATAGGAACGTTTAAGGCAAGAAATCACTGCTTTTGAGACGAGGTAATACGATCATGGTTTCCGAACGATGAGACAGGATACGTTAACCCTACTCAAATAAGCGCTGCGCAAGTTCTTACGCGGCGCCAGTAAAGGAGAAATAGTGGCAAAACCACGCGTACACGAACTTGCAAAGCAATTCGGTGTAGACAGCAAGACTGTTATGGAAAAGCTCAAAGAGATGGGCGAATTCGTAAAGTCTGCTTCATCTTCTGTCGAACCACCAGTGGTTCGCAAATTGAAGGCCGCGTTTGAAACGGCTGATAATAATAACGATAAAGATGCTGGAAAGGCTCGCACAACGTCTCATACGGCACCAGCACCTGCAAAGAAAACTTCTCATACGGCAGCTACGAAGTCTGCTGATGCTTCAGATTCAAAGACGGCTAAGGTCAAGGCGCCATCTCCGCGCACTGCCGTTGCTCGTGCTGCGATGTCGTCAGTAAATCCTGCTGCAGCTAAAGCAGTAGCAGCTGGTACGGCTGCGGCTAAAAAACCAGCAAAGAAGAATGCTCCAAAGGCTAAGTCTGCTCCAGCAGCACGTTCTGGAGCAAAAGGCGAAAACGCAACCGCAGGAATACCAAAGCCAGTACGTCGTCCTAATGGTGCACCACGCCCAGGAAACAATCCTTTCATGAGCAAGCAACGTATGGCTACTCCTACTCCAGGGGATATCCCACGCCCACATCCTATGAGCCGTCCAGGCATCAAGCAGGACGGCAATGGTGAGCGTCGCGGTCGCGGCGGACGTCCAGGACAAGGTGGCTCAGAGCGTCGCGGTCGCGGCGGACGTCCAGGACAAGGCTCTCCACGTCCGGGGCAAGGAGCTCAAGGCGCAGGTCGTAGTGGAAACGGCGGCAGCAAGTGGGGTAACCGCTCGGGCGCTGGTGCAGGAGCGTCGCACGGTAGCGGTGGCTCCCGTTCGGGTCGTTTCAGCGGTAGTGCTCCTAGCGGTCCAGCTCCAAGCAACGGTCCATCTCGCGGCGGTCGCGGTCGTGGCGGTGCTGCAGGCGCGTTTGGACGTCAAGGTGCGAAGTCTTCTAAGTCTCGTAAGGCAGCTCGTCGCGCAAAGCGTCAAGAGTTCGAAGAAATGAAAGCACCAGTTATCGGTGGCGTACGTATCCCATCAGGTAATGGCCAGACAGTTAAGCTACCACAAGGCGCAACTCTTTCGGATCTTGCTGAGAAGATTAATGTCTCTGCAGCAAATCTCGTAACGGTCCTCTTCCACCTAGGAGAGATGGCTACTGCAACTCAGTCATTGGATGCGGCAACTTTCGAAATCCTCGGTGAAGAAATAGGCTGGAACATCAAGATTGTTTCTGCTGAAGAGGAAGACCGTGCACTTTTGCAGCAGTTTGATATTGATTTGGATGCAGAAGCTGACGAAGAAAATCTCGAGTCTCGTCCTCCAGTCGTCACTGTCATGGGTCACGTCGATCATGGTAAGACTCGCTTACTTGATACCATCCGTCAAACGAACGTTATTAAGTCTGAGGCTGGCGGTATCACACAGCGTATCGGTGCATACCAGATTCATGTCACTTTAAACGATATTGATCGCCGCATCACATTCTTGGATACGCCAGGTCACGAAGCGTTTACCGCTATGCGTGCTCGTGGTGCAGAGCTTACTGACGTGGCTATCTTGGTAGTTGCAGCGGATGATGGTGTGATGCCTCAGACTGTAGAAGCTATTAACCATGCTCAGGCGGCGAATGTTCCAATCGTTGTGGCAGTAAACAAGATTGATGTTGATGGTGCAAATCCTGAGAAGGTGCGTGGACAGCTTACCGAATTCGGCTTAGTTCCAGAAGAGTACGGTGGAGATACGATGTTCGTCGATATCTCTGCAAAGCAAGGAACCAACATTGATAAGTTGCTTGAAGCAGTTCTTTTGACTGCTGATGCAACTCTTGATTTGCGTGCAGATCCTACGATGTCTGCTCGAGGCGCAACGGTTGAAGCTCGCTTGGACAAGGGTCGTGGTGCTGTAGCAACAGTCCTCGTTCAGCAGGGTACGCTTCGCGTGGGAGACTCCATCGTTGCTGGTAAAGCTTACGGTCGTGTTCGTGCTCTCTTGGACGAAAATGGAAACAATCTCGATGAGGCAACTCCGTCTCGTCCAGTAGCAGTACTCGGATTAACTTCGGTGCCTACTGCAGGCGACCTCTTCCTCGTCGCATCAGACGATCGCGCTGCTCGCCAAATTGCTGAAAAGCGTGAAGCTTCTGAACGCGCTGCACAATTGGCACGTCGCCATAAGGTCGTCTCTCTCGAGAACCTCAAGGAACAGTTCGCAAAGTCTGAAGTTGACATGCTCAACGTAGTCATTAAGGGTGACTCCTCTGGTTCTGTGGAGGCACTGGAAGAATCCTTGATGAAGATTGAGGTTAGCGACGAAGTCGGCATTCAGGTCATTCATCGTGGTGTAGGTGCTATTACACAGAATGATGTCAACCTTGCAACTGTTGATAAGGCAGTCATCATCGGATTCAATGTTCGTCCATCACGACAAGTGGCTGATTTGGCAGAGCGTGAAGGCGTTGACGTGCGCTACTACTCCGTCATCTATAAGGCAATTGAAGAAATTGAATCCTCGTTGAAGGGCATGCTCAAGCCTGAGTATGAAGAGGTCGTCACATCTCACTCTGAGATTCGTGAAATCTTCCGTTCTTCCAAGTTCGGCAACATCGCAGGTGTTAAGGTCGATGATGGTACCGTTAAGCGCGGTACAAAGGCACGCATTATGCGCGATGGTGTCGTCACCTTCAACGACCTTGAAATCTCCACGTTGCGTCGTTTCAAGGATGATGTCACCGAGGTCAGCGAAGGCTACGAAGCAGGTATCAACTTGGGTAACTTTAACGACATTCAGGTTGGCGATATTATTGAGACCTTCGAGATGCGTGAGATTCCGCGCTCATAGAGGGATTAAGATGACTACTTCCATACGAGTAGCATGAGGCTGAAGGCAGTCGACTACTAAGCCGACTGCCTTTGCCTGATTTTATCAGTGTATATAAAGCATAGTTAAGTAAATAAAGGACTTTTAATGGCAGGAACAAATCCTCGCGCAGTGCGGATTGCTGGATTGATACAGCGCATCATTGCTACTGCGCTTGAAAAGGATATTCATGACCCTCGTCTGAGGGCAGTAACGATTACCGAAGTACGTGTGACGAACGATATGCAGCAAGCACGTGTATTTTGGACCATTTACGGAGATGCTGGGCATGAGGAAGGTCAAAAGAAGCGTGCAGCGCAGGCATTGCGTCAGGCACAGGGACGTTTACGCTCTATGGTTGGTCGTAAGGCAGGTTTGCGTTTAACTCCGGAGCTTTTCTTCATCTTTGATACCCTGCAAGGTCAAGCCGCAGAAGTTGATGATGTGCTTGTCGTTGCTCGTAAGCGTGATGAGGAGCTTGCGAAACTTCGTGAGAACGCACACTATGCCGGGGAGGCAGATCCTTACAAACATAAGGATGAGGAAACGGACAACTCACAGTCAACTGCGCACGTCGTATTCGACGACTTTGATGATGACTTCGACGTGAATATCATCTTCGACGATGACATAGATAAGAGCGGGGACAGCGAAGACGGCGAAATTGTGAGCGATACGTCAGCCGTAAGTAGTGATTCCAAAGATTCCAAGGAATAAATCTATGCTGAGCAGCGGAGTCATTATTGTCGATAAACCTCAAGGTGCAACGAGTCATGATGTAGTAGCAGCATGTCGCAGTCTGCTCCACACGTCAAAAGTGGGACATGCTGGTACGCTCGATCCGATGGCAACAGGAACCTTGGTCGTTGGATTTGGTAGCGCGACACGTCTACTTAATGCGATTGTGGGGACAGATAAAACCTATATCACAACTATTCACCTTGGAGATTCCTCAACGACTGATGACGCCGATGGCGAGATTGTAAATCTTAGTGCTGAGCAGCGTGTAGCTGTCGATTTGAGACTCGCAGCAATAACGCCTGCCGATATTTATAGAGAAGTTTCACAGCTTACGGGTGCCATCGAACAGATACCGAGCACTTACTCTGCGAAGAAAATCAATGGAAAGCGTGCTTACGATCTTGCTCGCCGCGGTGAGCACGTTGAGCTTAATTCTCGCACGGTGACGGTTTCCGATTTCCATGTCGAGAGTATTCGTCGTATGGAATCTGGGCATATCGAAGTAGATGCTCAGATTACGTGTTCAGCGGGAACATATATTCGAGCACTGGGACGTGATTTGGGTAGCGCACTTGGCGTGGGTGGGTATTTAACGATGCTACGTCGCACACGTGTGGGCAAATTCTCTGTGAATGATGCGAAGACTATCGTATTTGAAGCACGAGAGCATGAGTTTACTGATAAAACTGGTGCTAGAGTTAAACGCGTGAAAGCATACGCTCCTACAGATATTCGTGACGGTGCGAGGTTGTCTCAAAGCATCATTACTCCTGCGCAGGCGGCGACTCTTACTATGCCGACATATAACCTCACGCCTCAACAAGCAATCGACATTAGTTTTGGGCGCCCGCTCAAGGTTGCGTTGGAAGAACTGTCTGCAGCACTGTATGACGGTCATTTGATGGCACTTATCGAACCGTGGAAAAATAACACTCAAGCAAAGCCGACAACGGTCTTTATCACGGCGGCAGATTTAGCTGCGCTCATGCAAGCGTAAATGAGTATAGCTAGGTATAAAGAGCTAGCCATAAACTTAAGTTGAGAAAGCGCACATATAAGAGGATAGAAGAATGGAAATTATACGTCTTGAACCAGATGCACAAGGTATGGTTGATTGGCCGACTTTAAGCAATGATAAACGTGCTGTAGTGACTATCGGTACTTTTGACGGTGTCCATAGAGGGCATCAGGCAGTACTGAGTCGCGCAGTTGAGCTTGCGCACAAGCACGACGTAGTTTCTGTAGCGATTACTTTTGACCCACGGCCTCGTGTCGTTCATACATACGCTGCACAGCATCACGGTGAGCAACTGGCGTCGGCACAGGATTATAACGATACTGAGGCTCTTATGGGGCTTACGAGACGTTTAGAACTTATCGAGGCACAGGGCTTTGACTATGCGATAGTTGTGCGATACACATTGGAGTTTGCAGCTCGCACTTATATCTTTTTCCTTGGGCAGCTCGTAGGTAAGCTTGGCATGCGCACACTTGTCCTCGGTAATGATGCCACTATGGGTAAGGGGCGTGAAGGAAATATCAAGGCCATTGAGAAGCTCTCTCAAGCGACAGGCGTATTCGAGCTTGAGGTTGTCGACGATGAAGGCTCTGGACCTCTTTACCTACCACGAAAAATGCAGTATGTAGTACCGACTCAAGCAGGGGAGCCGAATAATCCGCTGAAGAGTATGTCAAAAGCACAGCTTCGTGCGTGGAGTAAGAAGAATAACGGTGTACCAACTCGTGAGTATTCGTCCACCATGGTACGTTTTCTCCTCACACGCGGTATAGTTGCCGATGCAGCACATATACTTGGACGTGCTCACTCCATTGACGCTGTCGTTGAACACGGGCAGGCACGTGGGCGAGAACTCGGCTTCCCGACGGCGAATTGCGGACAAATTCAAGGACTTATCCCCGTAGAAGGCGTATATTCCGGATACCTGACCGTGTTGGAGAGCGGCAAGCGCTACAGCGCAGCGATATCAGTGGGTAAAAATGAAACTTTCAATGGAGAAGCTCGCACGGTAGAAGTGTACTGCATCGATATACCGCAAGACACGACGTTCGACGTGTACGATAAAGCAGTTCGTGTAGAGTTTACTCATTATCTACGCCCACAGGTGAAGTTTAACAGTGTGAATGCACTCGTTCAGCAGATGACTCTAGACGTAGACAATGCGCGAGAACTTAGTGAAAACTTATAAACGCTATAAAATTTATAGGTTCCTAAAGTAGCTAAAGAACTCCTGAGTCTCAGGGTTTGTAGACTCATCCATGACTTCTTGTGGACTGCCGTTCTCGATGATATGACCGCCACGCAGGAGTACAATGCGGTCGGCTGCCTTGTGTGCAAAACTCATCTCGTGAGTTGCCATAAGGATAGTAGCACCCTGTTCCTTAAGCTCCATGACCATGGTAAGTACCTCGCCAACGAGCATAGGGTCAAGAGCAGAAGTAATTTCATCAAGGAGAAGCATCTTAGGATCAGTCATAAGTGCTCGTACTATTGCTACGCGCTGCTGTTGTCCACCGGATAGGCGGTCTGGATATGACTTTGCTTTATCAGCCATGCCGATGCGCTTGAGCAGATTCATCGCTTTATCAATGCTCTCCTGCTTATCTTTTTTGAGGACGTGCACGGATGCGAGAATGATATTGTCAAGTACAGTCATGTGAGGGAAGAGATTGAACTGTTGGAATACCACTCCGATGCGTGCACGTATATCATTTTCACGCGCACGAGGATCTGTAATATCAGTGTCCCCGAGCCAAATTTGACCGTCGTTGACATGTTCGAGAAGATTAACGCACTTCATCAAAGTTGATTTACCAGAACCAGAAGGTCCAAGGAGTGCTACTACTTCATGTTCATTGACATCAAAGCTAACATGGTCGAGGATGAGGTTCGTTCCATACGCTTTCGTAACGTTGTCGAGACGAAGAACGGGTTGTGATGATAAACGAGAGTTTTCCATTTCCATTAAACAATGCCTCCATTCAATTCACGGCTACGCAGACGAGCGGAGTACCAGTCATTTAAAAGAATGAATGGGATACTCATCAAGATGAATGCTACTGAAGCTACGACATAGGGAGTAAAATTATACGTTTGCGCCTGCATAGTTTGTGCCGCACGGATGGCGTCCACAGCTCCCAGTGTAGAAATCAGGCCGACATCTTTTTGCATAGAAATAAAATCATTCATGAGAGCAGGAGCTACTTTGCGTAAAGCTTGAGGTACAACGACAAGGTGTAGTGTTTGTAAGTTTGTGAGGCCAAGTGAGCGTGCGGCAGCGCGTTGCGAAGGATGGACATCATTAAAACCTGCGCGTAGAACCTCCGCAATATATGCCGAATAGCTCAAAATAACGGCAGCTGTACCGAGGATAACGGGATCTATACGAGTCTTAGGGAATAAGCCTGGCACGCCAAAACCAATGAGATAGAGGATAACGAGCATAGGAATGCCGCGCATGATTGTGGTGTAGAAAGCGGCGAGCCAGCGCAAAGGCAGCATGACAGCGCTACGGCTTGTGCGTATCATGGCGAGAAGAGTGCCGATGATAGCCACACCTATGACGGCGAATACAAGGACCTTGAGATTGAGGAGTAGTCCTTGAGCGACTGTAGGGATGGATTCTACGAAAACTTTGCCATTGAAGAAGGATCGCTTAACGTCTATCCAGCCAGGAGAAAGCCGAAGAGCGGTAGCTACCACAACTGCAAGCACAAGTGCGCTGACAATGCTAGTAACTACCGACTTCAAACCCTCTGATTTACGATATTGCTCACGTTCAAGCTCTACAGCACTGACTGCGGAGGAGTCGAAAATAGCCATAACTATACCTTAATGGTCAAAGAAACGTCGTAAGAAAGCTACAGAAAACGAGGGGCAGGCTTACTTGAGAACGGTAAGCTCGGTGTACTCAGAAAGCCACTTCTTCTGAAGCTTATCCAAAGTTCCGTTTTCCTTCAATGTGTTGATAGCTTTGGTTACCTTCGAAGTGAGCTTAGAACCCTTAGGAAGGACGATACCCATACCTTCTTTATCTTCAGAATTCGCAATCTGACCAAGAACTTTGCCGTTGGATCCAGCCTGCCCAGAGTTCACCATGTTTACAGCGGTAGGAGTGTCTACGACGAGTGCATCAATCTGTCCAGAGGAAAGTGCTGCTACGGCGTCATCGTTATTGTTATAAAGCTTAATGTCGTCCTTAATATCTGCTTTTGCCACAGTAGCAGAAGTGGTGCCAGACATGGAGCCTACAATTGCCGACTTTAAAGCGTTAAGAGACGTTGCCTTAGCAAATTTGTTGTCAGATTTGACGATGATAGCCTGTGTCGTATTGAAGTAAGACGGGGAGAAGTCAACAGCCTGCTTGCGTTCCTCGGTGATAGAGAACTGCTGAATGTTCATATCCCAGTCCTTGGCACCAGGAGCAATTGCAGAGTCAAAAGTGGTACGAGTCCACTTCACGTCGGACTTCTTATACCCGAGCTGATCAGCCACAGCGTAAGCGACTGCAGCTTCATATCCTTCGCCAGACTCTGGCTTGTTGTTGAGTACCCATGGAGTATACGCTGGCTGACCTGTAGCGATCGTAAGTTTGCCATCGGTGACAGTCTCAGAACTCGTAGAAGAGGTACTTGAACCGCATGCCGCTGTGAGAGCAAGCAAAAGTGCTGTAGTACCTGCGAGGATAGTACGACCAAGGTTTTTCTTGTTTATCATGTGGAGTTTCCGACTTTCTTAAGTTTCTCTCAATAATCTGCATAATCAAGCCTAACTTTAGGCATGGTACAAACAGGGCACCATATGAGATAAAAGTGGATATATCTGTTTGATAAATGGACGTGACTTCTTAGACTTGAAGGCAACCGACAAAGGCAATTGACAAAATCAGACAGACAAGGAGAAGTATAGAATGTCACAGCATGAAGAAGAAGTAAAGCACAGCGTCTTCGGCTTTGGTGGTGCAAATGACGCGTATGCACGATATTTCACTGGTGAAAGCTTCTTGAAAGGTCTTGTATCCGCCCATGACAATATTGACTGGAATATGGCTCAAGTGTCTTTCGAACCGGGATGCATCAATCATTGGCATGCGCATACTGACGGTTATCAGGTTCTGATATGTACAGCTGGTCAAGGTTGGGTGCAAGAAGAAGGCAAGGAAGCTGTACGTATGGTGCCGGGGGACGTGTATGTCATCCACAAAGGTGTCAAGCATTGGCATGGCGCTGGGAAAGATAGTTGGTTTTCTCATATCGCAATTACGTGTGGGGCAACCAAGTGGTTTGAACCTGTCGATGAAACGGAGTACACAGCGTTGGAAGATGCTCAATAAGCTACACGAGAAGACGAAAAACATGTAAAAGGACTCGAAGTAAAGAAGTAAAGGAGATATGTCATGACACGCGACATCAAGCAAACGGCAGGACGAGCGCAACTTGGGGAATTTGCTCCTCAATTTGCTCAAGTTAATGATGATGTGCTTTTTGGTGAGATTTGGGCAGATGAAACCTTGGACTTGAAGACACGGTCTACCATCGTGATTTCAGTTTTCATGGGACGTGGTCTTGTTGATTCATCACTTCGTTACCATCTAGAAACGGCGAAAAAGAATGGAATCACGCGTGAAGAGATATCTGCCATTATCACACAGGCAGCATTCTATGCTGGCTGGCCGGTCGGATGGGCAGTTTTTAACATGGCTAAAGAAGTGTATGAAGCTGACAAGTAAGACCATTCCAATTTTTTATAAGCCACTGGTCATGGGAACTGATAATCAGCGTTCCTGGCCAATTTTTTAATGCCGATTCGAGTGACTCGATGCCGTCGAGATCAAGATAATTTGTCGGTTCGTCAATGAGGAGAAGTGAAGGACACTGGGCGGCAGCAAGTGCTATCTGCACACGCCGTTGGTTTCCTTCTGACAGAAGACTCAATGGGGTAGTCCAATATTGAGCGTGCAAGAATCCCTTGCCCTTTTCGCCGATGCCATTGTGCCATGTTTTTTCATCGATGAGCTCATCGGTTGGCTGAGGAAGAGTTTGCGGGATAAAGACGGAGCTTTCTGCGTTGACGACTCCCCGTGAGTTCGGCGTAATAGGGCGACGCTCATGAACCCACCGTAGAATAGTCGATTTTCCTGCACCATTAGGACCGGTCAGAAGGAGATGTTCACCGCTGCGGACGTCAAAACTGACGGGAGCTAGGCGTCCAGGTACTTGAGCATCTGCTACGTGTACAGATATTCCACGAGTAGTGCGTCGTGGTAGGGGTAGCTTGAAGATGAGTTCGTCATAGCGAGGTTTGCGAATCTCTGATTTTTCAATGGCAAGAAGACGTCTGGTATCGTCATTTTTTCGACGTGTGGATACTGCTTGTGCACGGTCAGCGAAAAACTTTTTCGATACAGACTGCTCCGATTTGCTGTTGAAATTTTTATGGACGACATGTTCTGACTCATGCTTATGAGAGATGAGGTAAGATTTCTCACCATTTTGCTGCTCGTAGGCAGTTTGATGGCTGAGCTTCGCTTGCGCTTTATGCTCAAGATAGTCTGAGTACCGTCCGTTGCACCGTACTATTCCGTTAGCTGATGTGTCAGGATGAAGATAAATCTGGAATGGTTCGGTATCGAGGTCAAGTATAGCCGTCGCAACCTTTTCGATGAAATCACGATCGTGACTCACGAAAAGGACTGCTCCATGCCAATCATGTACAGTTTCGATGAGGTATTCCCGTGCTGTGGCATCGATATGATTTGTCGGTTCGTCAAGGATAAGAACGTCGGGGTGGGAAAGTATCACGGAGGCAAGTTGGACACGCGCTTGCTGACCCGGAGACAGAGATTCTAATGAGCGCGATATATCAATATGATCCACGTCAAGTCCTGCGAGAACTTCATGAATATGAGCATCAATATTCCACGAATCACGCTGTGTGGCTTGTGCGAGAAGAGCATCATATTTCTCGGATAATTCAACACGTGATGGCTGATCGGCGATCTGCATGGCGACATCATTGAATTCAGCGATAATCATACGATCGTGTGCAGTAGCAGTCTCAAGGATATGGCGGATGCTCTCATCACGATTTACTTGCTGAGGAGGCAGAATGGACGAATCAATGCGCCCGCTATCAGGCTCGAGCTCATGGCGCGCTAGACGTAGCAGAGTCGTTTTTCCTGCACCGTTAGGCCCCACGACGCACAACCTATCGGTGTCCTCACACGTGAAAGACACATTTGTCATAATGGTGCGTGAAGGATATGAAAAATTAACGTGATGGAAAGCGAGCACTGGCAAAGAATTCCTTAGTCTATAACTTCAAAACCGTCATACGTAAAACCAGGAGAAACTACACAAGAGACGAGTGTATCACCATGTGCGGGGAGCGTACGCTGCCATTGACCAGCTTTGACCAAGAGTTGAGTCGTTGTCGCTTCAGGATGTGCTGCGTTAAGTGTCAGCGTTGTTCGAGTGGAGCGTAACTCTAACTCTCGAGGAGACAGCGACCTCGGATCCGTGTCGCACACCTCAATGTCAAGAGTTCCAGGTCCATGCCAGAGCCACAGCTCATCGGCATCCACGAGATGCCAATCGCTATAGTCTCCTGTGGGGAGCAAGAAGTAGATGAGCGAGGCGAGAGGACGAGGACCGTGCCCCTCGTGAGAAAATTCGAGTGGGCTCTGCCACGTACGCTTAAACCATCCACCTTCTGGGTGTGGCGCTAAATCTAAATGTGCGATGGTATCGTGCGCATAAGTGCTGAGTGCAGGAATCTGCGATTCATGTACAGGACGGGTAGGGTTCAAATCTCGCAAAGTAGCCTCCAATTTTCTTTACAGTTTGTGATTCTTGAGTTCTATAACTCGAATGCTTGGTCGTTATATGCGATACGTCCAGCGATAACCGTGGCGCGGTTTGTGCCAGAGCCTTTGCGTACGATGCGTTCGAGAGTATCTTCATAAGCTACGTCGCTACTCGTATCGACAGGAACGTCGAGGAATGCTAGGTCTGCTATGGCTCCAGCATTAATCTGACCGATTCGTTGCGCACCGACATTGAGTCCCATGACTTCAGCTCCACCAAGAGTCATCATGCGAATCAGCCGATGGCTTAAATCACTGCCGTCATATCCCTGCTCGCGAGCTAAATCGTAGAGCATAGAAATGTCGTCGAGTACGTCCAAACTCGGAGAAGAGGACAGTGAGTCGGTGCCAACGGCGACAAGATTTCCTTCACGCAGATATGCAGCGACAGGAGCGTCCTTTTGTGTGCACGTAATGCGATTGCTCCGCGGGCACAATGCTACGCCGACCCCACGCTGGCGCAAGATGCGACGGTCTTCAGCATTTGCGTATACTCCGTGAGCGATATGGATGTCAGGACCTAATGAGCCGAGATGATCAACAAATTCAATCGATGACGCATTCGCTCCTGAAGATTTAAGTTGAGGGTAACTGTCCCAGTGGTGTGAACGCCATGACCGCGAAGGTGGAGTATAAGAATCATCAAATGTGCCATTACTCTGAGCTGATTCTCCGGGGGTTTCGGCGAGATGGATGTGCAAGCGCATACCCATTCCACGTGCGAGGTCAGGTAAATCGAGCAGTGGAGCAGAATCGAGAGAGTATGGGGCGTGAGGGCTAATTCCTAGCTCGTTGACATCATACTGAGATAGCTGGGTTGGCCACGATGCGTGCATGAGCTGGTCGCGTAGCCATTCTGCGCCGTCTTCATGCCATGCGTCGTTCTGCCATCCCATAACTTCCCAGTATGTGATACCGTGAAGTCCTTGTGAGTGAAGTGCGCCTGCGGCCTCGAGATCTGTAGCAATATCAGCAGCAGCGGTAGTTCCATATTGCACGAGTTGCTTGGCGCCATCATAAGCCCATTGGCGCCACGGCTTTTCGTAAGAGTCATCATCGTAAATCGCGTCGAACGCCTTGCTCCATTCGTCAAAGCTTGTGTATGTGCCTTCGCCTACGGATGCCATTCCTGTATATTGCAAATGGGTGTGAGCATTGACAAGCCCCGGCAGGAGTACGCCTTTCCAGTTGTACTCAACGATGCGGTGATTATGAAGCGGGCCCTCTTGAAGGACATCAAGCACCCATCGACGTGTACCCACATGAACTACACGACCCTGATGAACTGCGACTGCACCATGTGCGATAGCCGGCGCGGTGACGGGGATGACGAGGTCTGCGCTGTAGACCTCTACAGTATTTAAGTGAGAAAACATCGGTGTCCTTATATCTTTGATGTCGCCTGTGTATTACAGGATATTAGCGAGCGTGCGCATCAGCAAAACGAGTATGTGTCCAGTCCGTTACCATACGCTGCTTGTCGTCGATAATAGTATGTCGTGCTTCTAAGGCAGAGCGTGCAATGAACTCATCAATGTCGTTATCCATACGTATCACGTGTGGCCCCAAAGTATCTTTCTGATTGATCAGCATACGTATGGCATTGAGTTGGACTGCGAAACTCATATCCATGATCTCAATGGGATTTCCATTGCTGATGGTGTAATTCATGCCATCAGCGCTTGCAATGAGCCGTGCATACTTACCATTGCCTAAATCAAGCTGAGTAATATCTTGAGCAGGTTCAATAATTTGGCCGGTGAGTGCCGTCAGTCCGTCAAGTGCGATTTCGTTGGAGATACCACCGATAACGCCAAGAACAGTGCCATCATTCACACTTTGCAATGCTTCCACGTCAAGAGTATGGCGTACACCTGTTGCAGAAATGATACAGTCGCTGATACGAATTGCGTGCTTGAGGGGTAGCACGTCGAAGCCTTCATATTGGGCTTTCAAAGCAGCAGTTGCGCTTTGCTCCACGATGATGACACGAGCTTTGAGTGAGCGCATACGACGTGCAAATCCGCGACCGACCGGTCCAAACCCGATAACCGCTATGCATGAGGAGCGCGTGGCGTAATCATCACCCATAACATTGAGGAGTGTCGTCACACACGTTTCTCCTGTGCCATGGACGTTGTCAAAACTCGTTTTCATCTGAGAATCGTTAGAAGCGATAACTGGGTAGGTAAGTGCTCCTGTATCTTCCATAGCACTGAAAGCGCGTACTCCCGACGTCGTCTCCTCAGCTACACCTTTGATATGAGATACAAGTTCAGGTCTTTCTATAGAGGCTAAGCGTGCAAAGCTAGCACCATCATCGATGATAATGGTCGGTTTGAGCTCATCAAGTAGTGCGAGCGCCCCCTCATGCTCTTGAGCAGGTGTCCAACGAGAGTGAGCATATACTTTAATGCCTCGAGTCGCGAGTTCATCGGCTATCGGCTGATGAACCTCTGCCGCAGGAGCATATACTCCCACTTGTGCACCAGCACGGTGAAGCTCAAGCAGAAGAACGGCAGTTTTTGGCTCAATAATGAGAGATACGGCTATGCGCTCAGAGGCAAGAATTCTAGAAGAGACAAACTCGTCGGTAATGTGACGGACTACAGGCATTCCGGCATATGCGCGTGCTATTTGCTCAGATGCTGAACGTGAAGAGCTTGATGGTTTATGTGATGAATGCCACATGAATTTCTCGCCATCGACGGTGAAGGAATCGCCGAAAAATTGGAGAGGACAGTCTTGTGCGTGGTCAGTAAAACGTAGTCCCCATTCTTGAGCCACGGCAAAAAAATCAGAGGACATATGCGAGCGGAAACTATCAGATAAGTAAGCGGTCGCACCAGCAATAGAACGATTTGTGGCCTGCGAAAGAGCGCGAAACACATGAGCTGTCGTGAGAAGGGACTCGTCGGTCATAATTATCCTTTACATCGTTTCTCACATTTTACACGTTCGACGTAACCACACTGTACTATGGCGACTATGACGACAATTGCAATCTTGAGTGCTCTTCCGCGTGAAATTGCCCTCGTTCAAGACGCCTATCCGGGAACCGTTATCAATGAGGGCGGTTTGGACATCATGCATTATCATAATGGCGATAATCATGTTTTTTCTGCTTTTGGAGGTATGGGGACCACAAATATTGCGGCTGCGGCACAAGCCTTACTCACCGTAGCGAGTTTTACTTCTACGACTCCTCAGGCCTTGCTCTTTACGGGAATCGCTGGAAATTTGAACGCGCGCTTAGGATTTGGCGACATCGTCCTTGCACGCTCGCTTGTGTACGAACAGACAGATACTGCGATTATTGCGCAGGATCCTCCCTATATGGAGTCGTTTAGCTCTACAGAGAAACTTCTCAATGAAGCGGCACAAATTTTACGTAGTCGCGGGGTATCTGAAGTAGCGAGCAACGAAGTATTCAATGATAGTGGCAGCGAGAGTGCGGCGAGAGCTATGTATACTGCTGACGGCATACGCTCAGTGACGCCGGATATCGACAATCACAGTGAAGCGCTCAACAATCATCGCTTCGTGATAGGGACGGTAGCTACGAGCAATCTCTTTAGTACAGATGCTGCGACTCTTACTGGCATTATCAGCGATGACAATGCGGATGCTGAAGAGATGGAAGGTGCTGCAGTTGCGCACGTTGCTGCCAAAAACGGTGTGGATGTGCTTATCACTCGTGCTATAAGTAATGACTGTGGCGAGTCATACGAACAGCTTGATGGTAGGGAAGATGACCTCAATGTAGCTGCAAGATTAGCAGCGCAGGTAACGATTGCTGTCGCAGATACACTACTTTCGTAAAGCTAGTATCGTGTAATACGCTATATGTGAGTTAGCTTGTATAGCAAAAAGGTACAAAACAAAAAGACGATGCAACTCAAATTGCATCGCCTTTTTGTTTAGTGAATCTTTAGAGAACTCTAAAAAATTGAAAGCTTTTAGAAGACTCGGCGAATAGAATAGCTTCCCGAGAACGCCCATGCCACAGGAGTTATCTGAGTACCCTGAGATGGGTTCAAAGCATTAACTACCTTGCCATTACCGATATAAATTCCAGCATGCATACTGTTAGCAATGATGTCGCCAGGCTTTGCCTCTGCAAGAGAAGAAACAGCAGTGCCGACAGTTGCTTGAGCGCCTGAAACGCGTGGCAATGAAATGCCATAATGTCCAAAGACATACTGCACAAATCCAGAGCAGTCCCAGCCCGATGGAGTAGTTCCGCCCCATACGTATGGAACCTTGCCAACGAAAGAATTCGCATAGTTGATGACGTCAGCAGCTGTACCTGTCGCCTCAGCGGAAGAGAAAGTTTGTGCGGAAGCTGCAGAGCTAGACGAGGAAGCTGCAGAGCGGGATGCAGCTGCAGTTGCAGCGGCGTGGCTTGACTTTGCTGAAGAGATAGCTTTATTTAACGCATCAATATCGGCGTTATATGTATCGACAGAAGTAGTAGTATCCTTCAAATGATCAGCTGCAGTATTCATTGCAGCGCCAAGCTGATCAAGTACAGCCTTAGATGCCGAAGTATAAGTACCATATGCTTGTTTCGCGGTCTCATACGCTGTGACAAGCTTGTCTCGAGAGGCAGTTTGCTCAGACGTCATCGAATATTGAACATTGATGTTTGAACTATCCGAGCTGAGAGACCACTCAGCGCCTTCGACCTTAGCGACTGTTGCAGTTTCTGTCGTTAAGTCTGTACGAGTCTGACTACGGGAGACTGCCGATGCCAGTGTAGTAGTTCCATTTGTGTTCGCAAGAGAAGGTGTAGCTCCGGTAGCCATAGCAGCAACAAGAACGGTAGACACAGCAATTGTGCCAATCTTGATAGCTTTCATATTACGGCTGATAGCTTGTGTAGCCTCGAACAAGGCACCTTTTGTGTTGAAAGGCGTGCGTGGTGTAGAAGCGGAGCTTACGCGATGCTTGCCTGTACTCAAAACGTTTCATCCCCTTAGGACGGTATCATGCCCAATATTCCTGAGTCTTGTGACCGTTGGTCGATTAGTTAAGTTTGTCCCTCACGTATACCAGCGTATAGTGCAAGTACAAACACACAGTTTCTTATATTAACACATACGCATACTAAATGCGAGAGATGCGAATTTTAGCAAGTTTTTGATGGAAGTGAAATGCGTACCTTATAGCATGTGCCTATGGTATTTGTTTGCCTATAGCGTTTGACAGTAACGAGAATCAGCGTATTCATTGCGAATACACGAGGGGTCTCGTGCATAAACTCCATGCTATGTACGAGACCCCTCATTAGCTCTCTAGCTAAGTTGAGGCTAGTAGTTTTACTTGTTTTATTTACCCGTTCAACCCGTCGAAATGTACCAGCTCGCCAGTATTCACATTTCGACAGTGAAACTATGGACGGAATATGCTCTTAACCTTCTCCCACATGCCAGCGAAGAAGCTCTTGATGCTGTCGAATACTCCCTTTTTCTTCTTCCCCGGGTGAGATTCCTCTGTAGAGAAATCAGAGTTAGTGCTCGAACTGGATTCTGCACTAGAGCTTGAATCTGCGGAAGATTCAGAAGATTCCGAGGAATCAGAAGAAGGGGAGGAAGATTCGACGGAAGATGACGATGCTGTACCTGGGGAAGCAGCATCTGTGTCACCAGTTGTCACACTAGGGGTGACGGGCTGGACGTCAGAGGTTTGCCCAGTCGTCGCTCCATGGACACTATCTGCCTCAGTGGCATCATCAGCAGACGCATATGTGATGGTGAGTTGACCTTGGTTGGATGCCGTGAAAGATATGCCAGACTTCGTGCGTGTTGCATCGACATCCATAGTGGTGCCGGTGACGTAATCATCGAATGTGGCAGACTTTACGGTCTTCCCCTTTGTCGTAGGGACTTTCCATACGCCAGTGGTTGCTGGTCCGTCGGTGACAAGTTTATACACGGTAGTGTTGCCCTTGTTCTTGCGAGACCATGCGAGAATTGTATCCTTTGGCTGTGAAGCGGTGAAGGATACGGAATTCTTCTTCACTGTGCGCTTTGCATACGTCACAATGACGGTTACTGTCTTAACTACCTTGTGCCCCGCAGAATCTACAGCTTCAATGGTTACTTGAGTATCTCCACGGGCAGGTAGAGTGAACGGGTCTACCGTTGCCTTGATGTCGTCATCGATGTCATCCTCAACCTTGATTTGCTTCAAAATTTGCTTAGTCAAGTCTTTGTTGTCCACGACCTCAATGCGGTCAGGAGCATTGATGACTGGTGGGTTATCAATGGTAAAGACACCGGAGTAATCTGTGCGGTTGCCTGCGAAGTCATCGGCGTATGCAGTGAGCACATGCGCGCCAGATTCGATGGTGTTAGGCAGCGTATAGGTGAGAGTTGTGGTGTCTGACGTTACTCGCGCAGTGGTGTCTGCATCCTTATGAGGAACATCTCCGTGGTAAGCGATACTTGCATTCGCATTTTCTACCGTTGGCGTCTGCTGAGCGCTTAGCTCTTTGCCGTCAAGCATAACCTTGAAGTTGTTTAAGTGCTCATCCTTTACGGTAACGGTGATTTTCTTACCTGACTCGAAAGTGTCTCCTGACTTCATGCCATCTACACTCAACGTTGGCTTCGTGACATCGGTGATGACAGGAATCTGCTGGAGGAAGTAACTCTCCATTTGATCCTGAGCGGCGAGGAAGACCTTGTCGCCATTCTTGACAGTGATATTCTTCGAGAACTTCTGAGTATTTCCTGCGGATGTTGGATCATCGATATTTACCCAGTCAGCGACGTTATCTCCGTTGATGGAGAAGTAGTAGCCGAATCCGCCTTCATCCCATACGGTGCCAGCAAAAGTGATATCTTGGCTGTTCTTCGTGATGTACAAGGCGCCATCGCGTGCGATAGTTGGAGTATCGAGCTGCCACTGCGGTGCAACAGTGTCGAATGCTAGTCGAATCGAGGAGTTAAGTACTTCTGTGCCATCGGTATCAGTGTAGCGGATGCCAAACTTAGTCAAGCCTTGATTGAGAGGGATTGGTACAGAGAATTTGTTGTGAGTATCAAGCTGTACTTCTGTGCCGTTGACGGTGAAGGATCCTGGCTTACGGTTGAATTGACCTTCATACATGTAGGTGTATGAACCATCAGCGTTCTTCTTCACATGTTTGTCGGAAGAACTGACGAAGACGTATTGATTGGATACATCTGCATCTGAGGTCAAGGTTAATGCGGCGTTGGACTCGTTTGCTGGGGAAACGCCCGCAAGCAGAATCGTTGCCAACGCGATATTTCCTCCGTCCGTAGCAGTTACAGTAACGCTCGAAGCACCGTGAGCAGGAGTAATGTCTGCAGTAAACTTTCCATCAACTACCTTGACTTCAGTAGTGCCATCAATAGTTACGGTGTTTACCTGTGCATGATCGTCTGAAACCTTACCTTCAACATGAAGCTTGCCATCTTTATCCACGGAGGCTGGCTGAGCTGCAGGAGCCGTTATCGTGATTTGCGGTGCTTTCCCGTCATAGGTAAAGGAATAGTGCTTCTCTGCAAGGACCTTGCCATTTGCATCGTAGGCATAGAGATCATCGTTATTTGAACCGTCGAAGACATCTACACTGATAGTGAAGGTGCCATCATTCTTAATTGTCCCCTCGACAGTACCAATCTTGATGGATTTTACTGTGTCACTGACGTGTCCCGTGAGAGTAAGTTTTCCATCTTTAATAGGGTACTGTGCATCAGACTTCGCGCCGGACATGGCGTAGACGGTACCATCTAAGAGTGCGTCGTTATCAACCTCAAGATCAGCATCAGCGATCATAAGACCTTGAGAAGTGATGTTCAAGGCATTATCTGCGATGGAGATAGAAGCATAATCTGCTCCAGATGGAATGGTGAGGGTATATGTACCGTCGCCATTGTCGACGCCTTTGACACTTTGAGCTTTCTTACCCCGTAATTGTGCAGCAACTTGGCGGATTCCGGAACGGTCATCAGTCCCCTTGACAAGCACCGTAGTGCTGCCATCATCGTTCTTTGTTTGAGATACTACGGAAAGCTGCGGCGCTACAGTGTCGACAACGAATGGGATATCCGTATATTGCCAATCGAAGTCGTCACTTAGTCGTGCGCGAATACGATATGTATAAGAACCATCTGCGACAGTGTCATACTGTGCTGTCTGAGGATTGTATACCGTACCATTCCAAGGCTGATCTGACAGTGCAGACATTTGAGTGCCTGGTGCATACGTCAGAATGTCACCCACGGTATTACGGCGAGCCTTGTTAATGCCTGCAAGTGTGCGCAGAACATTACTTTGCGCATCAAGAATTTGTGCATCAACACGGGAAGCATTGCGCAAAACTGCAAGCTTCGCAAAGATGGAATCACCCAAGCCATCACTATTAGGAGAGATAGCTACTGCACCGTCTTCCAGCTTAAGCTGGCTGCCAGCCACAGTGGTATACGCGGCGGTGTAGTAAGAACTATTGAGACCAGAATCAGCTAAGAATGGTTTTTGACCGTTGTATGCAGGCTGATCAATGATGCGCTCTTCATTCCAATTTCCTGCAAAGCCGAGATATGGAAGATTAATCTGTGGCACATTTTTCTTCGTGGACTGGAACTGTACCCATCCTTCTACCCAGTGATTACCTGAGTTGACGTTGAGAGTGTAGGATACTTCCGCGGTCTTTCCTGCAGCGATAGAAATCTTCTTCACGCTTGGGGTGATGGTCTCATTGGAGCAGCTCGTGGTTACTTTTTGCCCAGCAGTATGATCCTCGTTGACGACGCACGTGTGAGTGACGTTGTAGGTATACTTCTTGGAGCTGTTATTTGTCAGCTTGACTGTAAAGGTTGTAGATCCGTTGATTTGCTTTAGTCCAATAGTTGGCTCACCGTTGACAGTCGCCGTTACAGGAGTATCCATGGCGGCTTTAGTGTTGACTAGACCGGCGCCGATTTGACGAGGAGCGTAAGGAACGTTGTCGTTGTGGGTGAGGACCTGTGCAGTATTGGACAGCGCTATACGGTCATAGACGACGTCGTCGCCATCAGACGCCTTAGAATTCTTCTGACGAGCACGCTGAAGCATGAGTGCCTGAACGCCAGCTACGTGTGGTGCTGCCATAGAGGTACCAGACATGACTGTGTACTTATTGTCATTCTGCGTGGAGTACACGTTGCCACCGATGCCTGCAATTTGAGGCTTGAAATTCAAATCTGGAGTAGTGCCCCACGAGGTGAAAGTTGAAGGCTTAAGCGTACTAGGATTTGCAGCAAGCTTTCGCGAATTAGTGAAAGTAATGGTGGTCTTCTTACCAGTTTTAATCATGTCCTTAATTTTTTGACCGAAGGAATGACCTATCCACGTGCCAGGAATCTTCACGTCGTCGAGACCGGCCATGCTGACATTTTCATCGCCGCCAGCCTCGTGGTTGAAAACGACTACGCCGGTAGCGCCGGCTGCGATAGCGTTCTTGAACTTAGTGGCGAAGTCTAATGTGCCGCGTTCGATGAGAACGAAGTTACCCTTAACGTTGCTTCCTAGCTCTTCTGGCTTACCGATGCCGCCGTCGACGATTTCGTGCGGCTTTCCATCAGCTTCACCACTTTCCTGCATATAACTAAAATCTACAGTGGTCTCACCATTCGTTGCAGAGCCAGCAGTATTAGCGATAGTAGAGTTCTCAATAGAAGCGACAGACCACGCACTTTCTGCAGTGGAAGGAGAGCCGACTGTGCCGTCGTCCTGCATGCCTAATTCTTCTGTCTCATCTGTAGCACTCGAACCGTTGACACCTTCATTACCTGCAGATACGACGACCTCTACACCAGCCTTTCGAGCATTCGCAACGGCACGCTCTTCTGCAACATCGCGACCGCCTACTCCATTCGTCGATCCTAGTGACATGTTGATGATATCAGCGCCATGCTCAACGGAGCTTTCAATCGCGGCGATAATGTCGTCACCGTAAGCGCTCTTACCTTTGTTCTTTACATCATTGGAGAATACCTTCATGGCAAGGAGCTGTGCATTTGGAGCGATGCCGTTGATGCGACCATTCTTTTCAATGCTTGCATCTTTACCACCGTTTGCAGCGATGATACCTGCCACGTGCATGCCATGTTGCTCAGACTTCGAATCCTTGACGACACTATTATGATCGGCAAAGTTATAGCCGTAAGGAACTTTATTGGTAAATCCTGGAGCTGGCTTGAGAGCGGTCTTCACGCCTTCGTCTAGGCGCATATCTTGCTGATGAATGTCGATTCCTGTATCAATGACGGATACGACGACACCACTACCGTCCACACCATATGACTGTGCAGCAGCGCTTGAACCCGAAAGTTGCTTTGCAGTTTCCATCGTAGGGTAGTACTGCTGGACTTTTTGTACGTTGGCTACTCCAGGGATATGCGCGATTGTGTCGATATCATCTTGATCGACAAATGCGGAGAACCCCTTGATGAGTAGGCCGAACTTACGGCTTACTGTCACATTATTGACAGTGGACTTCACGGTGTTGATGACGGAGTCCACGGAGTTGATATTGGCAGACTTGTTTCCCCTTCCGTTTGGCTGTCCAGTCAAAGTGACCATTACTTTAACGCGATCGTGCGCATGCTCGACAGAATAATCCGTGCTGGTTAGATTGGTAAGCGGGGCAGCGTTCGCCACACCTGCACCTGTCGCCAGCATGAACGCAGCAGCCACGAGAGCGATTGCTTTATTCAGCGGTTTCTTCATATGTTTCTCTATTTTCTCTAATTTCTCTTGTTTGTTGAGATGCGGACCGTAAGGTCCTATAGGTTAGTCTAGAAAAAAACGCGGCACTGTATATAGTGTCTAGGCTAAAAATAAGTGCTACAGATAGTGCTTTTTGTTCATATATTGCATAATTATGCATAGAATTGAATATAGTAGTGAGTTAAATTTGTATATCGTTGCCAAATTTAAAGAGGAAAATTTTCAGAAAAAATATTGTGCACTGTTCACTATGTAAACAACTGTGAGGCGGACAACACGGAATGATTATGCGGTAAAGGGGCTATGGCATAATAAGAAAGATTTAGATTTATTGCTTGATTTAACGATTTTGAATAGGTGATTGTAGTGGCACAAACTTCAAACGATATTAAGAATGGTTCCGTTATTAATCTCGATGGTAAATTGTGGACCGTTATTGAATTCCAACATGTGAAGCCAGGTAAAGGTCCGGCTTTCGTGCGTACCAAGATTAAGGAAGTTTTGACGGGTAAGATTGTTGATAAGACTTTCAACGCGGGTATGAAGATGGAGTTTGAGACTGTAGATAATCGTACTCTTCAGTACTCTTACAAGGATGGCGATAATTTCGTCTTCATGGATATGACAACCTACGACCAGGTATATATCCCAGAGACACTTATCGGTGATCAGGAAAAGTTCCTTCTTGAAGGTACCGATTGCATCGTATCCTTCCATGAAGGTAATCCACTGTCTGTTGACCTTCCTGCATCTGTTATCTTGACAGTTGCTCACACGGAACCGGGCCTTCAGGGGAACCGTTCTTCTGCAGGTACAAAGCCTGCAACGATGGAGACTGGTGCGGAGATTCAGGTTCCGCTCTTCATTAATGAGGGAGACCGCCTGAAGGTGGATACCCGTACTGGTGACTATCTCGGTCGCGAAAACTAAGAGCAGGTAGGAACAACTCACTGATGGCTCGTTCCACTGCACGTAAGCGTGCGCTGAATACACTTTTTGAGGCTGACGTTAAGGGGCAGGAGATTTTGTCTCTCCTTGATGAACGCATTGCGTATCCTGGCGCACAGACACCGCTTCCTGAGTATGCTATCGAAATCGTTCGTGGTGTAGCGCACCATCGCCGTACCATTGATAAAGCGATAGGAGATACGCTGAACTCGTGGGAAGTAAAACGTATGCCTGCTATCGATCGCAACCTTGCACGTATGGCGACGTGGGAGATTGTCTATAATGACGAGATTCCTACGGGAGTTGCAATTGATGAGGCTCTTGCACTTGCAAAGACTCTAGCTGGCGAGGAAACTCCAGATTTTCTTTATGGTGTTTTGAGCACTATAGAAAAGAAATCTAATGACATTCGTCAGGAAGAAATTCAGTGGCAAGAAGAGCGTGCTGCACAAGCTGCAGTCCAAGAAGCAGATAGTCGCGTGAGTGAAGGTGATTCTGCTGATGCCGCTGATAAAGATGTTACTGAAGTAACTGAGGAGAAAAATTTCTCCGATATCTCAATTCATGATTTTCATGATGCGCCATCTTCAATTCCGGTGGATAATAATTCTGATGATTATCCTGCGGATGAAAGTGGTGTGTCGTCCGCTCAAGGGAAATAGACCGACACCTAACACCAGGAGGCACGTGTGAATCCTCAAGATTCGGCATTGTTTAGTTCAGATAGTTTTTCCGTTCGAGATGCCGTTCTGGTGTTAGAGGATGGCAACGTCTACGTCGGTCGCCCTTACGGCGCCTTAGGCACGACGACAGGTGAAATCGTTTTTTCGACAGCGATGACCGGCTATCAAGAGACTTTGACGGATCCGTCGTACGACCGTCAGATTATCGTACAGACATTCCCTCATATCGGAAATACTGGCGTCAATAGTGAAGATCCGGAGTCCTCACGTATATGGGCTGCTGGATATGTCGTCCGTGAACCTGCCACTCAAATCTCTAATTGGCGTGCAGAGCGTACACTTGACGACGATTTAAATACATACGGTATCGTTGGCATAGCTGACATCGATACGCGAAAGCTTGTGCGACATTTGCGCTCAGCAGGTGTAATGCGTGCCGGCATTTTCTCTGGGGAGTCCTTGGTAGATGAGTCAGGTCAGCTCAAGCGCATTTCCGATTTGCTTAATGTGGTGACGTCGTCTGTACATATGGCGGGCTTGAACCTTTCCGAAGAAGTATCAACGAAAGAAACGTATGTTGTAGAACCTCAAGGAGCGTTTGCTGGCAAGGAGCCTTTGTACACTGTTGCATCCGTCGATCTTGGGGTAAAAGCAATGAGCCCGTATCGTATGGCAGAGCGCGGTTGCCGTGTCTATGTCATGCCTTCTACTACTACATATGACGATATTGTCGCGATAAACCCTGACGGCGTATTCTTCTCCAACGGTCCAGGAGATCCTTCTACGGCAGACTTCGAGGTCGAGCAATTGCGCAAAGTTCTGGATACGGAGATTCCATTCTTTGGCATTTGCTTTGGCAATCAGCTACTTGGACGTGCACTCGGTTTTGGCACATATAAGCTCAAATTTGGACATCGTGGTGTCAACCAACCGGTTCAAGATTTGACGACAGGCAAAGTTGAAGTCACTGCTCATAACCACGGCTTCGCAGTTGATGCCCCCAAGGGAGAACCTGTACCAAGCCCATATGGTGGTGGACATTATGGTCGTGTGCAAGTCAGCCATGTTGATCTTAATGATGACGTGGTAGAAGGGCTGCAGTGTCTCGATATCCCTGCATTTTCCGTGCAGTATCATCCAGAAGCAGCTGCTGGTCCTCATGATGCAGCGTATCTCTTTGACCTGTTTATCGACATGATGAAAAATAATAAGGTATCTCGTCACTAACGTTGTCGCAATAGAAGGGAATTCCTATGCCAAAGCGCACAGACATCACATCCGTTATGGTCATTGGTTCCGGTCCTATTGTGATCGGTCAAGCAGCTGAGTTCGATTACTCGGGTACACAAGCATGCCGAGTACTCCGTGAGGAAGGTGTACGCGTCATCCTCGTCAACTCGAATCCAGCAACCATCATGACCGACCCAGAAATGGCAGATGCCACATATATCGAGCCGCTTTCTGTGCCTATTCTTGAACGTATTATCGCGAAAGAACGTCCAGATGCACTCTTGCCTACACTTGGTGGTCAGACAGCGCTCAATGCTGCCATCGCTTTAGGCAACGCTGGGGTGCTTGAGAAGTATAACGTCGAACTGATTGGTGCCTCGCTAGAAGCAATAGACCGTGGCGAAGATCGTGAACTTTTCAAGAAAGTCGTCGAAGAAGCAGGCGGTGACTCCGCTCGCTCCTTTATCGCGCATTCCATGGAAGAGGTGGAACACATTGTCAACGATGAACTGGGATATCCGGTTGTCGTGCGACCATCGTTCACCATGGGAGGATTAGGCTCTGGTATCGCTCGCAATCTTGAGGATTTGCATCGTATCGCTGGTGCTGGTCTTCATTACTCTCCAACCCATGAGGTCTTGATCGAGGAAGGACTCGAGGGCTGGAAAGAGTATGAGCTCGAACTTATGCGCGACCGCAAGGACAACGTCGTCGTTGTCTGTCCGATCGAAAATGTAGATCCTGTCGGCGTTCATACGGGTGATTCTATTACCGTTGCACCGGTCTTTACATTAACCGATCGTGAATATCAGAGACTGCGCGATATTGGTATCGCAATTATTCGTGGTGTAGGTGTCGACACTGGCGGTTGCAATATACAGTTCGCTGTCAATCCAAAGAATGGTCGTATCGTCGTTATCGAGATGAATCCGCGTGTATCACGCTCGTCTGCACTTGCTTCGAAGGCGACTGGTTATCCAATTGCAAAGATTGCTGCAAAGCTTGCGTTGGGCTATACCTTGGATGAAATTCAGAACGACATTACTGAGACTACTCCTGCAAGTTTTGAACCGACTATTGATTACGTCGTCACGAAGATTCCTCGCTTTGCGTTTGAGAAGTTCCCTGGCGCCGACCCAACGCTTACTACGTCTATGAAGTCGGTCGGCGAGGCGATGGCACTTGCGGGTAATTTCCAAGAGTCCCTCGGCAAAGCTATGAGATCCATTGATAAGCGCAATTCTGGCTTTAATTGGGATGGTCCAGTGCCAACGAAGGAGGAAGTGGCTGACCTTCTCGAAGCTATCAAGATTCCTACAGAGCATCGCTATCTCCAGCTTATGCGCGCCATCTGGGGCGGTGCTACACTGCAGCAAATCTTTGATGCGACAAAAATTGATCCATGGTTCATAGACCAACTCTTGCAAATTAATGCCACGGCGTGTGAAGTACAGGTAGCGGAAGCTCTCGGACCACAACTTCTTACGAAGGCAAAGAAAGCAGGGCTTTCCGACGTGCAAGTTTCTCATTTACGAGGACTTGGTGATCAAGGCGAGGACGTCATTCGTGAGCTGCGTATGAATTACGGTATCCGACCTGTGTATAAGACGGTAGATACGTGCGCAGCAGAGTTTGATGCTGTCACGCCATACTATTACTCTACATACGCCTCAGAAACTGAACTCAAGAAACGTGACCGTGAGGCAGTGATTATCTTAGGATCGGGACCAAACCGCATTGGTCAGGGTATCGAGTTTGACTACACGTGTGTTCACGCTGTACAGGAACTGGGCAAGACCTATGACACGATTATGGTCAACTGCAATCCAGAGACTGTGTCTACTGATTACGATATCTCCGACCGCTTATACTTTGAACCACTGACCTTCGAAGATGTATTCGAAATTTATAAGGCAGAGCTTAAGCAGGGACCTGTCAAGGGTGTCATCGTTCAGCTCGGTGGTCAAACTCCGTTGTCGTTGGCTGCTCGCCTCAAGGCTGCTGGTGTGCCGATTTTGGGAACTACTCCTGAATCCATTGATTTGGCAGAAAACCGTGAGCTCTTCGGTGAAGTCTTGGAAGAGAAGCATTTGAATGCTCCTCGCTATGGCACGGCTCTCTCTATGGACGAAGCACTCAGTGCTGCACATTCCATCGGCTATCCGGTACTCGTGCGCCCATCTTATGTCCTCGGCGGACGTGGCATGGAGATTGTCTTTGAAGACACTCAGCTGAAGGAATATGTCGATCGCGCATTGAGGCAAGCTCAGGCGGACCGTGTGGTTTCTGGCCGCCTAGCATCTCCTCTGCTGATTGATAAGTTCCTCTCCGATGCTATCGAAGTGGATGTCGATGCACTCTATGATGGCAAGGAACTGTACGTTGGCGGCATTATGGAGCATATCGAGGAAGCTGGCGTGCACTCTGGTGATGCGGCATGTGTGCTCCCACCGAATACGCTGTCTGACAATCAGATCCAGCGTCTGCGTGATGCTACTCTTGCAATTGCTGAGGGGGTGGGAGTACAGGGTCTTATCAATGTGCAGTTTGCTTATATGAGCAATACGTTGTACGTCATTGAAGCAAATCCACGCGCATCCCGCACAGTTCCATTTGCATCGAAGGCGACCGGTACGGCTCTTGCAAAGGCTGCTGCCCGTGTCATGGCTGGCGAGACCATAGAGGATTGTCGCAAGCTCGGACTGCTTTTACCAGAGGGTGATGGCGGGGATATTCGCCCAGGACAGCCGGTAGCAGTTAAGGAAGCTGTTCTGCCATTTAAGCGTTTCCGTACTGAAGCAGGGAAGACTGTCGATGTGATTCTCGGTCCAGAGATGCGTTCGACAGGTGAAGTTATGGGATTCGATCGTGACTTCCCTCATGCTTTTGCAAAGAGCCAAATTGCTGCATATGATGGCGGTTTACCAACTGGTGGAAACGTTTTCATCTCTGTAAATGATACTGATAAGCGTCAGCTCCCACTTATGGCTACCCGCCTGCGCGAGCTTGGCTTCAAGCTTTTCGCTACCGAGGGTTCAGCATCTGTGCTTCGCCGTTACGGTATGGAAGTTCAAGTCGTGGATAAGCTCACACGTGATGTCCGCACAGGTGACATGAAGCAAATAACCGTCCCAGGCTCGCTGGGCAAGAACGTCGTGGACCTCATTGAAGAAGGCAAGATTGATCTCATTCTCAATACGCCAAGTTCACGATCGTCGCGTGCAGATGGTTACTCCATTCGCGCAGCGGCAATTGCAGCTGATCTTCCTCAGTTCACTACTGCGACTGAGTTTATGGCGGCTTTGGTAGCGATTGAGGCTGTTAAGAAGGATGACTACGACATTGCTTCTATTCAGGAGCATGCTCAGCGTTTGCATGAACTCGATCGACAGAATGCATAATGTATAAGGTTCAGCCTTAAGAAGACGAGGAGCGCTGTTCGGCCGTGTGAAACGGAGACGGCGCTCTTTGATTTTATTGTGTAACGATTTTATTATGCAACGTGCGGCGAGAGTGACTCGTCCTGCGCATCGTCTTCTCCAAAGAAGTAGTCACGCATATCCGGCACATCGCCATCGTGATACTTGTGGTAGAGGTGTCTAAACTCGGCTCGGTGCTTAAGGCGAATCGTATATCCTTCAAGACGTTGAGACTCCAAGAATGCTGCGTTTTCTTGGGTTTGCTTCTTGATAAGCTTTCGCATTTCGTCGCGTTCTTGCGGATCTTCAATAGCATCGAGTCTGCGAATGATACGTTTTTTAGCAATCTCACGATACATCGCGGCGCGTTCACGCTCTTTGATAAGATGCTCATGCATAATGGTACGAATGTCATTCGGTGAGTGAGCGATTTCAGAAATTGCCTTAATAGGCTCAGCATCGACGACCTTATAAGTGATCTGCCCGATGAGAGGCATGAGGAATACAGTCACGGCTCCTGCGGCTACAAGAACCGACGCGGTGTCGGTACTTATAATCTTGTGATTTGTCGCTATTCCAGTGATTGCTACGATGAGAGGTAACGCTGTAGTGGAGTAGAAAGCCACAGATAAACGATTGTGCCACGTAAGGCGTTTATCTGGATCTTTCTCTATCGACAGTGACACGATGATAGGTACAGCGCGGACTACGACAAGTGCCACGATGAATATGATGAGTAATCCAGGGTTACGTATGACAGCCTTGAGATTAATTCCCGATCCCGAGACGATGAAGAATAGCGGAATGAAGAATCCATATGCAGTACCTTCGAGCTTCGTCATCAGTGATTCATTCTCTTGCTTCGTCAGGAAACGTAAGATGAATCCAGCAGCGAAGGCACCAAGAACGATATCAATGTCAAAGATAGAAGAGAATGCCACAAGCAGAATCAAAATAAGCATCGTGATACGAAACATAGTTTGTGAATTGGATTCTGCGCGTTCTTCGATGAATCGGTAGATACGGTTGCCAGTTTGAATCGCGCGACCACCCACTACGGCAATCCATATGCATAGGAGAAGCATTGCAAGAAGAATGACAGCAGTAGCCCATGCCTGGCGAGTAGAGAGAAGAATTGCCACAGCGATGACTGTCGCCAGTTCGCCCCATGTACCATATGCGAGGATAAGATCTCCTACTCGGGTGCCGAGTAGACCATTGTCCTTAAGAATCGGCATGAGTGTGCCGAGTGCGGTAGTCGTCAGCAGTAATCCAGTAGCTATCTTACCTTGTGAACCGCTTGCGATTTGTGGAAGGATGAAAGCTACGGCAATGCCGAGAACGAGTGTAAACCCCCACGTGATAAGACCTCTTCTTCCGTCTTTGCTGGTCAGCGACCGAGGACTGATTTCATAGCCTGCTAAGAGGAAGAGAAATGCGCATCCTAAGTCTGAGAGGACTATAATAGACTCTGAGCTACTACGAATAATGCCGAACATGTGTGGTCCTAGGAGGGCGCCAGCAGCTATGAGAAGCACCGTTTCTGGCACGAACTGTTTTGGAATAAGTCGTGCGATAAGCGGAACCACCGCTGCAATTGCTGCAATAACTGTTAATGAGATAAATGTTTGAGTCACGAAAGTAAACCTCTGTATCTTCTTGTTGTGTTTATTCTACCGTGTATATCTGGTAATGAGCTGGATTGAGGAAATTCGTTCGTGAGCTTAGCGTATCGTAATTGGTATGACTGAAAAAGCTTCACTCGATACTATCGCTCACAAGAATAAGCTCGTTGTTCTCGCTGGCCCTACGGCTGTCGGCAAGGGGACGGTCGAGGCTAAGCTTTTTGAATCGCACCCTGATATTTGGCTTTCCGTCTCCGCGACAACACGTGACCCTCGACCAGGTGAGGTAGACGGCGTTAATTATTACTTTATGACAGAAGAAGAATTTTTAGCTAAAGAAAAACGCGGCGAGTTCCTCGAAACCGCGCTTGTGCATGGCATGAATCACTATGGAACTCCCGCTCAGCCTGTTCGAGAGCATTTAGCCGCGAGGATTCCTTCCATGCTGGAAATTGATGTGCAGGGAGTGCACAAAGTACGCGCTCGTGCGGCAGAGCTTGGCATTGATCCCATTTTCGTGTTCCTCGCGCCTCCAAGTTTTGAAGAGCTTGAAGCTCGCTTGAAAGGACGCGGTACAGAAACCGAGGAACAGCAAAAGCGTCGCTTGGAAACTGCTAAGCATGAGCTAGAGCTTCAAAGCGAGTTCGATGTGATCATCGTCAATGACGAAGTTGAGCGGGCAGCTGCAAAGCTATGGACTGTCTTTGAACATGCGATGGGGAAGTAGCAAGATTTCAATCTTGCTGAAGCAGCAGTGACTGCTGGAACTTTACTATTTCTTTTACATCCTCAAGGTAGACTGCGTGCTCAAGAAGATAGCGGAAAATGGATATGCCGTTGAGGGTGAAGAGTTCTTGACGGATGTCTGGTATGACAATCTTCAGTTCCGCTTGCGCTCCTTGAATTGCCATGTGAAGTGCTTCTGAGATAATTTCTCTGATTTTTTCATCAATCCATGGAACCTCGAGAAGTAATCGAAACTGGTGTTTGTGCGGATAAATAACCTGAATTGTCAAATTAATTGTTGCACTCGCGAGTTGGAAGAAAACAGGTCATTGATATTGCGGTGAATTGCCACAAACAACAGGAAAGAAAATATTCAATGGTCTATTTTAGACTCGACCATAACGATTAAATCGGTAACCCAGAAACTCATTTTGCATTGCATGGGAATATTACAGGATTTACTGGAGACTATGTGATGGAATAGAGACTATAAATTCTCATAGCGCGTCCACATGCTCAATATATAGATGGTTCCTTCATAATGCGTTTCGTCTATGCTGACTGGGGCTAAAACAACTTCGTAGACAAGACGATGCTGAAGGTTAATTCTCTTAGAATACATTCCAGTGAAATTGTCTACAAGAGCTTCGTACCGAGGAGCTGTATGAAACGGGTCTTCAGAGAGTATAGATAAAAGCTGCTTTGCTTTTTATCTAGCTCGAACGACTTGAGTTTATTAGCATCTTTTCCTGCTTGCTTTGAATATTTAAGAAGGAACATGAGCGTTATGCTTCCTACCATTCAAGCTCGTCGTCGGTAAGATAGTCGGTGCGAATTTCGTTTCGAGTTTTCATGAGCGTTTCTGACATTCTAGGAACATTCATAAGATAAAGAGTCTCTTGAATCGCTTCCCAGTCATCTTCACCGATGAGGACGGCACTTTTCCCTTTTGTGGAAGTGATTGTGATTGGGGCGTTCTCGGTATTTACTTCATTGATGAGATTGTAAATATCTTTACGCGTGACGATAACGGTTACGGTATGCATGACAAATCCTCCTCAAAAATACGTTATCTCAGTTTACGCATACGTTAGTGCGTACGTTAAGTATGTTGTTGGGAACGATGGGATAGGAAATTTTGTCACTTATAACTGTCAGAATGCCTTACTTTTCGATTTTTGTCAGTTATAAGTGGCATAACTTTGCTAAATATGCTATTTTGTCAGTTATAAGTGTCAATTCTTAATAAAAGACTAAGCGGGTGAAGTGCAGTGATTAATCGCGAAATTTATATGTCTCGAATTCGTCCGTTTATCAATAACGAACTTATCAAGGTACTTACAGGTTTCAGGCGTTCAGGAAAGTCCGTTATGTTGGATTTGATTAAGCAGGAACTCATAGCACAGGGAGTGCGGCGTGACCAGTTTATTTCATATAATTTTGAACAGATGAAATATGCTCATCTCCTCGATGCACAAGTCCTTTATGATGATTTGCAAGAACGTATTTCACACATTGATGGGGAAGCGTATCTTTTCTTTGATGAAATTCAGGAAGTAGAGCAGTGGGAGCGGTGCATTAATTCATGTCGCGTGGATTTTGACTGCGATATTTATGTAACGGGGTCGAACGCACATTTACTTTCGAGCGAATTAGCAACATACCTTGCAGGTCGCTATGTAGAGTTTGATATTTACCCTTTTTCTTTTGCAGAGTTTCTTGACGCACTTGCTCAATCAGGCAATCCTATGAGTGAAACTGAAGCGTTTCGAAAATATGTCATGCTTGGCGGTATGCCATTTCTTAGCCGTATGGTTGATGACGAAGACTCTAGTCTGCAGTATCTTAATGATATTTACAGTTCGGTTGTACTGAAAGATATTATTGCACGGAACAATATTCGCGATGTTGATTTGTTGGAGCGCATCATCATGTATGTGCTTGCGAATGTGGGGCATACGTTTAGCGGAAATACAATAGCAAAGTACTTTAAGAGTGAAGGACGTTCTGTTTCTCGCGAAACAGTTCTTAACTATGTAAATGCGTGTTGTGATGCTTTTTTGCTTTATAAGGTAAAACGCGAGGATCTCGTTGGTAAAAAAATTCTGAGTGTTAATGAAAAATATTACGTGGTTGATCATGCTTTGCGAGAGGCGGTGTATGGATATAACGAGAGAGATATTGACCAGACTCTTGAAAATATTGTTTACATGGAACTCCTTCGCCGAGGATATACGGTAACGATTGGCAAAGCGGGGCAGCAGGAGATTGATTTTGTTGCTGCAAAAAATAAGCAAAAAATTTATGTACAGGTTACATATTTGCTAGCGAGTGAGGAAACTGCGCAACGTGAATTTGGGGCTTTCCAGCCCATTGCTGACAATTTTCCTCGATATGTCGTTTCAATGGATGAATTTGATATGAGTCGAAATGGCATAAAACACAAGAATATCCGCGATTTTCTGCTTATGAAATCCTACGAATAGGAAGGGAAAGCATGACTTGTGCGCCGCCATTGGAGACATTACTGAGCGTTACAGAACCCTCCATATTCCTCATAGATTGAGTGGCGGATGACAAACCGACTCCTTGGTGGTCCCCGGCATCGGACGTCTTGGCGTATGACCATTCTGTCGCATGTACAAGCGCATCAGGAGAGAAACCAGTTCCGTTGTCGGTGATTGTGAGAGTTATCTCCGAGTTATGTTGTATAAGGTCAAATTCGAGAGACACAGCAAGCGAAGTCTGGTCGGGTGTGTGAGCATGATCGCGAGAATTAGACAGGATATTCAAAAGAATTCTTTGCCATACAAGAGTATCTACCCGCACTGTTGCGTGGAGATTAAGTGGAACAGAACTTCGAACTATGGAGAGTTTGATATGAGATGCTGTGCAAAATTGCGAGACTTCACGCATAGTTAGCTCGATGAAATCTTCTATAGAAATCTCTGTAAGAGCTAATTTTGTGTGATTCAAATGAGAAACATAAGCATTCATCGTATCTACAGAAGAAAGAATGGCAGTAATGTACGCGCGCTGTTCATCTGTGAGGTTGGTTGTCTCTAGGAGTTCAGCATTTCCGCGAGCGATGGTAAGCGGAGTTTTCATATCGTGTGTGAGTGCTTGAACGTGTTTTCGTTGGTTTTCCTCCATCGCGTACTGTGTGTTAAGAGAGTCCTTAAGAGAACCTCGCATGGTCCCGAATGCATGTAAAGTCTGAGAAACTTCTTTTATGGAACTGTTGGCAAGAGGTGCGTCAAGATTGCGCCCCTCAATGTGCTTTGCAAAAGTTGTAAATTTTGAAAGTTCTTTCTTTAACAGACGTGCTTGACGAGCGCTGATAAGAATAATAGCAAGTCCAATACCTCCGAAAGTGAAAGCGTCAATGAAAAGTTCTGCAGAAGGAAGCAAATCTCGAAGCTTCCTATCCATGAACCTTGCTTCGACAGAGTAGGTGAGTACTACAAAAGAGCCGTGCTCGGTAGTTGAGCAGACAGCTTTTTGATCTGTACTACTCGTGAGGTCTACGCTCGAAAGTTTTGTAGACGTACAGGCTTGCGTAAGAGCCGACTTAGCATCGGTTGTATTCATATCTGTGCGCACAATAGTGCGTGAAGAATTAGCAATCACAAAATGATAGGCTGCAGGAATGTTACGAGTTTTTAGCTGAGAGTCCGTTAGCGATGATAATTCTCGGGAAAGAGAAGAGACATTTTTTTCTCCCCAGTTTGCTGGGTAGATGATGGTTCCTATAGGACCGTAAAGTGTAAAAAATAAAATGATAGCAACAGAAATCAGCATGTACACGGCATACTTCGCCATAAAGAGTGCCAGTGGGTAGGTGATAGTTTTTCGAGGTTTTTCTGGAGCCTGCATCATTACGCTGTCCACCTGTAGCCAACTCCCCACACTGTAGTGATCGGAGAGAGATTGAATTTCTTAAATTTTGCGCGCAGATTACTGACATGCATGGCGATGGAACTATCATCTGAAAATTCGAGAAGCTCTGCTAATTGCTCACGCGAGAAAGTAGCAGATGGGTGTGTGGCAAGATATTCAAGAATTGCCCACTGTGTAGTAGTAAGAGAAATCTTTTGCTCAGTAGCTCCAGAGATGCTAACTTCTTGTGTGATGATATCAATGTGAATGCTACCAAAGCTTAGAACATTATGGGTGTTTCGTTGTGCGCGCTCGCTGCGGCGGATATGAGCCTCAACTTTTGCGAGTAATTCTGCCATGGAGAAGGGTTTGCGTATATAGTCATCTGCTCCACTTGCATACCCTGTAAGAGCATCATCTTCTGTTACTTTTGCGGTGAGGAAAATGATAGGTGCAGCTGTGGAATCGCGAATACTTCGCACAAGCTCAAAGCCATCTTTATGAGGCATCATCACGTCGCATAATATCAGGCTGAAGCTGGAAATATCTGTGCTGGATATGCGTCGAGAATCGTTGAGCACAGTTACTGCATATCCAGCTTTGGAGAGCATGGTCATCAGCATCGAGGTAATAGCCACGTCATCGTCAATAACGAGTATGTGATGTTGGTGCAAAGCATTACTCACTAAAATTCACGTTTCCTATCTTCGTATGAACCTATCCATACACACAGTATAGCGGTGAGAATGAGTACAGAAGCGAGCGCAATCCCTGTATGGGTAAGTAATGGTTGTAATGAAACGTGTGCGTTGATTCCGTGCTCAAGCGCTAAGCTTCCCATACGTGTAGGCCATGCCATAGGAAGCGCATAGACGATTGTTGGGCTCTGGGCAGCAGTTAATTGTCTGCTCACCAATCCGTGTGCAAGTCCGCCTAAAGATAAGATAGCGATGGCGGATAGCACTGCTCCAATGGCAATTGTCACATTTCTTCCAAGCTTAAGTGCGCTCCACAAAGCAAAAGGATAGAGGAGAAGGCTCCCCAGCCACAAGACCACACAAGAAAGTGTAAGAGAAGATAGTGAAGGGATATCTCGACCATAACCGCTGAGTATTCCAATAAAGATTGCATAGCAGGCGGCGAGCGTAGCTAACCCGAGCAGGGCGTAAGCAAAGAGTTTCCCCAGCATGCTGAGCGCTCGAGAAGGAGCCGCAAGGAGAGTGGTCAATTCGCCCGCTTGGCGTTCAATTTCTATATCAAAAGCTATTACGATGCATATGGCAAGTGGCATGAGTGCACCTAAAGTCTGCACATACGCATCGGTTCCCATGAGTGGATTCCATGGAGATACAGCGAAATAGAATCCGCACAGAAGTGGAAGAATAAGTGCGCTTGTAATGTGAAACCAGAGTAATGGGCTTCGGTGGAAGCGCACTATTTGCGATTGAAGCGTTCCCCACAATGTCATTACTTCACCTCCACACGTGCGTACCAGTGTGCACAAACCGTTACAAGAAGTGCTGCAAGCGCAATCGAAATTCCTATGCCGGTTAAGCACTGCCATGATGTGAGCGCAAAAGTGTACCCCTCGATGAGCTCTCCTGAAGGAAGAACATGAATGAGCGGCTGCATGACTCTACCCAGAGCGCTCGATGGAATCGCCCACCAGAATCGACTATTCCAAAGTGCGATGTAGAGCGCAATGTGCTCAAGAGCAGGAATTACAATACCTACGAGCACGTTGACTACTGTAGTGAGGATGAGTGTGAGAGGAACGATCCATGCTGTCATCACAGTCATAAGAAGAGTTGCAGTGAGTTCTTCAATAGTAGTTGGTCCATGTGAGCCCAGTGCAAGTGCGATGGTAGAGAGTACTGCAATTTCGCAGTTTGAAAGTAGCGTAAGAAGCCACACGTAGATATTTTTTGCAAGAAAGATATGTGCCTTATTTACAGGCAGTCCTGCAACTGCACGCATTCCAATTTTTGTTTCCCAATATGCGCAGCTTGAAGCTATGAGGCAGAGGGTTATGGGTAAGAGCAAGGAATACCAGTAATTCCACAAAAGTGTAGGCATAATGCCAAAGCCTCCCACGCCTGTGAGTACAAGAGTAGGAATACCTAGGATAAGTGGCATGAGAAGGGCAAGTTTGAGTGGTGTATTTCTGTGCCCTTTAAGAAACTCAGCGCGTACAGCAGTCGCGATAGGCAGATAGTATGAAGTCTTCATGTCGTTTTCTTTCTTCTTAGCGATTCTGCAGTGATGCCGTGTGAGCTTCTCGTACAGAGCTCATAAAAATCTGCTCAAGATCCATATCTTCGGTGAGTGTAGATTGATGAACAAGGCACCCCTCAGCAATAATTCCCACATAGTTAGCTACTTTAGAAATTTCTGACAGGATGTGACTAGAAATAATCACGGTAATTCCTTGAGCTGGGAAAGATTGAATAAGCCTACGCAAATCTTCAATACCCACAGGATCGAGGCCGTTCGTTGGCTCATCAAGAATGAGAAGATGAGGATGAGTAAGAAGTGCAAGAGCAATTCCCAAGCGCTGTTTCATGCCTAGCGAGAACTGACCTACTTTCTTTGAACCGGTTGTCGTAAGATCCACGGTCTTGAGAACCTCGTCGATGCGTTGCTTGTCAATTCCGAGAAGAAGCGCGCGGACTTCAAGATTTTCGCGTGCGGTTAAATGGGCGTAGAGTGCAGGCTGCTCAATGAGCGAGCCGATAGTATAGAGGTCGTCACGAGTCCAATTGTGTCCTTGAACTTCAATGCTGCCACTCGTAGGATGAATCATGCCGGCAATCATCTTGAGCGTGGTAGATTTTCCTGCACCATTTGGCCCGAGAAGACCGTAAATAGACCCCTCAGGGACTTCAAGATTCAGAGATGAGACTGCAATTTGTTTTCTAAACTTCTTCACAAGATTATGAGTGCGCAGAGCGTAATCCATTTTTCCTCCTTGTAGTGCTTACAATGCTTGCGACGTTTATGGCGCCGTAGATGGGTGATTCTGATTTATGAGAATAGGAGGAGTTTTTAAAGGTGTTTAAAGAAATATGCAGACCATGCACTGACAGGAACTGTAAATCTTTTCGTGAGCTTCATATCGAGCCTAGTCGGCTACTGTTTTATAAACTCACCGATGAAATACTTGACTGTTTATCTACAGGAACAGGCTCACACTCAAATTTTTTCTAAAAAATAAGCGTTATCCCTGGGGTAGGAGGTAACGCCTATGGGGTATGCATTTTGATTATGGATTCAGCCGCCTGTTGAGCTCGCGTACTTTTGCGCGGTAGATGAGCATGTTAATTCCCCAGATAATGAGGTAAATCACTGTAAAAATAATCATAAAGTTTATGGCGTTGCTCCATGAAATGCTATACCAGCCCGTAGCAAAAGCGATGAGTATGGAGCAAATGCTCGTGATGATGAAATGGATAAAAGTTGTTGCTGTGATTCCGAGGTTCCATGGGTTCTCTGCGAAAAGCCAGTAGCTGCTGAGTGAAAACACTACTCCCATGAGCATCCAAAGGACTGCGCTCATGATGAAAGCGACAAGTACGGAAGAAAAGTGTGATGTCCACGTAGGGCCACTTGGCAAGAGAGTTGTGAAGTTTCCGGCGGACGCGTTAAAGATAATGCACATCCAAAATCCGATAAAAATCCCAGCGATTGCTCCAAACATCGTTGCTCTAAGAGAAGAAATGAGTACCTTTTTCATGGTGATTTCCTTGATGTAAATTGTGAAATTTGAAAAGTTGAGAATGCGATTATAAGTGTGAGATAAGGCGCGATTTAATAACATTGACGTAGCGAGACGATACTTTGACTTGAGAACCATCGCGTAGTCGTGCTGCGTAACTGCCAGCAAGATTTGCATCAAAGCGGACAAGTGCATGCATGTTGATGATAGCGCTGTTGCTCACGCGGACGAATTGTTGACTGTCGAGTTTTGTATCAAGCATTTTTAAGGTGAGGTTTACCTGCCAGTCTTGCCTATTGTGACGCGCGAAGATTTTCTTGTGAGAAGCATAGAAATAAGTAATACTCGACACGGGGAGGACAGAACCGTGTGAATGATAGGTGCCGGAAATCATGTCTAACGGTATATGAAGCAAGTGTGAGCTATCTGTGGATAGTTCTTTGAGAATATGCAGTGCAGTCTCAACTTCTTGTGTGCGTTCTTGAGCTATAATAAGCGCGATAGGCTCAATCGCTGCGTTGGATTGTTGAAAGCTAACCTTCATTTTTTCTCCTTTCTGGTGTACTACTTAAACTGTAAGGTGTAGCAGGAGGTAGTGCTAGTTTGACACGATGGATTGCGTGAAAGTAACGATACTTGACACGAATATGCTGACGGTTCTATTCATGCTAGGCTCAAGTAGGAAATACATTGTATATAGGCTGTAACTGTCGCAAAGGAGTATCATGAGCAGTAGAAAATTGTTGAAAAAACAGCGAGCTACGCTTAAAGATGTAGCAGATGCAGCTGGTGTTTCTACTGCAGCGGCATCTTTAGTCCTCAATGATAAACCAAATCGCTTTACCGAAGAAACTCGTGAATCTATACGCCATGCAGCTCAAGAGCTTGGATATGTCCCTAATCAATCCGCACGAAGCCTTGCAACTCAGTCCTCAAGTCTTTTCGCACTTATCATTCCAGATATTGAAAATCTGTTTTTTGCTTCTCTCGCAAAGCATATAGAAGATGAATGCCGTAAATTAGGATATTCTCTTCTCATCGTTGATACGGGGGAGAATGCTAAGGAGCAAAATGCGGCTATCAAACGTATGATTCAGCTGGGTGTTGACGGCTTGTTTATGGTTCCAGCTTATGGAAGTCCGCGTGATGTCACGCATCTCGAAGCTGCTCTAGAATCAGCCCAGTTCCCTGTGATTTTTATCGATAGGTACTTCACAGGCGTACATATGTCTCTGAGAGAAGTACGATGGGATAGCTTTGCGTATGATCATGTTCGTGGTGGTATGCTTGTCGCAGATTTGCTTGCTGATTTAGGTCATACAAACATCGGAATTATAGGTCCGCATGTCTTCGAAGATTACGCTGACTCTGCTCGTTTTGACGGTTTTATCCGTCAACTCAGTTCGCGCGGTATCGTTGTCAATTCCGCTGTAGTAAAAACTGGTCCGTATAGCGTTTCGACAGGCTATGAGTATGCAGATGACTTAATTGATAAAAATGTTACTGCGGTTTTTTGTGGGAATGATTTAATAGCGTTGGGCTTTATGCGCAGATTAGGTGAGCGTGGGCTTAGCGTGCCTGAAGATATGTCTGTAGTTGGCTATGACGATGTCATGAATTCCTTCGGTTTAGATTTCAAACTCACTACAGTACGTCAGGATGTCAACACGCTCGCACAAGCAGGTATGAGTAAAATGATGAAACTTCGAGAGGGAAGCCTCACTCAGAAGAAGTCTAGACAGGCGAAAACTCAAGAAGATGCGAACGTTGCAGAAGTTACTCTTCTCATGCCACAAATCGTTCGACGTGGAACTGTTGCTCGTCTAAAAGACTGAACACGCGAGCTTTCGTTGAAAAATTGTCATGTGATGTGATATTCTTAACACATGGTTAAACGCTTAACCATAATGCTATGGTAGTGCTATGGCTGAGTGTACGCCGAAAAAAGGAAAATTGCGTTTGTTGCAGGAAGGTCTGCGCGCACGACATGATATGAGGAGACTTCGATGACGAAGAAAATTATTTTGGATTGTGATCCAGGGCATGATGATGCAGTAGCCATCTTGCTTGCAGTAGGAAATCCTGAGATTGAGCTTCTTGGGGTCACTACTGTCGGCGGCAACCAAAGTATCGAGAAGGTGACATACAATGCGAGAGCAGTGCTTGAAAAAGCACACGCTACCGATATTCCTGTCTATCGTGGTGCTGGTCGTCCTCTTGTCCGCCCAGCGCAGGCAGCAGCTACAATTCATGGTGAGACAGGTCTTGACGGAGTGGAACTGCCTGAGCCACATCGTCCGCTTGAAACGGATCACGCAGTCAAATTCATCATCGATACTATTATGAGTGAGGAGCCGGGTACTGTAACTCTCGTACCTACAGGACCGTTGACCAATATTGCTATGGCCGTACGTCTTGAACCGCGCATTGTAGAGCGCGTTAAAGAAGTCGTGCTCATGGGCGGCGGCTATCACGTCGGTAATTGGAGTTCTGTGGCAGAGTTCAACATCATGGTGGACCCTGAAGCGGCTCACATTGTCTTTAATGAGCCATGGAAGGTGACCATGGTGGGCTTGGATCTTACTCATCAAGCATTGTGCACGCCGGTAGTTCAGAAGGATATTGAGTCTGTAGGAACTGACTTAGCACAGTTTGTTTCTGGTTTAATGGACTTCTTCCGTCTGAGCTATCAGAACAATCAAGATTTTGTGGATCCTCCAGTTCATGACCCATGCACAGTGGCGTATCTTATTGATCCTTCCATCGTGCAGACGCGTCGCTGCCCAGTTGATATTGAGTTGACTGGCACATTAACTCTCGGTATGACAGTGGCAGATTTGCGCGGTCCTGAGCCAAGTGAGGAAGAATGTCATACTCAAGTGGCTACCAAGCTTGACTTTGATAAGTTCTGGGCATTGGTCAAGAATGCTATCGAGTGCATCGGCTAGTTGACTCGCATGACTTATCAAGTAAAAAGATTTTAGAACTACTAAAAACCACTACAATTTGAGGATAAAATGACTACTCAAACAATGAATAAGCCTCAGAAAACGGCTTCTATCGCTGCTTTAATGACAGCGTTGATGATGGCGGTATTTGCATTCCAGCTTAACGCATCTATGCTTTCTCCGGCACTGACCACGATGGAGAAGGAACTTCATACTACGTCATCAGCAATAGCTCTGACTCAGACTGTGTTCTTTACGGCAGCAGCGTTGTTCTCACTCTTCCTGCCACGTTTGGCAGACATTATTGGACGTAAGAAGACCTTGATGGGCATGCTGACGCTGACGGCGCTTGGCTGTGTCTTATCTGCTCTTGCTCCAAACGTGACGGTACTGATGATTGCACGCATATTACAAGGCGTGGCTGGTCCAATCGTGCCAATGACATTGATTATGCTTCATGCTCGCGTGACCGATGAAACACGCTATGCAAAGCTCATGGCTATTTTGACCGCTGTCAATGGTGGTATCGGTGGCGTTGATGCTATTCTCGGCGGATGGCTTGCTGGTACCTTCGGCTTCCGCTCTATTTTCTGGGTGATGGCGGCTGTAGGTGTACTCGCAGTGGCACTCATCGCAATCTTTGCTGAGGAAACAACGGCTGAAGAGACCCCAGCAATGGATTGGCTCGGCGTTATCTTACTTGTCGTGGCAGTGGGCGGCGTGTACTTGTCCTTCAATGAAATGCAAAAACTCGCATCTGCAAATTGGGCACTCGCATTCGGTTTGCTCATCCTTGGCATCGTGGCATTTGTAGGATTCTGGTTTGCAGAAAAGACTCGCAAGGCTCCAATGATTCCTACGCATTACTTGAAGCAGCGTCGTACATGGGGATTGCTCTTGACGACATTGCTGACTATGACCGGTGTCTTCGCAATTATGAATGGTGTTGTTCCGGCTCTTGCACAAGATGGTAAGTTTGGTGCTGGAATTGATACGACTGTCGTATCCCTTGTAACATTGACTCCATATGCGCTCGTCGGGTTGGCATTCGGGCCGGTAGCGGGAATTCTTGCATCACGTTTCGGATATCATAAAGTATTACGTTTTGGTTTGATTGTGTCCTTTGTTACTTCTCTCTTCGGAATTTACGTATCGCATAAGCCAAGTGTATGGGCACTCGTTGTGATGTGCGTTATCATGGGTATTTCCTATGCGGGCACAGCAAACATTATGCTCAACGGTTTGGGAATTGTGCTCTCTCCAGCAGATAATACGGGTTATCTTCCAGGGCTAAACGCCGGCGCCTTCAACCTTGGCGCAGGTTTGAGCTATGTCGTGCTCTACGCGGTCATGAATGGTGTAGCAGCATCGAGTGGTCAAACATCGGGATATAGCGCTTCCATGATTGCAGGAGCAGTACTTCTCGTTCTTGCCTTCGTGTGCTCCTTCCTCATTCCACGTGTCGAAGACGCTGATAAGTAAGGAATTCATATGAATGATTCACAAGTAAAGACTTCCACGATGACTGATTCCAATCATGCCCTTGATAATCTCAAGAATATCGATGGTCGCGTAGCAATCGTAGGGTCGATGAACGCGGACTACACCGTGCGTACCGAGCGACTTCCTCTACCCGGAGAAACGATTAATGGTAGTCAACTCGATATCTTGCCAGGGGGGAAGTCCTCAAATCAAGCAGCTTCCGCGGCTTTACTGGGTGCACAGGTAGGCATGTTTGGTGCACTGGGCAATGACTATAACGGTGAATTCTTGGAGTCAAAGCTTCGTGGAGCTGGCGTCGATACAAGTCATATCGCACGTGTCGATGGTCCTTCGGGCACAACGGTTATCACGGTGTCTGAGAGCGATGGCGAAAATACTATCGTTTACTCAGCAGGCGCTAATCATAAAGTTACCTCAGATTACGTGCGCGAGCATGCAAGCGATCTCACCTCCTACACAGTTCTGGGGCTGTGCTTGGAATCTCCCATGGATGCGGTCATAGAGGCGGCTCGCACTGCTCATCGCGCAGGCATGACTGTACTTCTCAACGATTCGCCTTTCATGGCAAATCTACCAACTGAACTCGTTGAAAACGTTGATGTACTCCTTGCTAACGAACACGAAATTGCGCAAATTGCTCATCTTGATCCTGACACTGACTGGCTTCATGCTGATTGGGGGCAGGTTGCTCAGGCGCTAAGCAATTTAGGATTTACCCGAGTAATCGTAACTTTGGGATCGGTAGGGTCTGTAGTACTCGACAACGGCGAGGTGTCTCATATTGACGCCGTTCGCGTCAGTGCTGTGGATACGACAGGTTGCGGAGATTCCTATATGGGGACGGTGCTTGCTGGTCTGGCAAGCGGATTTACGCTCGATGATAGTGCACGCATGGCAGCGTTTGTATCAGCATATGCCGCATGTGGTTATGGAGCGCAGGCATCATATGGGACAGCTCAGCAGGTAGGTGATTTCTTCGCGTAAATAAAGCTTCTTTCTTTCTCTCTGCATGCTCTTCCTTTGTGAATTAGTCTGCTAGCTTAGACCATATTCGCGAAGGAAGAGTTTTATTATGCCGTGAAATCTCGTAAATCGTGTGACTCTATTTCACTCTGAAATGGCCGACGATATCATGCCGAGAAAGCAAAATATCTTCTTCGAAAGATTTTTGTGATGCGTTATTGTGATGAAGAACGTATGGTATGCCGTAAGCATCTCGTCGGTCGGAAACCATACCGATATGGTTATTAAAGATGACTATATCTCCTGGTTGCCATTGCGCATAGTCATGAGGGTCAGTGGTGAGGGCAGAAGCCGTGTGCTGAAAGTAGACAAGAAGATTGGGTACACGGCGAAAATCAATATTCTTATCAGGAACTTCTATAGCGTAGTCATGCGGGTGTGCGTGAATATCGGTATCGACAAGCTCACGAAAATCATATCCTGCGCCAACAAATGCTTGTGCGATGACATCAGTGCAGACGCCATACCCATCGTCGGGATAGCCTGTTGCATAGTATTTGCTTGCATACTTAGGTCTAGAGCTGAGATAAACTTTGGCGCTCCGCAGCAAATTAGTTTGATCATCAACGCCATCATGGTTTCCGTCGTGAATGCTGTGAACGGGAGGTATATGAAACTTTGCTGAATAATCTCTGCCTGCTGACTCAACTGTAGTACTCATATTCGCCCAGAAAGGCATGCGTTTAACCACAAAAAGACCACCAAACATCAACACAGCGAGAATAAGCACTGTGCTGACGCCGATGATCCAAAATTTCTTCGACATATGTTAAATCTTAGTCGGTTTAGTACTCAAGCCTAATTTGCCAAATTAATCGATTTAGTCAGCTTGATGTGCAAGCTGGTTGATAAGCTCAGGGTCACGAGTCGCGCCCTTATCAGCTGATCGAGCAAAAGCAGCATAGGCCTTCAGAGCTAGAGACACTTGACGATCACGGTGAGGTCGGTACCCGTACCCGTTTTCAATTGCTTCGCGCCGTTTTGCAAGCACTTCATCGCTGACGTCTAAAGTGATTGTGCGCTGTGGAATGTCGATGACGATAGTGTCGCCGTTCTCCACGAGTGCAATTGGTCCGCCGGCTGCAGCTTCAGGGGCTACGTGTCCAATGGACAAACCGGATGAACCGCCAGAGTAACGCCCGTCGGTGAGGAGAGCGACTTCCTTACCGATGCCTTTGCCCTTGACGAAGGAAGTTGGATAGAGCATTTCCTGCATTCCAGGACCACCCTTTGGCCCTTCATAGCGGATGATTAAGACGTCACCTGGCTTGAGTTTGTCACCCAAAATGACTTCAACTGCCTGCTCCTGAGACTCAACGACAACAGCGGTACCTGTGAATTTCCAGATAGATGGGTCAACACCAGCCGTTTTTACCACGCAACCATCTGGCGCGAGATTTCCTCTTAAAACAGCGAGGCCACCTTCCTCAACTGCTGGATGATCCATATCATGCACTGCGCCATTGATAGGGTCACGGTCGAGAGAGTCAAAACGTGAAGTCTGGCTGAGACCTTCCGTCGTTCGTACTCCAGAAGGAGCGGCGGTAAAGAGCTCAAGAGCTTCATCGCAAACGGTATCGCGACGGATATCCCAATCATTGAGCTTTGCCTCAAGGCTTGGATAGTCAACAGAGTGAACATCGCGATGGAGTTTACCGCCGCGGTCAAGCTCGCCGAGAATACGAGAAATTCCACCTGCACGGTGGACATCAGTGATTTCCCACTGACCAGATGGAGAAGCCTTGCAAATGCACGGCACTGTGTGAGAGATGCGTTCGATATCTTCCAAAGTAAAGTCCACATCCGCGCTCTGGGCAGCAGCCAAAATGTGAAGGACAGTATTGGTAGAGCCGCCCATAGCGACATCCATGGTCATAGCATTTTCGAATGCATGCTTGGTCACGATAGAGCGTGGAAGTACAGATTCATCGTCGTCATGATAGTAGCGGTTTGCAAGGTCGACGATAGTCTTTCCTGCCTTCTCAAAAAGGGACTTTCGAGCTGCATGGTCTGCGAGAGTGGTGCCATTGCCAGGAAGAGCAAGACCGAGCGCCTCCATCAGGCAGTTCATGGAATTAGCGGTAAACATGCCAGCACAGGAGCCACACGTCGGGCACGCAGTGCGCTCGTAAGCGAGCAAATCCTCATCAGAGACGTTATCATCTGCCGAAGCATACATAACATCAATCAAATCAGTTTTTTTTGAGGTTCCATCAGAAAGCGTAGTCGCACCAGCTTCCATCGGTCCGCCGGAGACAAAGATAGTAGGAATATTGAGACGAAGAGCTGCCATAAGCATGCCAGGGCTAATCTTGTCACAGTTAGAAATACAGATGAGAGCATCTGCACAATGCGCGTTTACAGAATACTCTACTGCGTCAGCGATGATATCGCGGGAAGGAAGCGAATACAGCATGCCGGTATGTCCCATAGCGATTCCGTCGTCGACAGCAATGGTATTGAATTCGCGAGGGATACCGCCTGCCTGCTTGATGGCCTCAGAAACGATACGACCAACTTTGTTGAGATGTACGTGTCCTGGTACAAATTCGGAGAAAGAATTTGCGATAGCGATAATAGGTTTGCCGAAATCTTTCTCATTTACTCCAGCAGCGCGGTAGAGCGCACGAGCTCCTGCGAACATTCGGCCATTCATAATTGTTTCTGATCTCATCTTCATATGTCTTATAGTAGTAAGAATGTGTGAATCCTCAGTGTGCGGTTCACGAAGTGAGAGAGTACAAGACTTATACAGACTTATACATAGGTGTGAGTACACTAGGAAAGACTTTGGAAAACCAAACTTCTTATTTTTAAGAATTGGAGAAAAATGGCATTGGGAACTAACCCTGAACCACAGGGACTTGTAAATCCTCCATTGGATGAGCTGATGGAGCACGCTGACTCTAAGTATGCGTTGGCTATGTTCGCAGCTCGTCGTGCGCGCCAGATTAACTCTTACTTCACACAGCTTAATGAGGGTCTTCTGCAGAACGTAGGACCGTTGGTGGAGTATCAGAATCAGGAAAAGCCATTGTCTATCGCATTCCGCGAGATTAATGAAGGTTTGTTGGAAGAGACTTTGGGAGAGGATGAGTAAAGCCATTTACTCATCCTTATAAGACGGTAGAGAAGAACTTAAGCCGACTTCGCATTGGCAGTAGTAATTTCTCATTCTATCGTTGCATAGCTTGATTTTTAGTCCCGCGCAGCTCGCTGTATATATAACTATTCAGTATGCTAGCGTGGGATTTTTATTAGTATGATGACCCCGTGTAGGATTAACGCAGTATTTATATTGCAGCATTAATGAGGAGCACAGTCGCTTTATGGATACCCATTTTTTCACATCAGAATCAGTAACTGAAGGACATCCTGATAAGGTATGCGATCAGATTTCTGATGCAATTCTGGATGCATACCTTGAAAAAGATTCTCATGCGCACGTTGCCGCAGAAACATGTGCTCAGGCAAGCGGTTTCATGATTTTTGGCGAAGTGTCATCCACGGCACACGTAGATGTTGTATCAGTTGCACGTCGAGTCCTCAAAAATATCGGTTATACCAGCACTGAAATCGGTGTAGACGCTGATACTGTTCCTATCCAGGTAGGTCTCGTAGAGCAGTCTGCAGAGATCAATCAAGGTGTGGATGCAAAGATTCGTGCGGCATCTGCAGGTGATGCTCTCAGCAGTGATGAGCAGCGCTACGAGCTTCAAGGCGCAGGAGATCAGGGCTTGATGTTTGGATATGCGTCTGACGAGTCACGAGAGCTTATGCCGTTACCTATAGTTCTCGCCCATAGGCTTGCTCAGCGTTTGGCTTACGTTCGTCATGAGGGTATCGTGCCGTCATTGCGACCTGACGGGAAAACGCAGGTTACCGTTGAGTATGATGCGGATGATAGACCACTTCGCGTTGACACAGTAGTAGTCTCTACTCAGCATGATCCAGATGTTAATCGCGAGTGGATTCGTGAGCACGTATACGATAATGTCGTCCGTCCCGTGCTTGATGACGTGTGCGGCAGCACAATTAAGCACGACGACATTACCTTACTTGTCAATCCTACAGGTTCGTTTATCAAGGGTGGGCCTCTTGCAGATGCTGGTCTGACAGGTAGAAAGATTATCGTGGATACGTATGGCGGTGCGGGACACCATGGCGGTGGGGCATTTTCTGGCAAAGACCCTTCTAAGGTGGATCGCTCTGCTGCGTATGCTGCTCGGTGGGTGGCAAAAAATATCGTCGCTGCACAATTAGCTCATCGTGTCGAAGTTCAAGTGGCATATGCTATCGGCGTTGCTCATCCCGTCTCTGTCTATGTGAATACGTTTGGGACTGAAACTATGCTGCGCCAGATAATTGAGAAGGCAGTGAAACAGGTATTTGACTTAAGACCTGCTGCAATCATTGACGAACTCAACCTTCTTGAGCCGGGATATGTTCGCACAGCAGCATACGGTCATTTTGGACGTCCTGAGTTTGCATGGGAGCAGACGAATCGTGTTCAAGAGTTGAGGGCTGCCGTAGAGGCGTTGCTATAAACAAATAGGCGACATGTATGTCACTACACGCCTTCATGAGCAAAGGAGGAATCGAACTTATGACAGACGCAGCAGCGTTGTATGCTGAGCAGCCCGCTTTAGACGGGTTAGCGAAGCATTCACGCAAGCCGCGTACTGCTCGACAAGTTGAAGCTCAGATAAAAGCGGAACTTCGACCTGCCCAGCAGCTGCCTATTGTTCGTGTCGCCCTTGACGTTCAAGCGCCACATCTTGGTCAGCTTTTTGATTACTATGTCCCAGAAAAACTTTCGCGGGAGGCACAACCAGGCAGATTGGTCCGTGTGCGTTTTGGCAATAGACGATGCTCAGGAATTATTTGGGAAAGAGTAGACTCTTCACGCACGTCAGTAGCCGCGCTGAAACCCCTAGAACGAGTGCTCGGCATGTATGCCCAGCTTGATGCACATATGCGCGTGCAGATTGAACGTATCGCTCAATATTTTGGCGGGAGTATCGCAAATGTCATACGTTTAGCTGTTCCACCGAGAGTGGCAAAAGTTGAGCAGGATATAGACGCTATCGAGCGTTCTCACGGCGACGTTGATACGCTAGACGCCCAGGTAATAGACCATGCTAAAAACGGTTTTGCGCAACTCGACATGCAGTACACACATATGTCTGACGTCGCACATGCATTAACCGTCACGGGGGCGCCAGAACATATCGTGTGGGACTGTCTTCCAGGTGCTTCTCAATGGTCACGCGATATAGCCTGGCTAGTAGCTCGTGCTCGCAGTCTTCACCGACAAGTGGTCATCATTGTCCCCGGCACGCGGCGTATTAGTGATATTGCGGAAGCGCTGAGCCACATCGGCATGGATAGTTTTCACCGTGACGACACTACAGGAAAATGGACAGGGAATTTTGTCTACTTGACAGCAGCACAATCTGCTGCGGACAGATACCGCTCATATCTCGCGATAGCACGAGGTCTTGTCGGCTGCGTCATAGGAACGCGGGCAGCAATGTATGCTCCAGTTACACCGGGCAGTGTGTATATTACTTTTCACGATACGGTGTATCAGAATTGGGATGGCTTTACTCCATACCCTAATGTGCGCGATGTCGTCCGCCTTCGCGCTTACCGTAGCAACGGTCTCGTTGTTTCCATGGGCTACGTGCGCAGCCAAGAAAATCAATGGCAGCTTAATCATCACAGCGCGGCGATGATAGAAGTACATGGTTCACATTCTGCTATTTCAACACAGTTACCGTGGATACGGCATTTAGACAGAGCTGAGCTGAACCGCCTTGAGGATCCAACTATCGGTGCGAGGGTCCCGTCCACTGCTGTGCGTGTCTTGCGGGAAGCCGCAGAAAAAGGACCAGTACTGCTATCAATTCCCGCGCGTTCACAGGCAGCGGTCGAGTGCTGTGCTCAGTGCAGGAAAATTGCACGGTGTCGCAGATGCCTAGGACCGCTCATGCCAAGGAAAGTGGACGGGCATATGGGGCGTGGTCTGTCTGTATGCCAGTGGTGCTCTACCGTCGCTACAGATTGGAAATGTCAGCATTGTGGTAGTACGAAAATGAGACTGCTTCATGTGGGTACTGAAGGGACAGCACAAGAACTTGCTACACTCATTCCGCGAGTTCCTGTCATTATATCAACGCCTACGCAACCGCGCGGAGTAGTTGAAGACATTGAGAGCAAGCCGGCTCTTGTCATAGCGACGCCGGGGAGTGAACCGCGCGTGCGAGACCCGCGTAATGGGCACGATGTGGGATATGAGAGTGTTGCAATCGTTGATGCGTGGACGAGCTTATATGGATCATCGTTAGATCAACGAATCGATACAATGATGAACTGGGGCTCAGTGGTAGCTCTAGCAAAGCCACATGATGAAGGTGGGCAAGCACTTATTATTGGAGAGGCTGAGAAGACCGTGGTGCAGGCATTAACACTGTGGAAACCTAAATTTTTAGCTCAGCAAGAAGTCCTGGATGCTGCAGAAACTGGACTACCGCCGTATGTCGCTGCCGCGCTTGTATGGGGGGAGCGTTCTAGCGTGGAGCAGGCTATTCGCGATGTGACAACTGATTTTGGTGGGCTTGAAACGGTAATGACGACTATGGGAGAGCTGCCAGCTGTACTTGGCCCAGTGCCTAAGGCGCTATCTGCTACGGTACGACAGCAGTACATAGATGGTTTGTATGAGCGAGTGCAATGCATTATTCGCGTTACTCGTGAGAATCGAGGAAAACTCGTTTCTAGCCTTCATTGTTCGCTTGCTCGTCATAGTGCTCAGCGCAATGCGCCAGAACTTCATTTCCATATCAATCCGAAGACTCTACTATAAAGAAACCCGTAATATAAACAAGGCTCTACTATACAAGTGAAGAGATTTAAGGAGCAGCTATGACACGAATTCTTTTTGCCGGTACACCTGATGTTGCTGTTGCACCATTGAGAGCACTTGTTGAGGCGGGTGGCGATATCGAGGTAGTAGCAGTATTGACACGTCCGGATGCGCCCCAGGGTCGTGGGCGTAGGCTCATGCCAAGTCCGGTAAAGGAAGCGGCTCATGAGCTAGGGCTACCTGTCATTGAAGCCAATCCGCGTACGGAAGAGTTTTTTGCTTCGCTGGATGAATTTAAACCGGAAATGGCTGCTGTCGTTGCGTATGGCAATCTTCTTCGTCAGGAGGCTTTAGATGCTATTCCTGGTGGGTGGTACAACCTTCACTTCTCACTTTTGCCGCAGTGGCGTGGTGCGGCTCCGGTGCAGCGGGCTATCTGGGCAGGTGATGACATAACCGGTGCGACCGTATTTCGCATAGGACCGGGGTTGGACGATGGTCCTATCGTGGCGCAGTCCACCACTAAGATCGGTACGCATGAGACTTCAGGACAACTTCTCGACAGACTTTCTCTCGATGGTGCTTTACTTTTACGGTCAGCACTTCAAGGACTGATCGACGGTGCTATCATCCCGCAGCCTCAGACGGAAGGTGCCTTCGAGCATGCAGCAAAGATTCACCCTGACGATGCGCGTCTTCGCTTAGACGTTCCTGCTTTTGCGCTTGATAGGCAAATCCGTGCATGCACTCCGCAGCCCGGCGCGTGGACGATGTTGCATAATGGTGATGAGGAACCGTTAAAATTAAACATCCTTGAAGCCGTCATCGATGAAACGACCGATTTTGGAACGGACAAGCCTGCTCCGGGGCAGCTCAAGGTGACGAAGAAACATGTATGGCTGGGAACGTCTACATATCCGTTAGAAATCAAGCAGGTTAAAGCGCAGGGGAAGAAGCAAATGCTAGCAGCAGATTGGGCGCGTGGCGCTAGACTCGTCGAAGGAGCGCACTGTGAGTAAGGAGCGTAAACATCGTCGTGAGGAAAATGCGAGACGGCAGCGAATACGCGAGCTTAACGCGCCCTCTGCCCGAACGCTCGCATATGATGTGCTCGAACGTGTAGATGACACTGACGGTTACGCAAATTTACTTCTTCCGCAAGTATTACGTGCGTACAAACTTCCTACCGCAGATAAAAGTTTCATCACCGATGCTGTATACGGTACGCTACGATGGCGCATGTTTCTTGATGCCGTTATCGAAGCGGCACATAAGAAGCCCGCCAAAACCATCAATACTAAACTTGTCAATGTCTTACGGCTGGGAGCATATCAATGGCTTTTCATGAACGTGGCTGAATATGCGGCTGTCAACGAAACTGTCATCGTAGCACGAAAGCGCGTAGGTAAGCAGACTACCGGATTTGTCAATGCCCTCATGCACAAAATCGTGGCATACGACCGTCGCCAATGGGAGGTTAACGTCACCTCGCGCATCCAAAAGTCGCCTCACACAGCCGCTGAAGATGTAAAAATACAACGATTAGCTGTGCGATATTCACATCCAAAATGGATAGTTCGAGAACTTTCAGAAGCGTGGAATGCTGCAGGCTACTCTAGTAACGCTATACATGGTAACGACATCGACATTGAGTCTGTGAGCGCGATGCTCGCAGCGGATAATAGTGCACCCGCTGTGACATTGTGCGTGAGACCGTCTCTGGCATCTGTTGAGGACGTTGAAAAAGAACTAGATGCGATAGGAGCTCGCTACCATCGTGGAAAACTTTCACCATACACTTTGCGAGTAACCGGCGTAAACCCTGAAACAATTTCGGAGGTGCAGTCTGGAACTGTCGGAATAGAAGACGAAGGAAGTCAACTTGCTGCGCTCGCGCTCGCAAATGCACCGATAGAAACTGACAAAAATCTTGAAAGCTATACGACGCAGCATACTTACCGTGAGCAGTGGCTCGACATGTGCGCTGGACCAGGGGGAAAGACGGCACTTTTAGCCGCCATCGCACAGCAACGTGGTGCGCAGCTCAATGCAAATGAGCCGCATGAGCATCGGTGTCATCTGGTAGAAGACAATCTGCGTGCTATCGATAGCACTACTCTCGGTGAGATCACAGGTCTTGACGGTCGCGAGTTTGGCACTATGAAACCGGAGACATTCGACCGTATTCTTGTTGATGCTCCATGCTCAGGCCTCGGAGCGCTTCGTCGGCGTCCAGAAGCGCGATGGCGCAAAAGCAGGGAAGATATTGAAGAGCTCGTTGATATACAACGAGGACTCCTCGATAGTGCTATCAACGCGTTGAAGTCTGGGGGTGTTGTGGCATATGTGACATGCTCTCCAGCACTCGCAGAGACCCGTGAAATTGTAGATTCAGTTCTTGCTTTACATGCAGATGTACAGCGCGTGGATGTACCAAATGTCCTTCATGGCTTAAATACAGGCATCCCTGTTCCGCAGGAAAACGCTCATAAAGCTCCGCGTGATATGCAACTTTTTGAGCACATCCATGATACGGATCAAATGTTTATTTCTATACTGCGAAAGAAATAATAAAAGGGACAAGCGAAAAGAGTGCCGCAAGGGCAGCTATCGACATCTACTACACGTTGCGTGTACCTCTGAGGGATTCGTTTGCCTCATACACGTGGCTTATGATGTCAAGAACAGAGCTAAGATTTCGCTCGTCGATATGGTAGGGTGCTGCTTGACGAGTTACAGGTTTTGCGCAAAATGCGATGCCAATCCCTGCCGCTTGAATCATCGGGATATCATTTGCGCCGTCGCCGATGGCTACAGTTGCGCTGAGGGGAATTCCTTCGCGCTCAGCCCACGTGCGGAGAGCAGATAGCTTTGTATCTTTTGTGACGATTGGTGATGTGACGGTGCCGTCAAGAGTTCCATCAGTCTGTACTCCCAGCGTATGTGCTAGGCAATAATCGATTTTAAGGTCCGCGACGAGTTTGTCAGCGATTTCATAAAATCCGCCTGAAACAACTCCCACCTTCCAACCGCGCGCATGCGCAGTAGTGATGAGTTCCTGAGCGCCATAGGTGACGTGTAAACGCTGATATACCCTGTCGTAAATGGAGGTATCAAGTCCTCGAAGAAGGCTCACTCGCTGACGAAGAGCTTGACTAAAATCAATTTCTCCGTTCATCGCAGCGCGAGTAATTTCTGCAATGGCATCTTTGTGTCCGCATGCCGCTCCAAGCTCGTCAATAACTTCTTCTTCGATAAGTGTGGAATCGATGTCCATAACGATAAGACGCTTCATACATCGATAGTAACGCCACACATGAGATGCGTTAGCATGCCGTTTCATACTGCGGTAGCCTTAGAACGTATAGGAGGAGACATGACTGACAGCGATGATATTCAGCAGTTGGACCGCTTACGCGCGCGTAATCATGCATTAGCTCAAGCGCTCAAGAAAGCTACGGAGCAACTGCGTGAAGCTCAGCATACAATGTCTTCTTTAGCAAATCCGCCATTGACACGCGCTATTTTTCTACGTATTGATTCTGACCGAGTGGTCGATGGGTTTCATCATGTTAGCGTTAAAGTGGTTATGAACCATCGTCATATGATTGTGACTGTATCGCCACATGTCAACGTCAACACGTTACGTGCAGGTCAGAATGTGCTCCTCGACGAACAGATGCGCGTTGTGCGCACAGGTGATTACCCCTCGACGGGACATGTCGCTACAGTAAAACAGATTCTTCAGGGACAACGTATCCTCATAACCGATGCCAGTGGAAATCAGACGATAGTTCGCCCAGCTCACCGCGCAGTCAATCATGATATTGAGGTGGACGATGCAGTACTTGTCGATGACGATGGTCTTTTCGCACTTGATGTTTTAGAATCTCACAAAGCTCAAGAACTCGTTATAGAAGAATACCCTGATATAAGTTTCGATGATATCGGAGGATTAGATGAGCAGATTGAGCAGATCCGAGACACGATTGAGCTACCTTTCCTCCATCGTGATTTGTATGAGTTTTATGGACTGCATGCGGCAAAAGGCATAGTACTTTACGGTCCTCCGGGCAATGGAAAGACTATGTTGGCGAAAGCAATTGCTCACTCGCTTGTCTCCCATGACTCACGCTCTGCATCTCGTACCCTAAACAATGCATCCCGTTCTAATTCAAGCGATGCGAAGGACAGTAGAAAGGATACTGGAGTGGTGTCGGGGGCGTTCTTATCAGTACGCGGACCGGAAGTTTTAAGCAAGTATGTCGGCGAGGCAGAGCGTATGATTCGTATGGCTTTTGCGCGTGCACGTCAGATTGCTTCCGAAGATAAACCTGTCGTTATCTTCATTGACGAGATGGATTCCCTGTTGCGTACTCGTGGTACAGGTGTGTCTTCAGACATGGAGACGACTATTGTTCCGCAGTTCTTAGCAGAGTTAGATGGTATGGAAGATTTGAAGAACGTCGTCGTTATCGGCGCTTCAAATCGTCTCGACATGATTGATCCGGCAGTTCTACGCCCTGGACGTTTAGATATCAAGATTTCCATTGGGGCGCCGACAAAAACTCAAGCAGTGGCAATCCTGCAACGATATATGAATGACCATATCGCACAGGGCAATGTGCATCAGCTTATCGATACGATTGTGGATGTAATTTTTGATCCGAGAAAAGTTATTGCCACCGTTCATACACAACGTGGCGAGAAAACTCTGTGTATGAGCGACATGATTTCTGGTGCGAGACTCAAAAGTATTGTAGATCGTGCGAAGATGATGGCAGTTAAGAAATCCCTGAAGAATGGAGATGGGCATAGATTGCTAGATTCTGGTAATGTGTCGATAGCTCTTCTTAATGAGCAGCTTCTCACTGATGCCGTGCGTGCAGAATTCGACGATATATATGCCATGTGTGCGCAATTACCGCTGCCAAGCTGGCCGCTAGTAATAGATTTTGGCGCGACACATGTCTTATCTGTGACGATGCATCCTCTGGAGGATACTAAGAAAACATTGTGATATGCGACAAAAGTGATGATGAAAAGGCAATGCGCTCATATATGTAAGCTCAGCGTGCGGGTCAGTTCGTCATAAGGAATAAAGGAGAGAAAGCATGACAGTTCGCCGCGTGATGGGTAGCGAAACTGAGTATGGTATCGCGAGTCGAGGTGGACAGTGGGAAAATCACGCGCAACTGTCGTATGACGTCATCGCTGCCGCTCGCAAACTTAATCCGGGCACGGCTCATATCCGATGGGATTACGGTCATGAAAGTCCTACGCATGACGCGCGCGGCTTCCATACTGAACGTGCTCATGTGCGCTCGGATCTTCTCACAGATATCCCGCAGCTCCAGGTCACGAACGTCCCTCATGTCAATGGCGGGCGAGTCTATGTGGACCATGCACATCCTGAGTATTCGTCGCCTGAAGTGATGTCACCGCGTGAAGTGATTACTTTTGACCGTGCTGGGGATGCTGAGATGCGTGAGTACGCACAGACTGTTTCTTCACAGGGTCGTCCCATAACTTTATATCGCAATAATACTGACGGTAAGGGTGCGAGTTGGGGAAGTCATGAGAATTATCAAATCAGGCGTGGAGTCCCCTTTGATATCCTCAGTACGATATTTACTGCGCATGCAGTATCGCGTCAAATTTACACAGGAACAGGTCGCGTAGGTATCGGTGTCACAAGTGAGATTCCTGGCTTCCAGCTCAGTCAGCGTGCTGATTTCTTCACGATGAAAGTTGGGCTACAAACGACTTTCGACCGTCCTATCGTCAACACTCGTGATGAGCCTCATTCTACAGACGCATACCGTCGTTTTCATGTCATCGTCGGCGATGCCAACCGCATGGATGTCCCTCAGTTTTTGAAGTTTGGTACGACAAGCTTAATTTTTTGGGCATTAGAAACAAGCATAGAGCGTGGTCTGAATGTGGATGATGTCGTTCAATCCTGCAGCATCCTTGACCCAGTTTCTGCGCTCCATGCCGTCTCACATGATACAAGTCTGCATCAGAGTTTTGAATTGGAAAACGGTGAAAAACTTACCGCTTTTCAGCTTCAACTTCGCCTACGTTCATGGGTGTATGCTGTAGCTGCTGAAATTTACGATACAGATATTCATGGCAATCCTCTGTGGCCAGATCAAGACACGAAGGATACTGTCATGATGTGGACGGATGTTTTGAAAGACGCGGCTCAGATATCTCAGGCATCTGATGACGAAAGGCTAGAACTTACTCAGCCTGCTAGTCGCATAGAATGGTTTGCCAAGTGGCAGATCATGGAAAAGATGCGACGTCGTAAAGGCATGACGTGGAATGATGCAGTGCTGAAGGCAATGGATATTTCATGGGCACAGCTGGATAGTTCGTCGCTTTTCGATAAAGTGTCTCATCGCACACAGCATATCGTCACTTCTTCAGAAATTGCCGCTGCTACGCACAACCCACCAGAATCTACGCGCGCGTATGTGAGAGGGCAATTGCTCAAGAATTACCCTGATTACGTTCTCGCAGCGTCGTGGGATAGGATAGCATTATCGCGCTCAAAGATAACGGCAGATACGAATCAGAAGAGCGAAGAAAACGAGGACGGCTTATCACAGCGAGAAGGCTCGCACGATGACTTTTCGCATTGTAATCCGCTCATTATCGAAATGTATGACCCGCGAAGTTACTCCGCATGCGCGCTTGAGTCTTCGTTCATGCAGACGCATACAATAGAGGAGGTAGTGTCGCGTATTCTTTCGTTACAGAAATAGAAGTTGCGGCAAAATCAAGGAGGACTTATGGATTTGCAACAAATTGCTATGCAGGTAGCAAAAGTTGCTGCTGAGGCTGGACAGCATGCCGTTCAAGACCAGCTTACTCCACATGTTTTGCGAGTACAGGGTAGTGGCGGTGCTGAAGAACTTGACAAGAAGAAATACTCCTCGGACGTTGATGGGAATGTCGTACGTTTTATTCGCGAAAAAGTTATAAATATAGACCCGTTGGATGGTTTCTGGGAAGAGGTAGGATCCGACCGTAAGCCGAGGGAACGGTACTGGTGTATAGGGCATATTGATGGGTCTATTAACTACATGCGTAATATGCCAGAGTGGACCGTGACAGTGTCCATTTTTGAGATAGATGACGACGGAGAAGCTACTCCTATCATGGGGGTCGTCCACGCTCCAGCATTAAACGTATCTTATGTAGCGGCAAAAGGATATGGTGCTATTCGCATCCGCCGTTCGCCGTTGGGAGACAAACGTGAAGCAATCATGCCGACGATGACGTCAACGCTCAAAAACTCAGTTATTAGTTTCGGCATGAGCTACTTTTCACGTGAATCTATGCGCGCGCTGAATACTGTGTCCGCACTTGCAGGCCTGCCATCGGATATCAAGCGTGTGGGCCCGGCATCCTTGGATTTATGTAAAGTTGCCGACGGCACATATGATGCCTACTTTGAGCCGTCGTTACATTCATGGGATATTCCGGCTGTATCTGCGGCAACGGTGGTCGTGTGGGAAGCCCAAGGGCGACTGCGCCAGTGGGACGGGTCCGCAATAAGTTGGTATCATACGAATGACGTTGTAGCATCGAATGGGCTCATCATCGAAGAGCTTCGTCCGTATCTCATAGAAAATATGGAAGGCAAGTAATGCCACAAGAGCTTCATACTCACCAGACTCACAGCAACTCACAGCAACATGCTGAGGGAACGCACGCTGTTCGCACGGTTCAGCTGGATACTCAGATGCATGATGCCGCTGACAATCTTGATGCTATTTTAGATGATATCGAGGCAACTCTCGAAGAGAATGCTGAAGATTACGTTAATAGTTTTGTACAAAAAGGTGGTCAGTGAGCTTAAGTGCCACAGCTTCGTGATAGTAGTAATTCCCAGCCGTTACCAGCGCAGGAAAGCGATACGTCCTTTGAGCGCATCTTTGGCATAGAGACTGAATATGGTGTCAGCGTTACAGGCATTTCACATGATAGCGCACAGATATCAGAGCACAGTGGTGGGCTCACAGATGCAGCACACGTCGCAGCACGTATGTTTGAGCCTGTGATGAAAACGTCACATTCGTCAAACACATATACGGCAAATGGTTCTCGACTCTACCTCGATGTAGGCTCTCATCCTGAATATGCGACTGCAGAGGCGCGTACAGTTCGCGATGCAGTGCTTCTCGACGTGGCGGGAGAGCGCACTATGCGTGAGCTTGCGCTTGCTGCGCAATCGTCTTTAAGAGACGAACTTCGTGACAACGCGCTCAATGTGCATGTGTACAAGAATAATTCTGACTCACGAGGACACTCTTTTGGCTGTCATGAAAACTATTTACTTCGCAGAAGTGTGAGTCTGTCCTTCCTCAATCGGGCCTTTATCCCATTTCTTGCCACTCGTCAAATTTTTGCTGGAGCAGGTACGATACGCAATGGACAGTTCCAAATTTCTCAGCGGAGTGACTTTCTCGATGACACTATTTCATCAGCGACCACGCGCTCGCGTCCGATGATTAATACGCGCGATGAAGCTCATGCTGATGCCCGAATATATAGGCGACTGCACGTCATCGTAGGAGATTCGAATATATCTCAGCGAGCAACGTGGATGAAGATGATGACGGCGCATCTTGTGCTTTGCGCCCTTGAATGTGCTTCCCGTGGTTGTCACGACTATGAAAAAGAAGTTGGCCATCAGTGGCCTACTCTGGCACATGCGGGCGAGGATATGAAACATGTTAGTCGAGATTGCGAATGTAACTTTTTCCTCTCACTTACCAACGGAAATACTCTAACTGCTGTCGATATTCAAAAATTCTATAGAACTGTCGCTGAAAAATTCCTTCTATTCCACGGGCGCGATCTTGCGCGCGATATATATGACGATGCGCAAGAGTGTCTAAAAGTATGGGAAACGACGCTTAATGATATTAGTTCGGGTAGCGTTCACGCACTATCGTCGTGGGTAGACTGGGCGGCAAAGCATGAGCTATTGACGCAGTTTAAGGCGAATGGAGTTTCTGCTTCGCGTATGGCACAAGTTGATTTAGCCTATCATGATATTGCGCATAGAGGAGTCGTGGATGCATTGCACAGAAGTGGCCGAATTATGCCGTTGTATACGCACGATGATATTTCTTGTGCTCAGAGTAACGCTCCACAAGACACACGTGCAGCACTTAGAGCACAATTCATTCAGGCGGCTCAAGAAAGTCCATATGAGTGGTCTGTAGATTGGACAAGTGTAACGGTGACTGACCGTAATTCACGTCATTGTAGTGCTCATCTACTTAATCCGTTTGTATACGAGCAGTCACGAGAATTTCGTGATGTGATGGCAGTGCTAAGCAAAAATCAAAGGATTGTAAATGAGCCTATGCTACCTCTAATTTAGAGGTATGAGGGCATAATTCGATAGTTGTACTCTATTGTGCGAGATTTTGTGTAGGGAAGGAAATAAAAAGGTTTCCCGTGGTATGTCGCCAACGAGAAACCTGAAAGTATGTGTATGAAGAACTGAACTAGTTCTGTGCAGCCTTCTTCAACAAAGAACCTGCGGAGAGCTTTACGCCATAGCCTGCAGGGATGTTAATGGTTTCACCAGTACGTGGGTTACGACCAGTGCGAGCTGCACGCTGTACACGAGTTGCGGAGAATACGCCAGTAAGACGAAGACCTTCGCCGGACTGGAGGGACTCTTCGAGTACTTCCTGGAATGCGTTTACAGCTGCCTCTGCCTGTACCTTGGTGAGGTTGGTCTTCTGAGCAATCTTTGCTACGAGATCAGACTTGTTGTATGCCATGATGCAACATCCTTCTTTGTGAAACGGACCTCTTTGTTGAGGACCATGTATGGAACAGTAATGATATTACTCGCAAAACGTGCTCTTAGCCGTGCAATACCGCCAAAAAGTCGAAAAATCTTCATATTTATATGAAAATAATTCAATTTAATTGGCTTGGTACATCGAAAAGTGCTGTTTGTGGCTTAAATAAAGGGCTTCGCAAAGGATATAAGAAGAATTTTAGGGAAAGTATAGCATGACATAACGCAAAATAATACTAAATGAGATTTTTCTTACCCATCCAGTGCATTGCGAGTGCACCCATAGGAATTCTCAGCCAGTATGTCATAACTCTAAAGAGCAAGGTTGCAGAGAGCGCTACTGCTGATGGAATGCCTACTCCGGTAAAAGCAACGGTAAGTGTAGTTTCTACACCTCCTAAGCCACCAGGAGTAGGGGCGGCAGATCCTAATGTATTTGCTACAAGGAAGATGAATGTTGTTTCAATATATCCTGCCGAGGAGCCGAAGGCATGGAGAGCTGCCCAGAAGCTCAATCCTAGCATGAGATTTTGAAACACCGATCCCGCAGCAGCAATAGTTAAACGACCCGGCTGGGTAAGCAACAGAGCAAGCTGACGAGCATAATTCTTGACGACAGGAAGTAGCTTTGTCAGAATGAGCTTACGTATAGGGGGGATAATCATACTGAGTGTGATGATAAGCACGAGAACGGCTATAACGATAGCTAGGGTACCTGTAGGCAGCATTTTGGTAAGACCATTATTGCCGGTAAAAAGTCCGAGCAGTACCATGACGACAAAGGTAGTGGCGAACTGAACAGCAACGACGGCGCTCATAGCTGCTGTGGCGGCTGTACTTTTGTGACCACTTTTGCGCAGGAACCTAAGATTGACAAAAGCTGGTCCCACTCCAGCGGGCATACTGACAGCTGCAAAACTTTGCGCGATTTGAGAGACAAAGATACCTGGAATGTAACGCTTGTCCTTGTCGGTGTATGAGCCGAGAGTAAGGGCAGAACCAATCCATGATGCACAACCTGCTACAAGACTGAGAGCTGCAAACCATGGATTAGCAGTTTCTACGCTCGTAATGACGCTGTGCAAATTGAGCTGAGTCAAAATGACAACTAAGGCAACGACGACAAGGAGGGAAGAAATGAAAGTACGCAGGTTAAAGCGAGATAGCTGCACAACCTCAACGTTGTCAGCTTCGTCATCCTGAGCAAGTGCCGCGAGTGCAGAGCGCAAATCGTTGATAAAGCTTCGATTCCATTGAGGCAAATCGCGCACAGATGAAGGAATGACGACTTTTTGAATAAATGGCGCGAGCTTGCTCAGGGTGTCGTCACTCCATACTTGGCGAGCTTGTGTGATAGTCTCCTCAATCCCCAGCTTCATAGAAAGGAGAGTGAGAAGTTGGATACGGTCGACCGCAATATTTGTTGCGCTTGACGATGTGTCTCCATTTTCCCAACCGGCGATGATAAGGTGTCCGTCGCGAGTGCGGGCGAGGGAATTAGCGGAAATGTGGCGATGAGTAATTCCGCGTGCGTGTGCGCGACTGAGATATTCACAGATGCTAGCAACATCGTGAGCAGTAATCTCGCTGAGCTCCGCATGAGAAAGCGTGGTATTTTCTTCCAGGAAGAGCAGTGAAGACTCATTACGCTCGGCTACTGCATAAGGTTTAATGGCATCAATGCCGGCATTGCGAACTGCGAGAAGCATAAGCATGTGATGATGCGTGATATCTTCTACGGAGCGGTCACGACGTAGAGGTAAATCAGTCAAAAGGATCCATTGCCACAGTTGACGTAGGTAACTAACACTATGGCTTTGGGAGTCGGCGATGGATACGGTGTAGTGGGTCCCGTCAGTAGTGGTGAGTGCGTATCGACGCGAGTTGAAGGTCACATCATCATCAATGCTATAGGATGAAAGTCGGGCATGGCTATTGCCGATAAATGCTAAAGACTGAGGGTTAAGCCCTACACTACGTGCTGTTTCAACGATGTCATATCCCCATACACCAACGTTTGGAGCTCCCGCTCCATAGCGGATAACAAGACCGATACAACGACCTAAAAGGATAGATGTAAGCATGCCGACGAGAGAATTTGCTGAAAGCATGACCAAAATAGCTGCTACGCATAGCATGCCATTCCAGCACCAAGCGACGGTTTTGCTCATGCGGCGCGGACCTGCGCATGTCAGGAATGCTGTAATACCTGCGAAAAGTTCAGGAAGAAGGAATTGAACGTTGCTCGCCGATTTGATGGACTCGATGAGAGGGCGATAATGAATTGCCGTAATCATTTGAGAGACAGCGATGGCTCCGACCATGCCGAGGATAAATGCGGCGATAGAGATGGTAGTTTGAAGCCATTCACGTTTCGCAAGGAGCTGAGCTACAACGGCTATTGTAATGACAATCATCGTAGCTTGCTGAAGGAAGGAGAGCGGTACGGCGAAAAGCCAGTCATTGACGACATCTCCCACAGTATGCGCATCTTGCTCAACGCCACGAGTTAAACCGTGAAGGTACAGAGAAATAAGTACGACCGCTATAGCCGCGAGCAACGCGACAACAGCGTTTGTTATATCCGAAATATCATGTGCGCGTTTGGGCTGCACATCAGTTACTTGTACATCCATCACTTACTACTTTATATGACTATAGCCTTTATATGACTATAGCCGAGGAATATGTCCTCGGCTACTTTACATGCGTGGTATGTGGTTTTCCTCTATATACGGTAGTACGTAAACAATGAAGGAACGCTAGAGAGCTTAAGCGAAATCAACTAGTTTCTGTGCCACGCCAGTGTATGTTTGTGGAGTCATGGTTTTCAGTCGTTGTGAAGTCTCCTCATCGAAGTTGAGAGTATTGATAAACTTTTCGACGTCTTTCTGAGAGATAGCGTGACCTCGCATAAGCTCCTTCACGCGCTCATAAGGGTTGTCCATACCGTCGAGGCCCTTGAGGGCTTGAGCACGCATAGCAGTCTGAATAGGTTCGCCTAAGACTTCCCAGTTATTGTCTAGCTCTTCAGAAATCTTTGCTTCGTTCGGGTGAATGGCATCCAAGCCGCCGCTGAGATTGTAGAGAGCAAGCAGAGCGTACCCAAATGCGGAACCAATGTTGCGTTGAGTCGTCGAATCAGTCAAGTCACGCTGCCAGCGGGATTCGACAAGAGTTGCACTCAATGAGTCAAAGAGTGCGCATGAGAGTTCAAGATTTGCCTCGGCATTTTCGAAGCGGATAGGGTTGACCTTATGAGGCATAGTAGAAGATCCCGTTGCGCCTTTAACGGGAACCTGCGCAAAGACTCCTCGGGAAATGTACATCCAGATATCTTGAGCTAGATTGTGTGCTATGCGGTTAAAGTGGCTGACGGTAGAGTAGAGCTCTGCTTGCCAGTCGTGATTTTCTATCTGCGTGGTGAGTGGATTCCATGTCAACCCAAGACTTTGCGAGACAAAGTGCTCGGAGAGTGCTACCCAGTCAACGTGTGGAAGTGCTGCCATGTGAGCGCCAAAAGTACCAGTAGCACCGTTGATTTTCCCCAGGTATTCCTGCGCTTGGACATGACGAATTTGACGATTTAAGCGGTACATCCACACTGCCATTTCTTTTCCTAAAGTGGTAGGAGTAGCAGGCTGTCCATGAGTGAGAGAGAGCAGAGAGAGGTTACGGTATGTGTGAGCAAAAGTGCTAAGCTGGTCTATAAGCTTACGAGCAGCTGGAAGCCATGCATTTTCTACAGCAGCCTTGACACATAGCGCATAAGAAAGGTTATTGATATCCTCGCTCGTACATGCAAAGTGAACGAGCGGTTTCAAGCGTGGAAGTTCAGTATCTTCTCCTAAAACTTCAGTAGCCTTTTCAAGGCGACGGTCGATGTAGTACTCGATTGCTTTAACGTCGTGATGAGTGACGGCTTCGATATCTGCTAATTCTGCGATGGAATGAGCGTCAAAGTCAGTTTCAATAGAACGAAGATAGGCTATCTCTGCATTAGTGAAGGAACGTACTCCAGGAATGACTGAAGCCCCACTAAAAGTGGTAGTCAGCTCAATCATCCATTCCACTTCTACATGAATACGAGCACGATTGAGTGCTGGCTCACTCAGATATTCTACGAGCGGCGAAGTGGCATTACGATAACGGCCATCCAGTGGACTGAGAGCGATATGAGGTGTAATTTCAGTCAAATTCATACTTTCAAGATTACGCTATGGCTTAGAGACTAAGGTGCTATTTTCCGTGAGATATTCGGCATTCGAAATACATGTTTTGATCCATGATACCGTCAGTAATTTGCGCGAAATGTCGTTCATGCTGTGCAAGATCATCGCTATGAAGTTTTTCAGCGTCGCGGTATGTAGCGACATGATAGTTCATAGAATGAGTGAGCTCATGTTTCTGCGACGCATGAGGGACAGGCGTAGGTGAGTTAGTACTTGAAGCTCCGCCAGACACAGCAGTAGATGAAGATGTAGCTGTAGACGCAGGTGTGGGATTATCAGTGATGTTTCCACTCACCGTAAGCCAATTGCGCTTGTGAGGATTTGACGCTCCATCGAGATGAGAGACAAGCTCCTTATTCGTCTCGACACTTGTCACCCACGTTTTGCTGGTATCTATCTGATGATTTGCTATAGGAGATCCTGCAGTGACGACGTGTGAAATTGTGTAGGGAACAGAACTATCCGAAGCAAGTGATGCGGCGACAATTCCTCCTTGAGAATGCCCTACAAGAGCCACCTTCTCGCCAGGTTGGATACCAGCTTGACGCATAGCAGTCAAAACAGCTATCTGGCTGTCGGAAAGACGCCGGGTTTGTTCTTTCCCTGCCATAAGGGTGACATTTTGCGCCCAACCGAAAGGTGAATCACGCTTACCATCCGTCCCCGGAATAGTAACGACCCATGAGTGCTCTCCAGAAGCGTTCGTATAGCGTTGAATCGCTATTGTTCCGTATGAGTTTCCTAGTTGTCCTTCGCCGACTGCCTGAAGATTAGTTAAGCTGGACTCTATACCGTGAGCTGCAGGAAGACGTCGTTTTGGTGTGACTGGTGTACATGTCACTGTATTTCCTTGAAGGATGTCAGAAAGTACGGCTGCTGGTCGTGCAAGAATTTCTGCGCTCCCAGGGACTCCATGGCCGTGCGATATCTTATTTCCTAAACCGTTCATATATGCTTCTTGGAATTTATCGGTGGCGGTGAGAACATCTACTGTGCTTGCTTTTGGCGAGAAAATCTCACTCATCACTCCTAGAGCTGCTATACCGAATGCAGTTTTCAGTGGTGCAGACTGCGTAAACCATCCAAGCGAAGAATTCAGGAAACGAACCGTTGACTCTTCTGCTGAGGAGTAGAGATTGAGACAACGCGTAAGCTTGTCAGCACTTTCGCGCATAGTTTGAGAAAAATGAGTGAGGGACGTCGCGTGTGCACCTACAGAATTGCTCATCTGTGTAACAGAAGAGGCGGCGGCGCACGACGTGGAATGTGTAGCACATACGTGTAAAGCTTGGGCATGCTGATGACAAGAAGTCTGACACACAGATAAAGCATGCGCTTGATTCAGTAAGGTGTCTGCTGTGCGCGACATGCAATGAGCAGCTGTGGCGAGTGCTTCGGGGTCGTCAAGGTATGTGGAATGTTGCGATGAAATTGTCGCATAGGTGTAGGTGGATTGAGACATAGTATTACCTCATCGTAAGCCAAATGGCACGTGCAAAGTGTTGGAGGGAGCAAGTGAAAAGGCGGAAGAATTTTGCGCTGCCGAACGAAGCTGGCAAGACTGCTCGCTGAGCTGAGTGCGAGCAAGAGATATATCCGTACGTATGCTATCGCGCTCGCAGGTTAATTGTGCTATAAGCTCACGCATACCGTCCTTGTAAAATTGTGCAGCCTGTCCTTGCCAGGAGACGGATAGTGCTGATTCGAGAGTTTGGATAGCTGATGTTGCTGTACTCTCTGAAACATGAAGAACTGATGAAATCTCACTGTATGCAGCTATACAGTGATACTCACACATACACATTCCTGGAAAGAAATGAGAGGAATCAGCCGGTGTACTCGTCCCGCTGAGATGAGGTAAACATGGTAAAGCAGTCATACTCACAGTATGTACTGAACATCACCGTTGCGATGCAGACGAAAAATAATGTGAACCGATGTGGATAACTGTGTTGCTTACACGTAGAGCATGATTACAGATGATTTGCAGGTAGCCTACCACGGTTTTTTGGTCGTAGTTTGTGGAGCTTGAGGGGTATACGCTCGTTGGTTACGAGTGTTGTTATCCGTCACCGTTTTCATACGTTCAGCAGTATCACTGTCCTGCTTAGTATCTGTTTTATCTGTCTTTGAAGATTGCGCTGACGATGAGTCTTGCTGGTAAGTTGAAGATGTGTCTTGTGCATCAGATGACTGGCTTGCATCGTCGGTTGAGGACTTTTTGAGGTCGTCATTAACTTGCTTTGTGAGAGCTCGAGACACCAACTGATTGTGAAGTACCGAAGAGCGTAGCTGAGGGAATGCTACCTGTGCGATTGCAGAAGCTGTCATAAACTGTTCATCGGTGACTACTTGATGTGCTGCGATCATAGTCAAATCGGGATTGTCTTGAGCGTACTGAGCGAGTGACGTATTGAGATCTTCAGTTGCTTGATTATAGAGTCCAGACAGTAGGAGGTTTACGCCGCATAAAACGGTCGCAATGATGGCGAGAACTGTACATATGACGGTCGTAATGCGCAGAGCTAAACTGCCACGTGTCTGTGACTTAGACTGAGACTGAGAGGCGGGTTCAGCTAAGTTATGCGCCTTTCCTGCTAAATCAGCTGTGGCAAGATGACGAGTAAGATTGCTTGCTTGATTCATATCGTTCATATCATGATTCATAATGAGAGCAACTTTCGTGAAGTAGCTATCCATGCGATAATCTCCCATACCGCAACGATAGTGAAGAGGAGAGCAAACGGCCAAATAAGGGGAACTACACGACGGGAATTTCGGGTGGTAGAAGTCAAACGGTATGACGACGATTGAGAGTCTTGCACGGTATTCGCTATAGTCGTGCTACCACTTGGCTGAATATATGTGCCAGAGAGTTGATCTGCAATCTTTTTGAGGTTCTCGGGGGAAAGACGTGAAATTCCATCGCTATGAGTGTCTGGATCTTGGACCCATTGAGTGGGAGATGAGGTGCTCGAAGAAGAAATTCCAGCAGTCGTATAAGGTATCTTTCCGCCGTCTTCTGAGCCAAGTCCTATGACATATGACTTTTTGACGTATTTGCGAAGGACAGAGAAAGATTTGACAGATTCTCCTGATGTCTGTTCTCCATCAGAAATGTAATACAACACGATGGTGTCCTGTGGATGAGACGTCATCGTGGCATTCATCGCCGTCGTCAATGTATTGAGTGGCTTATCCAAGCTTGACCCCGCCGATGCGTTTGTCGGCTCCGTCTTTAGAGTACTTGCCCAACTCGTGACAGCCTGTGCGTCCGGCGTAAGTGGCACCGTTACTGCAGAAGTGGATCCAAAATTTATAGCCGAAAAACTTGCATCTGGGTACTGTTTCGTGATGTCCGTTATAGCTTTTTGAGCGGCTTTTATACGTGAAATAGTTCGAGTAGCACCATACTGAGCGTCTGACACTCCCATAGATCCAGTAACATCGACAGCGATGAAGACATCTGTAGTACTAATAGCTCGTGTCGTCACCGTACGATGGGTACTCGGTGCAAGGATGATAGCCACGAGAAGAACAGCCAAAACCAAGCGACGTGAAAGTGACCATACAGTAGTGTCTGTGCGTGTCTTGTGCCGTGCGTAATTTACTGTCATCCATACAGCAGTCAGAAGGATGAGAGCTATAAGAATGAGACTGCAAACCCATCCAAAAATAGGAGAGAACGCTATAAGCATTATCGACGAATCCTTCCTGCGACAAGGATGAATAGCATATATGCAATGGCCACAATAAGAGCTACAAGAGCTGGAGCATCTATAAGGTCACTGGTGTCATCATGGTCCTCAGCTCCTGATTTCGTCGTGCTGATGTCGCGCACAATATCTTGAACAGTGTCGTTGGAATTTAAATCCACGTAAGATCCACCATGCTTTTCGATAGTAGTTTTCATATCTTGCGCAGCCTGTGATTTACTCGTTTGATCTGTGCCTACATAAAGAGCATCAACATTAATGTGAGAGGTATGAGCTATATCGAGCGCCTGTGAAAGTGTGAAAGTCTGTTTTCCTGAGGGAACATTATCCGTCGCTAAAACAATGGTTGCATCGTGCGCCTTCCGAGATGCTGTGCTTGAGTATTGAGGCAGGGAAGCAATGCAGGATGCTAAGCCATCTCCGATGAGAGATGTGGAATTTTCAATGTTTTGTGTGCCGCTAAGCCAATCATTGATTTCCTGATATTGTTTATCGCTCATAGCGTCAATTGCCTTTTGACTTTGTACTCGGCTGAGCAAAGTGTAAGCATAATTAAGTTGATTTGTCACAACAGAGTAGTCGTCCGTCAGCGGGAAAACTGTTTTGGAAGTGGAGTTAAAGATATTCAGTCCTATGCGCTCCCCATGCAAGCTATTGACGAGAGATGAATACGCTCCGATAATTTGACGGTCATAAGCGAGTGCAGACCCAGAGACGTCAAGGCATAGCATGATGTCACGCGAGCTACTCTGAGCATTTTGCTTATTAACGACAGCGGGACGTGCGACAAGTACTGCACCTGCGATTGCTGCCACAACCAAACTTATAATGGCGGCGACGGAAAAACGCTTATATGTGCGTGCGTATCGCTGAGCGGTCTCATTACGTAGGTCAGTTTCAAGAGAGAAAGAAACTGCTTCGTTACCAGCTTTATGGATGCCTTTGCTCCGACGTTGCTTACGTTGCTGTGCTGAGATGTAACGCAGCACAAGAATTGCAGCAGCAATAACTATAAGTGCGCATACACATATAACGCCGAGCGCGAATGGCCATATGAGGCGAGTGGGGAAGAAACCAAATACTGACATTACTGCTCCTCCCACTTGTCTATCAAAGCGCGTATCCAACCGCATGCTTCGGCGACAGTGACATTTGTGGAACGAGAGTGTGTCGCTTCATAAGCAAATTGTGGAGGATAAAGTCCCTCTATAGTCTGCTTAAGTAGAGTGATACCACGTACATCACCATGAGGGTGCACTGTATCAAGATCAGCAAGAGTTTGCGTGGACATGTCTGTGTCAAGCTTGTCGGAAGCATAATCACGAGCGATACGTGCCAGCTCGTGGTATGCCTGTTGCTTAGTGAACTCATGAGCTGCATAGTCGTCCTCAACCTTTTGGATACGCTGCTTATAGGCGTGTGCAGATTGATGGATGCGTTTTACGCTGGCAGAGGCAGAAACACTATGAGGTAGAAATGCGATAATAGTTGCGATGATAAAAACTATCGCAAGTACAGCAGCAATGATGAGCCATATAATGAATTGCTTGCCATCGATTGACGGCGAGGGAACCTGCGTGAAGGTACGAGCAAGATAAATTACGTTCATAAATGTGCCTACTTCGAATACAAACCGTAGCGTGTATGAATCTGGGCGATGGAAATTCTGCGGATAAAAGTGGTAAACATGGACTCGCTAGATGTAGCGTGGAAGAGCGTAGCGCCTTTAACGTTAAGACGATGGTTGAGCTGGTCGACAGCGAGTTGGCGCGTAGTATGTACTTCTGTGCTGACGGTGTCATTGCGCATAAACGCTGGTAATTTCCTACCGCTTGTACCATCTGTTATCACAGAAAAATCGGTGTTCGTGTCAAAAGGATTAAGTACAGCGACACTCACAACGACAATAGGATGAGTCTGTGCAAGGACGGAAAGCTTGTCTAAAGCATCCTTATCCCAAGCCTCTTCGCTTGTCGCCAGCACCAAAAGGCAGTATCGGTCGCGTATATGCAATGCATAGTCAAGCAGAGCGTTCCAATCTCGGCGGTGAGTTAAATTCTGTTGAGCGATATCGTCGAGGAGACTGTCACATTCGAGATACCCGCCGGTGAGAGGAATGCGAGTGATAGTTTTCTCATTACCTACGATGAAATTCATATTGTCGCCGCGTTTGAGAGATAGCATGGCAAACATACGTAAAGCATTTAAAGAGACATCCAGCTGTGATTCGCCCGATATGGTCGTGCCGGTCATCTCGATACCAGAGTCGATAAACATCCAGACATTACTTGTCGACGAATGTTCTTGAGAAGCCACGATGGGCTGACCCGCGCGAGCGCTTGCCTTCCAGTCGATGCTACGAGCTTCATCTCCGATAATGTAGGGACGTAAATCTAAAAACTCATAGCCTGAGCCGCGACGATGGCTGGGGTGCTCACCTTCGATAATGCCCATGGCTTTGCTGACGAGAGGTAAGCTCAAGCGTGGACCTAACGCTTCAATTTTGCGACGAATAGGATCTGAAGTATTTGTTTTCACGCGAAAATGCCTCTATCTTGAAATTCTTAAAACCGCTAAGACCTTATGACAAATCTGTATACTGGATAGACTTAAGGTACTGGGACGGTGTCGATAAGAGTATCAATGACCTGGTCAGCAGTAATGTTATCTGCTAATGCTTCAAAAGTCATGAGTATACGGTGGCGCAAAACGTCGTGTACATGTGATTTGACATCTTCAGGGATGACGTAATCACGGCCGGAAATGAGTGCTTGAGCTTGTGCGACACGAATCAGGCTGATAGATGCGCGCGGTGAAGCTCCGAGGCGGACAAGAGAAGATAGTCCTTTAATAGGGTGGTTTCCTGCTGCGCGAGAAGTGGCGACGAGGTCAACCACATACTTTTTCACCTCATCAGAGATATGGACAGTGCGAGCTGCTCGGCGTAAATATGTGATATCAGACAAAGAAAGCGGTTGTACTGTGCCATTGTCGTATGCAACTGTGTCACTTTCTCTTGTCCCCAGCATGGAGAGCATAGCTACTTCTTGCTCAGCAGTAGGATATGTCATGACAGCCTTCATCATAAAACGATCCATTTGAGCTTCAGGAAGGTTATAGGTGCCTTCCTCTTCAATCGGGTTCTGAGTAGCAATGACCATAAACGGCTGAGGTAGTGGCATGCGCTCACCGCCTATAGTGGTTGCTCCTTCTGCCATCGCTTCAAGCATGGCAGACTGCGTCTTTGCTGATGAGCGGTTAATCTCGTCGAGAAGAACGATATTGGCATGAACAGGGCCAATCTGTGTCACCATTTTTTGAGTGGCGAAGTCAAAGACCTGTGTGCCTACTAAATCAGCTGGCATTAAGTCAGGCGTGCATTGGATACGCTTGAAAGTGCCAGAAACTCCTGATGCGAGTAAACGAGCAGCGGTGGTTTTTGCAAGGCCTGGTACAGATTCGATGAGAATGTGCCCACCAGCGATGAGCGTAAGAATCAAAGATTCTCGCAAATCTTCCTGTCCGACTAGCCCTTGCGCAAAGTGATCCCGCATACGCTGTGCGAGTTGCATTGCACGTTGTGGATTCTCTGGTGTAGTAGATGAAGATGGGGCTTGAGGCGGCGTTTGAGAAGTTGCAAGTGAAGGTACGTGAGGTACGGAGGTTTCGTGAGTTTCAGGTGTATTTTCAAAAATAGACATAATGTAACCTTAAAAGATTTGGCTCTATCGTGCATCTTATTGCGCTCTGTGCATAGCTATCTGCACAGTATTTATGCACAATTTTAAGGTAACTGCCAGTCAATGGGCTGCGCACCTTGGGCGATAAGTGCTTCATTTGCGCGAGAAAATGGTTTAGAACCGAAAAAACCGCGATGTGCTGATAGCGGGCTGGGATGAGATGACTCAATAATTGCAGCATGTGTCAGGAGTGGCTTGAGACTACGAGCATTTGCTCCCCATAGAATCGCGACGAGTGGCAGTGGCGCACCATTGGCATCAGTGCGCGCGTTGAGCACTTCAATAGCAGTTTGCGTGACCTTTTCCCACCCCTTGCCTTGATGAGAATTTGGTCTTCCAGCGTCAACGGTAAGTGCTCGATTGAGAAGCATGACTCCCTGATCTGCCCATGGCGTGAGGTCGCCGTTATGCGGCTGAGGAACACCGAGATCATCGACCAACTCAGTAAATATGTTGATAAGACTCTTAGGAAGTGGCTGTACATCTGGTGCTACAGAGAAACTCAAACCTACAGCATGACCTGGAGTCGGGTAGGGGTCTTGCCCAACGATGAGAACCTTAATGGAATTTACGGGATAAGTGAAGGCGCGCAAGATATGTGATTGTGCAGGCAATGTCAAGATTCCCTGTGCATTTTGCGCGCTGATGAAGGCAAAAAGATTTTCGATATCGTCGCGAACTGGCGCAAGCGCTGTGACCCAGCTTGGATGCATGAAGTCGTCAAGAGTAGTCATACGGCTGATTTTACACGGATACTGTGCATAGCTTTTCGTAAGATAAGTACAAGATATGGTTAAGGAGAAACGATGACACAGTCACACGCACGATATCCGCGAGATGAATTTGATAATTTCGTGGGCCAAAATGGCGGGGCACATCGCGGCAAAAAAACGATTGTAGCGCGAATCTTGCCGTATGTCGTTGCCATTATCGTCGCTCTTGCTTGTGCGCTACTTTTTTGGGGATGGGTCTCAGGGTCATTGGGCACTTCTCCTGTGAAGTCATCGACGAAGCAAGTGGCTAGCTCTGCGACAAGTAGCACGACTACGAAGAAGAGTGATTCCTCGTCAAACTCTTTGGCTTCTTCGTCTGCTCAAAGTAAGTCTTCGAAAACGCAGTCTTCGACGTCCACCTCTTCGAATAGCGCGAATAGTTCGAATGACCAACATGATAGTTCGCAATCGAAGGAAAAAGAGAATAGTGAAGATAACACGAAGACCGCACAAGCTTCACAAATCAATAAGGCAACCAACATTGTTGTCTTCAACGGCAATGGTACTTCAGGCTTTGCGGCGCAAAAACGCACTGTTTTGGCGAATGCTGGGTATACCTCAGTAACGGCGACGAATCCTTCGAATTATAGCTCGTTGCCAGCGTCCGCGACAGTGTGGTATGTCAATGACTCTGATGCTGCTACTGCTCAAGATGTGGCAAAGACGTTAGGAATCACGGCAGTAGAGAAAGTCTCTGCTTTATCGCAAGGATCTATTGCTGTAATTGCTAAGTAATGCGAGAAAGCGAGCGATTGCCCGATATGCGCCCTATGTGCGTAATAGATTCTAAATTAAGTTATTCCTGAATTTTGAAAAATCCGAGAAAACTTAGGCTGAAGGCAAAACGCCACATATTCGATTAGCACTCTCCATGGGGGAGTGCTAATCTATATCTCAGGTTCAAAAGTTGAGTTGGGTAAGCTCAAGTTTTGATGAATATGATGTAAACGATAGTTTCGAAAGGATGATCATGGCAAAGATTATTGCATATGATGATGAAGCTCGTCAGGGCATGCTTGCTGGACTCGATCAGCTCGCGGACACCGTTAAGGTAACTCTCGGTCCTAAGGGTCGTAACGTAGTTCTCGATAAGGCTTACGGCGCACCTACTATCACTAATGATGGTGTCTCCATTGCTAAGGAGATTGACCTTGAAGACCCATATGCTCGTATTGGCGCTGAGCTGGTCAAGGAAGTTGCAAAGAAGACCGATGACGTCGCAGGTGATGGTACTACGACAGCTACCGTCCTCGCTCAGTCTCTCGTACATGAGGGCTTGAAGAATGTAACTGCAGGCTCTAATCCAGTCGCACTTCGCCGTGGTATTGAAAAGGCTGCAGATGCAATTGTTAAGTCTTTGCTTGACTCTGCTAAGGATGTAGAAACTAAGGAGCAGATTGCTGCTACAGCGACTATTTCCGCTGCTGATCCTGAGGTAGGCGAGAAGATTGCTGAGGCTTTGGACAAGGTAGGTCAGGACGGCGTTGTTACCGTTGAGGACAACAACAAGTTTGGTCTCGACCTTGACTTCACCGAAGGTATGCGTTTTGACAAGGGCTATATCTCTCCTTACTTCGTCACCAATCCTGACGATCAGACTGCTGTGCTCGAAGATCCTTATATCTTGCTCACTTCTGGCAAGGTTTCCTCTCAGCAGGACATTGTTCACGTTGCTGAACTCGTAATGAAGTCGGGCAAGCCATTGCTCATCATTGCTGAAGATGTTGATGGAGAAGCTCTTCCAACTCTTGTCCTTAACAAGATTCGCGGTACTTTTAACACCGTTGCTGTTAAGGCTCCAGGTTTCGGTGACCGTCGTAAGGCAATGCTTCAGGATATGGCAATTTTGACTGGTGCACAGGTTGTATCTGAGGAAATCGGATTGAAGCTTGACTCTATTGATGAGACTGTACTCGGTCATGCAGCAAAGGTCATCGTTTCGAAGGATGAAACTACTATCGTCTCCGGTGCAGGTTCTACAGAAGATGTAGCAGCTCGCGTAGCACAGATTCGTCAGGAAATCGAATCTACTGATTCTGATTATGACCGCGAAAAGCTCCAGGAGCGTCTCGCAAAGCTCGCTGGTGGTGTTGCAGTTATTAAGGTTGGTGCAGCTACTGAAGTCGAAGCTAAGGAACGTAAGCATCGTATCGAGGATGCAGTTCGCAATGCAAAGGCAGCTATTGAAGAAGGTCTCGTACCTGGTGGTGGTGTAGCACTCATTCAGGCGGCTGCACAGGTTGAGGAATCTGTAAAGCTTGAAGGTGATGAAGCAACTGGTGCAAGCATTGTCTTCCGTGCTGTAGAAGCTCCAATTAAGCAGATTGCTTCTAACGCAGGTTTGTCTGGTGACGTAGTCATCGACAAGGTACGTGGTCTGCAGTCTGGCTGGGGTCTTAACGCTGCGACAGGCGAGTATGAAGATCTCATGGCAGCAGGCGTTACCGACCCAGTGAAGGTTACTCGTTCTGCTCTCCAGAATGCAGCTTCTATTGCTGGTCTATTCCTGACTACTGAGGCAGTTGTGGCAAATAAGCCAGAACCTGCTCCAGCACCAGCAGCAAACCCAGACATGGGCTACTAAAAGGAAGTTTCCTTAAATAGTTTTTATTTAAAATTCAAGGGAGGTACTGAGCTGCAGAAGTTCAGTACCTCCCTTGAATTTGTTTTGTATGGTGTCTGGAAATTTAAAATACAGACATATTTATCGCGCGAATAGTCCGCTCGCCTGCGTTTCGGCATCGGCATAGACTTGAGACGCAGCAGCTAGAGACTGCTGTATGGACTGTAATGACTGCTCCATAGTCGTTTGTGCAGTACGCCATTGCTCCATGAGAGAGGTAAATTGGGTAGCAGCGCTTCCTTGCCATGCGCCTTGTAAGCCGCTCAACTGCGTGTACATGGTTGTTACCGCTGAGCGAATCTGCTCGACAGAAGCGTTAATCGCTGTACTTGCACCCGCAATTTGCTCTGAGTCAACGTGATACTGAGGCATAATCTACTCCTTAGATTGAGATATGTATAAAACGTAGTTTTCAGCATAAGGGGTTTGTATATCGGTGTGCAGCTCTTCAAAAAACATGTGTACTGATGTGAATAAGTGCGTGTCGCGCACTACTCGTGCTGTCTGCGAAATTAATAAATTTTTCAGGAAGCTTTCAGAAAACTTTGCCATACTGAGATCATGACGCAAAATAATGAAGCACGCTTAGTAGTGGTTGACGACGAGCCATCAATTCGTGAGTTACTTTCCGCATCTTTGCACTTTTCGGGATTTGAAGTCGTTACCGCAGCAAATGGTACTGAGGCGATAGAAGTCATTCTTGAAAATAATCCCGATCTCATCGTGATGGACGTGATGATGCCTGATATTGATGGATTTACTGTGACGAGTCGCATCCGTCAAGAAGGTATAGATGCGCCCGTACTCTTCCTTACTGCACGTGATGATACACAAGATAAGGTCATGGGACTTACTGTAGGCGGTGACGATTACGTCACAAAGCCTTTTAGCCTTGAAGAAGTTGTAGCGCGTATTCGAGCAATTTTGCGCCGTACTCGTGAGCAGGTAGAAGATGACCCTGTCATTCGTGTAGCAGATCTTGAGATAAATGAGGATTCTCATGATGTCACACGGCACGGTCAGCTTATCGATTTGAGTCCTACAGAGTATAAACTTTTACGTTATCTCATGGATAACGAAGGAAGAGTTCTTTCTAAAGCGCAGATTCTAGATCACGTGTGGCAGTATGACTGGGGTGGGGATGCGGCCATAGTCGAATCGTATATCTCCTATCTTCGTAAGAAAATCGACGGAGTGGCATATATAGATGACGATGGTGAAGAGCAAAAAGTGACGCCTATCATTCTCACAAAGCGTGGCATTGGCTATATGATTCGAGAGCCTCGTGATTAACGATGAACGAACCGCAGTCGAAAAAGTCTTTTGGCAAGACCCTTCAGCACAAGATTAATTCGATACCACTAGCGACTAGGCTAGTGATGCTCGTGCTAATTTTCCTTGTTGTCGCGAGTTCTATTCTTGTTGGAGCTTCGCGCCAGCTTGTGTCAGCCGCGCTCATGGAAAAGACAGATACACAGCTCTTACGCCAAGCGAACCTTGTCGTCAATAACATTAATTTGCTTCAGTCGGAGAATAACCAACAGAGTAATTCTGAAAATCTGTCGAGTTCAGGCAGCTCGGATAGTTTGGACGATTTAGGAAGCTCAAATTTTGATGGTTCTGCCTTCGACTATTTATTTAGGGGAGCACTGTCGAACTCAAATTCTAAGAACGCCGTGAAATCTCGTCCGCAACCCCTATCCACCACGGGAAATCAAAATCTTGGACCGACAGATTACTTCGTGCAGATTCGTGATAACGACAATCAAATTCTTAGTATGCCGGTTGTGCCAGTTGCACATGATGGCGTGCTAGCTATACCATCGCTTCCGCAGGAGGGGAAATCGGCACAGTTTGCTTTCAACCGTCCGACGACTGTAGAAGCAAAAGTCCAGGTGGCACAAGGGGTGGCTATGAATGAGCAAGAAGCTAAAATTGCTCATGCCCCTTGGCGCGTTATCGCTATGCAAATGAAGAGTACGAGTGGCGATCAGTATGTTGCCTACATTGGTCTATCTCTCTTTGATGTCAACGATACGACCAATGCGTTGACACGATACTTTATCTGGTCTGCGCTGGCGATTGTTGTGGCTGCTGGATTGCTCGCATTTTTGGCGATTCGTCGCGCTCTCAACCCTCTCAAGCAAATGGAAAAAACTGCTGCGAAGATTGCTACTGGAGATCTGTCTCAACGTATTGCTAATTCTTTGCCAGAAAACACGGAAATAGGTTCGTTATCTGCATCGTTGAACACTATGCTTGCGCGCATTGAGCGTAGCTTTAAGAAGCAAGAAGATGTCACAAATCAGATGAAACGATTTGTCTCCGACGCTTCCCATGAACTACGCACACCTCTTGCTGTCATCCACGGAAGTACAGAATTATATAAGATGCAGCGCAATGCTCCTGGAACTGACCCTGCTGAAAGCGCAGATATGGTCATTGATCATATCGAAAAGTCGAGCTCGCGTATGACGGCGCTCGTCGAGGATCTGCTTTCTCTTGCACGGTTGGACGAGGGGCGCGGTATCGATGTCTCGCAAACTATCCATGTCGACGACATGCTCGTCGATTCCGTGGAGGATCTCCATGCGCTTAACCCTGAAAGGAAGATTACGCTTGGACGACTAAGCCTAAGTGCTGGGTCTATTCTTCAGTCAGTGCACAAAGAGAGTGCCAAGAGTGGCGCGAAGAGTGTGAATACGAATGGCGATATGTCCGATGACAGCGCAGACACTCTGACATTCATCCCAGGGACATTGCCTGTACTCACTGCTGGCGGCGACCCAGTACGCATGCGCCAAGTTATGACCAACATTATTGGCAATATTCACCGCTATACTCCTTCACAATCACCAGTAGAAGTTGGTGCTAGTCTCGTACGTGCACGTATAGATGCGAACGATTTAGCACAGCTTCCTTCTACACGCGACTCGTTGACGACATTCCTGAGCCATGTGTCTAGCTCAGTGACAGCTTCAGGAAATAATGATGCTTTAGAATATGTCGTCATTCGTATCGCCGATCATGGCCCGGGGATGAGCGAGGAGTCTCGTGACCGTATTTTTGAGCGGTTCTACACAGCAGATACGTCACGTGCACGTGAAAAAGGCGGCACCGGGCTAGGGATGTCTATCGCACAGTCTGTCGTCAAAGCACATCATGGGTTAATTTGTGCTACGTCAACTCCTGGAGGAGGACTGACCTTTACAGTGATACTTCCTATATCGCAAACAGTGCTTTTTAGGTCGCCAGATCCAGTGGAGGAGAGACTGCGAGAACGTACGAATGGTCCCGCAATCTTCGGCAAGCGCAGACGTTCAAAGGCAGACGATATGAAAACTATAGAGATTGACATTTCGCTGAATTCGAAGAATCGCGCCGCACAAAAGAAATAACGGTGTGAGTGCGATACAATAAGAGACCGTGGAGTCATGAGGAACTTTATGAGGAAAGGATGAATATGCCAAGCGGAAAAGTACGTTGGTTTGATGCTGACAAAGGTTATGGATTTATTAGCAGTGAAGATGGCGAAGACGTGTTCGTCCCTGCGACCTCATTACCAGCAGGTGCTACGACCTTACGCAAGGGTACAAAGGTAGAGTTTTCGCGCGTTGATGGTAGAAAGGGTCCTCAAGCTATGGACGTCATTGTTCATGGTCCTGCTGCATCTGTAGTTAAAGCTACTCGACCAAAGCCAGAAGATATGGCTGCAATCGTAGAGGACGTCATCAAGCTTTTAGATAGTGCGGGCAATGGTTTACGTCGTGGTCACTATCCGCACGCGCGGGAATCACAGAAACTTGCTCATGTGCTGCGTGCAATTGCTGATAATTTTGACGTTCAAGATTAGTGAAATATGCGATGCATAGACAGTATGGAGAATACACGTAGAATATGCATCATAAAAATTGTGGATAAAGAGAGCTCGTAATGACTGAAATATCGTCTCAAGAAGAGTCACAATCGGTGCAGACAGTGGATGTCGATGAATCTGTTAAGACACTAGCGCGTAAGATCCTCATGGATGTCGCTGAGCAGGCAGACCATGTGGGGGATTTTGTGACAGCAGTTCAGGTAGATAATGATGTTGTCGATGTGCGATTTGCCTCTCATATTCGTGGGTATGAAGGTTGGCAATGGTCTGTTACTCTCTATCACGATGTTGATATCGATCATTGGACAGTAAACGAAACGGTACTTTTGCCGACGAGTGATGCACTTGTGGCACCTCGATGGATTCCGTGGAAAGATCGACTTGAACCTTCAGATATCTCTCCTACAGATGTACTTGGTACTGAGGCTGATGATGAGAGACTAGAACAGGGTATTCGGCCTCAGGAGCATGAGGCTCGGGAAGCTGAAGAGGAAAAGGACTCTCAGGATGAGGTTTTCCGCTCAACGGGAGCTGACGCTACTGAAGCTATGAGTCCAGAAGAAGCCCAAGAAACTGCTGAAATTATCAACGAGTTCGAACTTGCGCGTTCTCGTGTGCTTTCACCAGTGGGACGACAGCAAGCTATGGATCGTTGGTACACTGGTCAGCATGGACCAAAGTCCTTATCTACACGAGTTGCTGCAGGTAAGACCTGCCAGACGTGTGGATTCTTTGTCTCACTCAAAGGGGAACTGGGCACGATGTTTGGTGTCTGTGCAAATAAGTGGAGCCAAGATGATGGTCGTGTCGTCTCCCTTGATCACGGTTGTGGCGAACATTCAGATATCGAACCGCCCGAGCCATCAGCGATGTGGATACAACCAGAGCCGACCGTCGATGATGATGACGATATCATCTTCGTACCTCGAACTCGCACTTCAAAGCCGACACCAGAGGATCGTAGACTCGCAGATATCCTCGAAGAAGTGGATGACCCGGAAGATATAGTGAGCGGTGAAAGCACAGAAGATGGTGCTGAAGATTCAGCTGATACAACTGAAAGTGTAAGTGAGAGCTGAAATATGAAGCATTCTGTCTTTAGTGCACTATAGTCACCGTTGTGAGCGACTTTTCCAGTAATTGATGGCTCACCGATCCGAGTACATGCTGGTCAAATTTGCCAAGACCGCGTGAACCGACGATGATGCGTTTCGCAAATCGTGACGCTTCGAGCAGGCCTTTCGCGGCAGAGGCGTGGACAACGTGTTTTTTTACAACCATGCCTTGTGGGATTTGAGCTTGCTTCACTATGGAATCAAGCGTCTTTTCTGCGAAGTCGCGGCCTTCTTCGATGGAAGGAATGGCATCTTCCCTCTCCATAATGGTAGCCAAGGATTTAAGCTGCCAGAAGTAGAAGATGTGAAGTTCGCGATTTTCTAGCCGTGCTGCTTCTATCGCGAAGTCTAGAGCGCGTAGAGACACTTGAGACCCATCCACTCCGACGATTATCGGCAAGGCATGATCATTGCCGAGCAAATTCTCTTCGTTGACGGATGCCGCTGTACCCTCGGCCACGCGATTAAGCATCTTCTCGCGAGCATCGCGTTCATCTTGAGGGGTGTCAAAAGATTCAATGCCTGATGGTCTTACCACAGTCACAGGAACGCTCGCCTGACTGACAAGATTTTCGCTCATAGAGCCGAAGAACCAGCGCGCTACAGCATTCATTGTGCGGCGACCAACTACTATCTGGTGGGCGCGCTGACCGATGTCGAGTAGTGCAGTAGAACCAGCTGAGTGTACAGAGGTTAAGCGAAGTCTTGAACGGTCAAAATCAAGACCTTCGCTAGCGGTATCGGCCCATTGCTCCAACTCAACGTTGATGAGTTTGCGAACACGCTCCCACTCATCTGGAGAAGTCGGCTCATCTCCTAAATCCCATGAATGAGTCCACCCATAAATTGCGTGGACCATCTGACGTGTGATATTTGACTCGCGCATAGCCCATTGCAACGCTGCGAAAGATTCTGGAGTACCGTCTACTCCGACGGCAAGCTCCCCAAGTGAGGTATGAGTATTTTCAGTAGTGACTACCATGACTTCTCTCCTTAAACCTTATGTTTCATTGTACTCGCGGCGTCTCGTGAGATAAAGTACAATGAAAAGAGATACAGAAGTTGCGTTGTCAAGACTCAACTTTTTGCGCTCAGAACGCAAAAAGAGAAAAATTCCAACAAAGGTATAGGAAAATCGTTAGACTTTAAGACAGTATAAGTAATGGAGGAATCTATGTTTGAACGCTTTACCGACAGAGCTCGTCGCGTCATCGTGCTGGCTCAGGAGGAAGCGCGCTCTTTACAGCATAACTACATTGGTACCGAACATCTTTTGCTCGGGCTCATTCGCGAGGGCGAAGGTGTAGCAGCTAAGGCTTTGGAAGCTAAAGGCGTGCAATTTGACGCTACTAAAGCACAAGTGGAGGAGATGATAGGCAAGGGGAGTGCTACTCCTTCTGGACACATCCCATTTACCCCACATGCTAAGCAAGTTCTCGAGCTTTCTTTACGTGAGGCTCTGCAGCTTGGTCACAGTTACATTGGCACTGAGCATATTCTTCTTGGTCTCATCCACGAGGGCGAAGGCGTGGGCACTCAGGTCCTCGTCAAGATGAATGTAGATTTAACGGAGCTTCGTACATCTGTCATTGATGCGATTCGCGACACTCATGAGGATGGTAAGGGCGAGCTTGCAAATTCTGGCTCCATCGCGAATAAGACAAATCAGTCCGGTGCATCTTTGCTTGACCAGTTTGGTCGTAATTTAACTCAGCAGGCACGTGATGGCAAACTTGATCCAGTCATCGGACGTAGCTCTGAAATTCAGCGTGTGATGGTAGTGCTAAGCCGTCGTACGAAGAATAATCCTGTGCTTATTGGTGAGCCAGGTGTGGGTAAGACCGCTGTTGTTGAGGGGCTAGCACAGAAGATTGTCAACGGTGATGTGCCAGAAACTCTGAAGGATAAGCAGATTTACTCGCTTGACTTAGGCTCGATGATTGCTGGTTCCCGCTATCGTGGTGACTTTGAAGAGCGTCTGAAGAAAGTCTTGAAAGAAATTCAAACTCGTGGTGACGTTGTACTTTTCATCGACGAAATCCACACTATTGTTGGCGCAGGTGCCGCTGATGGTGCTATGGGGGCATCCGATATGCTCAAGCCAATGCTTGCACGTGGCGAGCTCCAGACCATCGGCGCGACGACTACGGATGAGTACCGTAAATACATTGAAAAGGATGCTGCACTTGAGCGTCGTTTCCAGCCAATTCAGGTCAACGAGCCAAGCATTGCTGACACGATTGAGATTTTGAAGGGTCTTCGCAAGCGATATGAAGACCACCACAAAGTCACTATCACAGACAAAGCGTTGCAGTCAGCAGCAGAACTTTCGTCCCGCTACATCCAAGACCGTCATTTGCCAGACAAGGCAATTGATTTGATTGACGAGGCAGGTGCTCGACTTCGTATCCGCCGTCTTACTGCTCCTGCGGAGCTCAAAGATATGGACAAGAAGATTGCTGAGTTGAAGTCTCAGAAGGATCAAGCGATAGCTGATCAGGACTTTGAGAAGGCAACTTCTCTGCGCGATGAGCAGGAAAGCTTGGAAAAGACACGCAAAGAGCGAGAAAAGGCGTGGCGTGAGGGTGAATCTGATGTCTCTATGACCGTGGATGAAGAGGTCATCGCGCAGGTCATTTCAGAGACAACGGGCATCCCAGTCTTTAAGCTTACGCAAGCTGAATCTCAGAAGTTGCTCTCTATGGAAGATGAACTTCACAAGCGTATCATTGGGCAGGATGAGGCTGTCAGCGCTTTGGCTCGTTCTATCCGCCGTGCGCGCGTAGGTTTGAAAGATCCAAAGCGCCCGTCTGGTTCCTTCATCTTTGCTGGTCCTACAGGTGTGGGTAAGACTGAGCTTGCGAAGAGTTTGGCTCAATTCCTCTTCGATGATGAGGATGCACTGATTCGTATCGACATGTCGGAGTTCGGAGAGAAGTATGCTGCAAGCCGCTTGTTTGGAGCGCCTCCAGGATATGTAGGCTATGACGAGGGGGGCGAGCTGACCGAAAAGGTACGTCGTAAGCCTTTCTCTGTAGTACTTTTCGATGAAATTGAGAAGGCGCATCCGGACATCTTCAATACTCTCTTGCAGGTATTGGATGACGGACACTTGACTGATGGTCAGGGGCGTAAGGTGGACTTCAAGAACACCATTATCATCTTGACGACCAATTTGGGTACGTCGAAGATTGCGCAAGCTGCAAATACTGGCTTTAATATTGGTGGAAATACTGAGACTTCATATCAGCGTATGAAGGATCAGGTCTCTACCGAGCTTAAGGGACAGTTCCGTCCAGAGTTCTTGAACCGTTTGGATGACATAATTGTCTTCCAACAGCTCACAGAGCCTCAAGTCCGTAAGATTGTAGATCTCGACGTGGCCCGATTGAACTCTCGTCTCTTCGAACGCCATATGGATGTAAAACTGACAGATGCTGCAAAAGATTTGCTTGCTCAGCGTGGCTTCGACCCACTCTTGGGAGCGAGACCATTGCGTCGAGTCATTCAGCGCGACATCGAAGATGCAATTTCCGAGAAGATTTTGCTTGGCGAAATTCGTGAGCATGAGCAGATTTCTATTGATGCTGAAGGCGAAGGCATTTTGGGCGAGTTTATTATCACTTCGAAGCCGTTCGTTGAAGAGAATTCTGAAGTGGCGGAGGAGAAGAAACTATCAGATGTGACTTCACCTGTTGAGACAGTTGAACCTGTAGTTACTTCCGTGCAAGCTTCGCAGACTCCAGCTGAGTAGAAAGCTCTAGAGCAAAGGCCTTAAGACTCTTCGATCCATTGGTCGAGGAGTCTTTTGCATTTTCTTACATGGATGATGACACGCAAACGCAGATAACAGTGGTATGCGGTACGAAGCAGGAAAATCAGACCTGTCATCCTAATCTTTCATGTTGTGAAGTGGTGTATATAACCTATATATAAGGTCAGCCCGTGAGACAGGCGAATGATGCATTCCTCCTCTTGCTAAATTCAAAGTTAATGAATAAGCAAGCAGGAGGTGCTCATGCTGAGTGATGGTGAGATTCATAATCTTCAGGAATATATTGAAAAACGCCCATTTGGTGCGACGGATGCTCAGGTAAAAGAACGTATTGGCAAGACAAATAAGACGGATCCACTCACTCAAAATCAGTGGAAGAAACTTCTCATGGTTACGGTTAATAGTGGTCAGAAAGATATGTTTTACTATACCGCTCGCAATATTGAAAATTTGGGTGATACTACGCCATATATGCTACACACAGTATATTCTCGTGTGCGTGAAGATATGCAGGATAAACGTATCGACCTTCTGAATATTCTTATTCCTCGGGCGAAGGATAAGCAGAAAGCACTCAATGAGACTATGATGAGTGCTGCGTGGTTTGGAGAAACGAAAATTGTGAAATACTTGGTTGATTGTGGTGCAGATTACGTGTATAAGGCTGAGAACGGAAAGACTCTGGACATCTGTGCACAACGTGTAGAAAAAGCGTTCAATGATGGGGCAGTCAAGGAATACGTTGAAGCGTTACATCGCGCTCAGAAGAACAGTGGCGATACGCTCGCAGCAAGTAGTAAGGTTTGCGCGTACGGGTTGGTTACCCAGTCGGGACTGTCGAATATTACTGATGGGTCTCTACTCATTGATAGCTTTCTCAATTGCGTGCAGCTCAATGATGATCCTGAGCATGCTATGTCTGCCCGAGGTGTAAAGAAGAAGGCGAGCATTCTACTGGGCATCTTCGTGGCAGGGCTTGTTTTGTCTGGCGTGGTTCTTCCTCCTGTATTCAGTCAGAATACGGTTCCTGTCTTATTCGCGATTTCCTTTGTGCCCGCAATTGTTGCATATGTGTATATTGCATTAAAGCGTGGTGCAGAACTTCAGATCTTTACTGGTGCTCTCCTTCTCCTTGTGCTATGTTTTGGCTTGTCACTTGGTATTTCTGCGAAGGCTCAGCCTCGATTGTATCTTCCTATGCTTGCAGTTATGATTGTGCTTGGCATTGTTGTTGTAGTATTGATTGGTCATAATCTTCGACATAAGCAATGGTGGCTTGTGGCCATTACCATTGCACTGACGATTGCTGCTTATGAGGTGAGTGGGCACATGTATCACTTCTATCAGCCTGGTTGGTATTGGCCAGGCGCTGTCATGATAGTGATAGGCTTCATGCTCATATCTGATTTGGATATTATTGATCGATTTGTCAGCGCCGGAAATATGGACAATTCATACGAGTGGGCTATGGTTGGCTCGATTTTTATCGAAATCGCTGCGGGTATGGTCACGCTCGGACAAGGACTTGATGATAATGCAAATTTGGAGCTTAAGAACTTCGTAGGTTAATGATGAACGAAGAATGCAACTCTTGGGCTCACGATGACCCACTCATGCTCGACTACCATGACACTCGATGGTGTCGGCCAGTTCATGATGACAATGAATTATTTGCTATGCTCTGCCTTGAAGGGCAGCAAGCAGGGCTGTCATGGTCGACTATTGTCAAGAAAGAAGCAGCTTTTCGGCTAGCCTTTGACAATTATGATATTTCTCGAGTCGCCCACTATGATGAGCACACGATTGAAAAGCTGATGAACAATACTGCAATCGTGCGCAATAGACGCAAAATTGAGTCTGCCATTCACAACGCGCGTGTGATTGAAGATATGCTCACTATGGGAAAGTACTCAACGTTTGACGAATATATGTGGCATTTTACTGATGGCGCGCGGATAGTCAATCGTTGGACTGAATTCTCACAGATTCCAGCAAAATCTAAGCTCTCAGAAGCTGTCAGCAAAGATATGAAGAAGTATGGTTTTACTTTTGTTGGCCCTGTTATCATGTATTCATATCTTCAGGGTATAGGTGTCATCGACGATCATCTTGATGGCTGTCCTTGCAAGCTCAATGAGAAGTTCTCGCGAAAATAGAGAGAGGATAAGCGTTAAATAAACGAGAGTGCAATGATTCCTCCACCATATGTTGCAAATCCTGCGATGAGTGCATAATCACGCCATGTAATTTGCATCGTGCGCCATGGGATGCGATGAGCATCAGCATCGAAACCTCGTGTATCGAGGGCCATGCTGAGTTTGTCTGCATGGCGGAGTGCATTGGCAATCGCGGGGACGAGCAATGCTTGTGCGGAGCGCATTCGAGCAGGGAGAGAACCGTGGAGAATGTGGGAGCCACGCAAAGACTGAGCTGTCGCTAAATTCTTGAAATCACGTGTCAAAATTGGCATAAACCGTATGGTCAGAGCGGACATCAATGCGAGCTCGTGTACGGGGATGCCGATGTGCTTGAGCGGGCGGGACATCGCTTCCACGGCATCCGTAATGCGATTAGCAGGAAGCATATGAAGAGTAGCTATCGCGATAACGCCGACGAGCGCAAATCGCCCTGCATAAAGGATGGCAGCCATGGCACCACCTGTAGTAATGCGAACGATGCCTTCATGTACGAGTTCACGTCCCGATTGGACGAAGAAGAGGTTAAAGAGTCCCATGACAGCTATAAAAATCCAGAAGCCGTGAAGTGAACGTACGATTTGAGTAAATCTGATTCCTGACAGTGTGGCATAGAGAACTGTCGCACCCACACCAAGAGCGAGCATCCATATGCTGTGTAAAGTAAATGTACTGATCATAGCGAGAAGCGCCAAAACAGTAGTAACACGAGGATCGAAGCGAGTTTGTGGGGCGTGTGCGTCGATATATGACTCTTCGCTACGCCGTGACGTGCAATAAGCATTATGTGCGGACTGCTCAAGAACTATGGCGCGAGTAGCATACTTCTCAATTTCTGTGAGAGAGTGAGAAATCATGACGATAGTCGTTCCGGAAAGTTGCAGACGTTTGATGAGTGTAAGAATCTTATCTGCAGCATCGACATCTAAACTCGCCGTTGGCTCGTCAAGGATGAGTAAATCTGGCTTCATCACAAGTACACCAGCGAGTGCGACAAGGCGTTGTTGCCCACCAGACAATTCCCACGGAGAATTCTCGAGTAGATGGATAATTCCTAAAAATTTACAGACATCGTGGACGCGTGCTAAAACTTCATCCTCGCTCAAACCATTGTTGCGCGGTCCAAAAGCGATATCATTATACACAGTGTCAGCAAAGAGCTGTTGCTCTGCCTTCTGCATGAGAAAACCGATACGCTCAGCATGGCTGATTAATGTGCCGGAAGTCGGCTTTGCTGCTCCTGAAATAAGATTCACCAGCGTTGATTTTCCTGCACCATTTGGTCCGGCAAGAGCGAGAAACTCTCCGCGTGCGATAGAAAAGTCAAGATTTTCAATCACAGGTTGTGCATCGGGATATGCAAAGCCGAGATTATGTGTTTCTACTATAACGTCGCCTTTTGCATGCATGGACGTATCAATGTTGACCTTGTGCAAAGCATCGGGGGTGATTGTAATATCTTCATCGCGTGACAGCGCATCCCAATCCTGAGACGTACTGTCACGTACGATAGTTCCTTGACTCATATCGATGACGCGATCCCCATACTTTGCGACGTACGCATGATGGGTAATGAGAACGATGGTTGTTCCAGCATCGTGTGCTTTTTTAAGACTTTCTAGTATATTGTTGCGAGATGCGGTGTCAACGAAAGCGAATGGTTCGTCGAGTATAAGTAGCTGTGGTGATGGAGCTAAAGCGGATGCTATAGCTACGCGTTGCTGTTGTCCCCCCGAAAGATTAAGAGGATTTGCATCAGCATATTGAGACATGCCAGTTACCGCGAGCGATGTGTAGACGGTATGCGCTGTATGCTCTGGTTGATATCCTAAATTTTCCGGCTCAAATGCTACATCGTCTTTAACGGTTGTGGCGACGATGTGGTCTTCAGGATTCTGCGTGACGTAGGAGATATCGCGTCGTGCGTGATGGTATGCAATGCGATTGATGTTCCCCTCGTCCATGACATGATGCCCTAAAAGGGTAACGGTACCTGAGCTTGGAGCACTCACTGCTGCAAGGATGCGAGAGAGGGTAGATTTTCCTGATCCATTGTGCCCGAGTATGGTGAGCCATTGGCCGCGAGGAACACTTAAAGAGACACGTGAAACTGCAGGAGCGTCAGACTGCCCGTAGACAAAGCTGACGTCCTGCAGTTCGATAGCGAGAGAAGTGTCTGTCATAGAAAGTGAAATGCAATAAATGTGTATGCGATGCTAAATACGACGCTCATTTTTGCGAGACTGTGCAAAAGCTTTGAGAAGTGACGTGACTGGTTTGTAGCACAGCACAGTCACGACGATATTGATTACCGCTTTAAGCGCGTTGAATGGTAAAAGAATAGGAATAATCATTGCGGCCACTTGCGATACTGAAGTTGCTGTATACAGAGGGGTAAAGAGCAAATTTAGTACAATCGCTGTTAGGATGAATGCTAGAGCGCCGATAATCAAACCTATGAAGGCGCCTCTTTTTGTGCGATTCTTCTTATAAATTGTGGCAGCTGGAAGCGCAAATGCTGCAATACAGAGCAGACCAATCAATCCTCCGATAGGATTGGTAAAAATGTGCGGTGCAGATGAGATAAGCGCAACGATGAAAGCGGCGAGTGGCCCGTATGCGAAGCCTGCAAGGAGTACGATGATGCCGCTTGGATTATATTTCAAAAATGGTGCTGCTGGGAAAATAGGAAACTCCACGAAACTCAGTAAAAGAGCAAGAGCACTCAGGAGAGCATAGATAGCAATGCGCTGACTTGACCAGTAATTCTCATTCACGCGGGAATTCTGCGTATGAGTATCAGAAGACATAGTTTTCCTCATTTCTTCCATCCGGACTGTACCGTTGGCTTCGGAGTTTCACCGAATCAATCGCACGGATTTGTACGAGTCGCGGGCTATACCGCCAGTCGAGGAATTCCACCTCGCCCTGAAACTTACACACTAAGCATAGCGTATGGAGAGCACATAGACATGAGAGCGTAAGTTTTCGTGAGAAGTATGACGACAGGTGCTAGTGTTAGCGTTTGTTTCTTACTGTACTTATATGATCCTGAATTGCCAAATTAATCGTTACAGTCACAGATAAAAGAAAAAAGGGTCATTGATATCCTGTGAAATGTTGTAGTTATTACAGGACATCAATGGCCTTTTTTCAAACCCCTGACTGTAACGATTAATTTGGCAATTCAGGTTTATGCATAAGGTCGATAAGCACGCTTTCTTTATGACACGATTACTCTGCTACCATGAAGCACAACTCCTTTTACTTGTTTGTGTAACAATTAGTTTTGGTTGATATTAGTACTACAAGCGAGTGCTACATTTTGAACTAGAACTACAGAACATCCACAATACGTACAAACCCACAAATAAATCTCGTTCCCAAGGAATCCATGGGGACGAGATTAACTCTTTATGCAGGTGAGGTTCTTTACGTAGAAAAGATTGTTTTTGCTAAGCTTGAGCATCAATAGATTGCGTTTCAAGCTCGCGAACAATCTCCGCGTGACGCTTCTCTGTAAGTGTGACCTTAAACTGGTAAATGAGGAAGCTTGCGGCGATGAGTACCATCGGTGCTGCGTATGCCATGAGACGGAACATCATCATATGATTGCTTGTAATGATCGGTATAGTACCGTTTGCAGCAGCAACCATACCGACTGCGACCGTAATTGCGGCTACGAGTTCATTGGCAAGCGCACCAGAAATCTTATCAATCATCGGACGTACAGACAGGACCAGTGCTGAATTTCTCGTCCCAGTGCGGAGTTGCCCATACTCTACTGAGTCGGTAAGGGTCAAGATGATAGTGAGCTGGATATACGTTGCAGGGACGTAGAAGCAGATGAGAGCACTCATGACGAGAATGACGTTCGAAGAGTCGATGAAGAGTAGGAGGAATGCGAGGAAGACGAGTCCTAGCGAAATTCCATATATGATTTTGCGAGGAACTTTCTTGTTGAGTAGTGGATAGGTCGGTGCCATGACAAGACCTGTTACTGCTGAAATAATGCCGACTATCCAGAACAAATCATTGCGACGAAGAGCGTAAGTGAAGATGAAGTACATCATCGCGCCGGTCGTACTGTTGGCGATGCCGTAGCATAGATATGATAATGCAGACCACAGCATCTGGTCATTGTGAGCGATAGCGTGAGCAAGCTCTTTCATATCGTTGATGACAGATACCTTCTTGACACTCTTATTATGCTTAGCTTCCTCCTTAGCGTTCGCTTGTAGGGATTGCGGTGTTTCTTTGACTGTCACGACGGAAAGCATAGTGACGAGTGCAAGCACTGAGATGATAATCGCGAATGCTGTCCAGCCTTCTTGTGTTTGCTGGCTTGCTGTGATTTTGTCAAAGCTAAAGAAAGAGACGAGTGGCACGATAAGTACGGTAACTCCGTTGTAACCGATAGATCCTGTGAACGTTGCCCATGATGTCAAAAGGCTGCGCTCGGATTGCTCAGATGCAATGGCAGGAATCATGCCCCAATAGGAAATATCCCTGAAGGAATAGAAAATGTCGAGGATGACGAATGTGATGATGAATGCAATGATGTAGTACGTCATATTGACATTTACAAGACCGAAAATTCCGGTGTAAACAGGCGTGAGTAGGAGTGCGCTGATCAATCCGCCCCAGAACTGCCAGAATCGGTAGCGTCCAAACTTCGTGCGTGTACGGTCAATGATGGCTCCTAAAAGTGGATCGATAAAGATTTCTGCAAGACGAATAACGACCATGAGGCTCGTCACCGTCGTAATCATTGCCGCAGGGCTATTGACGTGCGCGTGTGTAAGCAAAGCGTTCGACACGTAGGTGACGAAATAGAGATTTAAGAATGCATAGAGAGCAGCCTGTCCGAGGTTGCCGCAGGCAAATGCTACGCGTCTCAGCCATGGATTGTGGTTTTCAGTCTCGTCAGGTATATCGCATGGTGTTGGTGTCTTCATTACAGAACCCTTTCCTCAACATCTTCGTTTTGGTTGTTCACACACAAAGTAGCTGTGCGATGAACTGGCTTTAGTATATAACATAACTTTTATAAAGTAAAATTATTTACTAATATTCAATAACTAGTTTACAAAAACGCAGATATTAGATAAAGTAGAAATGAACAAAGTTTTCACTAATATCATTCGAAGAGGAGTGAACTCATGGATAAGAAAATAAAAGAGCCGCATGTTGTCATAGCTGATAAAGCAGTATCGGAGTGGATTTATGATCCGGAAGTGTGCGCGGTAAATCGACTCAATGCGCATAGTTCCCATAGCGTTTTTTCTGCTCACGATGTGGACGACGTTTATGATGGTTCAGGCAATTCTAAGCTTTATGAGAGTCTTGATAGTCAGACGCAGTGGCACGCTGTCGTAGTCGAGCATTCGGAGGAACTTATCGATACTGTCGCTCACTTTTCGAAGGATACTGATGCTCATCGTGCTCTCTTGCAAATAGCGGAAAAGTATAATAGTGATTCTTCTTCTGTACACATCGCAAAAGTGCCAGGGCATCTTGAAACAGATGGATTGCTGCGCCATCAATACGTCAATCAACAATATCCTTGGGACGGTCATGAAGAGCTAATGGCACCGAATATTCCTCATAAGAATCATGTGGGAATCTACGCGCGTGACTTTGACTTAACAGATTATCCTGCCCATATAGCACAAGTTCAGCACAGCAAAAATGGCGAACGTTTCACTCTCACCTTTGATGGCGCTGCGACTGCTATCTATGTGTGGCTTAATGGAACTTTTGTCGGATATAGTGAAGATTCATTTACACCAAGTGAATTCGATGTGACAGATATCATACGCGAAAAGGGGAATAGCCTCATTGTGGCGTGCTACGAGTTTACTTCAGCAAGTTGGCTTGAAGATCAAGATTTTTGGCGTTTGCATGGGCTATTTCGCAGTGTGCATATCAATGTGATACCTGCCATACATGTTCAGCACATTCAAATTTCAGCTGATTTTGACACGAATACGCGACTAGGGACGTTTAATGGATTTGTGCTCGTGGGTGCACGTGAAAGCAGTACCATGCATTGCGAGCTGTATGATGTACAAACTGGTAACATGGTTTGGCAATCTCGTGAGGCAATCCCTACCTGTGATGAAAACGGTGAAAGTACAATTGCGCTCAAAGGCTCTCTTACGAATGCCAAACCGTGGAGTGCTGAAGATCCTCATCTGTATCGACTTCGCATAACGGTGTCTGATGAAAATGGAACCATATATGAAGTCGCAGGGCAGAATATCGGGTTCCGTCATTTTGCTCTTGAAGACGGTATTATGAAACTCAATGGGAAGCGTATCCTTTTCAAAGGTGTCAATCGCCACGAATTTGAGTCGAAAACGGGCCGTGTGGTGACGAGAGACCAGATGATTGAGGACATAAAGATTCTGAAGCGTCTCAATATCAACGCTGTACGAACGTCCCATTATCCAAATCAAACAGCGTGGTATGACCTCTGCGATGAATACGGCATCTATGTCATCGACGAAGCAAATCTAGAAACACACGGTACATGGATTAACTCCACGAATGACATTATGGATGCCAACGCTGTTCCGGGTAGTAAAGTGCAGTGGCGCAATGCATGCATCGATAGGCTGAATTCAATGATGATGCGAGACTATAACCATCCGAGCGTTATGCTGTGGTCGTTGGGAAACGAATCATACGGCGGAAGTGTTTTTGAAGATATGTATGACTTTGCTCATCAGCATGACAGTCGTCCGGTTCACTACGAAGGAATCACATGGAATCGTGAATTTGATTATGTCAGTGACATAGAATCTCGCATGTATGCACATCCTGACGTGATAGAGCAGTATGTGACAGGAAATTCTGAGCTTGGCGAGCCGATAAAACCTTATATTTCTTGTGAGTATATGCATGCTATGGGTAACTCTGTCGGCGGTTTGCATTTGTACACAGAACTTGAAAAATACGATAAGTACCAAGGCGGTTTCATCTGGGACTTCGTTGACCAAGCGATAGTTCGAAAAGATGAGAATGGTAAGGAGCATCTGGCGTATGGTGGAGATTTTTACGATCGTCCCAATGACTACGAATTCAGTGGCGATGGCATCGTTTTTGCAAATCGTGTAGTGAGTGCAAAAGCTGCTGAAGTCAAGCAACTCTACTCAAATGTAAAAATTACTGTAACTCCTACGGGAGTTGAGATTCGCAACGATAACCTCTTTACGGATACGGCAGAGTTTACTTTTACAGCACGCGTACTGGTCAATGGTCAGGAAAAAGCTTCGCAGTCGAACATCACGTGGGATGTGCCTGCTGGCGCAACTCGTCAATTTACTCTTGACTGGGATAAACTCGCGGATGTTGCATCAGATGTGCAAGCTTTCGAGATTGTGCATGAAGTGGACCAAGTACTTGCACGCGATACTGTGTGGGCTAAAGCGGGATATGTTCTAAGCTTTGGACAACTTGCCGTGAGTATAGGCAAAGATACTGATGAGTCTGCAGCTAAACCACCTATTGCCTTCGCAAATCCACACGGCGATAAGCCAAGTGCAGTCATCACAAACGGTATATGGAATGCCGGGCTTCGCACAAGCGAGGCAGAAGTCCTACTTTCGCGCTCGCAGGGAGGACTTGTTAGCTTTAAGCGTCTCCATCAAAAGGACAATATGGTTATCCGTGCGCCAAAGCTTACGACATGGCGTGCTCTTACGGATAATGATCGCGGATATCAGGCAGGCTTTAGTCGTGCTCAGTGGATGGGGGCAGGTCGCTACGCAAAAGTTGTCGGTCAGGAATTTGTATATGGTGATGCTGACGGCTCTCTCGTGGCTACATATCGCTATGAGCTTGCAGACATTGAGCATACACCTGTCACCGTTACTTATAATGTTCACGCCGACGCGTCTATTCATCTCACTGTTCATTTCCCTGGTATAGCGAACGCGGATGGGAATTCTAATCCTCTCGTATTTGGCGTGGAATGGATGCTACCGAAAGCCTATAATCACACGAAATTCTACGGTTTGGGGCCGGAGGAGACCTACGCCGACCGTAGGCATGGTGCCAAGCTCGGCGTGTGGGAGACGGCTGTCGCTGATGACGTCCAGCCATACCTCGTGCCGCAAGAAACGGGCAACCATGAGGGGACACGATATATGGAGCTGACGAATGATGAGGGACATGGAGTAAGAGTCATCGCGCATGATCTCGCTCATACATTCTCTTTTAGTGCGCTGCCATACAGCTCATTGATGCTTGAAGAAGCCCTCCATCAAGAAGAACTTCCGTCTCCGTCTTATAGCTTCTTAAGACTTCTCGCAGTACAACAAGGTGTGGGCGGTGATGACACTTGGGGATCGCCGGTACACAAGGAGTTCGAAATTGATGCGACTCAGCCGCTTGATCTTGATGTGATACTTCAGCTCATCTAGACACTACTAAGATGAGCGAGCATGCTCAGATGCGCTCAGGCACGAAGCTACTACGAACGACGAGTTTCGTGCCTATATGTGCGTGAGCTGTTCGCTCTCTTTTGCGACTTATCGCTTGTGTGAGGAGAGTGACAGCCATATTTGTCAGTTCGTGAATATCGATATCATATGTCGTCAGTGGAACAGACATGTACTGTGCAATAGGCATGTTATTGATGCTTACCACTGCGACATCATGAGGTACTGCGATATGCGCTGCTGCTAGACTTTGGAGAACGCCGACGGCGAGCGAATCTGCTGCGACGATGATTGCATCAGGCATTGCTTCTTTGTGATTGGCGATAAGCTGCTCGGTAAGTGTTTTTCCGGTTTCTACGCAGAACGGTCCTTTATCATAAACAAGATTGGTGATATCTAATCCGCATGAGGTAGCATATTCGATGAATGTGCGGCTTCGAAGTTCCTTCCTGTGATGTGTGTCTGGTGAGGCATCATCTCCGCCAATGAAGGCAATTTTTTTCTTTCCTGACCGTGTAAGAATATCGATAGCATCAACGATGGTTTGCTGAAGATCTGGCTGAACGGAGTCAAAGAGGTGCGGAGCTGGATTCGTATCGATGAAAACGCCGTGCGGAAGAGCGCTGTGGAGTCGAGTAAGTTCACGATCGGTAAGAGTTCGCGGTCCAATTCCGATGAATCCATCGACTTTTTTAGCGTTTTTTAGTATATCTTTAAGCGTAGTGAATGTGGTTAATGTTAAGTTATGTGTGCGAGAAAATTCTGCTACGCTCTCACGTACTGTATCAAAATACTCATCTTGCACGAGGTCTGTGGGTTCGGTGGTGTCGAGGAGAGCGATATTGCGTGGTATAGAGATAGCGCGTGGTTGCTTGTCGTATCCGAGATCTTCGATGGCTTTGATAATCTTCTCGCGAGTTTTCTGAGTAATGGATAGGGAAGGATCAGCATTCATAAAACGCGATACGGTTGCGGTTGATACACCAGCGGAATCTGCTATTTGTTTAAGAGTAACTGCCATCATTTCTTCCTTATACGCCTCGCTTAATTATCTTGCGAAGTTATAGTTACGGTTAAAAGATTTACTTAAATTAAGTTTAATCTTTATTCTAGCGTATGGTAAATATCGTTTTGATTTCAATGATGGTGTATAAATTTTCTGATAAATGACAGAAAATGGGAAATATGGTATAATGCAAGCAATCAAGCAGAGTTGCTTGATACATAGGAAGCGAGGGATTCCAATGAAAAAACTTAATATTTTTTACTAACCTTTTGCAGGTTCTAGCGCTGCCTATGCTGAGAACGTTGCTAAAAGTGTGAGATGGGCTGCGGGGCAGCCTGGATCTGGAGTCGTTTTGGATACGACGTGGATCCTTAAATATACGTGTGTTCCAAGGAAGTGATGATATATGACGTCTATCGATTTTCTTCTATGGATGGCGATAATTGTCTTTGTGCCATTAGGCGGAGTAATTAATCTCGGAAAGGATAGACTCGGCAAACGTGTAAATAATATTCTCCTTGCCGTATACGGTGTTGCACTAGTTGCCACAGTAGTTGTGGGGATAATCCTAAAATTAACTGTCGGGTAACCACACAGTTGTGGAGAATTCTATGTGGTGTGTGAGGTGGCATGTATAGCTCGTGCCGCCTCACATTTTATTGTGTGTACTTTACCGTACGGTAAATACTCCGTTGAAGCCCCAAGACCATTCTCCCGCTGAGGCATTATCTGGGTCTGCCGCAGCACCTATCTGAAAATGAAGTTTGTCGATACCGAGGACCAGATGGTCGCGTACAGTGCCAAGAGACAGTGGTTCGTCAAGTGAGACAGAGACGTGGCGTTCATCATCGTGGAGTTTAAAGCGAATAGGCTGCTTATTCGCAGGGAATGGCGCTTTTGCCACGGCAGTAATTGCATTGCGATACCATGCAGGAGAAGATTTATCCACTGCACCGATGGCAGCGATGGTTTCTCCACTACGATGAGACTGCTGAAATGCGGCACGCTCTTCATAGGACTTCTTCAAAACTGTTTCCTGATCAGTAAAGTATCCTACGGCTATGGCAGCATATGCTATCTCGCCCTTATCTGCACGAACTTGCGCAAGCTTGGAGGCTGCTTCCAAGTCAATGCTTTGATCGACCCAGCAAGTCGCCAATCCTTCGAGTACTGCTGTTAATGCTAAACGCTGGCCATAGAATCCAGTCTTTTCTATTGTCTCGGTGTCGTCACGAGGACCGCTGAGAACGATGAGGTGAGCTGCTCCGTTAAATTCGCCGCGTTCTTGCACACTGCGGTCAAAAAGTTCAGAGTGGTTTTCGAGGAAAGTGAAGCGTGCGTCAGAGAGAAGACTCATTGCATCGATATTCTGCTTAAGCTGACGGAGTAAGGCGTCTTCAATCGGGTCGGGATTAAAGTCACGTGTAGAGATGCGGACGTCGATTGCATCAATGACTTGAGAATGAGTTGTAGTCATAGTCGCATTATATCGAGGTGCACATATGAGTTTTGTTGTGAGGTAGAATGACAGGAAGAGGAGACATGCTTCACAGCGTAAACTCACAACCACGAAAGAATAGGGGAGCTTATGATTGACACAGCTCAGGCATTTGGTATCGATATCGGTGGTTCAGGTATCAAAGGTGCACCAGTAGATCTTGTTAACGGTAAATTTGCGCAGGAACGTCTCCGTATTCCTACTCCTGAGGAATCCACCCCGGAAGCTGTCGCAGATGTGGTAAAGCAGATTCTCGATCACTATGAAGTTGAGGAAGGTACGCCTATTGGTATAGCTTTCCCTGCTCCCGTGAAGCCGAGTAAGCCGCTGGACTTCATGGCTAACTTGGACCAGTCATGGGTGGGAATTGACCTTAACGCTTTTATGAGTGAGCACGCTGGGCGTTGCGTTCATGTCGTCAATGATGCTGACGCTGCTGGTCTCGCTGAAGCTCAGTATGGTGCTGCGAAGGATAAGAATGGCCTTGTCATCGCAACGACGCTAGGGACCGGTATCGGTACTGCGCTGATTTACAACGGTGTCTTGATACCAAATTCTGAGCTTGGACACATTGAGCTTGAAGGCAAAGATGCTGAAAAATATGCTGCTGATTCCGTTCGCTCGCAAAAGGAATTGACGTGGAAAAAGTGGGGTAAGAGGCTGACTAAATACTACCAACTGCTTGAACACTATTTCAGTCCAGATATCTTTGTCGTTGGCGGTGGCGTCTCAAAGAAAAGTGATAAATTCTTTGAATTTATTGATATTGATACGCCCATTATGCCGGCTCAGTTACTTAACGATGCGGGCATCGTTGGTGCTGCTTTTTATGCGAGTACGCTAGAAGAGCAATAATTCGTCGTCTCATGATTTGGTACCTAGGTGAGCGCGCCATCTTTGCCATCTGTGTGAGAGCTTGCAGGTAAGCTGTAGAAAGCCTTGCGTACACTGGCGGTATGCATTTTTCACATAGGACAGGCGATCAGCGTCTTAATGCCTTGACTATTCGTTCGCAGGAATTGAAGGGTCGAGGCATTTCTATAAGTCATCTGAACGACTCAAATCCCACACATTTTGGTATGAGTGTTCATGGGCATGATTTTCGTTATATTGCGAATCCGCGAGGCTCTATAGCAAGTCGCGAAATCCTTGCCGCCTATCTCAGTAGACGGTATGGTTGTGAGATAAATGCACAACAGCTTTATCTTCTGAATTCCACATCTCAGGCATACGCGTGGCTCATGATGTTGTTATGCGACCCAGAAGATAAAGTGCTCTATCCAAAACCAGGGTATCCGCTTATTGAGTCTATTTGTGCTTTGACCGGTGTGGAGTGCATGCCTTATCGCATGAGTTACGATGGCTCATGGGTGATTGACTACGTATCTATCAGCGATGCTCTCGAGAGGTGTAATTATGACGGTGCTGAGCATCCTATCAAAGCGATTGTGCTTATCAACCCTAACAATCCAACTGACTCGTATGTCAAGTCTGAAGAGAGGAAGCGTATCGTCGATCTCTGCCGACAGTATGGCGTGTCCATCATCGCGGATGAAGTTTTTTATGATTTCGCGCTTGAGCCTTTCGGCGCGAATAAACGTCTAGCGGGGGAGAGCAGTGTCCTCACTTTTGCTCTTGACGGCTTCTCTAAGATGCTTGCAGCTGCTGACGTTAAAGTGGGATGGATTTATGTGAGCGGCCCCGATAATGAAGTTGTGCAGGCGCAACAGCGGCTCGATATCATTGCTGACGATTTTCTTCCTATGTCTACGCTTATCACACAGCAGATTCCAGCGTTGCTGGAGAAGGCAGACTCGCAAACTGCTCTCATCCATGAGCGGTGCGTCAGTAATATGCAGTGGTTACGCGAGTATGTAGAAACATCTACTCAGCTTGGCGTAGTAAGTGTACTTCGTGCCGAAGGTGGGTGGAGTGCACTCTTACGCTACCCGTCGAGCATTGAGGATGATGAGCTTGGACTTGCTCTGCTGAATCAGGCTCATGCTATGAGTGCTCCGGGGTATTTCTTTGATTTTGACTCTAACGGTTATATGTCTATCTCGCTTCTACCAGAAACAGAAAACTTCCGCAAGAATGTGAAGACAGTGGTCGATGCCATCGAAAGATTAATCACTGCAGAGTAAAAACTCGGATGCGTAAAGTTTCGCCTAAGGTACAATCGTAAATGCTTCCGACATGGCTGCATATAAATCTGGACCGTACTCGGTCAGCGACGCAAATCGATTGGGAACGAAGATACTCGCTATAAGAATGAAGATTTCGACGATAGTGAGTAGCGAAATTGCCCAAGAGACGACATTTGCTCCTCGTTTTTCACTGTTTTCTTGACTCCATATCGATAGTGACACAATTCCAGGAAGAGCAGCAAAAGTAAAAGCCCACGCAAAATCAGTGAAATATCGCCATGCTATACCACCGCTGCGTGCAACGAAGAATGCAAGGAAAAGACCGAAAACTGTCCCCAAGAGGGGGTAGAGAGTGGTGTGAGATCTGCATAAGAATCGTCGTACAACAGGAAAACATGCTGCAACAATCCCTACGAGGAGAAGTGGTGCAAAGAAGAATAAGCCTGCGATGATACTTTCTCGGTGAATCCACGGACTCGGTTGCACTGATGGTGACTCGATATAAGGAAAATTTGAACTGAACTGAAATGGCGTAAAAAGATAATATCCCACGCCTTGTAGGACTGAGCTTAAAGCAGGCTTGAGATGAAGCATGTCGGCAACGGTAACTTGGTATCCTGCGCCGAAGTCCGTAATCTTCCCAAAGCGCCACCAGTTGTACCACAATGGCGGAATGAAAGCGATAAGAGCAGGAATGAGGTTGATAGCAAGAGCTGAAATGATCTCGCGGACTGGTTTCTTATGCTTTCCACCTACAACCTGTAAGAAAATCGGAAGCACGAGAATTGCTGTGAAAATGAATGTTGGACGGCAGCCTACACTGAGTGCGATAAAGAAAGATCCCCACGCCATATGCGCGTACTGGCTGCGTTTCGAGGCTTGAGGAAGTACTCCCATCCAGAGATATAAGCCGATAGATACTACACAAAATGCGCTCGCAAACGCCACGATGTAAAGGTTAGATATGATAAGAAGCGAGATGAAATTGCATCCTATGAATGTCGTGATAAGTGCCACGATAGTGATGCCTACACTCGCCTGTGGGAAAAATCGATGAATAAATCTCACGACAGTGGCGAGCATGAAGCATAGAGCGATGGTAAGAAGTGGTAAAGATACAGCAAAGATAGAAGGCCATTTTCCTGTTACCCAGTGAAAAGGAATGTACATCAGCAAACTAGGGAGTATGCCAAAGTAGGAATACCAACGGTGATTAAAAAAGGCATAATCCCAGTAGATTTTTGCTCCATGTGCCAAAATCTCATCGCGCTGAACAGGAGAGTAAGGATTAGCAAGTGCATCGAATTGAGGGTCGACGGGGAGAGAAACCCAAGGGTGTCCCTCTAAAATTCCTTGTGCCACAAGTATATAGTGATGGTAGGAGTACACATAATTGTTTTTCTCTGGCCACACATCGTTACCGACAAAGATACCTGCGACGAAGATAGCGGCGAGCGTTGCAAGAGATAGCGGCGCGACAATTGCGAACCAAAAAGCGAGGCGCTGACCACGGCTGCGAGGGTTAAGTACTATCCGATATATACGCGAGCGAGGGCGAAGTCCCCACAGAAGAACTGCGAGTATGGCAAAGACAAAGACACGTATCAAACTTATATGAAAAGGTTTGCGGGCGTTGATCTGAATGCTTGCAAGAGTAAACCGAGTACCCTTTGTGCCCATGAAGGAAATGGTGAGCGAGTGATTGTGGCGTGTGTGCGAAGGAGAGGCATCTGGAGAGGAATCAGCTTTTGGTACAAAGACAAAAGTTGGACGATTGGAATATACGGTAAACTGCTTACCGCCGATGGATGCCAGAGTTGAGAATACCTGCGAAGAGTGAGATGTACTTGTAGAAGTTGCTTTGCTCGGATTGAAAGTGATGGTTGTAATTGCTCGGTTATGTGCGTATGGGATAGTTATGCTCGCGCCTGCTCCTGTTATCGTAAAGGTGGACTTTCCTTGCGCACGAACTACCTTCATGTGTGAAGTAGTGTAAGAGCACGAAGTACTTACATCACATGTTTGCATACCTGATGTAGGAGACAGCCATGTGGCGAGGTTGAAAATTCCTCCTTCAAGGATGACGATGATGACGGTACATATAAGAGCATAAAGGACAGCTGGATGAGAACGTACTATGCGTATGTGGTGAGGTGGATGTGCTAAAGAGCGCACTATATTGGTATGATGTGTGACAGATTTTGTAGAAGAATCTTGAGAAAAACCATTGATTTGTGCGCTTGACATGCGTTTTATTCTATAAGCATGAGTGCACAATCATGTCGTACTTGCTTGAAAGAATGGTGTGCATGTCCACTCAGTTGTCTGCTCAATCACAATCCGCTTTAGAACAGGTCCGTAGTGTCTTTCATTGGGCTGTGGAGGAACGTAAAATTTCTGCTCTAGTGGCGCGTAAGGTAGTGAAAACTCTCACGATTGATGGTCATGCATGGCAGGTGGGGTGGGTACATGACCCCTTACGCATGACTCGTCATCGTTGTGCTCTAGGGATTTTCCCGACAAAAAAGACTTTTATACCTGTCGCTGTGGCAGATTCTCATGCGCGTATATATGAAGTTGGACAGTGGGATGCAGATGTGGTGGATATAGAGCCACGTGTGCAAATTGTCGGTGAAGGTGAGGGTGAAGTCCACTCTTATCGTTTCTTGCGTACAGTTGCGCGTGAGTCTACGTCGGAGATAATTTCTGTCTCTCATGGTGCGGTAGTGGCGCGTAGCGAGGATGGACGTCTGCGTTGGCTTTCGTCATGGCTGCGTTCTGGGGAAAACTACACATTTGAGCAGGTCCGCAGTCTCGCAGTTAGTCCGACTGAGACTGCTAATTTGTCCTATCGCGATGCCATGGTACTCGCATACTTTGTCATGTATGTACAGCCGACTTTGGCATTACACGGAAAAGTTTTTGGCTTTGGCACATCAAATATCTACCGTCGTCTGCGCAACCAAGCTCCGCTGAGCGCTATACGCACTAGTGTGGCAGATATCGAGGCTGCACGCGCGCAGGGTTTGAAAGTGTCAGGGCTTGAAGAATATTTCACTCACACTATGCATGAATCAGGCGCATTGTCCCGCATCCCGCAGCTTGAGGCAAAGCATGGTCAAGAGAACTTAGAACTTCTCTCAAATGCAAAGTCGCATTTGTACTATCTTCATTCGCGTAACGGTGTAGATTTCGATGCTGCGTTGAAAACTTTACGCATTGAGGCTAATCTCAATCGGTTTAGCGCTGTCTCCAGTGTGGTTGAGAACAATTATCACTATGACTTTACGCCGACGGAAGATTTTATTTCGCTCCCGTATGTGGCTCATCTTGCTACCGCTCTACTGGAGAATCCTGCATTCGACGCATTAAGCACTCTAGAAACAAATGGTGTTATGGATAGTGATGCTCATCCTGCTTTGCGCTATCCAGTTAATGAGGTTAGTACCTCCCAAGAGTCAAGCTTTGCGTCGCAGTGGTTGGGACAGTTTTATGCAGCGGCGCGTAAAAGTGGTAAGACACGGTTAGATGATGTTGCGTCTATCAATGCGGTATATCCCATGGTGGCTGCTGCGCGTGATACGGCTGCTCATAAGCTCCATGAGAATGAACCATATGACGACGATGTTCATATGGATGCTTCTCGAGGTGCGGGGAAGTCAGAATGGCTCTATCGTCAGACAATGGCTGAACTCATCACGACTCTTCGCCTTCCGCTACGTAGCGATATTGACTTTCGGTCAAACTTAAGTGGGGACACAGGTTGTGTCGCCATTAGCTATACCTCAACGGCATCGAGTGTAATGCCTCAGCAGCGCTATGACTCTCAGCAGCTTGCGTGGGTGGATCTTAGCGAGCAGGCACGCAAACGTATGGCATCAAAGTATGACTTGCGTGTGGGAATCATGCTTGCAGCATTGGCATTTGGCGCAAGTAGTGATGTGTCTGAGGTTGCTGTGTGCATCGATAGTCTGGGGTCTGCGGAAGATATCGAAGATAGAGACCCTACGATTTATGCGTTGCTCATGCGAGCCTTTGAACATATGGGAATCGACCCAGAAAATGTGGGAGGCACGCAAACACAGCCGAAAGACACTCAGCCTAAAGACGGAGACGTGCACGGTGACCCGTCACCGGGCGTAGCTTTTGCAGGGCTTGAGACAAGCGCTGAGACAAATGTCGACGATACATTCATGAATCTCATGAAGTCTATTGATTTTTCCCCAGAGCAAGTAGATGCTTTTACACAAGCAGCTCAAAGTCTCGCTAGTGCTGATGGTGAGTTGAGCTCAAGTCTCCATGCTGACAGCACTGAAAAACACGACAAGGGACCAAGCGATGAAGAGGTCGATGCCGTGTTCCATGAAGTTATCCATCAGCATGACGGTCAATCTTCTCCAGATACTGCTACCTCAGATAATTCTGAGAATACTGCTGCGCGTGGTGTACGCGTTATGTCGGGTCCGGGCTCTGACCCGTTAGATCTCATTCGGCGCACAGCATTGAGCAACACTGTAGCGACAGTGGTTTTCGAACGTGAAAAATTCCTTAATCTGATTTCACGATATGGTTTAACGGATCCTGTCACAATCTATCGTAGCTTCGATAGCTGTGTACTGGACATGGATCCTTATGGTGTGCTTCAGCCAGTGAACTCATCTCTAGACATTCGTGATGCTCGCTATACTGCACAAGGTTCGCTAGAAGAGCCTGAGCTTAACGACAGAAAGATAACATCTTCAGCAGCTGCACAGCTCGGTATCCATAGCGTGCGTGACTTATCTATTCAGCGCTCAGACATTTTAGAAGGTGCACAGGCAGACATCGTAACTTTGTCTCGGTATGACTCGCTAAGTGTACCTCAAAGAGCTGAACGTATCTCTCAGTATATCGACCATATAGCAGACCCTGAGCTAGATGATTTTAAAGAAGCATATATCCGTAACGTTATCGATGGTAAACCTATCGATAGGGTGCGCTTTACACTGTCGACTCAATTCGATGCTGATATGCAAAAAGCACGTGACATGTTTATGCACGGTGATGTGTTAGGGAGCTTCGAATATGGTGAATCTCGCATTGAAACGCTCGATGACGCTTTTAAAGCAGGAGACCGAGTACCTGTGTACTTCAATTCCTACGCTGAGCGCGTCGTATATAATCGTCAGTTCGCTACCCCCGGAGAGAAACTTGTCTTAATCCCTGATAATCTTTTCCAAGCGCATATGGAACTTGTAGAAGTGTACTCACACACGAATCAGCAAAGCAAAGCTCTCCAGCATCTTAACACTGCGGTAGGTTACGCACCGACATACGCGCTCCCACACTTACGCCTAGCTATCTTACTTGCAGAGCAAGGCGACTGGCAGTCTTCATTTGCTGCTGCGAGCAATGGTTTGAGAGTTGCATTAGACAAAGATGATGCTGCTTATGCGTACTATCGCATGGCGTATGCACAATGGATGCAAGACGAGTTTGAACTCGCTGCTGCGTGCTACGTGATGGCGATTCGCATTTCTGCAGCCACTGTGCCAGGGGCACCAAAAGAGCTTGAAGAACTTGCTGAGCGTGCGCGCTCGCAGGATATCCCACTTCCTTTGGACTACAACGAAGCTGTAGATGCGCTCACATACTATGACATTGACTTATGGCCTCATAGCACTGCGGCAAGCATGATGGATATGAGTGCTAAAGCCGCAGTTGACAATTACCTTTTTGTCGCTGGTCGAACGCTTACAGTCGCCGCCGCACGCATTGCTTCAGCAGCAGCCGCTATGGAAGACGGTGACGAAGCTTCATCTGATATCGCACAATTCCAATTCTTAAGGTCGCTCAATGCGTGAATTTCAAAGTAGTTTTCAGAGTAATTCTCACAAGAGTAGCTCTCATGATGTGGTTCAAGATGCTTTCAATTTCGATGAGCCAAGCGGTTTTGATGAGCCAAGTGGCGTCACGGAAACGACGGTCCCTTGGTGGGATTCATTGGAGTATTCTGATGCATCTGCTCTCTCGCTCAATTCAGCAGACGTGGCTGAACTTTCTGCTGAAGATGCTGCGCGAGTATGGGCAAAAGTAGCAGCTTGGGTTGAATCTGATCAAATTGCCTACTACATCAATGATGCGCCATCTGCTTCTGATGCAGCGTATGACTCACGCATAGAATTTTTGAAGCGTCTTGAACGCGCATTCCCATCACTCGATACGGAGCAAAGTCCTACACATCGTGTCGGAGGGAACTTTTCTCAAGACTTTGCACCTGTCAATCATCCCTCGCGTATGCTCAGCCTCGATGATGTGTTTAGCATTCAGGAGCTTGAAAACTGGTATGTGGGTGTGAAGCGTCAGCTTGGTATGGATGCCCACGCGCCACTTCCTATGACAAGCGAAGTCAAGATTGACGGACTTGCGTTGAATCTTATTTATCGCAACGGCGTTCTTGAGCAGGGGCTCACGCGTGGCGGTGGTGTCATAGGTGAAGACATCACTGCAAATGTGCGTACTATCGAAAGTATCCCGCAAAACCTTGCAGGAGAGCCAGACGATATCCCTGAATTCGTAGAAATCCGCGGTGAAGTCTTCATGCGTTTTGACGATTTTGAAGAGCTGAACCGCGAAAATGAGCGTTTAGGCAAGTCGCTTTTTGCAAATCCTCGTAATGCTGCCGCAGGGTCGTTGCGTCAAAAAAATCCACGCATTACTGCACAGCGTCATTTGAGCTTTTATGCGCATGGTTTAGGGCGTGTGGAGTGGAAAGATAGTTCTTCGGGTCACGCTGCTCACCATACTATCGAACGTCAATCTCAAGCGTACGACTTCTATAAATTATGGAAAGTTCCCGTCTCTCCTCATAACCGTCTTGTGCATTCCTTCGCGGATATTACAGCGATGATTGATTACTACGAAGAACATCGTTATGACATCGAGCACGCCCTTGACGGTATCGTGGTCAAGGTAGATGAACGCCGACTCCAAGATCGCATGGGCTCCACCTCACGAGCGCCTCGCTGGGGAATTGCATACAAATATCCGCCAGAGGAAGTCAATACTGAGCTGCTTGATATCGCTGTTCAAGTCGGTCGCACAGGACGAGTAACTCCAGTAGCTCAATTGAAGCCAGTACGAGTAGCTGGCTCGACTATCTCGCGGGCGACGTTACACAACCCTTCAGAGGTAGAAGTCAAGGGTGTCAAAATTGGCGATATTGTGGTCGTGCGTAAAGCAGGAGATGTCATTCCTGAAATCGTTGGTCCCGTGGAATCAGCTCGTAAAGACCGTGCAGATAAGCTTCGTGACTTCGTCATGCCGACACTTTGCCCAAGTTGTGGTACTCCTATTGCGCCTGAAAAGGAGGGAGACAAAGATATACGCTGTCCTAACGCAGAGTCATGCCCGGCACAGCTAACAGAACGCATCATCAAACTTGGGTCACGTCAGGCGTTTGACATTGACTCTCTCGGCGAGCAAGTAGCTATAGCTCTCGCAAATCCAGAATTAGACCGCCCATCTTCTGTGGACGTATATGCGCCGAATGTGACGAGTGTGGAAGTGCGTGACGGCGAGGAGATGACGCCATATAGTGTCCCGAGCGGTTTAGAACTTCCAGCTGAACAAATTCCGGTCGTACAGTCACTCGCGGATATTTTTACTCTTACTGAGGAAAAGCTGCGCGATGTGCGTGTATGGCGTGAAATTCCTATCGTTCATGTCACGACATATATCGATCCTGATACAGGCAAGAAGAAAACGCGACGAAAGAAGGTCGGCGGCTCAGGACTGTGGCGCCAGGTTTCTGCTTTCTATAATGCGCCGAAGAAGGGCGAACCAGCACAGCCATCTGCCACGACTGTTAGGATGCTCGATCAGCTTAAGAAAGCACCAGAAACTGAAATGTGGCGTGTACTTGTAGCGCTGTCAATGCGGCATGTTGGTGCACCGAATGCGCGCGCACTGGCAGAACGGTATCCTTCTCTGCCTTCATTCAGTGGTGTCACTCAAGAAGAGCTTCAAGAAATTGATGGGGTCGGCGAAGCTCTTGCGCAGTCCGTCTATTCATGGATGTCTAAGCTTGGGAACACCGCTGACTGGAGAGGTCGTATCCTTCAAGCATGGATGGATACCGGAGTTGGTATGCGCGTGATAGAGCGAGAGGAACTTTCGCAGACGTTGGAGGGCATGACCATCGTCGTCACAGGCTCGCTAGATGGCTATACGCGAGATAGCATCAAAGAGACAATCATCGCACATGGCGGCAAACCGTCCGGATCGGTGTCAAAAAAGACGACTTATGTGGTGACAGGACATGAGCCAGGTGCCGCGAAAGTAACGAAGGCGGAGAGCCTAGGAATTCCTATGCTGGATGCTGAGCAGTTTGCCCATTTGATGGAAACGGGAGCTCTCGAATAATGACAGATGCGTCACAAGCGGTGGGGGATGTCGAGCAGTCTCTATCGGCACATAATGATTCGCTGCACGAGCAAGAAGGTCGTATTGCTCGTGAGATTTATGCGCGCATGACTGGGGTAATTGATCCAGAGTTAGGACGTTCAATTACCGATCTCGGCATGGTAACGGGTGTAGAAGTGAGCGCGCATGATGAAGATATAAACACTTTTGATGTGCATCTTTCCATCGAACTTACTGTTCCTGGCTGTCCGCTTTCTGACGTGATTCGCGAACGTATCGAGCAGGCGGTTGCAACGTATCCTGATGCGACATTGTACCTTGACTTACATGTTGGCTCAATGGGCGAGGAAAAGCTGGGGCATCTCGTCGCAGAGCTTAAAGCTGCTCGCCGTGAAAATCCTTTCCATAAGAAAGGTGTGAAGACTCGTATCTTTGCAATTGCTTCTGGCAAAGGCGGGGTAGGAAAGTCAAGTGTGGCAGCGAATCTTGCGGCTGCCTTTGCTGTGAAAGGTTATGACACTGCTGTCATTGATGCAGATATTTATGGCTTTTCGATGCCTAAGCTCCTTGGCGCTGATTCTCAGCCTACGAATCTTAATGGTATGCTTATGCCAGTAGAGACGTGGGGGATAAAAGTAATGAGCATCGGCATGTTTGCCGGCTCAGATCAGGCAATTTTATGGCGAGGACCACGACTGCAACGCTCTCTTGAGCAGTTCCTTTCCGATGTGTGGTGGGGTGATCCTGACGTGCTCCTCATTGATATGGCTCCAGGCACTGGTGATATGGCTATTTCAGTAGCTCAAGCCCTGCCCAATGCTGAGCTCATCGTTGTGACGACTCCTCAGCCTTCTGCATCAGATATCGCAGTTCGCGCCGGACTTGTCGCTTTGCAGGTGCCGATGGATGTGGCAGGAGTCGTGGAAAATATGTCCTATTTCGAGCATAATGGTGAGCGTCTTCATATCTTTGGTGAAGGAGGCGGTCAACGCGTGGCTGAGCAGCTGACCCGACAGTTGCATGACAAACTTGGGCATGATATCCCGCTTCTTGCGCAGCTGCCTTTAGAGACAAATTTACGCGAAACTGGGGAGAACGGCAGACCCGTGGTCTTAGATGCAGATGGGAATCTTGCTGAAACGTCACTTGCTCAACAGTTCAGCGATATGGTGGATAAACTCATGAGCATGCGTGAAGTCTAGCAAAGCGGAGGGAGCGAAAGAGTAGGGTATGAGGTTTGAGAAAGGTCGGCTTGAGGCTTTACTGATGCTGTTCTTGCTATTATTATGACAATTTTAGTATTGGAACTCAAACAGCCAGCGTATCCTACGTGGTCTGCTATCTGGAATCTGCGCTCAGAATACTTCGCATACACTATCACATCTTTTGGCTTGGTGCTATGTGGATTAATATTCACAACGAATGGCAGAGGGTGAAGAAAATTTCTATAAGCGTTCTGTGGTGGACGATGTTTTTGTTATTCTCATCATCTGTCTTCCCCCTATGCAATGACTTTTGTCCAAGCGCATATTACGAGTGGCGTGGCTTCTGGTCTTTATGGTTTGGTGGTTTTGCTGTAACGATTTGCAATACTGGTCTATCGCGAGCATTACACAAAGCAGAACCTAGCAACAAGGAGCTTAATAGTCATGAGAAGTACCCATGGTGGATCATGACTCTCGACTATAGCATTAAAAATTGTCGGTTTATCGTGGCTGTCGCTGCGTACGCTCCAGCGATGTTTATCGTAGTAGCTCTTTCAGGATTTGGCGTCATTCTTCCTTATTAACTCATAAGCACAAAGAAGGTAAACATAGAACTATGTCGCGGTATGCATTGCAATGGCGTATACTTCCTGGAAACTCAGAAAGTTATGATGTCGCCCATGTGGTTTCTACGGTTGATGCAAAACTATCGGGAAAGACTCTTTTTGTACTCGGTTCATCTATTACTTTCGGCTATGGTTCTGGAGGTCAAGCACTAGGAGAGTATCTTAAGCAGCGTTTTCATATAAAGCTTATTAAGGATGCTGTAAATGGAACGACATTGGCAGGAGATGATGGTGATACCTATGTGGCACGTCTGAAACGTCACACTGCATACACGGATCATCCAGATATTTTTCTCGTCCAGCTCTCTACGAATGATGTATGGCGCAATATTCCATTAGACACTGTGAGAGAATCCATTGAAACAATCGTGAGTTATATCAAAGAGCAATGGAATGTACCAATATTCTTCTACACGAATACATACTTTGCACATGGACAGTATGCGCAGACAGTCGAGATGGTAAATGAGCTGCAAAGGCAGCGAAAAGATTTTTACGTCCTTGACTTATTTCATGACGAGCAGCTTAACAGCATTAGCTCTCGGCAGCATAAACTTTACATGCTTGACGATATTCATCCAACGCGGGCAGGCTATACTCAGTGGTGGGGTCCGGCTGTTGAGAAGAAGCTGCTTGCGCTCCTTTAAGTAGTTCTATATACTACTAATTAGTACTATATAGAACTAGATTACAAAGGATTGTGATGCCAGCACGCTATCAAGGTGGTCACCTTGTCCTTAAGATAAACTTCCTCAATGGACGTCTTTTTAATCGACTGCTCCATTTAGATGGGCGAGCGGAGTATAGCGCTGAGCAGGGAAAGATTTTATCTGCACTATGGCTTGATTCTCCACGAACGATTGCGAATATTAGTGCTATTACTGGTCTTGCAAAGAGCACACTGACCTCTATGCTTAAACGATTGGAAGATCAAGGGCATATCACTATCACGTCGTCACCGGATGATGCGCGAGTAAAACTTGTCGGTCTTACTCAACGGGGGAAGGATCAAGAAAAGATAGGTAATGCAGTGTCGAAGCAGCTTGCAGAACAGTTTTATAAGGGGTTTACCGATGAAGAAAAAGACCAGCTTGACCAGTTGCTCTTACGTGTCGAAGCAAATCTGAATGAGGGGCTTAATACCGTAGGTTGTGCGCCAAGAAAAGGAGAAGAGTAATGCAAAATGCGCCTAAATATATCGAAGTTCGTCATGGTAATGTCAATAATCTAAAAAATATTGATGTTGATATTCCTCTGGGCAAATTTGTGGCAATTTCCGGACCGTCTGGCTCAGGGAAAAGCTCGCTCGCAATGGGAATTCTGTATGCAGAAGGCTCAGCCCGCTACTTAGAAGCATTATCCACTTATACTCGCCGGCGTATCGGTCAGCAGAAACGTAAAGGGAACCAAGAAGTACGTCATATTCCCTCCGCGATTGCTCTCCGCCAGCGTCCAACCATCCCTAATGAGCGGTCCACAGTTGGCTCTTTGACAGAGACATTTAATGTTGTTCGCCTTATATTTTCTCGCCTAGGCTCTACTGTGTGCCCACGTGGGCATGTTATCCAGCCAAGCATTGAAATTGCACAGGCTATGGATTTGGCAGGTGAAAAAATGGGAATTATTGAATGCCCTGAATGCCATGTGACTTTTATGGCGAAATCAGCAGAAGACTTCGCGTATAATTCAGCTGGTGCATGCCCTCAATGCCAGGGAACGGGTCATGTTCAAACTCTGGATGAATCGAAGCTCATTGCTGATGAAAATCTTAGTCTTGCAGACGGGGCAGTAGCCTCATGGAAGCTTCCAGGGCGAAACTTTATGCCAACAGTTGCAGCACATATTGGCGTGCGCATTGACGTGCCTTACAAAGATCTTACAGATGAAGAAAAACGCATTGTACTGTGGGGTGAAAAAAAGAAGTATGCTGTCGATTTTCATACATCGACAGGTCGCGTGTTCAGCACGAATAACACTTTGTATGAAAATGCTCATGAGGCTGTGTATGCTTCTCAGAAATCCGTAAAGTCTGAGCGTGCAATCGCACAAATTAACGAATTCTTCCACTTCGACGTATGCCCGCTGTGTCATGGGACCCGTCTTAATCCCGAGCTACTTACTCAAAAGGTCGGCGGATTGAATATCGCGCAAGTTGCTGATTTGAGCCTAGCACAACTGAGCCAGTGGGAACGTCACACACTTGCTGAGCTTCCTGATGATATGCATCCCATGGCAACCGTTATATTTAAAAATCTGACGGATACCCTCAGACCAATTCTCGAACTAGGCTTAGATTATCTAACTCTTTCCCGTGCAGGAAATACTCTGTCGACCGGCGAACTACAGCGTATCCAACTAGCGCGCACCCTGCGTACTCAAACCACTGGTGTGCTGTATGTTCTTGATGAGCCGTCTATTGGTTTGCATCCTGATAACGTGCAAGGACTGATTGACGTGTGCCGTCAGCTGGTTGCTCAAGGTAATTCTCTCGTCGTTGTCGATCATGAGACTGATGTCATCAAACATGCAGATTGGATTATTGAAATAGGTCCAGCAGCTGGCGATGAAGGAGGGCAAATTATCGCTCAGGGAACTGTAGAAGATCTCGCCCATAATGAGAATTCTCTCATTGGACCGTATTTGAGTGGTGCGGCAAACGTCATATACCACTCACACGAGATCGCGAAGAGCGCCCGTCAGCGTAAGACTGCTATGCTTCATGTGGAGATTACTGAGAAAAATAATTTACATAACGTCAGCATCGATCTTCCGCAAAATCAGATGACGTCAATCACAGGCTTCTCTGGTGCGGGGAAGACAAGCCTCATACTGGACTCTCTTGTACCTGCACTAGAAGCAAAACATGCGGGGAAGAAGCTGCCTACACACGTCAGCACACTGGACACTGACTTGACTGATGTCATTACCGTAGATGCGAAGCCAGTGGGTAAAAATGCACGTTCTACTGTGGCTACTTATACCACCATCATGGATTCTCTGCGCAAAATGTTTGCTTGTCTTCCTGAGGCGAAGAAAGCAAAGTTCAATGCCTCCTACTTCTCCTATAACAACAAGCAAGGCGCATGCTCAATGTGCGGCGGTGTGGGCACTATTACCTTGGATATTCAGTATCTGCCCGATATGGAAGAAGCCTGTCCTCAGTGCGACGGCAGGAGATTTAATGAGGACATACAGAAAATTTTGTGGCGGGGCATGAGCATCGTCGATATCTTAAATCTATCGGTTGAAGAAGCGCTTCGAGTATTTGAAGACGTGCCAGCTATTGAAAATCAGCTTAAAATTTTGGACGAAATCGGTTTGAGCTACCTCCACTTAGGTGAAAGTACACCACACCTGTCAGGCGGAGAGGCACAACGATTGAAGCTGATGACGCATCTGAACAAAAGCCGTAAACATGCTTTGTTTGTCTTTGACGAGCCATCTATTGGTCTGCATCCGAGTGACGTGCAAACATTGTTAGGCGTCTTTGACAAGCTTAAACAACGTGGTGCCACAATCGTTGTCATCACACACGACACCGATATCATGGTTAATAGCGACTGGATGATTGATCTCGGTCCGCAAGGCGGTGATCGCGGCGGGCGTGTGATGGCTGAGGGTCGTCCATTATCGCTCGTTTGTGACAGTACAGTTCAGAGTTTGACACTCACTTACTTACGTGAGCATTGTGACTACTATGGAGTGACAAACCGTGAAAAATAATGATGTACAGGCGTCACTTTTTGATGATCGCTCTCATGCTCTTGCGCCTCTTGCTGATCGTATGCGGCCTAAGGATCTTGATGATTTTGTCGGTCAGAACCATCTCGTCGGTGAGGGAAAATTTTTGCGAGAGATGATTGAAAAAGACCAAGTGTCCTCCATGATTTTCTGGGGACCTCCTGGTGTGGGGAAGACGACGCTCGCTGAGATTATTGCGCGTAAAACGCAGTCCCGTTTTGTTACCTTTTCTGCTGTGATGAATGGCATTAAAGAGATTCGTGTCATTATGAATGATGCTGAAGAACGTCATGCTATGGGTGAGAAAACCATTGTATTCATTGATGAAATTCATCGATTCAATAAAGCTCAGCAAGATGCTTTTCTTCCCTATGTAGAAAAAGGGAGCATTACTCTCATTGGCGCGACGACTGAGAATCCATCCTTTGAGGTAAATTCTGCGTTGCTGTCACGTACGAAAGTTTTCGTCTTGAAGCAATTGACTCGTGACGATATCACAATATTGCTTAAGAGAGTCCTTGCACGTAAAGATGCTTTTCCTAGCGTAACTATTGAATTAGAAGAAGGCATACTGGACCGCATCGCAACATATAGCGATGGTGATGCGCGCACAGCTCTGAACACATTGGAAATGCTGGTCGTCAATAGTGATATGGTCGATGGTCATATCCTGCTTACCTCTGAGCTGCTCATAGATTTCTTAGGAAGCAAATCACTCAAATATGACAAAGACGGAGAGGAACACTATAACATCATTTCTGCTCTCCACAAATCCATGCGCAACTCTGATGTAGACTCCGCAATTTACTGGCTTGGTCGCATGCTCGACGGAGGAGAAGATCCCCTCTATATAGCGCGCCGATTGGTACGTTTTGCCTCAGAAGATGTTGGCTTAGCAGATACTAATGCACTCAATGTAGCTATTAATGTATTTCAAGCATGTCAATTCTTAGGAATGCCAGAATGCGATGTACACCTGACAGAGTGTGTCATTTACCTATCCGTCGCACCAAAATCTAATGCCGCATATCGCGCTCGCGTGCAGTCTAGCAAAGACATCAAGCAGACTCAGAACGAGCCTGTACCGCTTCATCTGCGAAACGCGACAACCAAGCTGATGAAAGATGTAGGTTATGGTAAGGGCTATCAGCTTGCTCACTCCTATGAAGATAAGCTGACCACTATGCCGACGCGTCCTGAATCTGTGGCACATCATGTCTACTATGAGCCAACTGAGGAAGGCGGAGAGAAGCGCGTAAAGAATCGAATGGAGTATATTGCGAATTGGAAAGCAACGCATTCTACTAATTTCGATTCGGACAATGAGGACTCAGGTGTCAAGGAGGATGAGTGATAAGTCATGATGAGCTTAGAAGAGATTATCTTTTTTAATCGTGTACCCAACGTTAAGCGCCTGCATGAGTTTGGTTTTCAGCGCAGCCCCGACGGCACACAGCTTCAGTGGGAGAAAACCATTCACGATGGTGACTTTACAATGCGAGTAAGTGCTGATACAGCGCAAAGCACTTTCGAAACTCATGTTTATGATACTGATTTTGACGATGAATACGTTGTTTTCCGGCAAGCGGATGATACCGGCGCATTTGCGGGATCTGTGCGGGAAGAAGTTATTGAAACACTCAAAGATATAGCCATACACTGCTGCGATATCGATCCTACATATACTCCCAAGATATGGATTGTGCCCAGCAACATGAAACTTTTTGACCTTGACCGTGCATTCTCTATGACAGATATTCTCATGTGGCAGCAGGTAAGAGGGGTAAAGGTGGGGGATGAAGTTTTTGTCTATAACTCAGCTCCTGAATCTGCGTTGCGTTATCGGTGTCAAGTCATTCAAACGCATATTCCATATGAGTATAAGGATGAACATTTCGAGATGCATGAAGTTATGGATCTCAAAAAACTTGATGTATATGCTCCAGAGCAGTGGAATTTACCGATATTACGTACATACGGCGTAACCACTGTTCGTGGTCCGCGCCATATGCCTGATATGCTGCGTAAAGCTATCATGCGGGAGAGTGCACAGATAGATAAGAGATGATACAAGGTTTTAGTATTTCTTCAAGAAAAGATCTAAATCTGGAAGGGCACTTAAAGCCGTACTAATATTTGCGGTGTGACCTGCACCCTTTATCGGTATGAGCTGTGCATTCTTATACGTGTGTGATGCACTCTCGCTGTAAGAGAAGGGGACTGCGTCATCTACAGTGCCATGAATGATAAGCACAGGACCATCATAGGCGCGTTGAATTGCGGGAATATTAAGGTTCAAAGCATCCGCAATATAACGTTTTCCTACGGTTTTACCTTCATACGATACGGATGCTGGAACCTGTGAGATATCTGTGTAACCATAGTGAGAAAAACCGGAATGAGCGAGGTCGGGTACATTGAACGCTGGTGCGAAGAGAATCATTGCGGTAATGTCGCGAGGCAGATCAGCGGCAGCCATAGCACTGATAAGCCCACCGTGGCTGACACCGCCCAGATAAATATGACTTGAATCCACGAATTTTTGCGATTTCCAGTAGTTGATGACTGCTTCAAGGTCTTTCTTCTCTGTCTCGACAGACATGTCAAGCATATCAGTATCGCCGCTGCGAGTGGAAGTAGAGCCACCATAGAAATCAAAAGAGTAAATCATATAACCTTTGGAAGCAACCAAGTTTGCAGCTGCGTCGATGAAGTCTGCATTACTGTCATACCCATGCGCCATGATGAACAGCGGGAGCTTTACTTTCTTATAATTTGCTGGAGCGACAAGTTTCCCATATAAATCGATGCCATCATGGCTCACATGCACTTCTTCGGTAACTTGCTGTGTCTTGTCTGCCTTCTTGAGCTCAGACGTCTTCGTGATAGTTGCTTGAGTTTGAGGTACGAATAGTCCTGGGTTGATAGTCCTCAGCGCAGCATACCCGCCTCCCACAACGAGACTTAGAGCGACAAGGAGGATAATACTCGCGCGAACTTTCTTATGCATAGTAGAAGTGTAGTTCTTAGAGCTGGACTTTTAATAAGCTTCAAGAATTATAAGCAGCGAAAGCATATACATTGTTTTTTTAAACTTGTATTTACCAGTGAGTAGACCTCACACAAAAGAAAACTAAAGCAACAATGCGAAAATTGGTGGAATGATTAAACTGATATACAGTGGTAGTTTCAATTGCTCCACGAGTTTAGCAAGCTTACTGATACAACAGCAAAGAAGGCAGTGATTCAATGAGGAAAATTGATTTTAATCAGAATTGGACTTTCCAAAAATTGTCAGATGATTACCATGATTCCTTCTCTGCTGATAATGAAGGTAAGACCATTTGTCTTCCCCATGACGCGATGCAGGAGGGAAAACGCTCCCCGGCTCATCCGTCTGGCAGTGCGGGAGCCTACTTTCCTGGTGGCAGCTACAGATATGATAAAGAATTCATGTGTGACGCTTCCCCACGACATCGTATGCTTTGGTTCGATGGTATTTATAAGAATGCAAAAATCTATGTCAATGGGCATAAAGTTGCCGAGAATTCCTATGGGTATCTTCCATTCCACGTTAATCTCGACAGCTATCTCAGCTTAGGGTATAAAAATACAGTTACGGTATTCTGCGAAAATCTCAATCAGCCAGATTCACGCTGGTATACAGGAGCAGGAATATATAGACCAGTATGGCTATGGGAGCAAGATACAGATGCTTGCTTTGCTGACTCCTCATCAGTTGAGTGTGTAAGTCCGCTCAATACTCATATCACTACGCTATCGTACAGTCCAGCTGTTATAAGGGTTGAAGCACCGGCTGGCGCAGTTGTAAAACTTTATGATTGTGATGGTCGAATTCAGGCTCAAGGTATCACCCGTATTCATGATGATAAGAAAGCAGCTGTGGGAATCGTTGACCTGGAAGTTGCTCATGCGCATTTGTGGTGTGATGACAATCCGTATTTATACACAGTGAAGATTGGAACCGCTGGAGATGTGTTTACGATTCCCTATGGTATTCGCGTAATTCAATGGAACTCACATGGTTTATTTATTAATGGGAAGGAAACGCTGCTGCGGGGCGGATGTATTCATCATGATCATGGAATTCTCGGTGCTGCTGCTTACCCTTTGAGTGATTACAGGCGTGCGCTTATTCTGAAGAAAGCCGGCTATAATGCTGTACGCTCTGCTCATAATCCAGCGAGTACCGCTTTTCTTGAAGCGTGTGACCAGTTAGGACTCTACGTCATGGATGAGTCGTGGGACATGTGGTATAAGCATAAAAGTAAGTTTGATTATGCGTCAGATTTTAAAGATAATTATGTGCGGGATCTTGAGACGATAGTGAATCGCGATTATAACCATCCGAGTGTAATTATGTACTCAATCGGCAATGAGATTAGTGAGCCTGCACGTCCAGAAGGTGTGAGACTCGCGCATGAGATGGCTGAGTTCTTGAGGTCACACGATGCTACACGTCCTGTGACTGCGGGGCTTAATCTTATGATTATTGCTAACGCTGCAAAAGGTAAAAATATGTATAAGGATGAAGGCGGTCTGTCTAATAATTCTCAGAGTGACATGGGAGGCATGAATAGTACTTTGTTTAATCTCATTACCAGTGCTGTTGGCACTGGAATGAATAAATCCGCAAATTCTCGTGCGGCAGATAGGGCTGTAAGTCCAGTTATGGATACGCTGGATATTTGTGGCTATAACTATGCTTCTGGACGTTATGCGATAGATGAGAAGAAACATCCAGAACGTATCATCGTAGGAAGCGAGACTTTTCCGCAAGATATAGCTAAGAACTGGGCACTGGTCAATAAGATCCCTAATATCGTGGGTGATTTCATGTGGACTGCATGGGATTATATTGGTGAAGCTGGCCTGGGTACGTGGGCTTTTACGCGCGATGGCAAGGGCTTTAACAAGCCTTATCCGTGGCTTCTTGCCGACACGGGCGCGATAGACATATTAGGCAACCCGACAGGTGAACTTTTCTGGACACAAGCTGTGTGGGGTAAACTTGACAAGCCAACAATTGCGGTACAGCCTATGAATCACGCTTCCCAGCCGTATAAAGGGGTATGGAGAGGGACGAATGCGATTCCTTCATGGTCATGGAAAGGCTGTGAAGGTAAACGATGCATTGTAGAAGTGTATTTTGATTGTGCGAAAGTTGATATGGTTCTTAACGGCAGGAAAATAGCTTCAAAAAAGCCACGGCAGTGTAGAACTCTTTTCACGATGAAATATGTGCCGGGAACGCTGGAAGCCATCGCCTATGATAGTTCAGGAGCGGAAATTTCTCGTTCACAGCTATCATCTGCTCGTGGCGAGGAAATCTTTATCCGCGAAGAAGAGCTTTCGATTCCTAATCCATGCATATCTACCCCCAATGACCGTGGGTCAGATGAGGGAACTCAATCTTTAGGGGAGCAAATCCGTTATTTTGATATCCTTATTGGCGATGGTCAGAATGTTGAATCGAACTGTGACAAGGATGTGGAAATTACCGTCTTAGGAGGAGAACTTTTAGCTTTTGGAAGCTCACAACCTCGAACGTCCGAAGAATTTACTGCTGGACACTACCGCACATACTATGGAAGGTCTCTTGCAGTTGTAAAAGCACAACGAGATGCACATATAAATGTACAGGCAAGTGTAGTGGCAGATTCAAAGTCTTTCAAAATCTGATGTGATCATGAGTAATGAGTAAGAATCTTAAAACTTCACGTTGAATTTTACAGGGTAGAGTTTACTGGGTTATATTCAAAAACCGTGGTCGAACCTATAAGAAGAGCTGCTCCTTAAAAGTAGACTATGAAAAATAGTTTTTCCTTCAAGGAGCAGCTCAACGTTGGACAGGCTTTATATTTTCAGCAATTTCTCCTTAGATGTGGAAGTAGAGCTGATATTCAAGCGGAGTTGGCTGCAAGCGTGCTGCCTCAATCTCCTGATTCTTGAGCTCAATCCACGTGTCGATGAGATCTTCAGTAAAGACATTACCAGCAGTCAGGAAGTCGCGATCTTCATCAAGAGCCTTGAGAGCTTCCTCGAGAGAGCCTGGAACTGTCTTGATGCCAACCTTTTCTTCAGGTGGAAGCTCATAGAGATCCTTATCTACTGGTTCTGGTGGCTCGATACGGTTCAAGATACCGTCAAGACCTGCCATGAGCTGAGCAGAGAATGCTAAGAATGGGTTGGAGCTAGGATCTGGAGCGCGGAACTCGATACGCTTTGCAGCTGGGGAAGTACCGGCGAGAGGGATACGGATAGCCGCGGAACGGTTGCGAGCAGAGTACACGAGGTTTACTGGAGCCTCGAAGCCTGGAACCAAGCGCTTGTAAGAGTTAAGAGATGGGTTGGTGAATGCGAGCACTGCATCAGCGTGCTTGATGAGACCACCAATGTACCAGCGTGCGATGTCGGAGAGGCCGCCGTAACCATTCTCATCGTAGAACAGTGGCTTGCCGTCCTTCCACAGGGACTGATGGCAGTGCATGCCGGTACCGTTATCGCCTGCAATTGGCTTTGGCATGAAGGTGGCAGCCTTGCCGAACTCAGCAGCAGTATTGTGTACTACATACTTGAACTTCATCAAGTCATCACCCGCGTAAACAAGGGAGTTGTAACGGTAATTGATTTCCTGCTGACCTGCGCCGCCGACTTCGTGATGAGAACGCTCAAGAGTCAAGCCGACTTTCTGGAGGTTATAGACCATTTCGTCACGGATATCTGCAGTCTGATCCAGAGGCGGGACAGGGAAGTAACCGCGCTTTGGCTGGTTCTTGAAACCGGTGTTTGGAGTACCGTCAAGGTTCTCTTCTTTACCAGAGTTCCAGCCTGCTTCGTTGGAGTCGACTTCGTAGAAGGAAGTGCGCATGGAGTTCTCGAAACGAACCTTATCAAAGAGGAAGAACTCTGCTTCAGGAGCGAAGGAAGCGGTATCAGCGATGCCGGTGGACTTGAGGTATGCCTCAGCCTTCATAGCTACCTGACGTGGGTCGCGAGAGTATGGCTCGCCAGTAATTGGGTCCACGATGGAGAATGCTACGTTCAAAGTCTTGTGCTTACGGAATGGATCAATGTAAGCGGTGTGAACATCTGGAACCAAGTTCATATCAGATTCGTTGATAGCCTGGAATCCCTGCACGGAAGAACCATCAAATGGCATGCCATCCTTGAATGCGCCATCGAGGAATTCGCTTGCTGGAACAGTGAAGTGCTGCTGAACGCCAATGAGGTCGGTAAAGCGTACAGAAACGTACTCTACGCCTTCCTTGTTGATGAGAGCTTCTACATCTTCTTTAGTGGAAAGAGCCATGAGACTAACCTTCTCTAGTCGAATAAGTACATGTCCTATTGTAGAGAAGAGAGTTTCCTAAAATGAAAGATTGTGTTACGACAGTGTAACGTCTTTCGCTCTTCAAACACTCATAAAGTTTTTAAATATGATAAACGCCATACTCACAAGCGTTGGAATATGGCGTTTATCGGTACTTTGACCAAGATTATATATGGAACGTTATATCTAACGACCACGCATAGCACGACGGCTCATATGCTGAGCAGCTCGAGGATCGATGCCCTGTGGCATGCCGAGTCCATTCATCTTTTGTAAAGTACTCAGACGACCATTGAGATGCTCAAGCTCGTCAGGGGTCAAAGGATTCTTATAGCGCTTACGTAGTGTCTTATTGAGGCCGGAGATAGGAGTTTCTCCGTCGCCATTGCCAGTGTAAATAGTGATAATGCGGATACTAGAGCCTTGAGTGACGCGACGAATCTTCGCTTTCTCGTTTTCGACGGCTTTGCGTGTGCGAGACTGTGGACCTTCTACGACGAGATAAACACCGTAGAGGGACGTACCACGCCAAATCATGTCCTTTGTACGTGGATCAATCCATACCGGCTGCTCGCTAAAGGTGTATACACGCTTGCTCAAAGACTGCAAGACTGCTCCGGCAGCACCTGGCTGACCTTCGATACGCTTGTAGCCGACATTTTCGCTTCGACGAGAAAGTGTGAAAGTAGCGGCAAGAAGACCGAGAAGCACTGCTAAGATGACGGTCATAATCCAGCTAAGCCAGCCGAGCTTTAAGATAAAGCCGATGAGAATGACAACGATAAACGGTATGAAGAATGCTCCCAGCACCCACCATGTGACCTGCGGATCATCCTCACGTGTGAAGTCATAAAGCTGCTTCATCTGCTTAAAGACATTGTTGCGCTTTGGCTTCTTAGTTTCTTCTGCCATAACCTTAACTTTCCATTAAGTCAGTATTTTCTGTTTGTCATAATACTGTATCGAGCCGAAAATGTGCGTATAACAGTACGGAGAAGTTATCGCTAACGTACATTGAGCGGTCGTCCATCTGCTTTGAGAAGCGCCTCGCCGAGTGATTCGCTCAGTGTGGGGTGAGCAAAAAGAGCACCAGCAGCATCATGAAGAGGAATCTTGTTTTCGATAATTTCTCGAGCTGTCCCAGAAAGTTCTGATACCTGAGGACCTACCATATGGATTCCGATAACGATACGTTGTCCAGATTGTGCATCATATGCGGAGACGATAACTGTAGTGCCGTTAGACTTCAGCATTGCTACACGAGGATTGGAAAGCATAGGAACGACAGTCTCTTCTATCTGCGCAAAACCATTTTTTTCAGCCTCTTGTGCGGTGTAACCTACGCTGAGAGACTCGACTGTTGCAAAGACAACTTGCGGAACCATAAAAGTATCGACAGGTTTGGTATCTATACCTGCAATAGATTCAGAGATGGTAAGAGCCTGCTCAAAAGCTTGATGAGCGAGCATACGTCCCTGAGTGATATCGCCTAGTGCCCAAACGTTGTCAATATTCGTGCGTCCAAATTTATCAGTGATGACGAATCCATGATCGGAAAGATTGAGCCCTGATGAAGCAAACCAACTCGCAGTCGTCTGCGGAGAACGTCCAATTGCGACTAAGACAAAATCTGCTGGGACATTTTTTTCTATTTTCTTGTGCTCGTCTGACTTCATATCGTGCACGGTATAGGTAACTTTGCCATTTTCTACTGCTTTAAGCTGGCTGCGAGTCTCAAAATGAATACCTGCGCGTTTCATGGTGCGCATCATCATTGCACTGATATGATTATCGCCGTGAGAAAGTGGCACATCTTTACGAAGCAAAACGGTAACATGCGTTCCAAGAGTATTCCATATGTTTGCGAACTCAAGCGCAATCGTTCCAGCCCCTACGATAACAACATTTTCTGGTATTACGTCGATATCGAGCGCTTCGTCAGAAGAGAGGATAGGGGCCTGCCCGTCTGCAACTGCTTGACGAACCTCATCTGCGCTACCGTTGAAGAAATCAAATCCTGGAAGAGTAGTGGAGTATGACCCTGTAGCAAGGACAACGTGTTGCGCTGTAAAAGTATGGTGCATCTCACCGTCATCAACGCAAACCTCATGAGGTTTTACGAGAGAACCGTATCCGTGAATGATGTCGATTTTGCGAGACTTCATATGCTGCGAGAGTCCCTTGACAACGCCTGCGACGGTTTTGTCTTTTGCTGCCTTGAGAGATTGCATATCGATAGTGTTTACAGAAATATCGAGGCCCCACGAGGAAGCGTTTTTCGCATACTCAAGCGTGTGAGATGCTGTGACGTATGCCTTCGTGGGGATGCATCCGCGGTTGAGGCACGTGCCACCCACCTCGTCTCGCATTTCGATGACAGCGGTGTGCAGCCCAAAATCTGCGGTGCGCAACGCCGTCGCATACCCACCAGGTCCAGAACCGATAACGATTACGTCATAATCAAAAGCCATAAAAGCTCATTTTACGGGAGAAGAAGTGGCGTTGATAAGCTAGTTCGTTATGGGGAGAATGCTCAAGAAATTTATTAAGTCTATCTATTCGATAGGCACCACAAGGCGACTATCGCGCACTATGCGGTGGGCTTTGCTCGGACTTACATTTTCTATCTTGAGCAATTCCATTTTTACAGGTGGTGTGATACCAGCGATTCTTTTGGTTGGTTTACCTGCATGGGCGGTAGCATTTAACAATACTTTTGGAGTTTTCTCGGACTTCTTATCGCCGATTGGTGCTTGGGTAGTGGACCGCCTTGGAAGCTTTGCAGCGCTTGCAGGTGCTGAATTTGTGGAGGGGATTTTGTGCCTCATTGTGGCACTGACTCCGTCAACACTTGGTATGTGGAAGTGGATGCTATTGGCGCTGAGCTGTCTTCTGCTTGTCACTGGTCAAATCATTGATATTTCCAGTGAAATATTTGAGGTAGAGATTGCTGACAATGAGCATATGCTCATCGAATACAACGGCTATGCAAGCGTTGTGATGTCTGTGTTTGGCACGCTACTCGGTAATGTATTGGGCTCATTCATCGCAACTAAGTCGCTATTTGTGTTGCTTATGCTTTCGGCTGTTCTGTCATTCTCTTGCACTATTACGCGTATTTTCTCGCAAAAGGATGTGCGTAAGACACAGCAGGTATCTGAATTAGGAGATTCCGATAGTGAAGATACTGAAAGAACGAATGTTCTAAAGAGTAACCGTGAAACAAAAACGAAGTTACTTCTTGCAACTTTTTTATTGACATTAACTCCATCACTTTTCAACGCTTACACGACAATGGGCTATGCTCATGAAGTCAAAATCAATGCGATTACTGTTATTTATGGTGTCGTTGGTGTATGTACTGTGATTGGTTCGCTAGTGTATATGAGACTTATTAAGCGAATGAATTTACGTAGCGTAGGAGTGTGGGGAAGTGCGATTATTGCTTTCGGTATGATTGCACTCTCGATCCCAAATTTCTGGGCAGCACTCGTAGGCTGGGGACTTGAAAGCTTTGGCTTCGTGCTTGCCGGGCATGCCATTATCACATCTCGACAGCTTATTATCGAACGTGAGTATTTGCCAAAATTTACTGGATGGGTTCGTCTCGCTTCGGCGATTGCTGCAGCTGGTGGATCGTGGGTGAGTTGGTGGATATACACGTATGCATCGTGGCATGTATTGCCGTTAATCTCGCTTGTTCCTGCTATTGCTCTTGTTGCTATTTGTGCTCTTACGTTGTATAAGAATCGACTTACTGAGTAATCTATATGAACGTATAAAAAATAACGCACCCAGAAAACGGAGTGCGTTATTTTGTTTAAGCTGGTCATGTTTTACTTCGGCCACTCGCCATGCTTCTTTGTGCGAGGCTTTGGCAGACGCCACGAGCGTACTTGAAGCGCGCGGCTCCACGCATAGTATCCAGAGCGCATACCTTTAGCGACGGAACGCTCGCCGAACTTTTCGATGAGTTTCTTCTTCAGCTTTCGCCACATGAGGAAACTATCCACGATGATGGCAAAGAAGTAGACATACATCAAAATCAAAATCACTAAAGAGAGCTGTGGGGCGAAGTACGTCGTTGCGAACGCTGCAAGAAGGAGTACGACGATGACTATCATAAAGTACTCACCGAGGTTGAAACGTGCATCGATATAATCTCGTATATAGATGCGCCATGGAAGCTGCTCTGCCTTAGGCATATGACGCAAATCGCCTGTGCGCATAGCATCATACTCAGCATTCTCGCGCTCGCGACGACGCTGAGTAGCGGCTTTGCGTTGTGCTTTGCGATCTTTTGGTGCAAGTGGATGCAGCCGTGCGTTTTCAGAGTCACGGCGTTTAGGTGTCGGTCGACCTTTCTTATCAGATGCGTGGAGATCATCGTCTAGTGCCTTCTGATCGAGGGACTCATCGTCGCTTGTCTTCTTTGAGAACAGATTCCATTTCATAACTCTTAAGAATATGGAAATGGCTAGACTCTAGTGTGATACTGCGGATGAGTTTAGAATCCTTAAAGTTCCTATCGTATGCGTGCACTAAAGTGTGCGGAGGATATTTATTTCTCATAGAATTCCTCATGAAAGGATAACGATGGCACAGCTATCATTAGAGGAAGTCCGCTCACGTGTAGAAGCAGACTGGTCTCGCATTGTAGAAGTCTTGTCACAGAAGATTGCTCTTGGCTCCGTTTCTGCCAAAGGTATTACTGGCGATCATATGAAGACTTCTGCGCAGTTTGTCGCAGAAGAGATGCGTAAGCAGGGCGTAGAAGCTCGCGTTGTACAGTCCACAAACCCTGACGGTACGCCAGGCGCGTGGGAGGTCATCGGCTCCAAGATAGTAGACCCATCCGCACCGACCGTTCTTCTCTATGCACATCATGATGTACAGCCTGTGCCGGATGAGTCAGTGTGGGATACTCCAGCGTTTACCGCAACAGAAAAAGATGGTCGTCTCTACGGTCGCGGCGCAGCAGATGATGGCGGCGGTATTGCGATCCATTCGGGTGCGCTTCACGCATTAGGTGATGATTTGCCAGTGAATATTCGCATCTTCATTGAAGGTGAAGAGGAGATGGGGTCTCCGAGCTTCATCCCATTTATCGAGGCGCATAAAGATGAATTTGAATCCGATGTTATCATCGTGGCAGATTCTGGCAACTGGTCTGATGAGATTCCGTCGCTCACTACTTCATTGCGTGGCAATACTGATGTCGATGTAACCGTCCGAGTTCTCGGTCATCCAGTACATTCTGGACAGTTTGGCGGCCCAATTTTGGATGCAAATACCATCGCTGCCATGCTCATCGCAAAGATGTACGACGACAACGGTGATCTCGCCATCCCCGGCATCGATTCTCAAGAGCCAGTGGGTGGTTTGCAGCGTGACATGGACGAGGCAACAGTGCGTCGCGATGCTGCAGTCGTTGACTCATATAAGTTTGCCGGTACCGGTTCCTTAGCTGCGCGCATGTGGACCAAGCCATCCATGACGGTTATCGGCTTTGATGCGCACCCAGTTGAAGGTTCCTTCAACGTCATCGCTGATACTTCTCGCTTCCGTCTTTCTTTGCGCACAGCTCCTTCTCAGAATCCTGCGCAGGCTCAGAAGGCACTATGCGACTGGCTTGTAGCAAACGCTCCATTCGGTGCAGAAGTAACCGCCAAGCCGCTCGACAATGGTCAGGGATGGGCAATGGATCCAGATTCCAAAGCTGTTAGTGTGGCTGAGAAGGCAATGGAAGATGCTTTCGAGACGGCGCCTGTCAATAAGGGCGAGGGCGGATCTATTCCGTTCATTCCTGAACTTCAGCGCATCTTCCCTCACGCGCAGGTCATCGTGACAGGTCCGGAAGACCCTAAGGCGAACGCTCATTCTCCAAACGAGTCTATTTCTTTGAGTGCGCTGAAAAACAACGTTGTGACCGAAGCGTTGATTTTGCAGGGCTTGGCTGAGTAGATGTACAGTACAAACGCTGTTTTGTAGTAGGGAGTGAGCGAATGTCTTACCATTCGCTCACTTTGTTAGTGCTCTTGCTATATTTAATGATTGACACGGGTGCTGCACCTGATGTACGCGAGTACACACAGGCAAAGCTGAGATAGAATCGCTTGATTCTGACCGATTGAACGTATACCGGGTAATGCCGGCGCACGGACGTCATTCTCAAACTTTACCCGTGCCTCAATGAAGTTCGTTCGAAAACGAAATGGAGGCACACATGACTTCGAATGTAGATAATAAACGCTATACGTGGCGTATCGTTGATATTACCGTTGCGAGTGTGATTGCTGTGGCGTGCTCGTTGATTTACTGGGTAGCTGCCTTGGCATACGCGCCGCTGAGCTTTCTCGACGCGCTTGTACCAGGCTTGCTTGGATTCATGAATGGTTTGTGGCTCTTTGCGGGTCCTCTCGCATTAATCATCGTGCGAAAGCCAGGAGCTGCAATCTATGCGGAAATCGTTGCTGCTGTCATCGAAGCATTGCTAGGTAATGCGTGGGGAGGATTAGGAACAATCCTTATAGGGCTTGCGCAGGGGGCAGCCGTTGAGATTGTGTTTGCAATCGCGCTCTATAAAGTGTGGAACGTATGGATTACTACAATTTCTGGGGCGTTATCTGGTCTTGCGTGCTGGGCATATACTTTCTTTACTAATTTGCAGGCCATCGATTGGAACGGTGTTTACGGTGGCGTAAATCTTCTCACTACTATCATTTCTGGCATTCTTTTTGCTGGATTCTTTGTCTGGTGGATATACATTGGCATTGCAAAAACCGGAGCGCTTGATCATTTTGAATCTGGTCGAGTTGTCCGTCAGGGGAAAGTTGCAACGAGCTCTCAGGCTCAGAACTCCACAGATCAAGAGATTAAGGCGTAAATAGTGCCTGCATCTGTAGAAATTACTGACTTTTCATATCGCTATCCACTCAGCGAGAATTGGGCAGTCAGTCACGTCAGTCTGAGCATAGATTCTGGTGAGCGAGTTTTGCTTACCGGTCGCTCAGGCTGGGGTAAATCGACACTGCTTCAGGCTATCGCTGGAGTGCTCACAGATACGGATGATGGCGGTGAGCAGTCAGGATCTGTACTCGTCGGCGGAGTAGACGCACGACAATGTGTGGGGCGTGTAGGGCTCATCATGCAAGATCCCGATAGTCAAGTGATTTTTGCGCGAGTGGCAGATAACGTTACTTTTGGTGCAGAGAATCTAGGAGTTGAAGCAAGTGAAATTTGTCGCCGTGCCGTGCGCGCTCGAGAGCAAATGAATCTTGATGAAGCTCATGGTGTGCGTGCTCAAAGCTTAGCGCAGCGCCTGTCTGGAGGGCAAACTCAACGCCTTGCCATTGCAAGCGTGATAGCCATGCAGCCAGACGTCATTATCTGCGACGAGCCAACGGCAAATATTGACCCTGCAGGCATACATGATGTCGTACATGCCATTGATAGGGCAGCACAAGTAACTGGCGCCACGCTTATCGTCGTGGATCATAATGTGTCGGCGTGGGACGGTTTTATTGATAGGCGAGTGGAGCTGGGAGAGCGCATCCCCCTCATTCGCAACGCAGATGAGTTTGCTCCTCATTCGGCATCATCTCATGTTGTGATGAGCGTTCGCAGTCTTACCGCGGGATATGAGGGACAGGCTATCTCCTCAGGATTAACTGAAGATTTCTACGCTGGCGAAGTCGTAGCTATCACGGGGAAAAATGGCACAGGTAAGACGACACTCTCGCAGACACTTGCAGGGCTTCTGCCAAAACTCGAAGGCGAAGTGATTGTGGAAGGTAAAACAATCGATGATTGGAATCTTCGCGAACTTACGAGACATATTCAATTTGTGTTTCAAAATCCTGAGCACCAGTTTGTGACGAGTCTTGTCATAGAGGAGATGAAGACAGCTCTCCGTCTTAAAAATGCGAATGTCGATGATACTGCCCTTGAACAGAAGGCTCTCGAGCGGCTGGAGTTCTATGGTCTCAAAGATTTAGCTTGGCACAATCCTTATTCTTTATCGGGAGGGCAAAAGCGCAGGCTCACAGTGGCTTGTGCTCTAGAGATTGAGCCTGAGATTCTTATCGTGGATGAGCCGACGTATGGACAAGACCCCGCTACATGGAGATCTCTCATTCAGATGTTTGCAACGATTCGAGATCGGGGTACGTGTATCATTGCTGTCACGCATGATCGCGATTTTATTGAGTCTCTTCACGCACGAGAAATTAATCTTGATAGGTACGCGCAAGATTACATCATCAACGATAAAGAGCCAAGCCAATCAAAGTTTGTCGAGTCTTTGAATCCACTGACGAGGCTTGGGGCTGGTCTTCTTGTGGGGTTACCTCTTATTGCTTCTCTTGATGTAGTATCGAGTGGCATCGTTGTCGTTGTGGAGTTTATACTTGCGCTTACATTTGGTTTTAAACTCGGGAAATTAGCTCAATATACGTGGCCGCTCGTGCTAGGAGCTATCGGCGGGTTTGCGACCGTTGCAATTTATAGTCCTCAACATAATCTCATGCTTGCTTTGGCTACTGCTGTGCGCGTCATTGCTATGAGCGCTCCGGCGGTTATTATGGCGATGCGTATAGATCCGACTGATTTGGCGGATGCGTTGGTCCAAAAGCTTCACCTGTCAGACAGATTTGTATATGCGGCATTGGCGGGATTTAGGCTGCTCCCATTACTGCGTGTAGATCTCGAATCCATTCATCATGCGCAGATAATGCGAGGGCTTTATACGAAGAATCCACTCAAGCGTTTTCCCTCTGATGCGATGACTATGCTGACACTGGCGATTCGTCGCGCAAGCACATTATCTCTTGTGATGCAAGCGCGAGGATTCGGCTCACCACATCAACGCACGCATGTCAGAATCTCGCAGGTCAATCGGCGAGATATCGTCACTTTCCTCGTCTCAGTTGCTATTCCCGTAGTTGCACTCGTTATAGCGTACTATGGGGGAGCGTTCAATTTATTTGGACAGTCAATATCTTAAAATCAATATTCGAATGTCGGATAGTTAATACTCATACCTGCAGAGAGAAAGTACCATGCCACTCAATCGTGAACTTATGGATAATCCTCGCGCGACACGTGTCAAGCATATAACAGAACTTGCTAGTCGCAAGGGGCGTAAGAGGGCGAGGTTATTCCTTGTGGAAGGTCCTCAAGCAGTTCGTGAAGCTATTGGCTATGCTGCGAACTCTGTGCGCGACGTATATGTAGATGAAAACTGGCGGCAATCGCGCGTTCTACGTGACATTGTCAACTCTGCAATGGATAGTGAACTTTACGTTCATGAAGCAACGTCTGCGGTGATGGATACATTATCTCAGGATTGCCAAGGAATTTGCGCAGTCGTACAAACCGAGGCGGTTCTCAGTGAAGTTGCAGACTTAGACATAGCTGATAGCTCTCTCATCGCTGCATGCTGGCAGCTTCGCGATCCAGGTAATGCGGGCACTATCATTCGCGCAGCCGACGCATCGGGGTGTGCGGCAGTTGTGCTCGTCGATGAGTGTGTAGATGTGACAAATCCTAAGGTTGTGCGCTCTACTGCAGGTTCATTGTTCCATGTACCGATAGCGTCTATGACTGAGGAAGATTTTTTTGCGTGGTCACGTTCTCAGAATGCGTTAATGACTGCTGCAGATGTTTATGGAACGGATAAAACTCCAGTAACAAATCTTCAAGAAGCATTGGCGACGACTGATTTTCAGCGTATGCAGATTGTGCTCTTTGGTAATGAAGCACGAGGCTTAACTCCTGAGTTGATAGATAGTACTGACCGCGCCGTTGCAATCCCTCTCTACGGAAATGCAGAATCGCTCAACGTGGCAATAAGCGCATCAATTATGCTGTATGCGTTTGCGCTGCGTGCTCACGAGTAGTTATTCATAACAACATACTTTGAGTCTCAAAAAACGTATTTTAAAGTCTAAGCCAAAAGGAAAAATAGCAGACAGACTTGAGTTCCATAAAGGAAGGTACAAAGTGGCTGACGAAATTCAGTTCGATGCTGACGCGGTACAGAATGCCGTTGCAGAAGGCATTGCAAAGCTTAAGGATGTGACGAGTCTTGACGATTTGAAAGCTCTTCGCACTGAGTATGCGGGTGGTGGTTCTGCTCTCGCACATGCGAGTAAGGCGATTGGCGGACTTCCTCCTGAACAGAAGAAAGAAGCTGGCAAAGTAGTCGGCAAGCTTCGTGCGGACTTTGGGCGAGCCTTTGCGGCACGTGAAGAGGACATTAAGTCTGAACTTGAGCGTCAGGCACTTGCAGCTGAGACTGTAGACATGACTCAGCCAGTTAAGCGCAATCCTTTGGGCGCACGTCATCCGCTTCCTAAGCTCTTAGAAGATGTAGAAGATTTCTTTGTCTCTATGGGTTGGCAGATTGCTGAAGGGCCGGAAGTAGAAACTGAATGGTATGACTTCGATGCATTGAACTTCGGGCCGGATCATCCAGCTCGTCAGATGCAGGATACGTTCTATATCAAGGGCAACCAAGCGAAGGATTCTGCAGGCTTTGTTGGGTCGAACATGGTGATGCGTACTCATACATCTCCAGTTCAGGCACGTTCTCTGCTTTCTCGTGGTGTACCACTGTACATAGCATGCCCAGGTCGCGTATTCCGTACCGATGAATTAGATGCTACCCATACCCCTGTGTTCCACCAGTGTGAAGCGCTTGCTGTGGATAAAGGTTTGACTATGGCAGATCTCAAGGGTGTACTTGATAAGCTTGCGGTAGCTATGTTTGGTCCAGAAGCAAAGACCCGTCTTCGTCCGAGCTACTTCCCATTCACCGAGCCATCTGCAGAGATGGATTTGTGGTTCCCTGATAAGAAGGGCGGTCCAGGTTGGATTGAGTGGGGTGGCTGCGGTATGGTCAACCCTAACGTTCTTCGCTCCGCAGGATTAGATCCTGAAGTATATTCCGGATTTGCGTTTGGTGTGGGTATGGAGCGTACATTGCTTCTTCGCCATGACATCAACGATATGCACGACCTTGTAGAAGGCGACGTGCGTTTTAGCCAGCAGTTTGCGATGGGAGAGTAGAGATGCCACTTATTGATATGAATTGGCTACGCGACCACGTAGCTGTGCCAGAAACAGAAACTTACGAGCAGCTCGCTGCAGACCTCGTACGTGTAGGTCTCGAAGAGGAAACTATTCATACATCACAGGTTACAGGACCTATCGTCGTGGGCTACGTCGTAGACCTCACACCAGAGCCACAGAAGAACGGCAAGATCATCAACTGGTGTCATATCGACGTCGGTGAGCACAATGTGCTCGATGAGGATGGAAACAAGGTTCCTCGTGGCATCATCTGTGGTGCTCCAAATATCAAGGCAGGAGAGAAAGTCGTCGTAACGCTTCCAGGTGCTGTACTTCCTGGAGATTTTCGTATTGAGCCTCGCAAGACGTACGGTCATATTTCTGACGGCATGTGCGCTTCCGAGCGCGAACTTGGTCTCGGCTCTGATCACAATGGCATTATTCTCTTCTCGAACTATGGTCTCACTCAGGAGCAGTACGATGCTCTTGAACCTGGTCAAGATGCCATGCCAATCTTGGGTCTCAATGAGCCAACTTTGGAGATTAACATCACTCCAGATCGTGGTTATGCGTTCTCTTACCGCGGGGTAGCTCGTGAATTCCATCACTCTACTGGTGCTCAGTTTACTGATCCAGTACTTGAATTGAACGAGAAGGCTTCTACTCTCGAAGCTTCTGAGAATGGCGATGTAGAAGTCATCATCGAAGATTCCAACCCAATTCACGGTGTGGCAGGCTGCGACCGTTACTATGCACGTGCTATTAAGGGTATTGATCCTACGAAGTCTTCCTCGCACCTCATGCGTCAGAGATTGCTTCGCGCTGGCATGCGTCCTATTTCGGCTGCAGTAGACGTCACTAACTATGTGATGCTTGATTTAGGACAGCCGTTACACGCATATGATTTGGATAAGATTGAGCAGCCTATCGTCGTTCGTCGTGCAGTCGATGGCGAAAAGCTCACCACCTTGGACGGCAAGGAACATGAGCTCTGCCAAGAAGACCTTGTGATTACCGATTCTCCAAACGGTGAGAAGGGTTCTCGTATCCTCGGTCTTGCCGGTGTGATGGGTGGCCTCTATGGAGAAGTCACTGCTGAGACAAAGAATATTCTCATTGAATCTGCTCACTTCGATCAGGTGTCTATTGCTCGTACCGCTCGTCGTCATAAGATTCCTTCTGAGGCTAGCCGTCGTAATGAGCGTGGTGTGGATACTCAGCTTCAGGCAGCAGCTGCTTACAAGGCTTCTGAGTTGTTAGTCAAACTTTGCGGGGGACAGGCAAGCCAGACTCCAACGGATATCAATCACACTACTGCGCCTCAACCAGTAAAGTTCTCAACGAATGAAGTTAGGCGACTGACCGGTCTTGAGACATCTCAGAAGGAGATTGTCAGCTGGCTTGAGGACGTTGGTTGTAAAGTTTCTCAACTCGACAACGACTATATGAATGTCGTCCCACCGACATGGCGCCCAGATATTTCTGAGCCGTGCGATTTGGTCGAAGAAGTAGCTCGTCTCGTGAATTACGATGAGATTGCTGTCACCGTTCCTGCCGTTCCAGCTAGCCAGAAAACTGGCCTAACTGACTCTCAGCTTCGTCGTCGTCAGGTGGCGGATACTTTGGCGGAGTATGGTCTGACTGAGACTATCAGTTATCCATTCGTGGGAGATGAAGATTTCAAGGACTTTGCCTTGGATGGCGAGGCTATTAAGCCTATCTCTGTTGAGCTTGCAAATCCACTCGCTGGGGATAGGCCATACTTACGTCGTGAAATTCTCTTGACTCTCATGCGTACGGTACAGCGCAATATTCGTCGTGGTAACGCTCAGGCAAGTTCGTATGAAATTGGACATGTTTTTGAGTGGGACCCACAGGCTCCAGCTATTCCTGCTCTTCCAGGTGGAGTGCGTCCAACTGATGAACAGCTTGACGCACTCGAAGCAGGACTGCCGCATCAACCACTACATGTCGCAGGTATATTTACTGGCGAAGTGCAAGAGACTGGATGGATAGGAGAGAAGCGTACTGCTGATTGGACTGACGCAGTAGAGGCTGTAATGCGTGTATCTCAACGCCTCGCAGCTGACTTCAAGCTTGAGCAGGTGTTTGGCGAAGATGTTGCAAAGTCGTGGCATCCGGGTCGTTTTGCTTACGTCACTGTCAATGGTGAGCGCGTTGGATGCGTGGGTGAATTCCATCCGCGTATCAATGAGGGGATGGGCTTGCCGGCTCATACTGCAGCGTTTGAGCTTGACTTAGATAAGATTTTTGATTTTGTGAAGTATCAGCCTTTGCAGGCAAAACCAGTATCAACATATCCACTCGTTCATCAGGACTTTGCCTTCATCGTTCCAGATAGCATGACGAGTGACCAGATGAGTGCAGTGGTACACGAAGCAGCAGGTGAATTACTGGAGTCTATAGAGTTATTTGATGTATTCACTGGCTCTCCACTGGAAGAGGGGCAGAAGTCTTTGGCGTATTCTGTCACCTTCCGCGCGCCAGACCGCACTCTAGACTCCGATGATACCGATGCACTGCGTGCGCAGATTATCAAAGCTGCTGAAGGTGTAGGGGCAACTCTCCGCGCGTAGGAAGTGCAGAAGAAGGTCGTAAGAAAAGGACGATATGACTGACGAGATTGTTTCCGAGAACGTATCAAGTGCAGCAGACACGCCACGCGAGCATAAGCAGACTGAACGCTTATACGGACGCATGGCATCAGAGTTCCCAGGCTGGGATCCGTATGTCTATGGGAAACCTGAAAAACGCGAAAAACCTCAGGAACGTAAAAATCCCAAGCGCATACAAGTTATAGCTATGCCTCCTATGAGCGGTGGAGGTACAGGTGCCGGGAAGAATCCTCAAGGTACTCAGTCTGAAGATCAGCCTAAGAATGGTGGCGAACGGGAACAAAATTCTCCGTTCGTTGACGAGAACGGTAATCCCGTGAATCTTCCATTTCACTTTGAACCATTTGATCCAGATGACCCTCAGAAGAACCCTCTCTATGGGAAGTGGGATTTCTACGCATTTGTCGCTTTCATTCTCGCTTTTACTCCTTATACGGCTGTGTTAGCGCTGTTTATAGGTTGGCTATCGGTAGTACGAACCACAAAGTTTCATATGAAAGGTCGCTGGCTTGCAATTCTGGCAGTAATCTTCTCGCTCGCGGTAATTGCACTGGTTGTCTACCTCATGGCAACGGGTACGACAGCGGAACAATTTGCTCAAGAGCTCGAGACGTGGGCGGCGAACATACGATAGATAAAAGCAATAAATAAGTATGCATGAGACTGTTGCTGATAAAAGTGGCGGTCATCATATGAGAAACCGCAAGAAATAGGGAAGGTTTGGTCCTTCCCTATTTGCATACTTATTCATAATAATGAATAAGTAGGTGAGAATATGCATAAATATTCAGTAGCTGTAGCAGGTGCAACGGGCTATGCAGGAGGAGAAGCTCTGCGAATTTTAGCTGCGCATCCTTATTGTGATGTGACGTGTGTGGCAGGGCACACGTCTGTAGGACATGTGATGGGTGAGTTTGCACCGCATATTCCACAATACGCTTCGCTTGAAGTTCAGGATACGACTCCAGACGTGCTGAGCGGTCATGACGTTGTTATTTTGGCATTACCACATGGCGCTTCGGGAAAAATCGCGAGTGAATTGCATGACGTGAAAGTCGTTGTGGACTTGGGGGCTGATCATCGTCTCGAGCATAAGAATGATTGGGATGCGTTTTATGGCGGAGACTTCTACGATCATTGGACGTATGGTATGCCGGAGCTTGTTCTCGGGGATCGGCGGAAGACCAGTCGTGAAAAGTCCGATGCAGATTATCGATTCCAGCGTGAAAATTTACATGGTGCTACTCATATCGCTGGCCCCGGGTGCAATGTCACAGCTACAACTCTTGCGCTGCAACCTGCGATTGCGGCTGGCCTTGTGGAGAAAAATGTAACTGCTGCGCTGGCAGTAGGGTACTCTGGTGCGGGGAAATCCCTGGGGAAGGTTAATCTTCTTGCGGCACAAGCACTCGGTAGTGCACAAGCATATTCTGTGGGAGGTAGACATCGCCATATTCCTGAGATAAAGCAGAATTTTGCACATGCTGCAGGTCTTACTGACGATAACGGTCTTTCAGCTCACTATGAGACGTCGCAAATTAAACTTGGCTTTACGCCAGTTCTCGTCCCTATGTCCCGCGGAATTATGGCAACGGTGAGTGCGCCACTGAGCCATAAAGCATTAGAAATGAGCGATGCCAAGATTCGCGAAATATATCTAGATGTGTATGCTCAGCAAGATTTTATGATTCTTCTTCCTGAAGGAGTACTCCCGGCGACGGCAGATGTCATCGGCTCTAATGCGGCACATATTCAAGTTGTCGTCGACAGAAATGCCGGTTTGCTTTATGGTTTCTGTGCAATAGATAACTTGAATAGAGGCACTGCAGGTCAGGCGATTCAATCTCTCAATATCGCGTTAGGACTTCCTGAGGATGCTGGATTGACAAAGATTGGAGTAGCACCATGAGCGTAGTTTTTGCAGACGGTTTTGTAACTGCCGGAGTTCGCGCAGGAATTTCATCTGTCGAAGGGAAAAAAGATGTGGCTCTCGTCGTCAATCAAGGCCCTCTCGATGTAGCTGCTGGAGTTTTTACGTCTAATAGATTTGCAGCAGCTCCTGTGCAGTACTCTCGCGAGCGGATTAAATCTGGACATGCTAAGGCAGTGGTCATTAATTCTGGCGGGGCGAATGCGTGTACTGGCGATGCGGGTTATCAGCAGGTTTTGGATACTGCGGAGCATGCTGCTGATACCTTGTCGCAAGGTATTACTGCGGATGACGTGCTTGTAGCCTCTACAGGTCTTATCGGTGAGTTGCTTCCACTTGATGCTGTTTTTCGGGGAGTAGATTTGGCTGCGAAAGAATTAGCAAACGATTCCTCAGCAGGGTGCTGTGCTGCTGAAGCAATCATGACGACTGATACGAAGCCAAAAACGGTAGAAATCACGGGAAATGGTTTCAAGATGGGCGGTATGGTCAAAGGCTCAGGCATGATAGCCCCACAGCTAGCGACTATGATTTGCGTGATAACGACCGATGCTGTCGTTACGCCTCAACTTGCACAGAATGCATTGCGCAAGGCAACGGAAAAAAGTTTTGATCGTATAGATGTCGACGGTTGTATGTCGACAAATGACACAGTCCTTCTTCTCGCATCGGGTGCAAGCGGCGTGGAACCTGACAATGCTGAGTTTGAGAAACTTGTGGCTGAAGCGTGCACGCGCTTAGCCCGACAAATTATCGGTGATGGTGAAGGTTCTTCGCATGATATCAAGATTGAAGTCAACGGCGCTGAGACTGAAGATGCCGCTTTGGCATGCGCGAGAGCTGTGGCATCGTCGAATTTGCTGAAATGCGCAATCTACGGAAACGATCCCAATTGGGGACGAGTAGTGTCCTCTTTGGGGACTGTCCCAAGCGCGGTAGCGGCTTTTGATCCTCGTGATGTGACTGTCGATATTAATGGCATTCGTGTCTGCGATGAGGGCAAGCCGGGGCAACCGCGCGAGCTTGTGACAATGGACGAGCGTGAGGTTGATATCATTATAGACCTTCATACAGGAATGAATGAAACGGCGACAGTATGGACTGATGATTTAACTTTGGATTATGTTCATATCAACGCTGACTATGAATCGTAGGACATATGCATTCTTCATCATATATACCTAAAGGTCCGGGTTACCATTTGGACGTTCATAAGGATCTAACAGCAAGTCAGAAAGCTGAGGTTCTGCTTGAAATGCAGCCGTGGCTTGCTGAGTTTAAAGACTCTCTTATCGTTGTTAAATATGGCGGCAATGCCATGATTAATGACGAACTCCGCGCAGCATTTGCACAGGATATGGTGTTTCTACGTCAGCTCGGTCTGCGACCTGTGGTCGTGCATGGAGGTGGTCCGCAAATTTCTGAAATGCTCAATACTCTCGGTATTAAATCAGAATTTCGAGGAGGGCTGCGAGTCACGACTGCAGAGGCAATGGATGTAGTTCGTATGGTTTTGACAGGCAAAGTATCGCGTGAGCTTGTTGGCCTCATTAATTCATACGGACCTTATGCTGTGGGTATGTCGGGAGAAGATGGTGGTCTCTTTGGTGCAGTAAAACGCAGACCTCTCGTTGATGGTGAGCGTGTGGACGTCGGCTTCGTTGGAGATGTTGTCAGCGTAGATGCGCGCAGCGTGGAAGATTTGATAGCAGCTGGACGCATTCCGGTAGTATCGTCGGTAGCTCCGGATGAAGATGACGCAACGCAGGTGCTTAATGTGAATGCTGATACAGCAGCAGCCGCTCTTGCTGTAGCTTTAGGGGCGCGAAAGCTCATTATTCTCACCGATGTCGAAGGTATGTATGCGAACTGGCCTGATAGGAATTCTCTTATTGGTGAAATTGGGGCAGAAACATTACGCGGTATGCAATCAAAGCTTGAGGCGGGCATGCGCCCGAAGGTAGAAGCGTGCATACGCGCTATTGATGATGGTGTAAGCCAAGCGCATATCATCGATGGACGCAAAAAGCACTCCATCTTGAATGAGATTTTTACAAGCGAAGGTATAGGTACGATGGTGGTACCTGGAGAAGGCATGACAATGAGGAGAAATCATGAGTGAGATTCACGAAACAACAGACGAACTTTTAGACTTGTACTCCCATGATTTGATGAATGTTTTTGGTACGCCATTGCGAGTGCTTGACCATGGACAAGGAAGCTACGTATGGGATAGTGACGGAAATAAATACTTAGATTTCCTTGCTGGCATTGCGGTCAATTCCGTAGGGTATGCCCATCCGGATTGGGTGGCAGCGGTTGCCTATCAGGCAGGTAAAATTGCTCATACGTCAAATTATTTTGCTACTGAGCCTCAGATTGAGTTGGCGGAAAAGCTCATTGAGCGTTCTGGTGCTCCTCAGGGCTCGCGCGTCTATTTTGGCAATTCTGGAACTGAAGGTAATGAGGCTGCCCTCAAACTCCTCAAATTGCACGGAAATACGATGGAAACAACTCAAACTCCGCGCATCCTTGCGCTGACGCATAGTTTCCACGGACGTACGCTTGGTGCACTGTCCGTCACGTGGAAGCCTAATATTCGCGAACCATACAATCCACTTTTGCCTGCGGTCGAATTTATAGAAGCAGGAGATGTTCATGCATTGGAATCCGCATTTAATGACGGTCCTGTCGCAGGCATTATTATGGAACTTATTCAGGGCGAAGCTGGTGTACTCCCAGTGGGGGCCGAGTTCGTCCAGGCTGCTCGACGTCTCTGCGATGAGCATAACTCTCTTCTCATTATTGATGAAGTGCAAACGGGGATGGGGCGCACGGGGCACTGGTTTGCATTCCAAGATGAAAACCTCAGCGGAGGAGTAGTGCCCGATGCCATTACCTTCGCAAAAGGTGTAGCGGGTGGGTTCCCTATGGGAGGACTCGTCACTTTCGGCGGAGAAGTCTCGTCGCTGTTTACGCCTGGTTCTCATGGCTCAACTTTTGCGGGAAATCCTTTGGCAACTGCCGCGGGTCTTGCGACTATAAGCATTATTGAGAAAGAAAATTTGATTGTGAATGCGCAGCGTCGTGGTGAGCAACTAAGAAGTGAGCTGAGTGCGTGTGACAATCCATTATTTGTATCTGTGCGCGGTGCGGGTTTGCTTAATGCTGTAGAGCTTGAGCATCCTTGTGCTCATGCGGCAGCAAATTGGGCGCTTGACCATGGTCTTATCGTTAACGCTGTAGCTCCACACGCTCTCCGCATGGCACCTCCACTGACCATCTCTGAAGAGGAGATTTCTCGCGGAGTAGCTATCTTAAGGCAAATGCCAACAGATTTGGAGAATAACTAGACGTGGATGCACAATAAAGGCAGGTTTCTTGTATTATCTGAAGTGAGATAAATGCGCGTGCGGTATGTGTGCGTTCATATCGTGAGAAAGTCACAATGATAACTGTCGACTGTCCTCGTTGTTTTGCATAATTATACATAGATGTGAATATTTTAGCGAGAATATGCAATTCTGTTTTCAGAAAGATGTTCTCAGAAAAGAGAAAACCATGACTCTTCGGCATATGCTTCGCGATGATGACCTCACTCATGAGGAGCAAAAACAGGTCCTTAAGCTTGGTTTAGCGTTTCGCGAGAATCGATACCTATCTCGTCCGTTTGAAGGTCCGCAGTCTGTAGCGGTTATCTTCGATAAGCCAAGTACACGTACGCGGTCAAGTTTTGCCACCGGTGTAGCTGAGCTTGGTGGTTATCCGCTCGTCATTGATAAAGAGGGCTCACAACTTGGACGTGGCGAACCTGTAGCGGATACTGCGCGTGTGCTGACACGTATGACTTCTGCGATTGTGTGGCGTACTTTTGGACAAGACCGAGTCGAGACGATGGCACGTTATGCAACCGTCCCCGTGGTCAATGCTCTCACTGATGATTTTCACCCATGCCAAATTTTGGCAGACTTCTGTACTATTGCTCTGCATAAAGGTGGAGTGGATAGTCTCAAAGGTATGAAAATTGCATATCTTGGTGATGCTGCAAATAATATGTCTCATTCTTACCTACTCGGCGGGGCTGTAGCAGGTATGTACGTAGCAGTAGCCGGTCCACAGGGTTACCTTCCTCGTACAGATATCGTAGAGGATGCTCAGCGCATTGCGAGCGAAAATGGTGGCTCGATTACGGTGACGACGGATCCTATTGAAGCTGCCCACGATGCTGATTGTATTTTCACAGATACGTGGGTTTCCATGGGCGAGGAAGCAGAGTATGCTAAGCGTTCCAAGCCGTTTATTCCGTATCAGGTCAACGACTCTGTCATGGCAGTAGCAAAAAATGATGCTATCTTCCAGCACTGCTTGCCTGCGTACCGTGGTAAAGAAGTGACGTCAAGCGTGATTGACGGACCCCAGTCTGTCGTGTGGGATGAAGCAGAGTTTCGTTTGCATGCGCAGAAAGCACTTTTGACATGGCTGATTGCACAACAGCGAGAAGATGAGTCACTTCTAGCAGGAGTGACAGCATGAACGCCGGAGTGCCTACTACGCGCACTGCACGTTTAAGCATAGTGGAAAGCATTATCCTTCACCATGTGATTGAGTCTCAGCAGCAGCTTGCTGATTTGCTTGCAGATGAGGGGATTCAAGTCACACAGGCGACGCTCAGCCGTGACTTGGACGATTTGAAAGCAAGTAAAGTCCGTACGCCTTCTGGTACATTTGCATACGCTGTACCGCAAGGTGCACAGTATGCTCAGTCAGCGGATAGCCTCGTGCCAGGACCTCGCCCTGCACGTATGGCGACGAAGGCAGAGCAGCAGCTTTCTAAAGTTATTGGTGGGCTTATCACGAAGGTTATTGCAGCTCAAAATTTAGTCATCATTCATACGCCTGCAGGAGCTGCACAATATGTGGCAAGTGCTATCGATAAGCAACCGATTGCTGATGTAGCGGGGACGATTGCCGGGGATGATACTGTAATGGTCATCGCCAGTGACAACCAAGCTGCTCAAAAGAAGCGCGACTGGCTTCTTGAGATGGCGTCGAACGCTCGATAAAGCTAATTGATCTATATTCATTTACGGTTAAACTTGCGAAAGGAAAGACAATGGCAAATAAGAACCGTATCGTCTTGGCATACTCCGGCGGCCTTGACACATCTGTAGCGATTCCTTACTTGAAGGATCGCACAGGTAAAGACGTCGTCGCAGTGTCGCTTGATGTAGGACAGGGGGGTGAGCGCCTCGAAACTATCAAGGAGCGTGCCCTTGCATGTGGCGCAGTAGAGTCCTACATTGTCGATGCGCGGGACGAGTTTGCGGATGAATACTGCATGCGCGCTCTGAAGGCAAACGCGATGTATGAAGGCGTATATCCATTAGTATCTGCCATTTCTCGTCCGCTTATCACTAAGCATTTAGTACGAGCCGCACATCAGTTTGGCGCAGATACTATCGCACATGGTTGCACAGGTAAAGGTAACGATCAGGTTCGCTTTGAAGTATCTATCCAGTCGATTGATCCAACTCTTGGAGCGATTTCTCCTATCCGAGACCTTTCTCTCACTCGCGATGTAGAAATTGCCTACGCAAAGGAGCACCAGCTTCCTATCGAACAGACCGAAAAGAGCCCATACTCTATCGATCAGAACGTATGGGGACGCGCAATTGAGACAGGCTATCTCGAAGATCCGTGGAACGCGCCAACGAAAGACGTGTACTCTTACACAGATGATCCAGCATTCCCGCCAGTAGCTGATGAAGTTACTATTGAGTTTAAGCAGGGTGTCCCTGTCGCAATCGACGGTCGAGCAGTTACACCGTTGCAGGCAATTGAAGAGATGAATCGTCGAGCTGGTGCTCAAGGTATCGGCCGTATCGACTTGATTGAAGATCGTCTTGTGGGTATCAAATCGCGTGAACTTTATGAAGCGCCCGGTGCAGTAGCTTTGATTACTGCACACCAAGAGCTTGAGAACTTCTGCCTTGAGCGTGAGCAGCATCGCATCAAGCGCGATATCGATAAGCGTTGGGCTGAGCTTGTCTATGACGCTCAATGGTTCTCACCAGCAGTGAAGTCTTTGAATGCATTCATCGACGATACACAGTACTACGTTTCCGGCGAGATTCGTATGGTACTCCATGGAGGACGTGCTACTGTAGTAGGTCGTCGCTCTGAGTCTTCGCTCTATGATTACAATTTAGCGACATATGAGTCTGGTGATTCCTTCGATCAGAACGCATCTGTCGGCTTCATAGAGATTTACGGTCTACCTACTAAGGTTGCCGCAGCACGTGACGTTAAGTTCGGTAACGCTGTCGAAGTTCCAGCAAATACCGTCGAGTAACGTAGATTTTAAATTAACGTAGACTGACGTAGATACTTCATGGTGGTATAGATACGCTTTGGCGTAGTTATACCACTATTTTTATTTGAGATTTTCGTCCAGAATCTGAACTTAGCTCCGTGTGTCGCATGAAAGAGTAAGAGCAAGATGCTTAAATTGAACTAGATATTTCGCCTGGAAAATCGCGCACATTCCCATCGAGGATTCTTCTCTCGGTTAAGGAGCAGTAAGATGACGTCACTTGATTTGACTGTACAGTCAGCACAGGGTTTATATGATTCACGCTTTGAGCATGACGCATGCGGCGTCGGCATGGTCACTACGCTTAATAAACAAGCAGAGCGTCGAATCGTCGATAACGCACTTGAAGTCTTAGAGAACTTGGACCATCGAGGTGCAGTCGGCGCTGAAGAGAACACCGGTGACGGCGCTGGCATCATGATGAGCATGCCAGATGAATTCTTACGTGAAGTATTTGACGTAGAACTTCCACACGCTGGCTCTTATGCGGCAGGCATTGCCTTCCTTGATAGAGACATTGCTACTGCGGGTAAACAGCAGCAAGAGATTAGTAGAATCGCAGCGTGTGAAGGTCTCGATACTCTCGCATGGCGTGTAGTGCCTACGAATCCAGCAGATTTAGGTCTTCAAGCGCTCGCAGGCATGCCAAGTTTTTATCAAGTCATTTTTGTAGATAATGGTGGCGCGAGCGATTCAGAATACTCGGAAGATTCAGAAAAGACAGATACGTCTCGAGAAAAGGCTCGTGGGAAAATGAGCGGATTGGCTCTTGACCGTGTAGCGTATCGGATTCGCAAGCGAGTAGAGCATGAGGTTGGTGTCTACTTCGCATCGCTGTCCACGCGCATGATGACATACAAGGGCATGCTGACGACTTCTCAGCTTTCGCAGTTCTTCCCAGATCTCAACTCTATGAGTATGAAAGCACGTGTAGCGATTGTGCATTCGCGTTTTTCCACGAATACTTTCCCTAGCTGGCCTCTTGCTCAACCGTTCCGCATGATTGCTCACAATGGTGAGATTAACACTATTCAAGGTAACCGCAATTGGCTCTCAGCACGTTCTGGAAGCTTGAAATCTGAGCTTCTTGGCGAGATGGCAGACCTGCTCCCATTAGATGTACCAGGCAATTCTGATTCTGGCACTTTCGATGAAACGCTTGAGCTTTTGAACCTTGCTGGGCGTAGTATTCCCCACGCTGTGCTGATGATGCTTCCACCAGCGTGGGAGAATAATCCTGACCTCGACCCTGACGTTCGTGCGTTCTATGAGTACAACAACACTTTGATTGAGCCGTGGGATGGTCCGGCAAATATCGTCTTCTCTGATGGTCGCTATGTCGGTGCTCAGCTCGATCGTAATGGTTTTAGACCTGGGCGTTGGCAGCTCGACCGTGATGGCTATCTCGTTCTTGCCTCGGAAGCTGGCGTGCTTCCCGAAATTCCTCAAGATGATATCGTTCTCAAAGGTCGTCTCGAGCCAGGAACGATGTTCCTCGTAGATACGCAAGAAGGTCGCATAGTACCAGATGAGGAGATAAAGAAGCAGCTTGCCTCTGAGCACCCATATGCGCAATGGATGGCGCAAAATTCTGTACGTCTTTCTGAACTTCCTCAGCGTGAGCATGTACGCTATTCGGGACAGTCTGTCCAGCGTCGCCAGCGCGCGTTCGGATACTCGGAAGAGGATTTGAAGATTCTGCTCGCTCCTATGGCAAATACCGGCAAGGAGCCACTCGGAGCCATGGGCAACGATACGCCGTTGGCGGCACTATCGAGCCGTTCTCGCATGCTCTTTGACTACTTCACTCAGAAGTTTGCACAGGTGACAAATCCTCCTCTGGATTGGGAACGCGAGCGTATCGTAACATCGTTGACCTCAGCCATCGGTCCGGAGACAAACTTGCTAGATGATGCTGAGCTTTCTGCGAAGAAGATTGTCATTGATTTGCCTGTCGTGACCTCTGACGAAATGGCGCAACTCAAGCGTCTTGATAAAGCAGCTGTACTTGATGGATATTACAAACCATACGTAGTGCGAGGACTTTACCAAGTAGCAGGCGGCGGTCAGGCGCTGAAACAGCGTTTGGAAGAAATTTACGCCGAGGTGGATAGCGCTATCGAGGAAGGAAAGAACTTTATCGTTCTTTCTGATCGCGATACAGACCACATGTGGGCACCGATTCCGTCACTGTTGCTCACTTCAGCGGTGCAGCATCACTTGCTCGAAACGAAGACTCGTACCAAGATTTCTATGGCCGTTGAGGCGGGGGATGTGCGCGAGGTACATCACGTCGCGCTCCTCATCGCGTATGGCGCAGCGTGTGTAAACCCCTATATGGCCTTTGAATCTGTAGAAGAACTCAGCCGTAAGGGATATGTGACAGTAGATGAAGAAACAGCGGTTACGAATTTAAAGAAGGCGCTATCCACAGGCGTTTTGAAGATTATGTCCAAGATGGGCGTATCTACAATTATGAGTTATCGTGGCGCGCAGCTCTTCGAAGCAGTGGGACTTTCGCGTGAGGTTATCGACTCGTACTTTGCTGGTACAGTATCGCAGGTTGGTGGTGTCGGTCTCGACGAGCTTGCAGAAGAAGTCGCTATCCGCCATCGCGTGGCGTACCCTGCTCAACCAACTGCTCGTCCTCACATGAACCTTGATTTGGGTGGTCAGTACCATTGGCGTCGCACGGGGGAAGATCACTTGAACGATCCAGAGGCTATCTTCCTTCTCCAGCAGGCTACGCAGCGTGGCGACTATGAGATGTTCAAGCGTTACACGCAGCATGTGAATGATAATTCAAACCGTATCATGACATTGCGTGGTCTGATGAAGCTGAAGAGTAATCGTCCATCCATCCCGTTGGACGAAGTTGAGCCGGCTTCCGAAATTGTCAAGCGTTTCTCTACAGGTGCCATGTCGTATGGTTCCATTTCGCAGGAAGCACATGAGACCTTGGCACAAGCTATGAACGCCATTGGCGCCCGTTCCAACTCAGGCGAGGGTGGAGAAGACCCAGAACGTCTCAATGACCCTCAGCGTGTATCGCGCATTAAGCAGATTGCTTCAGCTCGATTTGGTGTAACGTCGAACTACTTAGTTCACGCTACAGATTTACAAATTAAACTTGCTCAGGGTGCAAAGCCGGGCGAGGGTGGGCATCTTCCTGGAGCAAAGGTACCGCCGTGGATTGCAAAAGTTCGTCATGCCACTCCTGGCGTGGAGCTGATTTCTCCTCCGCCTCATCATGATATTTACTCTATCGAGGATTTAAAGCAACTCATTAATGACGCAAAGAATGCCAATCCTCAAGCGCGAGTACATGTCAAACTTGTTTCTGAATTTGGCGTGGGCACGGTCGCCGCAGGCGTAGCGAAATGTCATGCTGATGTAGTCCTCATCTCAGGATTTGACGGTGGCACAGGTGCGGCGCCGCTGAATGCTATCAAGCATGCGGGTACGCCGTGGGAGATAGGCTTAGCGGAAACTCAGCAGACACTGATTTTGAATAATCTGCGTTCGCGTATCACAGTTCAGTGTGATGGTGAGCTTAAGACTGGACGCGATGTGGTCGTAGCAGCACTACTCGGCGCCGAAGAGTTCGGATTTGCAACCGCGGCACTCATCGTTGAAGGGTGCATTATGATGCGCGTATGCAACCTGAACACCTGCCCTCAAGGCATTGCTACTCAAGATCCTGAACTCCGTCGTCGTTACACCGGCAAACCAGAGCACGTCATCAACTTCTTTATGTATATTGCTGAAGAAGTACGTGAAATCTTGGCAGAGCTTGGTTTCCATACGTTGGAAGAAGCCGTAGGACACGTTGAATGCTTGGATCGTGATGAAGCTGTAGAACAGTGGAAGTCGCAGGGCATTGATTTGACGAATGTCCTTGCTCAAGTTGGTCCAACGCCAGGAACTGTTCTGCACAAGGTAGAGGATCAAGACCATGAGCTTGATAAAGCCTTGGATAACCAGCTCATTGAGTATGCTCAAGATGCGTTAGAGTGCAAAGAACCCGTACGTATTGAGCTTCCTGTACGCAACGTAAATCGAACTCTCGGTACCATGCTCGGTTACGAGATAACCAAGCGCTACGGTGAAGAAGGCTTACCTACTGACACAATCGATATGACATTCCACGGTTCAGCTGGACAGTCTGTAGCAGCATTTATACCGTCAGGTGAAACTATCCGCATCTATGGCGAAGTTAACGATTACGCCGGTAAAGGCTTGTCAGGCGGTCGATTAATTGTGCGACCTGAAGAGGGCATCCAGTTTAATGCTCATACAAACGTCATCGCTGGCAACGTCACCGGTTTCGGCGCTACGTCTGGCGAACTGTTTGTCGCCGGTCGAGCTGGTGAGCGTTTCGGTGTACGAAACGGTGGCGCTACTATGGTCGTCGAAGGAACGGGCGACCACGCATGCGAGTATATGACCGGTGGAAATGTCATGATTTTGGGCTCTATGGGGCGTAACTTCGGAGCTGGATTCTCTGGTGGACACGTCTATGTGCTTGACCTTGATATGAAGTCGGTCAATCCTGCAGCTGCTACGAACGGTACACTTATTTTCGAAAAGGTTCGCAGCGGTAGCAAGGAAGCTCAATTCGTCGAAGAGCTTCTTACGAAGTACGCGAAGGAGACGAGCTCATCGTTTGCAGAGAAACTTGTTGAGCAGCTGAAGAGCAGTAAAGAAACGCTCCTTTCGCGTTTCACTCATGTGGTTCCGCGTCAGTTTGTGGCAATGCAGGAAGCTATGGAAGAGGCAGAAAAGAATCACGTTGACTTCAATGAGTCAGGTGTATGGGAAAGCGTTTATGAACGCGTCGTAGAAGGAGTGCGATAATGGCAGATCCACGCGGATTCCTCAAGGTACGTCATCGCGAAGAACTTGCTACCCGCTCTCCTGAAGAGCGTATTAAAGACTGGTTCGATGTCCATGCGCAGGCAGGTCTACAGCCGTGGACGGCAGAGCAAGCAGCAAGGTGCATGGACTGCGGCACACCATTCTGTATGACAGGCTGTCCTCTGGGCAACGTCATTCCAGAGTTTAATGATTTAGTTCGTCAAGGTAAGTGGGAGGATGCGTATAATCGTCTTTCCTCCACGAACAACTTCCCAGAAGTGACAGGACGTATTTGCCCTGCACTATGCGAACAAGCATGTGTACTTGGCATTCATCAGCCACCGACCATGATCAAGAATGATGAGCAAACCATTATCGATCAGGCGTGGGAACTTGATATCGTTAAACCTCTTCCACCACAACATTTGACTGATATGACAGTTGCGATCGTTGGATCAGGACCGGCTGGCCTTGCATGCGCTCAGCAACTTACGCGCGCCGGTCATACTGTAGTCGTCTATGAGCGTGATGATGCTATCGGCGGACTGATGCGCTATGGCATTCCTAACTTCAAATTGGAGAAAGAGCTTATCAACCGTCGTCAAGCACAAATGGAAGCTGAAGGCACCCGCTTCAAGACTGGCGTGGAAATTGGCAAAGACATTACTTGGGATGAGCTCAAGAGCCGATATGATGCAGTCGTTGTGGCGATCGGATCGACGGTGCCTCGCGATATGAATATTCCAGGTCGTGAGCTAGAAGGTATCCATTTTGCGATGGAATACTTACCGGATGCTACACGTCGAGTATTCGGAGTCGCGCCAAAGAACGATATCACAGCAAAAGATAAGCACGTCGTCGTTATCGGTGGCGGCGATACTGGCTCTGATTGCTTGGGCACAGCTCTTCGCCAAGGGGCAAAAGGTGTAACCGTTCTCCAAATCATGCCACAGGAACCGACGACACGTCCAGACGCAAATCCGTGGCCGACCTATGCTCGTACCTATCAGAAGACAACTTCGATGGAGGAGGGTGGTACATACTTGTACAGCACCGATTCCGTGAACTTCGAGTCTGAGGTGGAAGGCGCTGAAGGCAAGGTTTCCATTCCCGATAATACTGCTGCCGATGGTTTTGTAACTGATGGAAACGGTCATGTAACAGGACTCAAAATCGTAGATGTGGCGCCGGGAGAGAACGGTCCGTTCACTCGCCAAGAAGGTACCGAGCGTGTCATTCCTGCCGATTTAGTCTTGATTTCTGTAGGTTTCTTGCATCCGGATACTTCAACTCTCATGGACCAACTTCCAGTGGAGCTTGACGCGCGTGGCAATGTGTCCCGTGATCATAATTTTGAGTCCTCTCAGGATGGTGTCTTTGCGTGTGGTGATGCCGGTCGTGGACAGTCTCTCGTGGTGTGGGCTATCGCTGAGGGGCGCTCGTGTGCAGAAGCCGTAGACCGTTATCTGTCCCGTAAGGATAACTCTGAACTTCCGGCACCAATTAACCCAACGGATAGAGGCATGACTCTGCCACGATAAGCATGGTTGACAGATAATTAGTGTGCGTTGAGAGGATGGTCAAGGATAGAACATCCTCTCGATTTGTTTATGCAATGTAGAGAGATTTGTGTTATTGCCTTCTATGTAAACGAGTGCTAACGTTTGCAAAGTTAGCATCATCGGATTTAAAGCCAATTTTATTTTAGAGAACTTCCCTTAATAGTGAATAAAGTTTTCGGGATGTATATGAAGCCCATTCCAGCGTCCCACCATGTTACATTTTCTCTTATATGAAAATTGGAGATGTGTTCAAAACGGATACTACTAAACTCGTATGTAGTTGTAAGAGCGAACTTTTTGATGATAAATCATGTGGAGTGAGCTTTACTGTAAGTGTGTAAGTGAGAGACAGAGAAAGAAGCTGCATAAGGATGAAGGTGTTCTTAGCCGGAGCGTACGGCCATTTGGGTAGTGATATTCTAGAAGTCTTAGTTAGGGCAGGTCATGAAGTTGTCGCGGCGGATTTAGCTCATCGCAGTCTTCCATCGGGTATCATGCCGAGTGAATTCGTTACCTTTGATGCATTGCATCCGCGTGCTCTTGAAGGCCATATGAATGGCGTAGATGTTGTTATCTCCACTGTAGGTTTGACGAGTGCTTCTAGTGAAGTGACAAATTACGATATAGATTTCCGTGGAAATGAAAATATTCTTGATGAAGCTAAACGTGCAGGCGTGAAGCATTTTGTTTTCGTATCAGTTCATGGTGCAAATCCGCATAAAGATGATATTCCTATAGTTCAAGCTAAAGGGCTTTTCGAACAGTCTTTGCGTGAGAGTGGCATAAGTTATACGATTATCCGCCCTACAGGTTACTTCTACGACATTATTAAGGTCTTTAAGCCGATGATTGAGAAGGGCAAAGTCACGCTTCTCAAGACGAATGATGGCGAACCCGTATCTGCAAATGTTATCGATACGCCTGATCTGGCTCAATTTATCGTGGAACATATGAATGACAACGATGTCACCCTCGACGTAGGTGGCAAGGAAACATATTCGTACGAGGATATTGCTCGCATGTGTTTTGAGGCGGCAGGCAAGCAGACGGTTATTAAGTATGCTCCTCAGTTCCTCTTTGACATGTTGACTTTCTTCGCAGACATTACGAAAAACGGTCGTGAATCTGTCATCCGCTTCTCGAAGTGGACTTTGACTCACGATATGACGAGCGACATTCAGTATGGTACGCGCAGCTTTAAGGAATATATAAGAAGCAATTTTGCTATGGCACACACTGACGAGTCCTTAAGTCAGCAGAGAGCTGAGGCATAGTTATGTGGATTTATTTTCTTGCTTGTTTCCTCATCTGCTTGGTTTGCACAGCGATTGGTTTCAAAAATTACATATGGTTTATGTCCATTGGCTACGGCATCGCTGTGGCAGGTGCCGCCGTCGGTATAGAAATTGTGGGGATTTGCCAGGGGGTGAATCCATCTCTACCGTTCTATATTCTCGACAAGTTGTTACTTCTACAGCTTTTTGTTTATGGTGTACGGTTGAGCACGTTTCTTAGTATTCGGGAAAGCGAATCCCGTAGCTATCGTTCAGCGCTCAAGGCGAATGCGCAATCGCATGTATCCGTCGCAGCAAAATTTGGCATATGGTGTGCAGTGAGTATCCTGTACGTGTTGCAAGTCAGCCCTGTAATGTTCCGTATAGCAAATCGTGTAGAAACGACTGCTGGAATGTTTTTTGGCATCGTTGGGTTTGTCATTAGTTTCGTAGGTTTTATGGTGGAAGCGACTGCAGATAACCAGAAGTCAGCAGCAAAGAAGAAAAATCCTCATGATTTTGTGTCGAGCGGTTTATTCAAATTTGTACGTTGCCCGAACTACTTGGGAGAAATTGTATTTTGGACTGGAATTTTTATCTCTGGTTGGGGCGCGTTAAATAACTGGTGGCAGTGGGTGTGTGCTCTACTCGGCTACGCCATGATTGTTGGTGTAATGGTCAGCGGAGCTCAGCGTCTGGAAAAACGACAGAACAAAAATTACGGAGATAGGATCGAGTATCAACAGTATGCGCAAAATACTCCGATGCTTATACCTCTCTTAAAGACACGCCATTCGTCCGTTCATACGAAGTAAACATAAAAGTAAGCGTTACATAAACAGTAAAGTAAAGAAGATTATCATGATGAATTCACAAGATTACGATAATGCCGTCGAGTACTGGCGTCAGCATGATAAAAACGCGCATAAAGCCGGTTTGGACGAAGTAAAGAAATTCATTGATGATTTCCTATCCAAGCATAACACATGCGTACTTTCTACGGCATCTGGAGATGACGTTCACGCTACTGTAGTGGAGTACACTTTCATGAATGGCTCTCTCTACATACTCAGTGAAGGCGGAGAAAAGTTCGGATATTTAAAAAAGAATAATCACGTGTCTGCGGCGGTCTATGATTCTTACACTCCTGGAAAGTTAGGAGCTGTCGTCATTGATGCTACGGCAGAAGTGGATAAAGATATCAACGACGATTACAAACGTTTGTTAGAGATAAAAAAGATTCCACTTGAAACTATCAAGTCATTAAATCATGCAATGTATCTCATCAAACTTGTTCCTCGCACTGCGCGAGTGATTTCCTCTACTTGGCGTGAAAAGGGATTTGATTCTCGAGAAGCGTACGTGTATGAGCGCTAAACGAGAGATACAACCACGCGGTTTTACAGTTGGTCTTGCGCTCGTAGACTTTTTGCCTGTCATTATATTCAGTATTATGTTCGCGATACTTGCATATCGCCTTCACTTAGTAGTCTTCACGATGGGTACAGTGCTTGTAGCGTTCGCGGGGCTGCTTAAAGCCACGTGGAAACTCATTGTGGCAATGACAGGGAAAAATATTGTTTGGATGAATCTGCAGATGCGCACTACTATGCCGTTGGGTTTTCTTCTTATTCTCAGCGAGATTATCGCTCAATCTGCAGTGTATAGAACGCTTAATATAGTGTTTGTTTTTGCTCATATTTCTCTTGCTTCATGGATATTTATTGTCCTGGGGTGTGTGGCGATGATTGCTATGAGCGTATTTGCGTTCACTCTCGACAAGAATGACACACAATCCAACTGGATAGAGCAAATTACGAATACATGTGGTCAACTCTGTTTCTTACTTGCAGTGATATGCGCTTAGCACATGTCGTAGTGAGATGAAGCGTAAACATGAAGCGCGTAAAACTAGGTGGTGCCAGGAGTGTGACATAATGGTGAACTATGGCTGTAGAGAAGCATTATGTACCGCAAATTCGTTCAGGAGCTATCAACGGTGAGAAGCGAGGAAAAACTCCCCGTGTCAAAGGATTGAGCACAAAGTCGTTAAAAATTTTTGTACTTATTTTAGCTTTCTTCTCTGTTGCAGCGACTACTATCTTCCCTCATTGGCTAGGGACTGAAAGCATGGCAGCCCTTACCATCAGTGTGCTTTCTGAGATTATTTCTTGGGGCGCATTGCCTCTTGCCGCATGGCTTATTGTACAGGGCTTTGAGAAAACGCGTAGTCGCTTTCGGTACACTGTATTGCTTGCGGGTTTGAGCCTTGTGACTCAGATTCCGTACTCGTTAGCGACGACGGGGCATGTCCTTGATTTCTCTTCTGTGAACTTTGCTTGTGCAGGATTTATTACTGTATGTGTTTTGAATGTCCTTGCACGTCTTGATTCCGCTCGAGCAGTGTATAAACTTACTACAGCATGGTATGCCGTCCTTACTGTACTGACGTGGGTTATTGGTGCAGTGTGGATGCTTATGATGCGTGTGGGTGTGCGCCAGAAGATTGCCCCACTAGGAGTGGTGTTCTTGGGGTTTGCCGCTATCTTCTATTATTTGAAAAATAAAGAGAATACTATGATGCTTTCTGCGGCTGTGCTCGGGGCGTTGTGCATGATAGCTCCGGGCATCACTGTGGTGGCTCTTCATTTTCGCAACGATGAGTTGGGGTATGACAAAAATAATTCTGTTGTAAAATATATGTTTTATCTTGCGTATCCCCTGATATTAATAGTGTGTGTCGCACTTGCGTTCGTGTAGTAGCCACGCTGATTTATGAAAACGTTGTCATTTTTTCCTAAATTGGTCTATAATGAAATTAATGAACATCGTGGCTAGGTGATGAAGCGGCTGTCGATGTTACATATAGAGACCAATTATGGGGAGGTCAGAGATGACAAAGTTTGGTTTTGGCAAGGCTGCTGTCGCGGCTACTGCTTCTCTCGCAATGCTCGTCGGTTTGGCAGCATGCGGTTCTAACGGTGCTGGTTCTTCTAATACTGTGCAGTTGACTGTATGGGCTGCATCAGAAGACCAAGCGAAGAATTCATCATGGTTGCAGACTGAGGAGAAGGCTTTTGAAAAGGCTCATCCTGAGTACAAGATTACATGGAAGAATAGCGTAGTTTCTTCTGCAGATGCTGCGACGACTGTAAAACAAGATCCATCTGCTGCAGCTGATGTCTATCAGTTCGCAAATGATCAGTTGGGTACGCTCGTTTCAGCACAAGCAATCGGTGAGCTTTCTGATGATGCAAAGGCGCAGGTTGCAAAGCAGAATGACCAGACCTTGGTTGATTCCGTCACTGCTTCCGATGGCAAAGAGTACGGCGTTCCATTGAATGCAAATACATGGTTTATGTATTACAATAAGTCCAAGTTCTCTGATGAAGATATCAAGTCTCTTGACACAATGCTGACGAAGGGCAAGGTATCCTTCAACTTGATGAATGGCTGGTATCTTCCAGCATTCTATGCAGGTGCCGGCATGACTATCTTCGGCGAAAAGGGCAATGATGCAAAAGCTGGCGTCAAGGGTGGCGACCATGCGGCAGAAGTAACTAAGTACTTGGTCAATCTTGCAAAGAATCCTAACTTTGTCAAGGACAATGATGAGGGTGCTGGTCTTGCAGCTTTGAAGAACGGTACAGCAGATGTGTTCTTCTCTGGTACATGGAATGCTGAAGATGCTAAGAAGGCTCTCGGCGACAATTATGCAGCTGCTCAGCTTCCATCCTTTACGACACAGTCTGGTACTTACCAGATGAAGTCCTTCGCTGGATCTACTGCAGTAGCGTACAATCCAAGCTCTAAGAGCCCTAAGATTGCAGCACAGTTTGCAGCATTCCTTGGTTCTACTCAGTCTCAGAAGGATCACTACACTATCCGCGGTGTTGTCCCTGCTGATAAGGAACTCAAGTCCCTCATTGCTGACAATCCAGCAGCAGTAGCACAGATGAATACCATTGCAAATACTTCTATCTTGCAGTCCACTCTCCCAGAGATGACCAACTTCTGGGATCCTGCAAAGAACTTCGGCACCGCATTGATGAACGGTGGCATCACTGAAGCTAATGCTCAGGCAAAGACTGAGGCTTGGATTGCACAAGCAAACAAGGCTAGCAAGTAAACTGTAAGGCCAACTTCAACTCTTGGACCCCACTTCCGCGCCTATCGTGGGGTGGGGTCTTAGAATTGATGTGATTTGGAGAAATCCATGGAAACTACGAAAAATATTGACTTCTGGACGAAGAGTGACGTTTTCACCCGACTTTCGTTCATCATCTTCGGCTTGGGAAATTTTGTCCGCAAACAATTCGTTAAGGGCCTGCTTTTCCTTGCTTCTGAAGTAGCGATTCTCGTTTACTTCTTCGGTACTGGCTGGCAGTACTTCACAAAGCTTAATACTCTTGGCACCGTCAAACAGGGTAAAGTCAAAGTAGATGGCTTCTGGGTATACACCGCAGGTGACAACTCTGTACTGATTTTGCTCTATGGTGTGATGTCTATCTTCGTTATCGTATTGTTTGTACTTTTGGCATACTTGAGCGCGAAGAGTTCATTTAGAGCGCAGACAGAGGTAGCTGCAGGGGAGAAGCCAAACACCATCATTCAAGACTGGCGTGAGATTTTCGATCAGCGTGCACACATCGGTTTGATGTTCCTTCCAGTGTTGGGCATCGTTGTCTTCACCATTTTGCCATTGATTTTCATGATTTCCATGGCATTTACCAGCTACGATCGCAACCATGTCGTTCTCTTTGACTGGGTGGGTTTGAAGAACTTTGGAGCGCTATTTAGCTCGACAGGTTCTGACGTTACAGCAAGTATGTTCGTCAGTGTCTTGATTTGGACCTTGGTATGGGCGTTCTTTGCGACTTTCTTGAACTTCTTCCTTGGCATGTTTATGGCGATGATTATCAACCGAAAGACGACTAAGTTTAAGGGATTCTGGCGCGCATGTTTCTCAATGTCGATTGCAGTTCCACAGTTCGTGTCTTTGCTCGTAATGCATTCTATGCTTCGTACCGATGGTGCGATTAACCGTTTGCTCATGAACTGGCATTGGATTTCTGGTCCACTGCCATTCCTGACAGACACGATGTGGGCGCGTGTGACGGTTATCATCATCAACCTCTGGGTTGGTATCCCTTACACCATTATGCAGATTACAGGTATCTTGCAGAATGTACCAGCAGAGTTATATGAAGCTGCAGAGATTGATGGTGCAAATTGGTGGCAGCGTTATATCAATGTGACTATCCCATATATCTTCTTCGTGATGACTCCATACCTCATTACAACGTTCACTGCAAATGTCAATAACTTCAATGTTATTTACCTGCTTTCTGGAGGAGATCCAACACCTGTCGGCGCATCCGCAGGTAAGACTGATTTGCTTATCACGTGGCTCTATAAGCTCACCGTTGATAAGTCTAACTACAACCTCGGTGCAGTCATCGGTATCATGACCTTCATCGTGCTCGCGGTAGTTTCATTGATTACGTACCGCAATTCTGGTTCTTATAAGAATGAGGAGCGTTTCAGGTAAAATGAGCAACACAAAAAATAAGGAGACTTCCATGGAAAGCTCCGAAAAGAAATACTCCATTTTCCGTAATCAGAAGTTCCGCCGCATCGCAGGTGATACTCTCACATATATCTTCTTGACGCTGATGGCTATAGTATGGCTCGCGCCAATCGTGTGGGTATTCTTGGAGAGTTTCAATGAGAATACGGCGCCATATCAGACGACGTTCTTCCCAACGAAGTACACGCTGCACAACTATGTTCAGCTCTTTACTGAGACCAACGTCATGAACTTCCCACGCATGTTCATCAACACCTTCATCATTGCGGTGTTCGTCTGCTTGATTTCCTTGTTCTTCGTACTTTCGGTGGCATTCTGCATGTCCCGTCTGCGTTTCAAGGGTCGTAAGACGTTTATGAACATTGCGCTGATTTTGGGCATGTTCCCATCCATTATGTCCGTCATTGCTATCTACTTCATTTTGAAGGCGTTCGGTATGACATCTGGCGCGATGGTTATTATTGCTCTGATTCTCGTTTACTCAGCAGGTTCGGGTGCAGGTTTCTACGTGATGAAGGGGTACATGGACACTATTCCTATGTCCCTCGATGAGGCTGCATATCTTGATGGTTGCTCGAAGTGGGAAGTTTTCACCAAGATTATCATCCCAATTTGCAAGCCTATGATTGTTTATCAGGCAATTACTGGCTTCCTGACTCCATGGCTCGACTTCGTCATGGCAAAGGCTATCGCTCGTACTCAGGACAACTTTACAGTTGCACTGGGCTTGTGGCAGATGCTCACGAAGGAGTATATCAATGACTGGTATGCACGTTTCGCGGCTGGTGCAGTGTGCGTGTCTATCCCAATAGCCATTCTGTTCATTGTCATGCAACGCTACTATCAGGAGTCTATGGCTGGCTCTGTGAAGGGCTAAGCTTAAGGCAGAGCTCGGAAAGAGTACGAGTAGTTTCCTTACCCTCAAGGCGGTACACACTACCATCTGTGTACCGCCTTTTGCTTTTCAGTTGTGTGCCACTGGTAACCTAGTGCGAGGGGAAACGGAGGTGACTATGACGAAACGTGCATACGCTGTTGATGAAACGACAGCTGATGTGGTAGGGCAGTCCTTTCGTGGCTACCGTATGCCAGATGATTATGTATGGTGCAAGCCGCAAAGTGTACTGCGCTCAACGGGGTATGCGATTGTCTATTTCATCTTTTTTGTTGTCTCTTTCGTATATGCGCATGTCAAGTTTGGTATACGGTTAAAAGGTCTTGCAAAGATGCGAGAAGTAAAGCGGGAAAATCAACCGTATTTTTTCTATGGCAACCATACTCAGCCTTTCGGCGACATAGCGACGACGATACTGATGAATTATCCTCATAAGATTTCAGCAGTAATGGCAGTGGGAAATATGGGAATTCCTATCATCGGAACGATTTTACAATTCTTTAATTTTTTGCCAGTGCCAAAGACAGCCGACCAACGTGTGAAGTTTAAGCAGGCGATGACAGAACTTGTTCAAGAGCGCAGGACATCTTTTGCGATTTATCCTGAAGCGCACGTGTGGCCATACTATACGCAAATTCGTGAATTTTCAGACACATCTTTCCGCTATCCAGTGCGGTTTAAAACGCCAAGTTTTTCTTTTACGACGACATATCAAAGGCGAAATAAATTCTGGAACTCATGGATTAAGCATCCTAAAATCACTGTGTATATCGATGGGCCATTCTATCCAGAAGATACAAGTGCGAGTGAGGAACTTCAAAAGAAGAGTCTCCATGATCAGATTAGTGCTGCTATGAAATATCGTGCGCAGATGTCAAACGTCGATTATGTCAAGTACGAGCAGGTGAAGTAATGAATATCATGTATTGCGGGGATAACGCCATGATGGATGGGCTCGTCATCTCACTGATGTCCATTACAGAGCATGTGAGCGAGCCATTAAATATTTACGTTCTGACTGCCACGATAAAGACTGCCCAAAAATCTTATGAACCCCTAAGCTACGAGCAAGCAATTTATCTTGATGAGCTAGTAAAAGGAGAAAACCCGGCTTCGAGTGTAGAGCTTGTAGATATAACCGATATTTTCAATGTGCATGTACCCATTGCGAATATGAATACTCGTTTCACTCCCAACTGCATGTTGCGTCTATATGCGGATTTAGTACCGCAGATACCAGATCGTGTACTGTATCTCGACACAGATGTAATCTGCCGAGAAAATTTCCGCGATATGTATTCCCAAGATCTTACTGGACATGAGTTGGCAGGCATTTTGGACTATTATGGCAGTTGGTTCTTCAAACGGAACTACTTGAAGCTGACTCGAGATTATTTGAATTCTGGCGTACTTCTTCTCAACATGAAGTATATCCGCGAAACAGGTTTATTTGCCCAATGCAGAATTCGCTGCCAAACAAAACAAATGTTCATGCCTGATCAGTCCGCATTGAATAAATTATGTGCGACAAAGCTTGTGCTCAAGCGCAGATACAATGAGCAGCGGCGGCTGCATAAAAATACTGTTTTCCAGCACTTTACAACGACCTTCCGCTTTTTCCCTACTGTACGTACAGTTACTGTAAAGCCATGGGATGTAGACCGTGTACACTCTGAACTCGGACTCCATGAGTATGATGAACTCTTGGAAAAGTATGAACAGTTGAGTCACGACTTGGAAGTTTTGAATAATTAGCGTGAAAGGAAATAATGACTACAGAAATACCTGTCTTTTATGCAATTGACGAATACTATGCTCCAATGTTTACTGTAGCATTGGCATCGCTTATTGCAAACGTTGATACATCTGGAGCGCATCATTACCATGTCACAGTTGTGTACAGTGGTTTAAAAGATGAGACAAAGAAAATCATTGCTGGCATGTCTACAAACGATGTCAAGGTTGAACTCTACCCGATGCGCGATGCGATGGTGGAGTTGGTAAGTTCAGAGACAAATACTCTTCCTACGCAAGATGCTGCTGAGCTGACGATGTATTTCCGTCTTTTCCTCCCTGATATGTTCCCACAGTACGATAGGGGAATTTATCTCGATGCGGATACTATAGTGAATACTGACATCGCGCAGTTCTATGAGCTTGACCTCGAGGGCAATATGCTCGGCGCAATTCACGATGGATTTATCGAAGCGGACCCTATCTTGACTCGGTATGCTGAGAAGGGGCATGGTTTCCCAGCGGCTCGATACTTCAACTCTGGTGTGCTCTTAATGGACTTTGCGCTTTTCCGCGAACTTGATTTCACGAATAACTTCTCGCGCTTGCTTAATACCTATCACGTCAAGCTCATTGCATCCGACCAAGACTACTTAAATGTTATGTGTGGTCAGCGTACAAAACTTTTGCCTGAAAAGTGGAACGTCATGTCAGGCGGGCTACTTGGGCGCGACTGGAGAAAGCTTAATCCGCTTATCATTCACTACAATCTCTTTGGCAAGCCATGGCATTATGAAGACGCTCCTATGGCTGAACTTTTCTGGAAGTACGCTCCACATTCTGCTTTCTATCAGCAACTTCGCGATACCGTTGAAAACTTTAATGGCGATATGGTAGCTGATGATGAGCGCAAGAAGCAGAAACTTATCGCCGGAGCTCAGAATTTCCCGGATAATGATGTGACTTTTGCAAAACTAGTAGAGCAAGGCGTTAAGGTCGCTCTGTAAAACGTATATACGAGGGGAATGCTCATGATTATCGGCGGCGATATGCGACCAGTAGTGGCAAACATGGAACGTAACTTCAAGAATGGCAATCTTAATGCCAAGTCGTTTGAAGGCGATCCTGTAGTGGAAAAAAAGAAGATGCTTCATATCGTTCGTGAGCATCTTGCATATCGCAATACTGCTGGCTACGCGTTTAAGAATTTTTGGGCACGTGCTCTCGTGCGTACTGCTTCTCGATATGTTATTAATCGTACTACGCAGTACGTTGGTTTGGAAAAGCTTGATGGTATCAAAGATACGGGAGCTTTCATTACGTCAAATCATTTCAACCAGCTGGAAAATACGGGTATTTTTGCTGCCATGCGTAAAGCTCACAAGAATACGTACGTTATCAGTCAAGATACAAATCTTGAGATGAAGGGGTGGATTGGCTTTATCCTAAAGTATTACGATACCATTCCTATCACCAAGGACCATGAGTATTTGAGCGTGGATTTGCCACGAGTGATGGATAAAATCTTGAACAAAGATAAGGATTGTATCCTCATTTATCCAGAAGCAGAGTTGTGGTTTAACTACCGCCGTCCGCGTCCGTTTAAGCACGGTGCATATGATTTTGCTGTCCAACATCATGTACCTGTAGTGTCATGTTTTACGGAGATTATCGATACCGGTGTGCCGGAAAAGCATCATGACCAGTTCAATCAAGTGAAGTATGTCGTGCACATTCTCGATGTCATTTATCCAGACGAGTCTCTTCCTCCACACGATGCGTCAGAAAAAATGCGTGAGACCGATTATGCACTGAAAGTTAAAGCATTTGAAAATATCTATCACCGTTCCATTGATGAACCGTTCGATGCTCACAAAGACATCGCAGGATGGCGTTTGTAAATTAATGCCACAAACTAAAATGTGATGAGTATGGCGTGTCGCTCTCTTTTTGCTCTGTGCTCGTAGATAGAGTAGTACGAGTAAGAAAGATACTCTGCATAGAGGGTAATGATGCGCGATGTCACAGTGGACAAGTAGCAATAAGTATGGAAAGTCTCTTTTCCAGCGTGTATTTGGCGGGTACGGGGAGCTTCTCTCGATAAAAGGTACTGCGCGTTACGCTATCGGTGCTGTTATCGCTTCTATGCCATTCCCGATGGTGGGTATGTGCATTACGATTTCTGTTCAGAATATTTATGGAAGCTACACGCTAGCTGGGACTCTGAGCGCTGTACAAGCCATTTCTTTAGCTATCCTTACACCGATTTTTGGCAAACTCATAGACCGATTTGGGCAAACTCGCGTATCTATTCCTATAGTGTGTGCATGGATTGTGGCGGCTGTGATACTCATGACCTGTATACAGTTGCGCACGCCTGAATGGATTTTATACTGTATCGTTCCCTTCATGGCATGTATACCGCCATGGGGTGCTATGAGCCGTGCTCGATGGACTTATCTGCTCAAGAACAGCGAGAAATCATCGGAAAAGATTAATCGGGCGATGGGATTCTCCTCGATACTCGATGAAGCGATGTGGATGATTGGCAATCCACTTTCATCTATTCTTGCAGTCATATCAGGTGTACTATCCTTCTCCGTGACAGGTATATGTGTCATCGTTGGTGCGGTACTTTTTCTCGGGGTCCGATCTGCTGAACCTCCAAACCAGTCAGATATGGCGCGCGAGCTGGGAGTAACGCGAAAAGAGTACCGAACACAGTTAGCAGCTAAAGCAGCTCAGCTTTCTGGACAAAATTCTGGACATAATTTATCTGATAGTCAGAGAGATGATGTGGAGAATAATTCCATTTTTAGTGTGGGATATATCGCTATTTGCGCGACATGGTTTGGCCTTGGGGCATTCCAAAGTGCCACGGGTATCTCCATCATTGCATTTGCAAAAGAGCAGCATGTTCAATCCTTTACCGGTTTCGTTTTTGCTTGTTTTTCCGCTTCCGCACTCGTGGGAGCCACCCTCTACGGTGCGAAGGATTGGCGTATTGCTTTGTGGAAGCGCTTCTACTTCTGCATCGTCGTGGTGGCACTGGGATTGAGCTCTTTTATATTTGCACATAATATTGGGGTTATCATGCTCACCTATCTCATCGTAGGGGTATGTCAGTCACCGATTTGGATTAATGGTAATCAGATTATCTTACATCTCGTTCCGCCTGCACGATTTACTGAAGCCGTAGCGATTATGGGAGCGATGAATTCAATTGGTGGATCCGTGGGAAACTCAATTGCTGGATATTTCATCGACCTCTATGGATCTCATGGTGGATTTATTACTGTGAGCGTACTGGCAGTACTTGCCGTTATTATTTCTTTAACTGGTATGAAACAAATTCGTGAGGCAACATTAAAACCGATGCTCACGAGTGTAGAAGTGTAAAAACAGGAGTGCTGTGAAGATTCTCGTAGTAGGAGCGAGTGGGCGTGTGGGAGCGTCCACGGTCAAGAAGCTGGAATTAGCAGGATATGATGTGATAGCTGGCGGGCATACTCGCGAGAGGGTAGAAGAACTTCGCTCTACTCATGTGCAGCCTGTCGTTGTAGATGTGACACGGTCGACGGATGAACTTGCAGCTGTCCTCACGAGTACGAAACCTGATGCTGTTATTTTTACGGCAGGTTCTCGTGGGAAAAATCTTCTTCAAGTTGATGCGTTTGGTGCGGTAAAAATGATGCAGGCGTGCGAAGATACAGGCATTAAACGATTCGTAATGCTGTCTACTGTAGGGTCATTAGATCCTGATTTGTGGGATAAGCCAGGATTTGCACAGCTAAAGGATTATATGACGGCGAAGTGGTTTGCCGATCAATATTTAATAACATGTACCTCACTCGATTTTACTATTCTTCAGCCGGTAACTCTCAGTGAAGAGCCAGAGGCTGGTTTAGTGCAACTGGGAACATACGATTTTGCGCGACCAAATTCTGTTCATGATGTTGCAGCTGTTCTTGCAAACCTTGTAGAGGCACATAACGTGAGCCATCAAATAATCGTGATGAGTGGTGGAGATATTCCTGTAAAAGATGCAGTCGAAGCTCTATAAGAGTGACTAAATGGCATATGTGCTCCGAACGAGACGAGTTCGAAGCACATATGTAAGTTATGTAAGTGATAATGGAATTAAGTTAAAGTGTCAGCCCGATAATAATGAAAAGAAGACCAAGCAATGGAAGAGTGCCCTGCTTCATTGCTGCCGATTTGAAAGAGGAGTCTTTAGCCACAAGTCCAATGGCTGCGCACAGCATAGAAGCCGTCGCTGCAATCATGAGAGTTACACCGATAGTTTTCATACCGACAAGTGCTATGATAACTCCGGCTATTGCTTCGACAGCAAGGAATCCATTATAAAGACCTTGGTTATATGCATAGAAGGTGAAAGGACGAGCTTCCTCAGCGCTACCGCCAAATGTTTTACGTGCGAGCGGACCTTCCCATGCGAACATTTCCATATATGCGATGAGGAAGTGAAGCAAACCTGCAAGTGCGGCAAAGATAATGCCGATAATGAGTGTAACATTCATATCGTCATTCTACCTGCTAGTATGGCACCATGGAAGAATATGCTACAGATGCATCGCTAACTTTTCGTGTTGCAGATATGAACAGTGAACACGACTATCGCACTTTTCTTGATGGAGTTCAGCCTGCGTTTGATGCTGCAGTGAGAGATAAATATGGCGAGGAATTTGGTGCTCATAGCGAACATGGTGAGTCGGTGATGCCTGAGAGCGATGTTCGTGAATCGTGGGGTAAGCAAGGTGCTCAGGCTTTCTTTGCATCGCGTAATGGGTGTGTCGTTGGCGGAGCGATCGCCGCTCCAGAAAAGGGTGATACTCCTGAAAATATGGAGTTAGAGATTCTTTATGTGGACGTGAAAGCGCACGGTCAGGGTATCGGTTCTGGGCTTTGGGAGTACGTGAGCGCTCAGTACCCTTCAGCACAAAAATGGACACTGTATACTCCTTACTTTGAAGTGCGCAATATTCATTTTTATGTGAATAAACTTGGGTTCGTAATTACTGAATTTTTCAATGAAAAGCATCCTATGAGTGACGGTGCTGTGGAAACTTTTCCTAGCGGTGAGCTCTTCTTCAAATTTGAAAAAGATATGCAGACCGCAGGGCAGAGGTGAAAGGGGAAAGGATTATGACGGTGGAAGCGCACTATACGTGGCCCAAATCTTTGTCTCTTCTCAGGGATACGGAGCTATTTCCAGATACGTTTGAACGCATGGCTGACAGTACGATTAGTTCGTTAGGTTTTGATACGAAGAACCATCAAGCGCTGCGTGTGCGAGAGCTGAATGCGCGCATTGCTGCATTGATGGAGCAGCGTGCTGTGTATCTGTACCAATTATTCGAAAAGTTTCATCCAGGTGAGCCTGTACCTAAGTTTGTATGGCCGACGCGCGTCGAAAATCTCACTGATACCACGCTCGAGCCGGATAGTTTCAAAGCAATCCATGACGTTCAGTGCACGACTTTTGGCTTAGATCTGACAGACTCATTAGCATTTAAGATTAATGATGTATCTCACATTGTTGTCAAGCTGTGGTCAGAACGCAATGCTGTGATAAATAGTGTAATTTCGCAGACAGCACAGCTCGAGGTGCATGGAGCACAGTCGATTTCACAACCTTTGGAGTCGTTGTATACCTACTCGAGCGAGAACATCTACGAAAGTGTCGTGACTACTTCTTATGAAAGCACTGCTTCAGTTTCCCAGTCAGTCACTACGCCGCAGGTACAGTCCGCTCAGCACGCGTATGCGCAATCAAATCCAGTGCACGTAGATGCGCAACCTGCTATGCAGCAGCCAATGCAAGTCGCTACTGCTATAACGTCTCCAATGCCTGCTATGTCTATGGCTCAGACAGGCATGGCAAGCAGCGCTGCTATGTCAACACAACCGGATGCAGTACGTTCTTCACGCGGTCACATGACTACGCAGAATATCATGCTAGGCGTCGGCGTCGGTCTTGTGGTTCTTTCTGCCATAGCCTTCTTGTCTGTAGCATTTATGTACATGGGGAACGGTGCGCGTGCATTGACAATAGGGATTTTTGGTGTACTCGCACTCGTTGTGGCATATCTGCTGCGTAAACGTTTGCACGCGACTGCCGAAGGTATGAACATCCTCGGATTCGGTATCTTTATCGTGGATGTCATCTTCATGTCAGTTACTAACGTCATCCCTCAGTATCGAGGCGCTATGTTCGCTGCACTTCCATTAGCACTCATCGCTGCTGTAGGATGGGGCATGAGCACTGTCACTCGGCAGCAGGACAACGCATCGCAACTAAAGTCAAGCATGTGGATATCCACCATTCTCGTTCTACCGACACTATTCTTTATGCCATTTATCATGCCGCATAAGAGCAATGAGATTCCTATATATGTCGGTTTTCTTCTTGTGTCTTTGCTGATGGGGACCGGCATTTATAAGCGAGGAAATAAGCTGACATATGCGCAGTATGTGTGGATTGCGGGATCTTTCGTGAGCGTGGTTGTGTTGATGATTCCATCCGTTGGCTACAGTATCCCTGGCTTTGCTGCAGCGGCATTTATCACGCCGATTGTTATCGCAGTCGTATGGGGTGCATCTATCATATCGCTTCGTCGTCTGGAAGAAGATTTAAGCGCTCTCACCAACGGGGGCAGTCTGTCAGTGATGTATGCGATGGACGCTGTAGCTGCACTTACTGTATTTCTACCTATTAGTTCACGTGTCGATTCTCATGGCTATATGCAGCCGATGGATATATACATATTGATTGGTGTCGTCGCGGCATTTATCGCTTGGAGCTGTGGACGCAAGCTATCCCAACATTTCGTAGTCCACCATGCACAAGTTTTTGGTGCAGTAGTCATAGGTATAGAAACGATGAGCGCATTAATACGTGCTGCATTGTATGTGCCGAATATATCTGCACCAGCATATACATATCAGATGAAGGCTCTGTGGGTTGCTCTGCTCATAGAATTTATCGCGGTGCTATGGGTTGGAATGCGTCTTCTTGGCGTGAAGTATACGGAACATGGGGCTCTCATTTTCGCCGTAGCGGCTATTTATCTTGCAGCATCAGGCAATTTCACTATTGCATATGGCATCACTAACCTTGTGATAGCGACTGCACTTATCGCTATCATGTGGTTCACACGTCGTCAGTATGCAGCTTTCCTTAGTAGCGAAAAACACGAATACAGTTATGCTTCAATGCTTATCACAATTCGTGCTATTGCGTGGGTGAGCATTGTGCTTGGAATTGCACATGTCAGCATTACGGATACGACATCACTCTATCGTGCGATAGTCGCAGTTCTGCTCATAGTGCTTCTCATTGCAACTCGAATTGGTACGTCGCAGGGAGCTAGCGTCACATGGGCGGTTGTTCTAGATGCTTTAGGTACCGTTATGCTTTCTGCGCTGGCATTTAACCTCGATAGTATCCTCGTCGATCATGTCCCTGATGCCACGGTTATCGTATTTACGCTCGTATATGCAACAATTATGGCTCTTGGACCGGGGAAAGAAACTTATCCTCACGTGCAGATACCAACACATCCTATGAAACCAACCTTCCATCCGCTCGGTGCGATGGTTATTCTCGAAATTGCAACGGTTATTCTAGGACTCACTTTCGCGGCAGGATCTATGAAGTTTGTCGGACTCATCCTCTTTATCGGCATCTCGTTAGCAGCTATAGCTTATTGGTGTGTCGGCAGAGTAAATCTTGAGAGTGCTCAGATGTCGCATCGTTCGCTCATCGGCTACCTTGCCGTAGGCAACGTTATCTTCCTTGCTCTTGCGGCATGGATTGAACAGGTAGAGCCAGTTAATATGCCTGATGTGTTTAGTCTCGTTGCTGGCGTTGTGCTCTTCATATGCGCTGTGATGTATCTCAAGCACAAACCACAGTTGCGCAGCGCACGTACAATGTGGCCAGCGCTAACAGTGGGGCTTGTGCCAAGCTTTATCATAAGTATGACAGGAACGTATAGTTGGCAGAATGCCCGCGATGTTGTCCTTGTCATCGTACTTATCGGTTTGCTTGTGTATGGCGCGGTGTGTGCTTTGAAAGCGCCACTTCTGACCGGTGCTATTGGTTTGTTTGTCTATGCGTTGATTCGTACATGGGTCATTGTCGCAGCGGTGGCAAGTCAATATTGGTTTATCACCCTTTTCGTAGCGGGAGCAGGATTGATTCTTCTTGCTGCTTTCTTTGAGTCGATTAAAAATTGGGCAGTGAAGCTATGGCAAATGCGTTAAAAATACACTAAAACGCGCTTTAATAATATTTGCTAACGTGTTTGTGTCACTGTTATTTATACGTATCACATGCGAGATGGCGTGATAAAACGTGACAGGTAAGAAGGCGACGAGTGGAATCTTGTCGCTTTCGTCGTACCTGCGTGTCATTGTGGAACCATGAGTGTCGAGATTACCTTGAAAAGAGCATACGTTCCAGCAAATCCTCAAGTAGACGGCTATCGCATGCTTGTGGATAGACTCTGGCCGCGTGGTATCTCTAAAGTTAAGGCTCAACTTGATGAATGGGATAAAGATATAGCGCCTAGTCCTGAGTTGCGCAAGTGGTGGAATCACGATCCTGAACGGTACGGAGAATTCGCGGATCGATATCGTGAGGAGCTCGATGATAATCCTGCTGTGCAACATGTGCTCAACCTCATGAAAGACCACGATAACGACCGTATTACGCTCGTTTATGGTGCTAAAGATCCTGTGAATAACCATGCTCATATATTGCGCAACTACCTCTTAGAGCTTATGGCTCCTGAGCATGAAACAGTGATAAATCATCAGGGGCGTGAAATTGCAATTATCCCTGCACAGTCATCTCACCATAAGAGCTCACAAGATATACCTCAACTTACGGGTTTCACCATGCGTCAAGCAAACGTAGATGATATACAGACTATGCAGTGGATTGCTTCTGTAACCTTTGAAGATACATTCGCAGGCACTGCTGCTCAGAGGGACATGGATGATTTCGTAGCACAAGCTTTTAGTCGAGAAGCGCTCTTACGCGAGTTGGAGAATGCGAAGATGCACCATTTCTTTCTTATCAATGATGAGAGCGACGAGGTGGCGGCTCTACTCAAATTCAATGATTCTGGAGCACAAACTGAAGAGGGAGAAAATATCCCTTCGCATTCCTTAGAAATTCAGCGTCTCTATGTGATGACTGCGTATAAGGGACATAAACTCGGTAGCTATCTTATGAATTATGCGTTGGAGTATGGCAAACGTCATGGATATGAGCAGTGCTGGCTCGGCGTGTGGGAATACAATTATGCCGCGCAAGAATTCTATAAGAATTGGGGATTCGAACGTTTCAGTGAACACAGCTTTATGGTCGGTGAGGATAATCAAACTGATTTCCTCTTTAAACGCGCTATACGGTAAAGAGGAAATACTTCACGCCTTACGTTGCGAAGTGTCGCTCTACGGAGTGCGGCAATGCGCGCACTCCGCTCTGCACGTTGAGAACGCTTAACGTTCGACAAATTCCTCAGACAGCGCCATGAGACGAGAATCTGGCGAGGAGTTTTCTAGTGCGATAGTGCCGAGTCGTGTACGTTGAGAGAGCGCATCACGATTGCGAAGAATTTCATGCAGGTGGCGCGCGGTTCCATCATTACCGTCTACGATAGCGACATGTGATGGGACAAAGGCCTTGAAATACTCTCGATAATAGGTGAAATGAGTGCAGCCGAGCACAATGGAGTTGATGGATGAGAGATCAAAATCATCTAAGTACTCGTGCAATGTCTCATACACAAGAGCGGAATCATGCAACTGCCCATTTTCCACTATCTCCACGAGTCGAGGAGTAGGTAGTTTTTCAATAGTATGTATGCTTTCGAAACGCTTCATGAGTGCTGCAAATTTCTTTTCGCGCAAAGTAAGCGGAGTTGCAGTGACAAGCACATGTTGAGGCTTACCATCGCCCAAATCACATGCGAGTTTCAGAGCTGGCTCCATGCCAATGATAGGCACGTTATAGCGCTGGCGTAGAGCTGATGCAGCAGCGCTCGTGGCAGTATTACAAGCGATGACGATTGCCTTTACTCCCCGCTCAACGAGATGATTTGCCACAGCGAAACTAAGACGTTGCACGTCCGTAGTGGAGCGGGTACCGTAGGGTGCGTGTGCAGAGTCGCCAAAGAAGAGGATGTCTTCATGAGGAAGTTCCTTGTGAATTTGATTGACTACTGAAATACCACCCAGTCCAGAGTCAAAAACGCCAATTGCTGCATCGTTCGCCATGAATAAACCTGCTTTTATGTGATAAATGCTTACTGTCTGTTACTCATCATTCGTTACTATTTATTGTGTATTATTATGCAAGAAATTGAGCGATACTATCCGTTTTGTCAAAACCATTGTGATACATATCTATCAAGCCTTGTCGTGTCTTTGAGAGCGTAGACAAGCCGAAAGTATCATCGGGAGCTATGATGAGCAGTTTGCCTTGCGCCGCATATTTTTCTGCTACTGCCATCTCATCATTGTATGTTTGGGCTCGGTCGCGCAAAGATTGGGCTGCAAACGGATACTTGCGTTGAATAACGCGTGCAGGTGCGACATCTTTTTTGGGATCACGCACAAAGTCACGTGGATGAGTCACGATGAGTACGACCTTGTCGCAGCCATCATCAAACGCGCGCTGCACAGGAATTGGGTCGGCAAGTCCGCCATCAAAGTAAGGTACCTTATCAATGACTACGGGGCGGTTTGCTACAGGAACGCATGACGATGCCATGATAGGGGAGTAATCATCTTTGTGTAAATCACTTTTGTCAAAGTAGCGTGGCTCGCCAGTGATGGCATTAGTTGCCACGATGGTAAATGTCGCAGGGTTGGTCATCATTGCATCGAAGTCGAGCGGGTACTCACCGTTACTATTAGAGAGCGTACCGTACGCATAGTCAAGTCCTACAAAATTATGTGTACGCACGAGGTTACGCATAGAGGCGTAACGATGGCGGAAAGCATACTCAACGTAGAAACGGTAATTACGCTTATACTGGCCAGAAAGAAATGAGGAGATGTTTCCGCTACCCGCAGAAATTCCATAGCATCGGTCGAAAGATATTTCATCATGAAGCAAACCATCGAGCACACCTGCACCAAAAATGTCGCGATATCCGCCACCTACGTCAATAATTCCTGTAACCATAATTGTTTAGTGTAGTTCGCTGTCTGTATGATGGGCGACATTCCACGCTAAGATAAATGTATGACATATCCAAGCACTGTTATCAAAGGTCATGGCACAGGTAACGATTTCGTTCTTTATCTCGATGAAGCTGGGAAATATGAGCCAGATGAGGAAGAGATACGTTTCTTATGCAATCGTCATTTTGGAATTGGAGCGGATGGACTTATACGCTTAACAAAGCCAGAGTTTGTTTCCGATCTCGACGATGAAGCTGTAACAGACCTTTACAATGCTGGCGCGCTTTGGTTCATGGACTATCGCAATGCTGATGGTTCTCTCGCTGAGATGTGTGGCAATGGTACTCGTGTAACCGCCGCGCTCGCGATACGCTATGGGCTTGCGACTGTTACGAAGGATGAACCGTTTATGCTTGGGACACGTGCAGGAGTAAAAGTACTTACGCGACTTGGACAAGTTGAGGGCTTAGGCAAAGACGTCTTCACCATCGATATGGGGCCGTGGAAGATGGGAGAGCAGGGCGAATTTCTTGTATCTATCCCTGGAGCAGAGGGGAGCTGTCGCGGAACTTTTGTCGATATGGGCAATCCTCATGTAGTCAGTGTCGTTAAAGAACCGGTAGAGTTTGCTTTCGACGGCTATGGCATGAGCATGTCTATCGAAATTAACGATATGCCTGATATAGAAGAGCTTGATTTAACGCGTACGCCAGTTGTAGAGCCAGTATTATCAGCTGGTCAGAACGCTGAATTTGTGCGGATAGATTCTATAGATACACATGCGGATGCTGGATATGCAACTATGCGTGTCAATGAACGTGGCGCAGGCGAGACATTGTCATGTGGCACAGGACTGTGCGCTGCGGGCGTAGTACTTCGAGCACGCACGGGAATTAACAATTGGACTATTACTGTGCCAGGAGGTACTCTCACTGTCAGCGTACTACCTGACCGCGTGTACTTAACTGGTGATGCGCGGCTTGTCGCGCAAGTGAAACTTTGGAGCTAGGCAGCTAGATGGCTAGCCGACAGTAGCACAAGCATTCGTGCATACTGCTTATATATGGTGCATGAAAGAGTTTTGTTACTCCGTTAAATCGTGACTTGTTTTGATAAGTTCTTCAAGAGTCTCGTCTGGCACGGTTCCATTGAGCAGAACGGTAACCCAGTGCGTTTTATTCATATGATAGGCAGGTAAAAACCCCGGCTGATCTTTGAAAAATTCAACATCTCTAGGATCAAGTTTGATATTAATGGCATCGATGAGTTTCTCCCTATCGTCGGACACGCCGAGCGTGTACTCTGATGCGGCCATGATGAGACCAAACCATTTCTTCCCATGCTCGTGACGAATAATGAAGAATGCAGGATACTTGTGCCACGGATTTTCTATGCGTGCATGATAGAAATCGCGCAGATATTTTTTTGAGAGTCTCAGCTGTGTACATGGTGGAACCTTTGTGCTATTGCCACTGTGCTACGCAAAAAGTGTCGTTCCGTATTTGAATACGATAATCGCAGCGATTACAACGAAAATGATGAGGTCGACGAGTAAATCAAGATTGAGATGATAGTAGGTAAAGAGTCCGCTCGTTTTGCGGGGGAGTTTCTGGATGGCGTACGTGGCATGACTGAGAGCCATAAATTGAAACCACGTAGATACGAGCAGGAGCATACACCACGGGCACAGAGCCTCAATAACAAAGGCTGACTGCGTGAAAAGCCACGTAGCATAGATGACAGCTACTGCGCCCCCACACCATGTAGCAGCCGCAAACCATCGAGGAACAATAACGTGCGATAAACCGATGACAGCAACGGTCACGAAAACTGACTCAGCTGCGATGCCGAAGAAGGCATTAGGAAAGCTCAATCCGGCAAACTTAATGATTTCTGCTTGCCATGAGTGCGCCACATCAGAGCAGGAAATGACAGCGTTGACATCGCATCCCAGCGAGCCGTGAGGATTACGAGCAAGTTGGAGCGTTTCAGCACTCAATATAAAAGATACATAGAGTGCTACAACAGAAGCTACAAGCACGATGAGATATGTCCATGTAGCGCTATGACGCCACCCCTTGAGTTCCATGATTTACCTTTCGTTTGGACTTAAGTTTACGATAGAAGTATGACGGTTTCACGAGTATCGGGATGGGACTTACACTGCCATACTGTCTTTTCTGATGGCACAAAAACTCCGACGGAACTTATCGAGCTTGCACATGCTGCAGGCCTTGAGGGAGTAGCTATCAGTGACCATGATACTATCGCAGGATGGCAGGAGGCGAAAGCCGCTGCACAGGCTAAGCATTTTCCTCTCATTCGGGGAACTGAGATTACTGCAGAGCACCTGCACACGAGTGTGCACATTTTGGCATACCTCTATGATTGTGAGGATAAGGGCGTACTTGACATGTATGCCAAGATGCGTCAACGTCGTTATGAGCGTGCACAGCGCATGGTTGAGCGTTTATCTCATGATTTTCCTATCACATGGCAGAGTGTAAGTGAACAGGTTCGTGAAGGAGAAGCTACAACTATCGGGCGCCCTCACATTGCTGACGCTTTGGTATCTGCCGGTGTATATAAGACTCGTTCTGATGCTTTTGCTGGAGCGATTAATGGAAAATCTCCATACTATGTGCCGGTGGATTCGCTAGCTGCAACACAGGTCATATTCGCATTGAAGCAAGCTGGTGGGGTAGTGGTCTTAGCACATTGCGGAGCGGTGAAACGCAATCGTCGTCGTATGCTTACTGATGACGATATTGAACTATTCGCGCGAGAATACGGTCTTGATGGTCTCGAAGTGTACCATCGTGAGAATTCGCGAGAGCAGCAAGAAAGACTGTCTGCTATAGCTCAGAAATTAGGGCTTTTGCAAACGGGCGGATCTGATTGGCACGGAGAGGGCAAGCCGAACGTTCTCGGTGAGAATCGTACGGACACGTCTACTGTTCAAGAAATCATCCGACGGGGACGTATTCGACTCATTAATTGATATATGTATATAGAACTAGAACGTGTGCTGTGTGCGGTTTTATACAAAATCCCCACGAAATAGTAGTGGTGTAGTGGACGCCACATTTCGCGGGGACAAGATACAAGAGTCTAGTTAAGCGCTTTATAGTGCGCCAAAACCTACTGGATGAGCTGTCTCTGTGCCTAGGATGACGTATCCCAAGGAATCACTTGGAACGATGACGACTCGTCCTTTCTCATCTGTGAGTTGTAAGGTCTCGTGGTTATTCAAAGCTGTGTCAATCTTGTGTGACACATCAGTTGCTGATTCATTTGTTTCAAAAGAGATAACTTTTGGGACGTTATGGATACCGATTTCGACGTTCATATTTTCTCCTTGTTCTTGATGAAGTGCTTATCTATTGATTCAGTGTAGAGGGTCTTACTTACTCTCATCAAGTTTTTCTTGTGTAGCGAAGACAGTCGTCGCGATGTCATCCTGTGCAATCGCAGCTTCTCCAGTATCATCCGACTCGATTTCACTACTGTGAGATTCGTTGCGAGGTTCAATTACTGAGCCGCCAGCAGTTTCCGAGCTGTCGAGTACAAAGCCGTTAGAATCCACTCGTACATAGCTCGACTGAGCAGTATATGGTGTCTCGTCGCTAGCATGGTGTTGCGCAGCGGCTGCAGATTGCGCCTGCATAGCGATGGTGGCATCATCCTCAAGCGAAGAAGATGAAGACAGAGTAAAACTTTGAGATTGACTTGGAGCAGAATTCCAATGATGTCGAGGAGAAGTTGGGGAAGTGGACGCTACGACGGTTGCATCGTACGTCGAGTCGTCACTCATTTCGGGACGTGTAGGAATATCTACGCTCGGATGTGCACCTGATGAGGTGTGTGATGCTGGTGCAGGAATATCTGACGATGTACGCATTCCTGAATCGACTACGAAACGTGTGTGAGCAGCGTTGCGAGAATGCGTTCCTCGAGTACGCGTTTCCTCTTTGCCTTTGACCGTGCCAGGGTTTTCTAGCAAATCTCCAACGGTCAAGGTTGATTTCTTATGAGCTTGCTGCGACTGGGGGTTACTCTGTGCGATTTGATGAGCAAGAGAATTAACCTGAGATTTAAAAGCAAGAATTTTAGCAGTATCAGCGTTAGCAAGCGCGCGCATGTACTCGCCGACCTGCTCCATCTGTGTCCACAGCCCCGCACGCAGCCAAATCATATTGTCAAGATGAGACCCCATGACGCGGCTATATGCAGAGATAAAAGCATTCCGGCGAGGCTTATCAAGGTGAATAAATATCCATGCCAAGTCACGAGCTGGATCGTTGATCTGCATATTTTCCCAGTGATGAAGTGCAGCGACAGATGAAGAGTTGAAGATGAAATCTCCATCGCTGTAGCCGCCGTGTACTGGACATGCGGCAAAATCCCACAGACCATCTGTACCGATAATCGCTCTCCAATTCTCGATAATTTCTGTAGGAATATGCCCTGCTGATTCGAGGCTATGAATCCAACGTGTAAGCTGCTCATGTATATCTGCAGAGGTGTAAGAACGATAGTGCGCTGCGCTCAAGAAGCCTTTTCGCATCCGATGAATTGCAGCGATAGCAGTTCCCGCAGATACACACTGGTCAGAGGTTAACGAGTTAAGCATGAGAGCATTACCATCGTGATGCGGTGTGATATAGACAGCGCAATCGCCAGTCACGCCTGACATGTCGTCGCCGGGAACGAATAACGTGTAATCTTCAACAGCGAAACTTAACCCCACTGTGCCTTTTGAATGAGAAAGCACATATGCCGCTTTTGCACGTTCCTTGAGTAGTTTTTTACCCTGAGCTGAGGATGACACGCTGACGTCATATTCGACGCCTTCAACGCTGGTAATGACAGCTGTGACGATATCTTTTTTGTCCCCGCTGGTGAAAAATTGTTCGGAACCGCGGGTAGTTGCTACTGACAGCCCCGGCATTGCAGCAGAAGCAAGGGCAGCTATCTCTAATACTGAACGTTGACTCACGTTTTCAAGAATAATACACTGTGTCTAAGTTGTGTAACAATGGTGTGTATGGCAACTTCATCACCGGTACTTGACGCAATAAGCGAAGGGCTTGACGAGAAGCAGAGCGAGGCAATGCAGTGTATAAATGGCCCCGTACGCATAATTGCTGGGGCTGGCGCAGGCAAGACGAGAACGATTACTCGTCGGATAGCTTATGCAGTGGCATCAAAACAATGGGATGCGAAGAGTACACTTGCCGTGACATATACAAATAAAGCAGCCGAAGAGATGAAAATGCGTCTGCTCGGACTGGGGGTGCATGATGTGCAGGCAAGCACCTTCCATTCCGCTGCGATGAGTCAACTTGCATATGCGTGGAATCGTCTTGCAGATGGGGATGTGCCACGCATTGAAACAGATATGTCGCAGTACGTTCGTACGGCGTTGCTCCGAGTGACAGGGCACGATGACTTGGAAGATCAAGAAGTTAGCGATATCATGCAAGAGTTGTCATGGATGAAAGTAAATTTGGTTCCATATGAGGATTATGCGCGTGTTTGTGCGCGTACGCATCGCACAATTCCTCTTGAACTTTCTCCTCAGCAGTTCGTCGATGTCGCGCATATAGCAGAAAACGAAAAAATACATAAAAATGTGATTGACTTCGACGATTCTCTTCTACTCCTCTCCCACATATTGGATGAGTACGAGGAAATCGCAGATGAGTTACGTAAACGAATGCGGCACATTACTGTCGATGAGTATCAGGATGTTTCTCCTTTACAACATCGCGTCTTGACTCAATGGTTAGGTGGTAATCGCGACATTTGTGTCGTTGGGGATCCTGCACAAACGATTTATTCTTATGCGGGGGCATCAAGCTACTATCTCCTTAATTTTAATAAGGAATTTTCTCCTCTGAGCGCTGACGTAGAGCTTGATACGGACTATCGTTCAAGTGGACATATCGTCAACTATGCTAATGCAGTATTGAGTGCTTCTCCTATGGCTGATGACTACATCGAATTACGCTCAGCAAATGATAGCGGTCCGCAAGTGACACTTACGAAATTTGCTACAGACGAACAACAGCGTCAGCAAATTGTATCGAGGATTCTGTGGCATTCTAAACGCGATATGAAACTTGATGATATCGCAATCTTATGTCGTACGCGCGCTCGCGCTCGTGCAATTGCTTCTACATGCAAGCAAGCGCAGGTACCGTACCGTTTGCGTACGGAGCCGGACGATGGCGTTCTTCACGCGCGACAGGAGGATGGAAAAGTTACGATTTCCACCATTCATGCAGCGAAGGGACTGGAATGGGATACAGTTTTTATCCCTGACTGTTTTGAAGGAAATATCCCGATGAATCCCGAAGGTACCGGTCAGGCTCATGAACAACAGATTGAAGAAGAACGCCGAGTCTTTTATGTAGCATTAACGCGCGGTGAGAAGAGGGCATACCTTTGTGTAGCTCGAAGTGCGCATGAGAACGATTACACAGCTCAGCGCACAATCAGTAGGTTCATATCTGATGCAGCAGCAAATAAACGGAAAGTAAGAAGTTAGGGTAGTGATTAAAGCTAAGTAGCAGTTTTACTGCTCATCTAAATCCGGGCCAGAATCTGAATCTGAGTCTTGCCGCGTATCTGTGCCGTTACTACTGTCGTCTTTATTGCCAGCGCCATCAGAAGCGCTATCAGAGGTGCCGTCAAAGTCAAGAAGCTGTGCTAACTCACTATCCCAGTCAATGGATGGTGCAGATTCTTTCGCCGTGTCCGCCTGTGCCAGCTTGCGCATCACATCGTCGGCAAGTACTGGCAGTGAGTCTGGATGAGACCAGTGCAGATCACGACCGGATGCTTCCTCAGCAATTGTGAGTGTTTCCCACATATCGCTCGCCTCGCGCATCTTCTTCGGATGCATGTCAAGTCCGAGTAGTGCTTCAAAGGAGCGTTCCGCTGCCCCTCCAGACACACGCTCACGGCGTTGCATTTCACGTAACTGATCAATATGAGGTAGGTATGGCATCCCTGCACGCCAGACAATGCAATCTACCCACCCTTCTACAAGAGCAAGCAGAGTTTCTAGACTACGGAGTGCCTCTTGCTGCTCTGGAGTATCTGCCATACCTACTTTAGAGAGATTTACGGCACTAGCAATAGATTCAGGATTCATCATTTGTGCGTCGCGAAGCTCTTGCTCCATCGCATCCAAGTCGATGGAAATAGAGCGAGCATACTTGGAAATAAGTGCTTTAAAACGCGGCATGAGCCAAGGAACATTAGTAAAAAGTCGCGCATGAGCACTCTCGACTAATGTCTGGTATCGCAGTGCTTCATCTTCACTAATTTCCAGCGCCTTAGCGTATTCGACGACATTTTCTATGACGATACCACCCGCGGGATTAGAAGTGAGAGCGATAGCTTGGTCAAAAGTACCACGTACCTCGTGCGAGAGAGACCCCGCAGCAGAACCAAATTGCATAGCGTAAGAAGTGTTGCCTAAGACACTCATAAGCTTTGACGGGTCTTTTAAATCATCAGGAAGAGGAATATTGACAGGACCAGCGAACAGACCTGCTACTTCACCATCAACGTGCGCATCACCAAACCGTTCAGCAAAGACTTGTCCCATAGCATTATTCATAGATGCAGCAACAGGCGTTGCAAAATCAATCCAAGCGGGAAGTGTAGCCTCCACCCATTCAGCACGCGTGTAAGCACTCATAGGACTAGTAGGCGGGTCAAAATTTGTCACAGAATCAAGCCACAAATTAGTCTCTGAAGCGGCCGCTCGAACTTTATCTGCCTGGGTAGCAGTGATTACTCGTATCGTCTCGCCCTCTCGCGCTCGCTGCTGAGCAAGAGACTTTGCTAGTCGACGGTTGATAGGACCTTCGTCTAAAGTATTGCGAATATCGGAGACCGTATTCATGCCACTTTCAGTAAAAGCTTGCATAAGTGACTGTACTTCATGCGGGTTCGGCAGTCCTTGCGCTCCGTCGCGAAGGAGCTGTTCTCGCACGAAATCAGGTAATTCTTGGAACTGCTGCCATGCCATTTCGCCTTCGAACGGGCCAAATGAATCAATCATCCATTTATGCAATGCATTCTCGTCAAAGTTATTCTCAGACATGACCGTGTCAACCTTACTTTTATAAATTCCTTAGAACTAATACTATGGGAGGGGCAACCGAAACGACACAAGTTGAGAAATCTTCGTCTATTTTTCACACCCTGAGCGCAATATTTGCACCATTGTGCGACGTGTAGTGTATGACGTGGAGGCACTGGAATTGCTGGAATCGCAACGCACTCGTGTGTGTGATACGACAGGAAGGACACTTATGGTTTACCGTTCAGGTAAGATGCCATCACATCTAAAAAGACGGAAGTTAGCGATTGTCGCTATTGCGATGATGATTATCATGCTCCTGCTTCCTAGCCCATACGCTGTGGAAATGCCGGGACCTACACAAGATGTTCTCGGTACTGTGTCGAGTACGAGCAAAATCTCCATGATTGATGTTTCCGGTGTGCGCACGTACAGGAACTCCGGCGAACTTCATATGGTATCTGTCTCAGCTACAGGTGTCCCAGGATATTACACGCCAACGGCGGTTGCTTTGTGGGCGTGGTTCAATCCGCACATGGCAGTTCTCCCTCAAGAAGCGGTATATTCAATTAATCAAAGCGCGTCTGACTATGATGAAGAAGGCGACCAGCAGATGACTACTGCTCAAGATACGGCATCGGTTGTTGCGAAGAAATATCTCAAGGACACGTTGGGAATTAATGCAGATCGTGCCACAGTGACTATGCATATAGACGACATCGGTGGACCGTCAGCTGGCATGATGTACACGTTGGGGACGATTTCTAAGCTCACGCCTACGGATGAAGTAAGAGGGAAGATTATCGCTGGAACGGGTACGATCTCTCGCGACGGGAAAGTCGGTGCAATTGGCGGCATCCAGCTCAAAATGATAGGTGCTCGCCGTGATGATGCACGGTATTTTCTTGCTCCGCAATCAAACTGTTCAGAAGTCGTTGGGCATATACCGCAAGGGCTTAAAGTGTATGCAGTATCCAACATTGATCAAGCATATAAAGCACTTGTAGCGATTGGGCAGGGGAGAACTTCTGGACTGCAGCCATGCTCAGCAAGTTCTGTGAAAAATACTGCAAATAGTAGCACTCATACGGCCCACTAGTCTCGTAATACATCAAGAAGTGTGTTATGTCACGAACGGTAGAATGAGTTTTTCTCTCCTGTTTGTTATGCTCAAATTGTGTCGAATACAGAAAGCGAAGCACAAGAATTCGGGTTCCAGCCAGGAGATGTAGTTCAAGAATGGCTTTGGGACGATGACGTAGACGAGAATCTACGCGCTACATTAGAAGAATATCTAGGCGAAGAACTCGTCGACGAAGAGTACGACTCGAGCGTAGACGGTGTCTTGCTATGGTGGCGTGATGGCGACGATGAGGATGAACTTGCTGACACCATCATGGATGCCAGCCAGATGCTTAATGAGGGCTCACCATTCTGGGTATTGACCCCTAAGCCGGGTCGCCCAGGTGCTATCGGTCCTAATACTTTACAGAATGCTGCAAAAACCGCTGGAATGAATGCTGCAACTCCAGAGACTGTTGGCCCTGATTGGAATGGTATCCGTTTGCGTGCATTTGGACGTGGACGGTAGAATTCTAATTTTTGCGACTAGACTTTTGAGCGTCTCCTATGGGGGCGCTTTTGCATATACTCGTGTTAATACGCATTAATACACGTTTAACAGGTTTTCCTATTTCACTATGCAAAGGAGCGTAAGTAAATGGTATCGCATATGTATACGCACGGTCCTGGTCCATCTGATAATTCTTCTCCATCCGCAATAGTTACACAGGCACGTGCGGCTCAAAGTTGGATGGAAGCTGGGCGGTTATGGAGCTACATTGATGAAGATTGTGTTGATGATACGCAAGACACACGCGGTAGAAAGATAAGTTCAAAGGCAAAACAAGCAGCCATCGCCATGCGTAAAGCGAGTGCGCAGTTTGACTATGAACGTATCAAAAATTGGCAGCTTCCTGATGATGTCGTTGGTCATCTTGCAATTCCTTATACTAAAGATGATGATCGCGGACATTACCTCGATGTTTTCGCGCCAAAAGATGCTAGTGAGGGGCACAAGTATCCCGTGATCATTGACGATCACGGTGGTGGATTTGTATACGGAATGCGCGAGTTAAATCGCAGTTTTGCCATGCACCTCGCGCATCGTGGCTACGTCGTAGTCCTCCCGAGCTATAGGCCCGGACCGTGTTATAACTTTGTTGAAATCCTTACAGACCTTTCCCTCGCATATTTATGGACAGCAGAAAATATCGCACACTTTGGCGGCGATATGGACCGGCTCTTCCTAACGGGTGACTCGGCTGGGGCATGTATGGCACTGCATAGCGCGCAAATTGAAAATAGTTATGCGATGAGTATGCAAACGTGTGTGCCTCAAGCTGGTCTCAAGATACGGGGACTTCTCCTTGTATGTGGTATATACGATTTGTCTGCGCGAATGGATACTAGTGAGCGTGAAGCGAGACACGAGCTTGATGCGTTGGACGCCTTGTCTCCAGAAGTTTTTGGGACAGTGCGTGACAATTTTACTGGTTTTACCGGTACAAACGAACTTTTGGGTGCAGCAGCAATGCCGCCTGTTTTTATCAATACTGCCACAGATGATTTTCTTCATGACGAAAATATTGATCTCTATAAGCGCCTCGTATGTAAAGGCGTCGACGTTGAGCTTGATGATGCAGATACGAATGAGTGGGGAGAATTAGGGCATGTGTATGTCGTAGGACTTGCTACTCATCCTCGCTCGCAGATAACCCTTGATAAGATGGACTGCTTTATACACAGAGTCTTGGCTGATAGTGCTACTGAGAGCGCTGTGTAGAGAGGGTGCAAAGCCCAGAAACTCACAGATAGAGAAAGATAAAGAGTAAAGCCGCGCGCCATACGGCGTATAAGAAAACGGGAGAAGAACTTTGCTTTTCCCGTTTAGGTCGGTGGGCGATAAGGGACTCGAACCCCTGACATCCACGGTGTAAACGTGGCGCTCTAGCCAACTGAGCTAATCGCCCGACTTGGTATAAGTTAGCAGAGTGTGAGCATGAGCGCAAATGTCGGCGTGTTCCAAATGATAATCACGTGCAAAGATGAGCGCGTATAAAAGTGAGCAAAGAGCAGAGATGATGTTTGTCGTCATGTGTATTCTTTTGTAGTAGTTTATGAATAAAGGAGCATTCCATGGCTGAATTTCAGGAGGCTAAGACAGCAATTCCTCGTGCTCGTAAGAAAGAATGGGGATATAGTGTCAAGCAGGTAGATGAATTCTTGAAGTCTACTCGCAGCCTGTATGAGGTTGATGAGCCGAATATGACTCAAGCTGAAATTCAGAATGTCACTTTTGATTTAGAGAAAAATGGTTATGATGTAGCTGCAGTCGATTCTGCACTGCGACGATTGGAAGATGCTATTGCAGATAAACTTGCTGACTGGACCATTCTTCACGAAGGCTTAGAAGCATGGTCGGCACAGAATGAGCAACTCGCATTGACTCTTATTCCTCGTGCGAAGCGTAGTGACCGTACAATTTTTGCGAATGGGCGATTTGGCAAGCCGTCGTATGATAAGAAACAAGTAGATGCATTTGTGAAAAATATTGCATATTTCTTGAATCAGACGCTTGCATTGGGAGTGTTTGCTCAAGATGCTAAAGGTCAAATGCAATCTTTTGACTCTCATGGCGTAGCAACAGTGACTTTTACTCAGCATCGCGGAGCTCATGGATATGATGAAGCGCAAGTTGATGCCTATATAAATCGCATCGTAGAAGTTCTTTCACGTATTGAGGCGACGAGCCGTCAGAAGAATGTAGCAGACATACAAACTGCGCGAAATATACAAGGCATACAAGATGTACGCAACGTACAGTCTGCTCCACTTATCGAGGAAACAAATTCTAGATTTGTAGGTGATGCAAGTGAGGTAGTGCATACGAGTGTACAGCTTCCGCAGTCGTTTACTCCTGAGCATAAGCCACAGCGCGGCTCCACTGCACCAGTTTCCGATGTGGATTACAGCACCTTGATGGATACAGGAAGCATCCAGTCGGTGCAGTTCCATCTACCTCATCTGAGCGCTGAAAAGCATGTGGCTGATAACGTTGCAAAAACCTCTGAGCAGGAGTGATAGCGCGTGGCACTTCGACGTTCCATCGTCTCCCTTACCTCATGGTTTAGATTTTACTTTGCAGATAGGTCGGATGGTTCGTGGCCGTTCATGAAGCGTTTCCTGAGCAGCATTATCATTTTTGGCTTGCTCATGGGCATCTTTATCGGTGTCTCGCATCTGACAAATTATCGCTGGAACAATGACACGACTGATTTAACAGTACATTCGACCACAGCAGATACGTCGATTAGTTTTAAGAATACAACGGGCGTTGAGCTTCCACGGCGCAACACGTATCGTGTGCGTGAAATTCGCGATAGCATTTTTATAAAGCAACCAAGTACGGGCAAGATTCAGAAAGACGATATCATCCTGCGCGTTCCTATGGATGCTAATGGGCAAGTCATTCACACTATTCCAGGAATGGTTCGTGGAATGCCGGCGGCAGTTTTTGTGCATGGCGCAGGTGTAGGAAATTCAAATGATTCCTTTAATGATGTCGGAGCTGACCTTGCAAGTGCAGGATTCGCGACACTTGTCATGGATAAGCCTCGGTGGGATACAAATGATTTTACGCGTGACTATCCTGCCTCGGCGAAGGCGTATGAGAAAGCAGTCGAGTACTTGCGGCAGCTCCCATATGTTGATGCAGATAAAGTAGGGTTGTTCACGACGTCTGAGGGGACATGGATTTCTCCTTACATTGTGCGCGACGACAAACACATTGCCTTTGAGATTATGATGTCTCCTATGGTGTTTAGCCCTCGGCACTCCTTGGGATTTTCTGTATCGCAATTATTTGCAATCCTTGGCGCGAATAATGGTTATCAAAATATCGTTCAGCGTGTATTTAGCCTCGATACGGCAAGTTTCGGTTTTGGCAATATTGACTTCGAATCTCAAATTGTACAAGGATATAACGTTCCTATCCTTGTCGCTTATGGAGCAAAAGATGTCCTTACCGCGCAAGTTTCCGGGGCTCAGCGCATTCTCGAGCTTGCTCATAAGGCAGGGAACTGGGACGTAACTATTCGTGACTATCCCATTGGCAATCATGTATTGCGAGTAGGGGATCAGACACAGGCGAGAACGTTATATGTTGATCATTATGAGTACGACTTCGTGGACTGGGCTGTTGGCGTAGCGCGAGGCCTTGAGCAGTCCACGTCGAAAATTGCGGGTTCAGATGTGCAGCAAGCTATTCTCGTCCCCGAGGACTTAAGAGCTCACCGTACGATGACCTTTTACGCAGTCGTTATTCATTCTTTAATGATAATTTTTTTGGCGTTGTCCGTCCTTATTGGAGTCTATAGCCTCGGCAAGAAACTGCTCTTTACAGTAACTCGTCGTAAACGCCACGTCTTCGGCTTTGTAGGTAGATACCAGTCTGTTCTTATTCGAATAAGTCTGGTTACTATAGCCGCGATGCTGCTCTTTTTTGCTGCCATCGCTCAACTTGTATATCGCGTCATCAATCTAATCTGGGGGGCTGCGCCGGAAAGTCCAGGAATGATTTACTGGAGCTGGTATGCGGTCCAAACAGTGTGTGTCATCGTCATTTTTACTTGGGCTGTGGTAGGTACAACTCTCATTGAGTCTGCATATCAGCGTTGGATTTTTCCTCGTATCATGCATGAAGGTTATAAAGCGAGCATAGAGCATATAGCACAGAACTGGACCCAGAAGGCTACGCATGTACCCACCTGCGCGCGCCTTGTACGTCATGCACATCGTACGCAGACTACTGACACGGATTCGCAAATACTCGATGAAAGTGCGTGCAAGCCGATTCTTGCAAGTACAAAACTTGGTATCATCTTCTTCGGCGTAACGACTATAGCGATGTTCTTTGTCCTTCTCATGTTTTCGTTCTGGGGAGTGTTTATTTACTGATGCCAAGCTACACAGACGCAGGCGTGGTGCTCCGCACCGTTAAACTCGGTGAAGCAGATCGTATCATCACTATTCTGACGAAACAGCATGGGAAAGTTCGCGCTGTAGCAAAAGGCGTTCGTCGTACAAAGTCGCGATTCGGTGGTCGTCTCGAGCCTTTTAACCGAAATCAATTTCTCCTCTTCGAAGGACGTGGACAACTTCAACACATCAACCAAGCAGAAACGCTTAATGCCTATGGCGCGAGTCTTATCACAAACTATGATGCGTATGTAGCAGCAAATGTCATAGGAGAAGCGGTAGATAAACTTTTAGACTCTATGGGAGATGAGGGCGTCCAGTTTGAAACTCATGATGCGAGTCTCTACTACGACCTACTCGTAAGCGCACTTCATGCTCTCGTGAGTGAGGAACATGAGCCGCAAGTGATTGAATCTTCTTTCATCCTACGTATGCTATCGATGAGCGGATGGTCGCCTCGGCTAGACACATGCGTCGTGTGCGGACGTCAGACGCAGCTTGATTTTTTCTCCATATCCGCTGGCGGGATGATGTGTAGGTCGGATAGATTGCCGGATGCTTATGAAATATCGCATGATGTGCGGACGCAGCTTTACGCCTTACTCCATGGACGTTGGGATATTCTAGATTCTGCAAAAAACACTCAGGGGAGTAGTGTATTGTTCCCTAGAACGGTACAAATTGTTGAGGAATGGTTGCAATACTATGTGGAACGTCCAGTTCGTTCACTGAAATTAGTAAAATCGAACACATGAGTTTTGAAAACCTCGACTATACGTCTCTCGATATCCCAGCCGCACCGTTCAGCGACATGAGCATTATTCCATCTTTTGATAAGAAAAAGGTTCCTCAACACGTCGGCGTCATTATGGACGGCAATGGTCGTTGGGCTCAGGAACGCGGGCTTATCCGGACGAATGGGCATCAAGCGGCAGAGCCTGTGGTATTTGACATTATTGCAGGCGCGATTGAAGCAGGTGTTCGGTATTTAAGCTTGTATACGTTTTCTACAGAAAATTGGAAGCGCTCGCCTCAAGAAGTTCGCTTTCTCATGGGATTTTCTCGCGATATCATTCATCGTCGTGTTGACCAAATGAATGAGTGGGGAGTAAGAGTTCGGTGGAGCGGGCGACGTCCAAAGTTGTGGAAGTCCGTAATCGATGAGCTAGAAATTGCTCAGGAAAAGACTAAGAACAATACGATTATTGATGTTATCTTTTGCATTAACTACGGTGGACGTGCAGAAATCGCCGATGCAGCAGCTGAAATAGCGCGCGAAGTTGCAACGGGGAAGATTAAAGGGAACAAGGTAACAGAAAAGATGATTGCTGAGCATCTTTATCTGCCCGATGTACCTGACTGCGATCTTGTGGTTCGTACTTCGGGCGAGCAGCGTACTTCTAACTTCCTTCCATGGCAGGCAGCATATGCTGAGCTTGATTTCGTTCCAGAACTTTTCCCTGACTGCAATCGGCAGATTCTGTGGCGTTCCATCGAAAAGTTTACAAATCGCGATCGTCGTTTCGGTGGAGTGAAAAAGTAGAGAGAAATTTCGTCGCGCGCGGGTATGGGTATAGCTATTCGTCTGCTTTTGCTTGTAATGTTACTCAAGAAGAAAAGTGCTCATAAGCCGTATGAGTACGTAATTTTAAAGGAGTAAAAGTGGCTGAATCAAAGCTCGATGCTGTCGTATCTCTCGCAAAACGCCGTGGCTTTGTCTTTCCGGCTGGTGAAATCTACGGTGGAACCCGTTCGGCGTGGGATTATGGTCCACTTGGCGTAGCGCTCAAGGAAAACATCAAAGAGCAGTGGTGGCGCTTCATGGTTACCACGCGGGCGAATGTTGTTGGCGTGGACACCTCTGTCATTCTTCCTCGTGAGGTGTGGGTCGCATCGGGTCATGTCAATGTTTTCAACGATCCACTTACTGAATGCCTTAACTGTCATAAGCGTTTCCGTGCAGATCATTTGGAAGAGCACTACGAAGCGAAGCATGGTCACATGCCAGCATCGCAGGAAGATATTCCATGCCCGGAGTGCGGTACGAAGGGCAAGTGGACTGAGCCACGCGATTTTAATATGATGCTACAGACTCACTTAGGTCCAGTCGCTGATGAAAATTCTTTGCACTACCTACGTCCAGAGACTGCTCAGGGCATCTTCGTAGACTTCGCGCAGGTTCAGGCATCGAGCCGTCAGAAGCCTCCATTCGGTATTGCAAACATCGGTAAGAGCTTCCGTAACGAAATTACTCCTGGTAACTTCATCTTCCGTACTCGCGAATTTGAACAGATGGAAATGGAATTCTTCGTCAAGCCCGGCGAAGATGAAGCATGGCATCAGTACTGGATTGACGCTCGTAAGCATTGGTACACTGACCTCGGCGTCGCTGAAGAAAACTTGCGCCTGTACGAGCATCCAAAGGAAAAGCTCTCTCATTACTCCAAGCGCACTGTAGATATCGAATACAAGTTCGGTTTCCAGGGTTCTGATTGGGGCGAGCTCGAGGGTATCGCAAACCGTACCGACTACGATTTGACGGCTCATGCAAACCACTCTGGTAAGGACTTGAGCTACTTTGATCAGGCGTCTGGCGAGAAGTACATTCCATATGTTATCGAGCCAGCTGCTGGTTTGACCCGTTCCCTCATGGCATTCTTGGTTGATGCTTATGACGTGGATGAAGCTCCAAATACCAAAGGCGGCGTGGATACTCGTACCGTTTTGCGTCTTGATCCACGCTTGGCTCCTGTTAAGGCCGCAGTTTTGCCATTGTCTAAGAAGCCTGAACTTCAGTCCATCGCCCAGGATTTGGCTCAGGAACTTCGCTTGCATGACTGGAATATCGATTACGATGAGTCCGGCGCTATCGGCCGCCGTTATCGTCGTGAGGACGAAATCGGTACGCCTCTGTGTATTACCGTTGATTTCGATACAATCGACGATCATGCTGTCACTATTCGTGAGCGCGACACTATGCAGCAGGAGCGTGTTGCTCTTGACAAGGTCGCACAGTATGTAACAGACCGCATTGGTAATTCTATGGAGCGCTATCCTCAGGCACCTGAGGCATAAATAATTGTTATATATGGCTAGCTGCTCTGTGAAAATGCTTGAACTTGTTTATAGTTCAACTTTCACAGGGCAGTTTTGTCTGGGGGGGGGAGAAGATTTATCTCATAAATTAGGATGGATTCTAGTTATCAAATGGAGTCTGGATTTATCCTGATTCTAGGAACTTTAGTTGGCTGGAGATTATTATGGCGTATTCACCGCGTGAGATAAGTATTGAAGATATATTTTCTGGAAACAAGCGGTATAAAATTCCTAATTTCCAACGAGATTTTTCTTGGGAAGATAGCAATTTTGATGATTTCCTTGATGACCTTTTTAGTTCAAGTGGAATTAACTGCAAGGTTCAAGATTTTGATCACGATAATAGATACTTTTTCGGTATGATTCTTGTTCTGGGGGATAAAATATCGTCCGATATTGATAAGCCATACCAAGTGATTGATGGGCAGCAAAGATTAACTACAATGACACTGTTTTTTGCTGCAATTACTGAAATAATTCATACATTAAATGATGACTATCGAGTTGAATTTGGCGACAGATTATACGCTACTAGGAATAAACAAGGCAAATCTGAACAAGTTCATCGTCTGGTAAATGATGCTTTGAATCCGTTACTTCCGGAAAAGATTTTAAATTTGAATGGTGCGGGTGACCTCTCTGCAAAAGTTGATATACAATCTGACGAACAAAAGCATTTATTGGATGCATACGAGTATATAAAGAATATCTTAAGCAAAAAGGAAATAAGCATGCGTATGCATGTAGATATAGAGGATCTTAACGATGCTCTCTATATCAGTATTCTTGAAGCGCTAGGGGATTATCTTTCAAATAGTACATTGATATGCATCTATAATGATAGCTTAGAGGAGGCGAATAAGCTTTTTCGTAATTTGAATTCTCGTGGTAAGAAACTAGATCCTCCTGACCTTATCAAGAATGAAATTTTTTCTATACTTGAAGATGAATCTCAGAGTGCTTCGACAAGATGGATGCAGATTGAGAAAAATATTTACGAAAGCGAAGAAAACTTACAAACATTCATTTTCCATTTCATGCGAGGGCGATATAAGAGCATAACAAAGAATAATTTATACGAACGTTTCATGTCTCGTGTGGAGCCAAGCGCAGAAAGTTACATGGAGTTCTTGGAAAGTCTTGTGCAAGCATCTCAGTATTACAAGATAATGCTTAATCCTACAGATAAGACTGAGATCTTTGGACAAAAAAAGTATTTCTCACAGAAGGACCATTGGCAAATTAAGAGTGACTTGGAATTCTTCAATGGGATTGACGTATCGCAGTTACGTATTCTTCTTATAACGCTTTTTGAAGTGTTCGATAAAAAGAAGATGAGTAGCGCACAATTTAGGAAATTTATTAGAATTACTGCTTTGCACCAGTGCATGCATGTTCTCGTGCACTCATCAGCAAATAAACTTACAACGATTTATGCTAATACTTCTCAAGAATTATTAAAGTATAGAAACAAGGAAAATTGGTCAACAAATGATGTTGATAACGCTTATAAAGAATACGAGGCGGCTCTGGTAGGTAAACTCCCTAGCGAAAATTTCGTAGAGTCTGTAAATCTTACTTATGATGCTAAGAAGTTAGATAATTCGAAGAAGGGCAAAGAGTACGCATTAATCAAATTTGTGCTTGAAACGCTTGCAGTTAATAGGCAGGAACAGACTATTAAGTCTAATAAGGGGTTGAAATTCATCTATGATGCAACAATTGAGCATATTATAGATAGAGAGAATATCAAGGATAATGCCTCAGAAGGATGGATAAATTCTTTAGGAAATTTATTATTACTAGAACAGGGTAAACATTATTCCAACGTCAAAAGTGAAGAAGAGAAGAGAAATATGTACAGTAAGTCAGATATTACGATGACAAATCAATTCTTCACAGATTTCCCCAATTTTTATTCGGATACGCCCAATCAATCAGGTATAAAAGAATCTATTGAAAGCAGAAACAAAAGTCTTCTGAAACAATTCGATAATATTGTTAGACCTCCTAAATCGGAATAGAAAAGACGCGTATAGTAATCTCTATTTATACCATACGTTAAACTAATTGCATTATGACTGAAAACGCAGCAACTTCTCACGTCGAGCTTCCGAGCATTGATATGGGTAATCATATTGTCCAAACGCCAGTACTGTTATCTCCCATGGCTGGGGTGACGAATTGGCCTTTCCGAGTTCTTTGCCGTGAGTTTGGCCCAGACGGTCTTTACGTTGCAGAAATGATTACCGCGCGTGCACTTGTAGCGCGCAATCCGAAAGCGTTGCGTTTGTGTCGTTTTGACGAGTCGGAAGATTACCGCTCTTTGCAGCTTTATGGCGTTAATCCGTCGATTGTGGAGATGGCGGCGAAAATCGTTGTGGACGAAAATATGGCAGACCATATTGATCTGAACTTCGGTTGTCCTGTGCCTAAGGTTACGCGTCGAGGTGGCGGATCTGCACTGCCGTGGAAAAATGAATTATTCCAAGAGATTTTGCGACGTGTAGTTCGTGTCGCTGAACCAGCAGGAATTCCTGTGACAGCGAAAATTCGTGTGGGTATTGATGATGATCATACGACGTTCCATGATGCGGCAAAAATTGCTCAAGATGAGGGATGCAAATTTGTAACTCTTCATGCACGAACCACGGCACAGTACTACGGCGGTCATTCCGAATGGGAAAAAATCGCTGAACTCGTGGGTGAGCTTGATATTCCAGTCATCGGCAACGGTGATATATGGTCTGCTGAAGATGCTGTCTCTATGGTGAGAGAAACGGGCTGCGCAGGTGTTGCAATAGGCCGAGGTTGCCAAGGTCGTCCATGGCTTTTTGGTGATATTGCGAATGCATTTGCTGGTTCATCAGAGCGCATCAATCCAAATCTTGGACAAGTAGGCGAAATTATTATGCGTCATGCGCAGCTACTTTCTCAGTTCTATGATGGTGACGAGATGATGGCTGTACATGATTTGCGCAAGCATATCGCGTGGTATCTTAAAGGTTTCCCGGTGGGTGGCGGTACGCGCGCAGCATTTATGAAATGTGAAAACCTCGATGATGTGCGCTGCGAAATTGAGAAATTCGATCCAACTATTGAGTTCCCTATGGCAATTGCGGACAAGCCACGAGGTCGTGTCCGCTATGCAAAGAAGGTTCATCTGCCTTATAACTGGTTGGAATCTCGCGAGTTGAGTGTAGACCAACGCACAGCTTTGTTTGACGATGACCCTATGGATGCGTCATATTAAATTTTTCCTAAAAAATTAAGATTTTTTAGATAATTTTAATTACATGTGTGCGATTTGGGCAGGAAATGTATTAAAGTTGTGACTATACGTTAACGATGGGAGCACGATGACCAGCATTCAGAATCGCGTTTTGGATGATAGCACGATTATTAAGGTAGTCGGTGTAGGTGGCGCTGGCGGCAATGCGGTAAACCGCATGATTGGCGAAGGCCTTCAAAACGTTGAGTTTGTCGCTATTAATACTGATGATAAGGACTTATCTCGCTCAGAGGCGGATATTAAGATTTCATTGTCGGATAGCACAAGCCGTGGTTTGGGCGCTGGTGCTGATCCTGAGCGTGGTGCGAAAGCTGCGCAAGATAATCAGTCTGACATTGAGCAGGCAGTCAAAGGTGCTGACCTTGTGTTCATTACCGCAGGCGAAGGTGGCGGTACTGGTACGGGTGCTAGCCCTATCGTTGCTCGCGCAGCACGTCAGCAGGGTGCACTAACCGTAGCAGTAGTTTCTCGTCCATTCAGCTTCGAGGGTAAGCGTCGCAGCGCCTCAGCGGACTTTGGTATCGATAATTTGCGTAAAGAGGTTGATGCGCTCATTGTCATTTCTAATGACCGTCTTCTTGATTTGAGTGATCGAAACATTACGATGCTCGATGCGTTTCACAACGCAGATCAGGCTTTGCTCTCCGGTGTTAAAGGCATTACGGATACCTTGAATGCGAATGCGTATATTCACGTAGATTTCTCTGACGTTACTGCGGTTTTGAAGGATGCTGGTACAGCATTGTTTGGCATCGGTTCTGCGCGCGGCGAGGACCGTGCAGTTCAGGCTGCTGAGATTGCTATTAGCTCCCCGATGTTGGAGGGCAGCATTGACGGTGCTCACGGAATTTTGGTTAATATAGCAGGCCCATCTGACCTCGGTATGCTAGAGATTCCAGCGGCTATGAACCTAATCCGTGAGTTGTGCAATCCAGAAGCAAACATTATCTTTGGCGTGTCATTAGACGATGCTATGGGTGACGAAATGTCAGTAACTGTCATCGCTACTGGATTCGACGTAGCTGATGATAGAGAGACTGATGCTACACCTATTGCAACGGAACTCGTCTCCACGCCAGCTCCTGCAAGCTCTGATTCTCCAGCAGCTACTGCGGCTGCCACCCAACAAGCTCCTTCGACAGTTTCGGCATCGGTGCTGCCTGAACAGACTCCTGCTACAGTATCTGACAACACAGCAAGTACTGTGATACCGGTTGTTCCTGAATCTGCTTCTATCCCGACAGTACAGACTCAGAAAACGCAGGAAGAGGAAGATTCTTTCGATGGCTTGGAGATTCCGGAGTTCTTGCGCTAAGCAGGAGAGGTAGTACTCATGGCAAATGTGTTTAGTAAAGGATTAAGCTTCTTTGGGCTTTCCGATCCCGAAGAAGTTGACGATGACGAGATTGTGGCTGAAGAAGATACTCAGCCAGATGAAACGGCTTTCGACCGCGATGATAGTTTGAGTATTCAATCTTCTCGGCTCGCAGCTGCGGGTCGTGGTAGTGCCTCGTCAGTGTCTTCATCTTCGTCGAATACAACTTTTCCTAAGGCACAAATGAATCGCATTACGACTATTCATCCTCGTAACTATGATGAAGTCCAAGCTGTGGGTCGTGCATTACGTGATGGAGTTCCTGTGGTTTTGAATCTTACGGGTGTCGCCGATAAGGACGCTACGCGCATTGTAGATTTTGCGACGGGCGTTGTCTTCGGAGTCCGAGGGTCTGTTGAGCGTGTGACTCCTCGTGTGTGGCTTCTCAGCCCCGCTGCTGTGAGTATCAAAGCCGAGCAGACTGTAAATCAAGGTAGTGCTACAAGTATTTTTGAGTAACTATGACGCCACTTCTTCTTATCCGCCTTATTATCCACGTTCTTATTGATGCGTATATGGCAGTGCTCTTTATCCGTCTTATACTTGACTGGGTAGCAGTGCTGGGGCGATGGCAACCACGCGGATTTATTTTTACGCTGGTTGATGCTGTGTATTGGCTCACGGAACCACCGTTAAAGTTTTTGCGGAGGTATATCCGCCCTATCGGTATGGGTCCGATAGCTTTTGATTTAAGCTTTATTGTATTGTGGTTTGCGCTGATACTCCTTCAGCAAATCATCTAGATTTTTTCGTTTGCAGGGCCTTCTCAGGACACTTTCAGCGAACGTGGTAAAATAGAAAAGAAAATGTAAACGAGTGGCTCTGATGGAGCCAAAAAGTGAGGTGAAGAGCTCCTATGGCCCTTTTAACACCACAAGACATTCAGAACCATACCTTTCCGACGGTTCGTTTCAAGGAAGGTTATGATATCGACGCTGTGGATGACTTCTTGGATGAGGTTGTCGTAACTGTTGAATCTTTAGGATCTCAGGCAGTTACCAGTGCTACAGCTTCTTTGGGCACTGATGTAGCTCCATTGAACAATAAGATTGCTGAACTTACTGAAGAAAATAATAAGCTGCGTGAAGACGTCAAGGCGGCTGAAGCGAAGGCGGCGCAAGCATCTGAAGAAGGTCAGAATGTTGCCTCTGAACAGTTGGCAGCAGCTAATGCAGCAAATGAGAAGGTTGAGACACTCAGTGCTCAAAATACCCAGCTAAAAACTCAAGTCGATCAGCTTAATGAGCAAATTGACCAGCTTACTGCACAAGCTGCTGAAGGCGGAGATGCAGCGAAGGCTTTGAACGATCAGCTTGCTGCGGTAAAGCGCGAACGTGATGAATATATTAAAAACGGTGAGGCTCTCCGCGCTGAACTTCAGGATGCGAATGCAAAGCTTAACGAGGCACGTACGGCACTTGAGAAGACTCGGTCCGAAGCACAATCTGCCGCTGGAAGCGTATCTGAGAAGGATCAGCAGCTTACAGCTCTTCAGGCACAAGTTGAGAAGTTAACGTCTGAGCTGAACGCTTCTCGTGAGCGTGAAGAAAGCTTGCGTCAGCAGGTTTCTTCATTAGAACCAAGCTCTGAGACTGGAAGCCTTCAAAAGATTTCTACAGCAGGACAGGAAGCTTCTACCGAGCCTGAGCGTGCTACTGCAATGCTTGCTTTGGCTATGCAACTTCATGATCAGTACGTTGATAAAGGTAAGGCACAGAATGCAGAGCTCATCGCAGAAGGTGAAGCAATGCGCGATAAGCTTCAGCGCGAAGCAAACGAGTATGACAAGACTACACGCGCAAACGCTGATGCATACTCCACAAAGACCCGCAACGATGCAGATAACTACTCTTCTGTGACACGTAATGAAGCTGATGAGTACTCGCAGAAGGTTCGCTCTGAAGCTGATGTGTATGAGACTCAAGTACGCAAGACTGCTGATGACTATTCTGCGAAGACTCGCACAGATGCAGATAACTACTCTCGCCAGGTTAAGGATAAGCTCTATGCTGATTCCAAGGTCATCGAGGGGAACATTGAAAGTCTCAAGCAGTTCGAGTCTGATTATCGTTCTCGCTTGACTCAGTTCCTCGGTGAGCTATCTGCACAGATTTCTGAATCTAATAATTACGAGAATCGCACTGAGTCAGAGGAAAATAAGTAAAGTGTCCTCACACTCGTTGAGACGGTCTCGCTGGCGCGTGACCGTCTTTGTTTCTGTCTTGCTCGTTCTTGTTACAGCTGATCAAGCGACCAAAGCGTTGGCGAAAAGGTTCTTGACTCCACAATCAGATATCTCTGTGATTGGTCATTTTATCCGACTAACGCTTCTGCATAACTCTGGTGCCACGATGAGCATCGGAGCAACGCGTACGTGGGTTATTTCGCTTTTTGCCATACTCGCGTCTGTATGCGTGATGTGGATTGGTCTGAAGACGCAATCTTTATGGTGGGCAATTACTGCAGGAATGACTTCAGCCGGAGCGTTAGGTAATGTCATCGATCGGATAGTGTACGCACATGGTTTTATTGATGGGGCAGTAGTCGATTTTATTAATTACGGTCCTTTTGTGGGAAACGTCGCCGATATTGTATTGACCATTGCAGCGATTGCCATTGTCGTCGGTGTATTACGCGCAGAGAGGTTCGGTATCACTCGTATAGATAGACTTCTCTATAGCGAAGATGCAGAAAAGTCTCAGCATGAGAAAACTGAACCAGGACAAAGAATCGAGGAAAACGGGAGAAACAAGTAAATGGATGGTATGGTCCCTGCTCCAGATGCACTTGTAGGAAAACGCTTTGACGTTGTCATTTCTAAGATGATGGGAATATCCCGGTCTGCCGCTAGCGCTCTCATCGATTCCGGTCAAGTCACGCTTGTAGGACGTACGAGCGATAAAGCAGCAAAACTCGCGCTCAGCGACTTCATTGATTTTAATCTTGAAAAAGAGCATGAGCATGTTGAGCCCATAGATAATGACATGCCGCTCATCTATGAAGATGATGATATCGTCGTAGTCGATAAGCCAGTAGGTGTGGCTGCGCATGCTTCAGTCGGCTGGACAGGACCAACGGTGCTTGGTTCACTTTTGGCGCGCGGGGTGAAGATTACGCACTATGGAGCGGCTGGTAGACAGGGAATAGTGAGCCGTCTTGATGTAGGTACAAGCGGTCTGATGCTCGTCTGTAAGTCTGAATTAGCATACAAGGAAATGCGTCGTCAATTTTCTGAGCATGAAGTCGTTAAGACGTATCATGCTGTCGTACAAGGTAACCTCAAGGAGGATAAAGCAACTATTGAGGCACCAATCGGCCGAGATAAAGTTTCCGATTTTCGATTTACTGTGACTCCGGCAGGCAAAGAAGCAATTACCCACTGGGACGTTTTAGAACGTTTTGGTGAAGCGACGTATGTGAAGGTCAACTTGGAGACGGGGCGTACGCATCAGATTCGTGTCCATTTTTCCTCCATCGGCCATCCTCTTGTGGGCGACCCTATGTATGGAGCCAACCCAAAACTCAGCGAGATTACAGGACTTGAGCGACAGTGGTTGCACGCGATGAAACTTGAATTTAGGCATCCACGGACCAAAGTATGGACGACTGTTGAGTCCAACACTCCGAATGATTTGCGTCAAGCTTTGGAAACCTTACGAGAGCGTTCTTCTGAGCGAAAAGGGCATGATAATCTTCCGTAGCCCCGACTAAATTAGTATGCATGTCTTCTGTGGTGAATCCTTCTGACTTTGTTCATTTGCATGTGCATACTCATTATTCAATGCTCGACGGCGCTGTACCGGTAGATAAGCTTATCAAAGAGGTAAAAGCTCAAGGACAGACTGCAGTAGGAATTACCGATCACGGAAATATGCATGGTGCCTATGAGTTGTGGTCCACAGCTGTCAGTCAAGGTGTGAAGCCACTTGTCGGTATCGAGGCATATATCACGCCTGGTACATCACGCTTTGATAAGTCCCGCGTACGATGGGGGACAGAAGCTCAGCGAAGTGACGACGTTTCTGGTGGTGGCTACTACACCCATATGACCTTACTTGCTGAGACTGATACAGGTCTGACAAACCTTCTCAAAGCTTCGTCGGAGGCGAATTTGGAAGGTCTCGTCTCTAAGTACCCGCGTATGGATCGAGAGATTTTAAGCCGCCATGCAAAGGGCGTCATCGCAACTACCGGATGCCCTTCAGGTGCTGTTCAAACCCATTTGCGACTTGGGCAGTTTGACGAGGCATTGCGTGAAGCAAGTGAGCTTCAAGATATTTTTGGCAAAGATAATTTTTATGTAGAACTAATGGACCATGGCTTGCCCATCGAGACAAAGGTACGCAAAGATCTTCTAGACATCGCAAAAAAAATTAATGCGCCACTTGTCGTGACGAATGATTCACATTATGCTACAGCGCAGGACGCAGAAGCGCAGGACGCTTTGCTTTGCATCAATTCTGGAGACCGATTAACGAATCCTAATCGTTTCCACTTTGATGGAACAGGCTACTACATCAAGTCCGCTCAGGAAATGTATGACCTTTTTAAGGAGTTTCCACAGGCATGCCGCAATACCGTTGAAATTGCAGAACGTTGCAACGTCATTTTTGACGATCATCAAGATGGTGCTTTCATGCCTGAATTTAACTGTCCTGAAGGATGGGATGCGACCTCTCTGTTCTTGAACAACGTTCAAGAAGGCTTAGTTAAACGCTATCACGGTAATATTCCTGAGGACGTTGCTCGTCAAGCTGATTATGAGTGTGGCGTTATCTGCCAAATGCAGTTCTGCGGCTACTTCTTAGTGGTGGCAGACTATATTCAATGGGCTAAAGATAATGGTGTCATGGTAGGGCCTGGTCGTGGATCGGCTGCAGGGTCGATGGTGGCGTATGCTTTGGGAATCACTGAGCTTGATCCATTGAAGCATGGTCTCATCTTTGAGCGCTTTTTGAACCCAGAACGTGTGTCTCTGCCTGATATTGATGTGGACTTTGACCCTGTGGGGCGTATGCGCGTACTCGAATACGTTGCGGACAAATACGGGCACGATAAGGTTGCTCAATGCGTTACCTATGGAACTATTAAGACGAAGCAGGCTCTCAAGGACTCTGCACGAATCATGGATTATGACTTCTCCATGGGTGAGCAGATGACGAAAGCGCTTCCGCCAGCAGTGGGTGGTAAAGATATTAGTGTCGCCGATATCTTCAACCCACAATCCAAGCGATATGAGGAAGCGCAGGAGTTCCGCAACCTGTACGAGTCCAATCCTGATGTACAAAAAATTACGAAAAAGGCGATGGGTATCGAAGGATTGATACGCCAAACGGGTGTGCACGCATGTGCGACCATCATGGCGTCAAACCCAATTACGGACACTTCACCGCTGCTACAGCGTACTGATGGTACGGTTACAACGACATTTGAATACCATACATGTGAAACTCTTGGTCTTGTGAAGATGGACTTTTTGGGTCTATCGAACTTGACTGTAATACGTGATACATTGAGCAACATCGAACGCAATGGCAAGGAAACTTTCGATATTAAGTCTGTGCCTATCGACGATAAAGAAACGTATCAGTTACTTGCTCGCGGGGATACTTTAGGTGTGTTCCAGCTCGATTCTGATGGTATGCGTAGCCTACTAAAATCGCTCAAACCGGATAACTTTAATGATATTTCTGCACTTATTGCTCTGTATCGTCCTGGTCCGATGGATGTCGATTCTCACAATAATTATGCAAAGCGCAAGAACCATTTGCAGAAAGTTGCTCCGATTCATCCCGAGGTAGCTGAGGCTCTTGCACCAGTTCTGGATGAAACCTATGGTCTTATCGTGTACCAAGAGCAGGTACAGTCTGCTGCACGAATTCTTGCAGGCTACTCGCTTGGTAGGGCAGATGTATTACGCCGAGCTATGGGCAAGAAAAAGCCTGAAGTGCTTGCGAAAGAGCAGGTTCCATTCTTTAAGGGGATGGAAGAGCATGGGTATTCGCGTGAGGCAGCGCAGGCAGTATGGGATATCTTTGTTCCGTTTGCAGGGTACGCGTTTAATAAAGCACACTCAGCAGCATATGGTCTTGTCTCATACTGGACTGCCTATCTCAAAACCCACTATCCAGTGGAATTTATGGCTGCATTACTGGAGAACGCAAAGAACGACAAGAATAAAACTGCGCTTTATCTCGGTGAAGCACGCCGCATGGGTATCCAAGTACTTCCTCCAGATATCAATGAATCCCAGCTTCAATTCTCTGCAGTTGGCGATGTCGTACGTTTTGGTCTTGCTGCTATCCGCAACGTTGGCGCAGATCGTGTGCAGGAGATAATTAGTGAACGAGAAGGGGAGAAAGGCAAGTTCGTCAACTTCCTTGACTTTATCAATCGAGTGCCTCTCAATGCGCTCAACAAACGTATGGTAGAGTCGCTTATCAAGGGCGGAGCATTTGACAATACTGATGGTAACCGTCGTGCCCTTGTCACGATCCATGAAGAGGCAATTGATCAAGTAGTACCGGTGCGCCGTAAGGAGGCTGAGGGACAATTCGACCTCTTTGCAGGTCTTGACGGAGATGATGCTCCTAGTGGAGTTACCGTTCAAATTCCTCATATTGAGGAGTGGGATAAATCCACGAAGCTCAATTTTGAGCGTGAAATGTTGGGCTTATACGTTTCAGACCACCCGCTCTCTGGCATGGCGAGTGTTTTGGCGGGGATGCGTGATATGTCTATAGCTCAGTTGCTCAACGCTGCGTCAACTATGGAGGCACGCACGCGCGTTACTATTGCAGGACTTATCACAAATGTCGAACGGAAGATTTCCAAAAAAGGCAATCCATGGGCGATTATCACGGTCGAGGATATGGAAGCCTCCGTGCAGTGTCTTTTCTTTGGAAAAGCATATGAAGCGCATGCTTCTGAACTCAACATTGATACTGTTGTCCGCGTGACAGGTTTTGCGGAGGCGCGTGATGAAGTAGTATCTGTACGTGCTCAAGATATGGAAGTTCCTAAGATTGATGACGTAGATACTTCTACCGTGATGATTACTCTGCCAGAGTCTGTCCTTCGTCAAGACCGTATGGATAACCTTGCTCGGCTTATTAAGGCTCATCCTGGCTATAGTGAAGTTAAATTGACAATAGTCCACGGTGACGGATCTGTGTCGGTTGTCACTATGGGGGACGATTTTAGAGTTGCAAAAGATGCAGGTTTGTTTGGGGAAGTGAAGATGATGTTTGGTCCACGATGCATCGCGTAATACTGTAGGACTTAAATTTCGACGACTTATCCCAGTTTATGAGATTTTTAATAATATTAAGGCTTGCTTACAGAATGAGGTGACTAAACTCGAACTATGACAGAACCAATTATTAGAACAATAGATTTGCGTGGCACGAAGTTGTCTCGCGCGCAACTGCTAGAAACCGTTCCTCGTGCACAGATGGGTGTAAGTCAAGCTGAGGAGCTTGTGGCGCCGATTCTTGAAGAAGTGAAGTCGCGAGGGGCTGCGGCGTTGCGAGATTATGCAGAAAAGTTTGACCACGTCCGTCCTACGTATTTACGTGTTCCTGTAGAGGCGATGAATAAGGCACTTGAAGAGCTTAAGCCACAGGTACGTGCTGCTATAGAAGAGTCGGTGAAGCGCATCCGAGCTGTATGCAAGTCGCAGGTGCCATCTGACTTCTCTACAGATTTGGGTGAAGGCGCACGCGTATCCCAGCGCTGGATTCCTGTAGAGCGTGTCGGTCTCTATGTTCCAGGTGGTAAGGCTGTATATCCTACATCCGTTATTATGAATGCGGTACCGGCGCAAGCGGCTGGCGTAGAGTCTTTGGCTATTGCGACTCCGCCAAGCGCAGATAATCCTGACGGTTTTCCTAACGCTACAATTCTTGCTACATGCGCTATCTTAGGTGTAGAGGAAGTATATGCTGTCGGCGGTGCGCAGGCGGTAGCTATGTTTGCTTATGGAGCTGCTGGAAGTGAGCCGCAAGATGGCGAGGTCTTGTGCGAGCCTGTAGACATGATTACCGGTCCAGGAAATATCTTTGTCGCTACAGCGAAACACATGATTTCAGGTATTTGTGGCATCGACGCTGAGGCTGGTCCATCGGAAATTGGCATCATTGCAGACTCTACAGCACGTCCTGATTTCCTCGCTGCAGATCTCATGGGACAGGCAGAGCATGATGAATTAGCTGGCGCAGTGCTCATTACAGATGATGCTAATCAGGCAGCTCGTGTGGTTGAAGAGCTTGAAAAGCGTGTGCCGCGGACGAAGAATCGAGACCGTATGACTGCAGCATTGCATGGTACGCAGTCTGCGATAGTTCTCACCGATAATCTCGATATGTCTATCGACGTTGCAAATGCTTATGCAGCAGAGCATTTAGAGATACATACCGTGCATGCTGATGACGTCGTTAAGCGTATACGCAATGCTGGTGCAATTTTCCGTGGTCCATACTCCCCAGTTCCGCTGGGAGACTACATGTCAGGATCTAACCATGTTCTTCCTACTGGTGGCACTGCACGTTTCCAGTCTGGTCTTGGCGTCCATACCTTTATGAAAGCTGTAGAAGTTATCGAATATGACGAAGTTGGATTGAAGGATCTCGCTCGTAAAGTCAATGATTTTGCTGTCTCTGAAGATTTGCCGGCGCATGGTGAGTGTGTCTTAACTCGCTTTGTCAGCGATCCATACGACAAAGAAACATTGGCACAGCAGGAAGACCAGGCAGGGTTATAAATGGCTATTCCTGCGACTGTTCCTCTACGTAATGATTTGCTCGATGAGGAGCCATATGGGGCTCCTCAGCTTGACGTACCAGTATGCCTTAATGTCAATGAGAATCCATATGAGCCGAGCGCTGCTGTTATCGATTCCATCGTGAAGCGTGTGCGCCAAATTGCTTCTACGCTGAATCGTTATCCTGACCGTGAGCATGAGCAGTTGCGTGCAGCTCTCGCTGAGTATCTGAAGAAAGAGACGGGTGTAGACGTACCGCCTTCTCAAGTGTGGGCGGCTAACGGTTCCAATGAGATTATGCTCCAGCTTTTCCAAGCGTTTGGCGGTCCCGGGCGTACTGCATTGAGCTTTGCACCGACATACTCCATGTATCCGGAGTATGCGCGAGATACGTTTACGACGTGGCATATGACCTCGCGTAAAGATGACTTTACCGTAGACGTCGATGCAGGTATTGCTGAGATTAAACGTATACAGCCATCTATGGTAATTATTACCAGCCCGAACAATCCGACAGGTACCCCTATTGATGTCAGCGATATCGAGCGTATCGTCGCTGCGTGTCAGCATGTTAGTGTAGCTGATGCAGATGAAAGTGCGCACCCGATTGTGGTAGTCGATGAAGCATATGCTGAGTTTAGACGACCTGGTGTGACGTCGGCTCATACATTGCTCGCGCGTTATGACAATGTGGCTGTTTCGCGCACCTTATCCAAAGCATTTGCATACGCTGGAGCTCGCGTTGGGTACATTGCAGCCTCTCAGGGAATCATTGATGCGCTGCGTATCGTTCGTATGCCGTATCACTTGAGCGCTCTCACTCAAGTAGCCGCTTTAGCAGCACTTGAGCATACTGACGAGCAGCTCAGTCAGGTAGAGCATTTGCGTCGTACGCGTGAAGATACCGCGGCGTGGTTGGCACAGCAGAAGTATCACGGGCATGAACTCGCTGTCGCTCCAAGTGATTCTAATTTCATTTTGTTTGGGCGTTTTGATAATCGTCATCTTGTCTTCGAAAAGCTCTTGCAGCGAGGAGTTCTCATCCGCGAAGTAGGTCCCGATGGCTATGTGCGTGTATGTATGGGTACTGATGATGAGATGAATACTTTCAAACGAGAACTTACTCATGTCCTCCATGAGCTTGATGAAAGTGGGGAATAATGGCACGTACAGCCACGATTAAACGTGAAACGAGTGAATCGTCGATTGAACTTACACTTAACCTTGATGGTAGCGGTAAAGCTGATATCGATACTACAGTGCCGTTTTACAATCACATGCTTACAGCTTTGTCTAAACATTCGTTAATTGATATGACAGTTAAAGCACATGGAGATACGGACATTGATGCTCATCATACGGTTGAAGATGTGGCAATTGTATTTGGCGAGGCTCTAAAGCAGGCGTTGGGAGACAAGAGAGGGATTGTACGCTTCGCTGATGCACTTGTGCCGCTCGATGAAGCTTTAGCACAGGCAGTAGTTGATATTTCTGGTCGCCCTTATGCAGTGTGCACAGGTGAGCCTGAAGGCTTTGAGTATGCCATGATTGGTGGGCATTTTACTGGTTCTTTGGTCAGGCACGTGATGGAATCCATTGCTTTCCATGCTGACATGTGCTTACATATGCGTGTATTAGCTGGCCGTGACCCGCACCATATAGCGGAGGCAGAGTTTAAGGCTCTGGCGCGGGCTCTCCGTCAGGCAGTTGCTCTCGACCCGCGTGTTGACGGTATCCCAAGCACGAAGGGCGCTTTATAATCCTCAAACTTCGCTACTGTACGCTTAATATGTGTGTATGAGGAATTTGCGTTTAAGGTAGAGTTATGACTGATGAGAACGAATTAAATGATGATCAAGTCAATGCTGTGTTTGCAGATCTAGAGAAGCAGTTTGATGCCGATTTCGGCAAAGAACTTGATGACAATCTCACAGACCATTACTCACTTGACCCTCACTTTGATGAGGAACTTGCGGGGCTTCTGGGAAGCAAAGCAAAAATTGCCATTCTTATCACGCAAATAGTCGATGCAAAATTCCTCGCTGCACTGTGTTGCATATGTGATATTGATGCCTTATCAGTAGGTTTCCCAACGGGAGCTGGTGCCATTATGCATAAAACAGATGGGCAAGCTCCCGAAGAAGCAGCACGTGATTTGTCCGACGTCATGGCAGGCTTGTCTGTTATCGCATGCGTCAATCGTGCCGATAAGATTAGCGCTACTCATTGGTATGACGGCAAACAGGCTCAAGACTTTGCGCCACCTATGCTTTTCGCTTCCCTTGACAGCAGTATCGAAGACCTGATGATTGGCGCACAGACGGTAGATGACATGGATGTACTTGGCTATCCGCATGTCGAGTCATCAAGCTTTGCAAGCCATGATGAAGCCTTGACATATATACGTACCTTAATGACGCCGCGCGCTGGAACATCGTATGACGGAGATGACGCTGAACGCTGATAGAGACAAAGATAGATACTAAACATCTGTTTGAGAGGCCGTTGGTGGTGAGCCTGTACGAGAAAGAAGATGTGTATGACTCCTCATATCGTCGTATTTGATTATGGCTTTGGAAATGTTCGCTCAATGGTGCGTGCTTTACTGAATGTTGGCGCACATGTCGAGTTAACGAATGACATAGATACGTCGATTCATGCTGATGGATTAGTCGTTCCCGGCGTTGGCGCATATGCTGCGTGTATGGCAGGACTTCTTGAAGCCTTTGGCGACGATGTCGTTTATACTCGAATCTCCCGCAACTTGCCAGTACTTGGTGTTTGTGTCGGTGAGCAAGTTATGTTTAATGAGGGCAATGAGCGCGGAGCCCAATGTGCCGGGTTGGGGCTCATCGGTGGATGCATTGAAAAACTTGCAGCACCCGTTGTGCCGCACATGGGGTGGAATACAGTTTGCTCTCCAGATGATTCACACCTTATGCGCGGAATTGAGAATGAGCGTTTTTATTTTGTACATTCTTATGCTGCGCACACCAACACCGACAAGGCGTATCACGACGACGTATTTACTCAGGAGTATGAAGAAAAAGTTACCACGGCAACCTATGGGTCTGATACTTTCATTGCGGCAGTTGAGAAGGGTCCTCTTACAGTGACACAATTTCATCCCGAGAAATCAGGTCACGCTGGAGCGAAGCTGTTAACAAATTGGATAGAAACTTTCTAGGAGACATATCGTGACGACGAGTTTGACACTTCTTCCAGCAGTTGACGTACGAGACGGGAAAGCAGTCCGTCTGCGCCAAGGGGAATCTGGATCGGAAATGGACTACGGTACTCCTTTCGACGCCGCGCTCAATTGGGTAGAGCAAGGAGCACCGTGGATTCATCTAGTGGATCTTGATGCAGCTTTTGGCACAGGAGACAATAAACATCAAGTTCGTGAAATCGTTGAGAAACTTGGTAATCGCGTGCACATTGAGCTTTCTGGTGGTATACGCGATGATGCTTCCCTTGAAGCAGCACTCGATGCCGGCGCAGCACGTGTCAACATAGGTACGGCGGCATTGGAAAATCCGCAGTGGACAGCTTCCGTGATACGCAAATTCGGCGAGAAGGTCGCAGTAGGGCTTGACGTGAGAGGCACGACACTCGCTGGTCGAGGGTGGACAAGTGAAGGTGGAAATCTCTTCGACGTTATTGAACAGCTTAACGAAGCGGGGTGCGCACGGTACGTTGTCACCGATGTAATGCGCGATGGTATGATGGCTGGGCCAAATATTGATTTACTCCGTGAAGTCAGCGAGTATACTGATGCCCAAGTTACAGCCTCTGGCGGTATCTCAAAACTCGACGATTTGCGTGATATCGCAGCTATTGGAGGCGGAGTAGATGCCGCTATTTTAGGCAAATCGCTCTATGCAAAAGCATTTACTCTTGACGAGGCGCTCGTGTTAACACAAGACGTAACAATTGTTTGAGAGAATTGACATATGAATAAACAGCAAGAATTTGCGTTGCGCACCATCGAAGAGCGCGACATTCGTTTCATTCGTTTGTGGTTTACCGATGTTCTCGGACAATTGAAGTCTGTGGCTATCGCACCGGCAGAATTGGAAGATGCTTTTGAAGAAGGTCTTGGCTTTGATGGTTCTGCCATTGAAGGTCTGACTCGCGTGTCTGAAGATGATATGATCGTCCGCCCAGACCCCACGACATTCCAAGTACTTCCTTGGCGAGGAGGTCCGCAGGGGACAGCACGTATGTTCTGCGATGTCTTGACTCCTGAAGGACAGCCATCGCTGGGGGACCCACGCTTCGTTCTCAAGCGCACACTTGAGCAAGCGAAAGATATGGGCTTTACATTCTATGTTCATCCTGAAATTGAATTCTACTTGTTTGAACCTCAAGATGACTATTCTAAGCCTCCTGTCCCTATTGATGCGGGTGGATATTTCGATCATGTGCCACGCAGCTCGGGAATGGACTTTCGTCGTGCTGCTGTCAATATGCTTGAGCAGATGGGTATTTCAGTGGAGTATTCTCATCACGAGGCGGGTCCTGGACAAAACGAGATTGACCTGCGCTATGCAGATGCGCTTGCCATAGCTGATAACATTATGACTTTCCGCACCGTTATTAAGGAAGTCTCTCTCGAACGTGGTATTCACGCAAGCTTTATGCCAAAGCCTCTTGCTCATCAGCCAGGTTCTGGTATGCATACTCACTTGAGCCTTTTCGAAGGTGATGCGAACGCGTTCTACGAAGCAGGTCAAGAGTTCAACATGAGCCAAACTGCGCGTCAATTTGCGGCGGGCATTATGAATCATGCTGCAGAGATTACCGCTGTGACAAATCAGTACGTAAATTCCTATAAGCGCCTGTGGGGTGGAGCAGAAGCTCCAAGTTATATTTGTTGGGGGCACAATAATCGCTCGGCGTTACTGCGCATTCCACAGTACAAGCCAGGTAAGGGCAACTCTGCTCGGATGGAATTCCGCGGTCTTGACCCTGTAGCAAACCCATATTTGGCGTATTCTGTACTTCTTGCTGCAGGTCTGGATGGAATTAAGCAAGGTATGGAACTTGGCGAGCCGACAAGCGATGACGTATGGGAGCTGACAGATCTTGAGAGGCAGGCGATGGGTATTCAGCCTCTCCCAGATTCGTTAGACACTGCGCTCAAGGTGATGGAAAAGTCGGATTTCGTTGCATCCGTTCTCGGCGAGCACGTGTTTGAGTACTTCTTACGGAATAAACGCAAAGAATGGGAAGAGTACCGCATGCAGGTTACGCCATATGAGCTTCAGGAGTACTTACCTCGTTTGTAGCGAAGTATATGCATACACTTGTGTAGGTGGTGCAGCTCACCCTTTTTGGGGATATTTAAGCGTTTATGCAATTGATTTGCGTAAACGCTTAATGCTAATAGGGTAAGCGGTGCCATATTCTTGTGCCCAGAGGGACACAAGAAATTCTTCATACATCCAACGTGTACGAGATGCACTCTTGAGAGCCTCGTCGTGAAGTGGTCCCGCTGGTGCCTTGTCGGCATGCGATTGCGTTGTTGCGACTATAGATTGAGCTTCGTCGGCTTCCCATGCCCACTGCACATCGCGATCACGATTTGTTTTTGCTTTTTCGATACGCATGACGTCTGCCTGCAAATAACGTTTGATACGTGGCAAATACTCTGATGGTGTATCGGCAATAAATCCCTCGTAGACGAGAGAATTGGCGTGCGTGCGTACTGATTGAAGGACGGAGAGGAGCGGCAAATCGGCTTTACCGGATACAAGAGCTTCGACGTTGCCATAAGCTTGCATAATCCCTATGACGTCATGCGCTACGTCATATACTGTATCTTCAAAGCGATTGACGATACCAGCAATGCTGTCGGAAAGTTCAACCTCAGTGGATATCGAATCGATGTGAGGAAGCAGACGCTTGACGGCGGCGTACTGCATATCGGTAATCATGTCCTCGGCATTCTTATATGGTGCAGTTGCAAGAATGAGAGCCTCATTTCCAAGCCACCTGGAGCGGATGCGTTCTGTTGGCAGTTTTACTGTTTCTAGAGCGCTATCCCACAGTATTTGTGCGCGTGTTCTCATCGTTGCTCCAGAATTGGAGAGAAGATTTGCTCGCTTGACATCCTTTCCTTGAGCTTTTGCAGCTTTTGCTTGGCGCGAGATAGTATTCTTCGCACTTGCTTGTGCCTTATCAGCAAATCGTTGCTGTAATTCTTCCAGCGATTTAGACGTGCCTAAGACATGAGATTTACGCTTTACATGGCCACGAGCATCGCGTAACGTGTCAGTTTCAATAGTGAAATTGAGTCTCGTGAAAGATGGGAGACGCTTTAATTGCTCGTCTGAGAAATCTTCAGGATGTAATTGCGCATGAGTGACTGAAATGGCTGCTTGGGTAAAGACATGTGTGAAATCGGCAATTTGTGCATCGAGTGCTTCATGAGTTCCCGGAAGTGCCGGATAATGCTCATCTATCCAAGCACGAATCTTTGCAGCAGTATTTGGAGCAGGGACGAATTGGACACGCAGAGCTTTCGGAAGCGACTTAATCGTATGAAGAATTAAGTCATCGAGGAGACCAGGAACGTTCCATGTAAAATCAGACGCATTGACACGCAAAAGTGCAGAGAGCGGAATATGGACCGTCACACCATCAATGTCAGAATGAGGATCATACACATAGCTAAGCTTGAAAGAGAACTTTGAGCCATCCGTCCCACGGACATGCCAACGGTCAGGAAAATTGCTTAAGCTTGCCGAATCGCTGTCAGCAAGACGTTCTACTTGAGAAGGATCAAAATCGAGTAGGTGCGGATGCTGGCTGTGCTCGTTTTTCCACCATTGCGCGAGCTCGGTTACATTCGTCACATCGCGGGGGAGTACTCGATCATAAAAGTCATAAAGGTCTTGGTCGTTGACAGTATCCGCAATTTGCCGAGTACGATGAATCTCTTCTACAGCATTTTCGAGGATATCGCGATTCTTTGTAAGAAAATCGTCAAAAGTAAATCGACGTGTAATATCTCCTTCAATAAGTCCTTGTCTAATGAGTAAATCACGTGCCTCACTTGGATTGATACGTCCCCATTGTACTTGCTTATCCGAAATGATTGGTAAGCCATAAAGATGAATAGTTGCGCTCGCTACAGCTGCGCCAGCTTTTCCTGACCAATGAGGTGCACCATACGATGTGCGAGTTAGGTCTTTCGCAAAATCGTATGCCCATTTCGGATCGATAGCAGCGCTCATACGAGCCCACAGGCGTGAAGTCTCTATGAGCTCACTTGTCATTACCCATGCAGGCGTCGTAGATGACACGGCGGAAGCAGGGAAGAGCGCGAAATGAGTGCCTCGCGCGCCTTGGTACTCATTCTTTGCGAGTTTTTGAGCGCGTTTCATTGCGCGAATGCGCGCTGTCCCTTTGAGACCAGCAAATTGCGACGCTTTAGGCTCGTGAATTACTTGCATGCCCAGAGAAGACAGTAGCCCCGACAGCATAGTGTGATGAATAGTTTCTCCGTCCCATGTACACGCTAATGAACTCGCTGGTTGGTTTCCTTGCGGCAGAGAAGCTATATCTTTTCCTGGTCTCTTGAGAGGACTTACAGCACCGACACCCCATTTTTGCTCGCTGCACAAGTGGACGAGCTGCTGGTAGAGATCTTGCCACTGACGCATGCGCAAAAAATTGATGAATTCTGCTTGGCACAGTTTTCTTAACTGTGAGTGTGACAGTCGAGATTCACGCTCAAAGAAGTAGACCCACAAATTAAGTATAGTGAGAAAATCGGAGGTCTTATCTGTAAAACGATTGTGGATGCGGTCCGCCTCATCGCGAGCTTCTTCAGGACGTTCGCGCGGATCTTGTAAGCTGAGGAACGATACAATTGCGAGTATTGCCGCCAAAGTATCTGGGGTAGTTCGGCTAGCTTCGACCACCATGCGCGCTAGGCGTACGTCAAGCGGAATTCGAGAAAGCTGCCGTCCAATTTTCGTCAAAATTACATCAGAGTGTTTCTGAATAGATTTCCCGCGCGAGCGGACTTTGGTACGTTTTATAGCGCCTAATTCCAGAAGTTCATTAAAACCATCACTAACTGCGCGCATATCTGGAGAGTCAATGAAACCAAAATTAGTAATATCGTGAGCGCTATGTGCCACTCCAATGGCAAGCATCTGGAGCACAACTGAACCTAATGAAGTACGCAGAATCTCTGGGTCGGTAAACTGAGGACGTGACTCAAAATCATCAGATGAGTATAAACGTATAGCGATACCATCGGCAATGCGTCCGCAACGCCCTGAACGCTGATTCGCACTAGCCTGAGAAATTGGCTCAACGGGAAGACGCTGGACTTTTGCTGTCTTTGAATAGCGAGAAATACGTGCGAAACCAGGGTCTACCACATATCGAATTCCAGGAACAGTCAGGGACGTTTCTGCCACATTTGTCGCTATAACGATGCGTTGATGCGTATGCTGCTCAAACACCTTATGCTGATCTTTCGCACTTAATCGAGCGTAGAGAGGAACAATTTCAATCCCATCGCTTCGGCGAAGATTGTTTGCACGGGGGCCAAAGTAGCGAGAAATTGCGTGTGCATACTCTCGGATATCACGCTCGCCGGCAGCAAAAACTAAAATATCCCGAGCGCCGGTGGTGTGGGTGGAGTGCACTACAAGTTGAGCACATGCGCGTGCTACTGCACTAGACACTGCCATATCCTCGTCAAAATCGGTCGAGTCATCCACGTCGTCATTAGCAGATGAGTTCGAGCTTGAAGCTGATGAGATGATTCCAGAAATATTTTGTACAAGTACTGGCGCAGATCCGACTGGTTCATAGATAACTTGGACAGGAAAAGTCCGTCCGCTGACCTCGATAACGGGGACCTCTTTACCCGTCGCACGTGCAAAATGCTCTTGGAACTTCTGTGAATCAATCGTTGCTGATGTAATGATGAGCTTTAAATCGCGTCGTTGAGACAAAAGAGAGGTAAGGTACCCCATGAGAAAGTCGATGTTTAGACTTCTCTCGTGCGCTTCATCAATCATGATAGTGTCGTATGCTGAGAGCAGTGGATCTCGTTGAATGTGCGCAAGCAAGATACCATCGGTAGCTATGACAAGACGTGTGTGCGAAGAACTTTCGTCCGTGAAACGTACACGATATCCTATATCCTCACCGAGTTTTGTGTCAGTCTCTTCAGCGATGCGTTCAGCAACGGTGCGCGCAGCGATGCGTCGAGGCTGCGTGACGATAATCTTCTTCCCATGCGTCCCGCGCCCCATTTCGAGGAGCATTTTTGGAATTTGGGTGGTCTTACCTGAACCAGTTTGCCCCGAAACAATAACGACTTGTGAAGAAAGAATGGCACGGACAATCTCGTCTCGAGCATTGCTGACAGGGAGAGTATCTGGATAATGAAAAGTGAGAGTAGGATTCATCGAGTGCGTGTCACCTCAATAATGCGATATCCCTTTGCAGATGCGAACTTAGAAACACTAAATCGAGACGAATGAGAATCATCGTTAAGATGCTTATCCAGCCATGTCATCAATGAGTCTGCGCCTAAGTGTTTTTGAACGACCATATAAGCAACGCCGTTGACTGCAAGGCGAGGTAGATATGTCATGAGTAAAGTATGTAGGGCATCCTTGCCTACGCGGATGGGAGGATTTGACCAGATGAGGTCAAACTGCGTATCTGCCCATTCGCGACCGTACGTAGATGTAAAACTTTCTGCGGTACCTGCTCGAACGTTCTTAAAGCCAGCAGCGGCAGAATTGAGAGTGGTCAGCTCCACTGCGCGCTCATTGACGTCTAAAGCCCAAATGGTAGCCTCAGAGGGAGCCTCACGTGCAAGGCCTAAGGAGAGCGGCCCCCACCCGCATCCCATATCGAGCATGTGGACAGAGTGTCCAAGAATATGAGATGTCAGTGAAGACGGAGAAGGCACACGATCAAGAAGTACCTTCGTGCCTAAATCTAAACGGTGGGTAGAAAAAACGCTATTGGAAACAACAACGGTATACTCGTGACCGCGTATAGTGATACCGAGGCTACGACGAACATCTTGCGTGTCAGGATGTGCATCAAAATATTGCTGTGTCTTTGTATCTGCCATGTGCGCCACCCATACGAGAAAATTATTCGTGAAATACACGAGCAAGCTATATCTATAACGAAAATAAGTTTACCCTACGGTACTCACGAAGATTATATGAGCAAAATTCTTGAGTAATTCAGAATAAAACTCAGCAAAGTTCACGCGACATAGATACACCGATATAGGTACACTAAAAAGATATATGGCAGAAACTGAAATTTTTAATGAGAATCGTAAGAGCATTCTTAATGACGATTCGTTCTTAACCGAGCACTCTGAAGTCCTGCTTGACAAGAATGTAGGCAATGTAGCCGCGCAGAAAGTTCAAGGATTAGAGGGGCAGCTTGACTGGGAAGAACGAGAAGGAAGAAATAAACTTCGTCATGTAACTGGTCTTGGTGAGCTTCACGATATCACTGAAGTTGAATACCGAAAAGTGCGTCTTGAACGCGTTGTGCTTGTAGGAGTGTGGTCAAGTAGAGAAATCACGCTCAATCAGGCTGAGGAATCTTTGCGTGAGCTAGCTGCACTTGCACGTACAGCGGGTGCGGAAGTTATGGATGGTGTGCTCCAGCACCGTCTCAAGCCTGATGCTGCCACCTACATCGGCTCTGGAAAAGCACGTGAAGTAGCAGGTATCGTCGCTGCGACAGAATCTGACACTATCATTGTGGATGCTGATCTCCCACCAAGTCAGCGACGTGCGCTTGAAGACGTTACGAAAGTACACGTCGTCGATCGAACGGCGGTAATTCTAGATATTTTTGCTCAACATGCAACGAGTCGTGAGGGAAAGGCGCAAGTGGAGCTTGCGCAGATGGAATACATGCTTCCACGACTGCGAGGTTGGGGTGGCTCATTGTCCCGTCAAGCTGGAGGTCAGGCGGCCGGGCAAAACGGTGGTATTGGCTCTCGAGGTCCAGGCGAGACAAAAATTGAGCTTGATCGTCGAGTGATACGGACACGCATGGCGCTCCTTCGTAAGCAGATTGCTCAGATGGCTCCTGCGCGCGAAGTCAAACGAGGAAGTCGACACCGTCAAGGCCTAGCCACCGTTGCTGTAGTGGGGTATACGAATGCGGGCAAGTCGTCACTGATTAATCGGCTTACCGGCTCGAGTGAGCTTGTAGAAAATGCGTTGTTTGCGACTCTGGATACGGCTGTGCGAGGAGCGAAGACGTCTCAAGGACGTGCATTTACATACGTGGATACAGTGGGATTTGTACGCAAACTTCCTACTCAGCTGATTGAGGCTTTTAAATCTACCCTAGAAGAAGCAGTACAGTCGCACGTCATAGTACATGTCGTCGATGCATCTCATCCAGATCCATTTTCGCAGATTGATGCGGTGAATGCAGTACTTAAGGATATTGACTCTATCGCAGGTATTCCGACTGTTATCGTTTTCAACAAGATTGATTGCATCGACAGTCAGACTTTGGAAAGATTGAAAAACCTTGCACCTGATGCTTTCTTTGTGTCTGCCGCGACAGGTGAAGGAATCGGTAAGCTGAATGCCCATGTGCAGTCTTTGCTTCCGAAACCTCCTGTGGAAGTGGAAGCGATAGTACCTTATGTGAATGGAAATTTAGTTTCGAAAGTGCGTGAATTTGGGCAGGTAGATGCCATTGAGTATCGCAATGAGGGAGTGTATGTGAAAGCGCATGTGGATAGTGCTTTGGCGTCTGCGATTTTGAATGTTTCCTTGCCTATGTGATTTTCTAGATGATTGTGATATAGCTCTCAGTGTAACTGCATTGATAGGGCTGATATAGTGAGTGGGAAGTAGAGCGGGTCGAGTATTCTTAGGTATCGAAAATTCATTTCTTATGGACGAAGAATTATCCATGAAAGAAGGGTTCCAGAATGGCATTTTCGCCAGTTAAGCCAACTAAGCTTGCTATCATCGGCGCAGGCGCTGTAGGTTCTACCGTCGCATTTGCGGCAGCACAGCGCGGTATCGCTCGTGAGATTGTGCTTGAGGATATTAATTTAAAGCGCGTTGAGGCTGAAGTTCTCGATATGCAGCATGGGTCGAGTTTCTATCCGACAGTTTCTATTGATGGTTCTGATGATGTCGAGATTTGTCGTGATGCTGATGTCGTTGTTATCACTGCAGGTGCACGTCAGCAGCCAGGTCAGTCTCGTCTTGACCTTGCGGGCGCGACCATCAACATTATGAAGCACATCATCCCTGATGTCGTCAAAGTTGCGCCAAATGCAATTTATGTACTTATCACTAATCCAGTGGATGTAGTGACACAGGTTGCTTTGAAGCTTTCGGGTCTTCCAGCAAATCAGATGTTCGGCTCTGGTACAAACCTTGATTCTGCTCGTCTTCGTTTCCTTATCGCAGAGCAGACTGGCGTTAATGTAAAGAATGTTCATGCATATATTGCAGGTGAGCATGGTGATTCTGAAGTGGCTTTGTGGTCTTCTGCTACCATCGGTGGTGTTCCTATGCTTGACTGGACTCCGCTTGACGGTCATGAACCATTGACTGCTGAGGTCCGTGAGAAGATTCATCAGGATGTCAAGAATGCGGCATACAAGATTATCGATGGTAAGGGTGCTACGAACTACGCTATCGGTATGTCTGCTGTTGATATCGTTGAGTCTATTTTGAAGGATTCTAACCGTATTCTTCCAGTGTCATCTTTGCTGGATAATTTCCATGGTATTTCTGATGTATGCTTGTCTGTCCCAAGCGTATTAAACCGTAGCGGTGTGAATACTCGCCTTAACACTCCATTGAGTGACGGTGAGCTTGCAGCTCTGACTCGTTCTGCGGAGACGTTAAAAGCAACTGCGGCACAGTTTGGTTTCTAATTTAATTGTCGCTTAGGTAGCTTACGTAATAAATAATTGGTGGAGACTTTCTTAGGAGGTCTCCACCAACTATTTATTACTATTTCTCGCGTAGATTACAAGGTTATATTTTTCGTAGTACGGTTACGACTTTTCCCATAATTTTTGCATGAGTGCCATCAATAGGGGAATAGGCTGGATTATGAGGCATAAGCCAAACGTGCCCGTTATCTTTTCTTAAAGTTTTTACTGTAGCTTCGTCGTCGAGTAGGGCGGCGACAATATCACCGTTATGGGCAGTGTTCTGCTCTCGCACGACAACGAAGTCACCGTCGCAGATGGCAGCATCAATCATAGAATCTCCGTGGACCTCAAGCATGAAGAGGTTTCCACTCCCTGTAAGGCGTTCAGGCAGGCGCATGACATCGTCGATATGCTGTTCTGCTGTGATAGGTATGCCTGCGGCAATGCGTCCTACGAGCGGTATATCGCGAGACTGCGCGATGGATTCGCTCATCTCTTCTACTGGTAAGTTCTGGGTGGGGAACGGGTATATCTGAGCAGTGTGTGTGGTGTTTTTTGCAGAGTCTGACCTTGCTGAAGGTGACTTTACTGTTTCGACTGGATTTGTTGCAGAAGTCTCTATGAGTTCAATGGCGCGACCCTTACCAGCGTTGACGCGTAAGAGTCCGAAATCCTCGAGAACTTCGATTTGATGTTTAACGGAGGAAGGACTCTTTAAACCGACAAGAGTACCAATTTCACGTAATGTTGGTGCGAAACCATGGTCAGCTATATGATGCCGAATTGCATTATAAATTTGCGCCTGACGCGGCGTAAGGTTTGCAAGTTCTGAGTTTTCGCCGTTAGTACTGTGTGTGCTCCTGCTTAGCGGTGTGGTGCTCATGATATTCCTTCCATCGTACTTTCTACTCTATCGTGAATTTCTCGTAAAGGCAAACAGATGTTCGAAAATATTCTTTTACTTTGTCGAACAAGTGTGCGAGTATTAGAACATACGTTCGATAGAACAAATGTTCGATGAAAGGAATCGCTATGGTAGACTTAATGGTAGAGAAAAGTGAGCAAGGCTCTCATAATGCAGAATGTGCTCCATTGTATAAGTCAAAGTGGGCTGCTCTTCTCGCTGCTGTAGTTACAGTCATTGCTGTGGGTGCTGTCTTCGTTATGCCACATGCGAGTGCTGAAGTTAGTTATGATAGCGATAACTTAGTGAGCTATACAGTACAACCGGGTGATACTTTGTGGAGTTATGCGCAACGTATTACGCCACGGGACGGAGATATTTATGACACAATGGATATGATCAAGCAAATCAATCATTTGAATGCCGATAATCTAGAGGCGGGGCAGAGCTTACTTGTTCCTGAAGCATAAACACGGTATCTGATATTCTTAAGGATATGCATTGTCCTTTTTGCCAGAGCCCAGATACTAAGGTTATTGATACGCGCGTAAGTGAAGATGGGTATACCATTAGGCGTCGCCGTGAATGTATTAAGTGTTCTAAACGTTTTACGACACAAGAGAGCATGGTACTTATGGTGGTTAAGCGTAGTGGGAATTCGGAGTTATTTAACCGAGAGAAAGTAATTTCTGGCGTACGCAAAGCATGCCAAGGATTACCTATCAATGAAGAATCTCTCAAACAACTTGGCGAAGATGTTGAGCGTGACCTTCGCTCAAGAGGCGTCTCTGAAGTCAAAGCTGAAGAAGTAGGCTTGGCCATTCTGGAGCCACTACGGCAGCTCGATGAGGTGGCCTATATGCGTTTTGCTTCGGTGTATCAGCATTTTAATAATCTAGACGACTATTCCAATGCTATTGCAAAGTTAAAAGCTGCACGTCAAAATTAGTGGTCAAAACTAGTGTGAGCCTGGAATGTACTAGGCTCACATTTCTCGTTTCAATTTTTAGGTATCGAGAGTTTTGTGTATTAACTCATGACATGTATGCGAATCGTACCAGGTATGTCTTGCACTGCCTGAATGTCAGCTTCGCTGAGCTTGCCTGCTACATCTGTCACGACGTATCCAAGCTGCCCATCTGTGGCAAGAGATTGAGCGACTATATTGAGATTATTGTCAGACAATACGTTGTTCAATTTAGCCAAGATACCTGGCAGATTATCGTGTAAATGCGTGATGCGGGTAAAAGTGCCAGTATCCTCAGCTTGTTGAGCTGTGACATCACGTGTTGCCAAGGTATTCCGTGTAATTTCTTCTCGAGTTGCCACATTAAGGTTTGGCATATTGACAGATAGTGACGTGTTGCCTTGCGTAAGGTAGTCAAAAAGCTTATGCGAGACGAACTTGCCAATGGACTTCTGAGCTTCGAGTGTAGAACCTCCTACATGAGGAGTGAGAATGACATTGGGAATGGTCGCAAGTGGCGTGTCGAACTCATCGCCCACTTTCTTAGGCTCGGTGGGAAAAACATCAACTGCTGCGCCGCTCAAATGTTCGGACTTGAGATGGTTGTAAAGTGCTTGTGCGTCCATGACAAAGCCGCGCGATAGGTTAAGGAATATGGCGTCCTGCTTCATAAGGCTGAAATACTTTTCGCCAAACATACCTGCATTAGATTTACGCCCGTCGACATGCAATGTAACTGCGTCGCTGGAGCGAAGAAGCTCTTCAAGTGAGTTAGCGCGGACAGCATTACCGAGAGCTAACTTTTCTTCGAGATCGTAAAAAAGTACTCTCATGCCCATTGCCTCGGCGAGTACAGAAACCTGTGAGCCGATATTTCCATATCCGATGATTCCTAACGTCTTTCCGCGAACTTCATGAGATTTTTTTGCTGTCTTGTCCCATGTGTGTTCACGGATAGAAAGAGTATGCTCTGGGACGCGACGCATCAATGCGATGATATCGGATATGACAAGTTCGACAACGGAGCGGGTATTCGAGTAAGGAGCATTAAATACGGCTACACCTTTATGTGCAGCATGCGTAAGATTAACTTGATTTGTTCCAATGGAGAAACAGCCCACTGCATTAAGATTCGGAGCATTGTCAAGTACTCTCTGTGTGACATTAGTTTTTGAGCGAATGCCAAGTAATTCGACATCTTGAAGTGCTGTGATAAGCTCGTCTTCATCAAGTGCGCCAGAACGAGTTTCTACATCAATTCCTTGGCTGCGTAAGAAGTCTGCAGCGAGAGGATGGATATTCTCTAATAAAAGTGCCTTAACCATAGCACTAATATTAGAGAGAGATACGTTCCTTATCTTCTTCTGTTTGGATAATGACCAATTTTTGTGTAGGGCGTGTCATCGCTACATATAAATCAGCAGCAGCAGAAAGGCGTGATGGACTATTGGAAGAGATAAGACCTGGCTCACACAGTACGACTGCATCAAACTCTAGGCCTTTAACTTCGGTAGGGTTGTAAACGCCAATCTGCGCATCCCAAGCTGGTTGTGACGTCAATCTATTGAATTCTGCATCGGAGATTCGGTCGGAGTTACGCATAGATATACGTAGACGTTTGTCAATCTCATCTCGTATCTCGGTGTCGCAAATAATCGCTACTCTTCCTGATCCGTCGGAGGATACATACGTAGTAATTAAGTCAATCGCATGGTTGATAGTCGAGTCAATTGCTGAGTGTATGGTTGTGAACGTTTTTCGCTCAACGCTATCGGGCACAGTGCGGACTGCGTTTACTGTGGAAATATAGAGTCCTTCTGAGGCTGCAAAATTCCCTGCGGTATCGGAAACCTCTTGTGGATTTCGATAATCGACGGTTAGCTCGTTGATATCCCAAGCATCTGTACCAAATACGCGGTCAAGCATAGTATTCCACGAGTGAGTGCCACCTAGAGCAGAAGTCTGCGCGACATCTCCGACAATAGTAAAGGAATGAGAAGGGCAACGACGGATAAGCATACGCCAGTCCATGGCGGTGAGTTCCTGAGCTTCATCTACCACTATATGTCCGTATGTCCATTCACGATCTGCTCCAGCACGTTCAGACAATGTCAGGTCATCAGTATCTTCCATGTGTGCTAAGACGGTCCGAGCGCTTACTCCTGAACCGCTTAAGCCCATGGAACTCATCATGTCATTGATGTATTTCTCGTCAGATGTGGTTCTTGAATTACGTGCCTCTATGAGCTCCTGCTCATGCGGATCTGGTCCGAGAACTTCGAGAGCCTCATCTATAAGTGGGATGTCCGATATAGTGAACTTGCTTCCAGTAGGACGTATAACTTCGCGTATTTGATTGTCATCTAGCCATGGAGCGAACTGCTTGAGACGATGAGGCTTGGAGAACATATCGTTGATCAGCCACTGAGCATTCATAGGAAGCCACGCTGTATTCAAAGTTTTACGCAGGGTTTCGCTCATGCGCAATGTCTCTTGTGCGTTATGTACTTCGGAATATTCAGGTTCATAATCGAGACCTTCTTTGTATCGTACGGTTAACAGAGAAATCATAGATTTGATAAAAGTCTTACGAGCGATATTGTGCGGCTGGTGTGTGCGACGTGCATCGTTTTGTGCTTGCTCAATGTCAGTGCGTGTGACAGCGACACGTACTCCGTTAATTTTCAAGACAGGAAGTGCTGAAGGAACGCGGATGCGAGAGGCCGCGGCATTGGCAATTGCCTTGACCATGCGGCGGTCGCCTTTGATCCGCGCGGCGTAAGGATCGTCAACGGCGGTAGCGTGAATACCGGGGAGGAGATTTCCTATCGTGCGTGAAATGACGCCTGTCTCTCCTAAAGAAGGCAAGACTTGATCAATATAGTGCAAAAACGCAGGAGATGGTCCTACGATGAGTACGCCGGAACGTTGGAGAGTTTGTCGATGTGTATAGAGCAAGTATGCAGCGCGATGAAGTGCCACGGCTGTCTTGCCTGTTCCTGGTCCGCCCTGGACGACGAGAGGTCGGTTGAGGGGTGAACGAATGATACGGTCCTGCTCGCCTTGAATGGTGGCGACGATATCCGTCATCCTTCCGGTACGTCGGCTAGAGAGTGAGGCGAGTAGTGCACCTTCGCCGGTCAAGGTACCAGCTTGAGATGCCGATGTGACGTGTGATGAATCAATATTGAGTACTTCATCCTCGATGCTGACAACGTCTCGGAACTTCAAAGTAATGTGACGGCGCATGGCAATGTCGCCATGGTGTTGAGGGGTTGCTTCATAGAAAGGTTGAGCTGCCTGTGCTCGCCAGTCGATGAGGATGGTTTCGTGCTCAGGGGTGGATAGACCGATGCGTCCGATGTGGTGTTGTGTGCCATCTTCGTGGTCCAATCGTCCGAAAACAAGGCGGTCTTCGACTGAGCGCAACTGTATAAGACGATCTTCGTACATGGCAGCAAATGAATCTCGCTCTGAGCGTTGTGTAGGCGATTCATGGGCTCCACGTGCACGCACTTCATCTAATCGTGCTTTTGTCTGTACTCGAATTGCATCGAGTCGAGCATAAGATTCATCCACCATGGACTGCTCTTCACGAATCTGTTCAGAATAATCGGACACTCACATACCCTTTTCATCGCTACGCTTTTGCGTGATTCTTGGCGTCTACCAGTTTTGTTTTGGAAAAGAGAAATACGCACACGTGAAACGAAGATGTAATGCTCCGCTGGGCATGAATGCGATACCTCAATCCGCTGAAAACTGCCTAACTAATCTACTCGCATGGCAGTACTTTTAATTTTTCCTATATTTTTGCGTGTTCGTGGGGAAAAGTGGAGAGAAATGGGGTAAAGTGGGGAGAAGTATGTGAAGGCTGCACTGCGAAAAATTAGGAAAGGAGGAGAAATGGCTGAAAATACTGGCGTAAGCGGCGAGAATACCGATTCACCACAATTCGCCAAAAATCTCCCACTTCCTGATTTGCTCTTAGGAACGTACACCCCAAAAATTGATGCGAAAGGTCGCGTAGCAATTCCCGCAAAAATGCGCGATGTTCTCGGCAGCGGGTGTGTGATGGCGCGTGGGCAGGAACGGTGCGTGTATGTGCTCCCTAACGATGAGTTTCGTCGCATTGCTCAGCAGATACAGCACACGTCGCTCAGCAATAAAGCAGCGCGAAACTATCTTCGTGTGTTTTTGTCGGGTGCTGTAGATGCAGAACCAGACAAACAAGGGCGTGTCATGGTCCCGAGCATGTTGCGCACTTATGCGCATTTGGATGACGACATCGTACTCATCGGAGTAGGAACGCGTGCAGAGATTTGGAATCGTGAGGATTGGGAAAGCTACTTGGCTGCTCAAGAAGATGACTATTCAGATATGGCTGATGATGTGCTTCCGGTAGGTGATGTCGCATGGTAAACGAGACACCTATGAAGAAACGTGCGGATGAGATACACGTACCAGTACTTTTTGATGAGTGTGTGCGACTTGTTACCCAGAATGTTGAAGCGAGCGCGAAGAAAGATGGGCGTGAATTTCCGGTTATAGTGGATTGCACGTTAGGGCTTGCTGGGCATACGAGTGGCTTTTTGAAGGCTATACCTAGCGTACGTGTCATTGGAATTGATCGAGATGCACAAGCGTTAGCGCTTGCCACGCAACGTGTAGCAGATCTTGGTTTGGGTGAACGGTTTATCCCAGCGCATGCGGCGTTTGATGATTTCACGCATGTCCTCCATAGAAACGGTATCAACCATGTGGATGCGGTGTTTATGGATTTGGGACTGTCAAGCTTGCAGATTGATGAAACAGAGCGTGGTTTTTCATACTCGCATGACTCTGTACTTGACATGCGCATGGATGTAAGTCAAGAGCTGACTGCAGCAGATATCTTAAGAGCTTACGCATACGAAGATCTCGTGCGCATCTTCAAAGAGTATGGAGAAGAACGTTTTTCTAGCCCTATTGCGCGAGAAATTGTGCATATGCGAGAGCGTGGAGAATTTATCGAAACTTCACATCAGCTTACCGCTGTCGTCGATCGCGTCATCCCTAAAGCGAAGCGCCCCGCTGGAAATCCAGCAAAGCGTGTCTTCCAAGCGCTACGCATTGAGGTTAATGGTGAACTTGACAAGTTGGCAAGTACACTTCCACAAGCGTTACGAGCGTTGAGTGTGGGTGGCCGCTTGGTAGTCGAGTCGTACCACTCACTCGAAGATAAATGCGTGAAAAATTTCATGTCTCGGGGGCTTCATGCAGATGTACCCGTTGGCCTTCCCGTCATTCCTCAAGAAGCGATGCCGTACTTAAAAGATTTAACTCACGGCGCAATGAAAGCTGACGAGGCGGAGATTGCAAGGAATTCACGATCGGCATCTGTGAGGCTGAGAGCTGTCGAAGTGATAAGACCTGCTCCGCCGTCTGCTTTTGATTTTCCTCAGAAAAATATAAAGGTGCGCAACATACAAAATCGAAATACGCATAAGGCACGAACCGCATACAAGACACGACATAGTAAGGGACATTATGGCAGCCGCTGAAGCAAGAATGACACGATCGACAGCTACTCGTAGCGCAACCGCGCATCGCTTGGATTCAACGTCACACGCTATGCGCCCGCAAGGTCGTAGTAGCACGAGGCTATCACAACCGTCACAACGTCAGTATGGTCATCCTCAGCTCAATGTGAGGTCACGTGAAGAGCAACAGTATAATTCCGGCGTATTCTCTCATATCTGGTCGTGGGCAAATACTAGGCGTGCACCATACGCATATGTGATTGTATCCGTTGCCATCCTTATTGCAAGTGTCTTTGGTAGCTTAATGCTACGCACTGCAATGGTTGAGAACGCGTATAGTATTTCTCATACGCAGCGCACGGTATCCCAGCTCACTCAAGATGTACAGCAAGATCGTGCAAAACTTGATGCTTTAGAAGCTGATCTTCCTAACCGTGCTAACCAGCTTGGTATGCAAGAGAGCTCTGAGAGCATGACTATCGATTTGGGAAGCGCACAGTAATGGCGCGTACGCCACAAGCACAAGAAAATACGGGCTTTATTCAGAGTCAAGCTCACACTATACGACGGCGCACTATTGCGGTCATCATAGTGTGGGCAGTCCTCATTGTTGCAGGTTTAGGCCGCTTAGCATGGCTTCAGATTTTTGGGGCAGCTTCGCTAGCTCAAGAAGCGAGTAATTCGCGCACTGTAACTGCGAAAGTCCAAGCAATGCGCGGGAGTATTGTCGATACAAATGGTGAGATTCTCGCACAAAGTATAGAAGCATACAAGATTTACGTTGATCAGGTGGGTGCGAAGAGTTTTTCTCCTTTGTCCTGCACAGTGAAACGTACACGTAGCATGACGGACGCAACATATGACCAGCTCACTCAAGAGCGTCGTAAAACATGTCATGAGATTAATGGCAAGGATGTCCCAGGCAAAGGTGCATACGCTGTCGCGCAGATTTTAGCACCAGTCTTAAAGCAGAATCCTCAAGAACTCGGTGCCGAGTTGGCAGGCAAGAACCGCTATGTCGTGGTTGCAAAAGGAGTGACACCAAAAGTCGCACGAAAGATAGATAAACTTCATCTTTCTGCCATTGTTGGCACGGAACTTATGAGTCAGCGCGTATACTCAGATCCCACTCTTATTGGTGCAATTTTGGGTGGAGTTAACGATGAGGATACAGGTGTAGCTGGCCTTGAATCCATGGAAAATGCGTCGCTCAAGGGGGTTGCTGGAGTAGAGACTTATCAACAGGCAAATCCAATCAATCCGACTAACGGAACAGCAAAGATACCTGGAACGGAGAAAGTACAGTCTCAAGCAAAGCAGGGTGGCACAGTCAAACTCACCATTGACCGTGATGTGCAATGGTTTATGAATCAGCAACTCAAGCAGCGGGTTCAAGATCAAAATGCAGACTGGGGTATAGGTGTCGTTCAAGAGGTAAGCACAGGAAAAATTCTCGCAATTTCCGATAGTGATCAATATGCAGCAGATTCCGATGATGCATTGATAAAGGGATCAAAGGCTATGACGGCTACATTCGATCCAGGCTCTACAGGGAAACTGATTACTGCCTCAGGCATCATTCAAGAGGGCCTTCATAAGGCTACAGACCGATTTACTGTGCCCTATAAGCTTGAGTATCAGGGGCAGAGTTATCACGATGCTGAATATCATCCTAATCAAAAGCTCACTCTTGCGGGCATTCTCTATAATTCGTACAACACAGGTACGATTATGACTGCTCAGAATTATTCATTGGAAAAGCGCTACCAGTACATTACGCGTTTCGGGATTGGTGCATCCACTGGAATTAATTTCCCTGGAGAATCTGTTGGCCTTCTCAAGAATTACACGGATTGGGATACACGTACTCAGCAAACAGTTCTCTTCGGGCAAGGCTACACGGTCAATGCACTTCAGATGACAAACGTCATCGCTACAGTTGCCAACGGCGGAGTACGTCTCGGTCAGCGTATCGTGGAAAAATCCACAGATGCAAATGGCAAAGATACCACTCCTACCGCAAATAAAGCTACACGTGTCATCTCAGCTCAAACAGCTTCAACTGTGCTCAACATGATGGAAAATATCGGCGAAGAGTACAGAGGTGTATCGAGTGTGCCGGGCTACCGTGTAGCAGGAAAGTCGGGTACCGCAGAGGTAGCGGGGGATACGGGCGCACTTACGAGTGTCGTAGCAGATTACATCGCTGCTCTTCCAGCTGACAATCCCAAGTTTGTCGTCGGCGTCTTCATCAAGGATGCACGTTCATACTATGGTGGTGCCACATCTGGCCCAGTAGTAGGAGCAGTAGGGTGGTTCCTTATGCAGAAGTACCAAATTCCTCAATCTCAGCCACGTACTAACGCTATTCCTATCGAATGGTAGGAATGCCTAGGTGGTAGTCTAGAGACAATATGAGCAGCGTGAATGAATCAGTAAACGAGCATGTCACTATTGGTGATATTAGGCGGCGATATGGTATTAGTACTGTGGCACCTCACAGTGATGCTGTAACCTTGACATCTGTAGCAGATGAATTGGAAGATATCACCCCAGGGGCACTGTATCTCAGTCCATCATCACAGTACGATTCTCGCATCGTGCATGCAGCAGCTCGACGAGGTGCTTATGCGGTATTTTTCATGCTTCCGGAACAGTCGAAAGCTGTAGAAATTCCTATTGATTCAGAAATTCCAGTTTTGTTTGGCAATTTACGTAATTCCGATCGTGCACGAATTTGCGCAGATTTGACAGGTAATCCCTCTCAAGCTCTAGCTATTTTTGCCGTACAAGGTCCTCGCTCGATATTCGTTATGAGAGAGCTTTATGACGTGTTGCATTATTTAGGCAATCCTCTCGGCGTCATCGATAGCCGGGGAGGCGTGAGCCTAGAGCGTGAACTGTGGTTGAAGACTCCGCTGTCGCCATTGGATGTGCAACGTATGCTCGCTATCATGGCTGAAGACGGTGCCACGTCCGTCATTGTACACGTTGATGATGCTGTCCTCGAGACAGAGGCACTGACACAGATAAGTATCGATGTCTATAGCAATCCGTTGAAAGAATCGTACGTCGTACCCCAGCTCGATGCCGTACCTCATCCAGAGGTGAAACAATCTACGCAGGGTGGGGGATTGAGAGGAAATACCAATAGAGTCGCTCGTAATTTCCTCAAACGACAGTCAAGCGAGTCTCGCAAAAACTCTGATGGGGAACTTCGCAAGCTTGCACGACAAAACATTCAACCATATGGTGCACATATCTCTGAGCAGACAGCGTGTGTTGATGTATCAGCCGAAGCCAAGGAATTGGTACACGATGCACTGAATATTACAGGACATTCTCCGGTGGATGAAGATGCAGAATTCTATGATATAGCCACAGCTGTGGCAATGGTTCTTGCCGCTGGTGTAAAAAAAGGAAGTATCAAGAGCGCATTACGATTATCGCGCGAAATGAAAGATGAAGGTTAGTTTCCCATGATTAGGACTTCGGGACAGGAACTTATCGCTGCTGGTATTGGACAGATATATGTTCACGGTGTACGCGAGGATAGTGCAAATATTGTTATCTCATCAGTGACAACGGACTCTCGGCATGCAGGAGAGGGAAGTGCATTCGTCGCTATTAAAGGCGAGCGTGTAGATGGTCATGACTTTGTAGGTTCGCTTGATGGCGCAGTACTTGCAGTAGTTGATCATCTCATCGAGGGTACGCCCATTCCACAGCTTCTTGTTGACGATACAGTCAAGGCGTTGGGCGATATTGCACGCTTAAATATAGAGAAGCGACGCATGTATGCTCAACGCGGTATGAATGAATTTACTGTCATTGGTATCACAGGTTCTGTAGGTAAAACCACGACGAAGGATATGCTTTCTGCTGTGCTGAGCCAGCTTGCACCGACGGTCGCACCGCAGGGTTCTTTTAATAACAATATTGGTCTTCCACTCACGGCTCTCGAGGTGGATGAGAAGACTCGTTTCTTCGTTGCAGAGATGGGCGCATCAGCAGTAGGAGAGATCGCCTATCTTACGACTATTGCGCGTCCAGATATTTCCATTGTCCTCAAAGTAGGTGTGGCGCACCTTGGTGGCTTTGGTAGTGTCGAGCACATTCGAGATGCAAAGGCCGAGATAGTTCGCGCGCTGACAACGAATGGCGTAGCGATACTCAACGCTGATGATGAGAATGTTCGCACGATGGCACAGATGACGAAAGCGTCAAGCATTATTTGGTTTAGCAGAGCAGACGAGCAATTACAACCAAAACCAGCAACTTCTACAGCGGTATCAAGTGTCATACTTCGTGGTACAAATACGGAGCTGGATGATTTTAATCGACCGAAATTTAGCATTACTCTTCCTGATGGTTCTCATTTTAATTTACGCTTAGGTATAGCTGGCGAGCATAATGTGTACAATGCTTTAGCTGTTTTATCCGTCGTTTATAGTCTCGACATTCCAGAACATATCGCGGCTAGTGTGCTCTCTCATATGGAATCGATAAGTGAACATCGCATGCACATGGCGTCAGTGCAAGTTGAAGATGCGCATTTTACAGTTATCGATGATTCTTTCAATGCTAACCCGGACTCCATGCGTGCAGGGCTTAATGCTCTGAGCACACTCCACGCCGATGATAAAGATATATATCGTGTGGCAGTCATTGGATCTATGCTTGAGCTGGGGGTGACAGAGGAAGAAGCACATCGCGAAATTGGACTCTATGCCAGTACTCATGCCAATGAAGTAATCGCTGTGGGATCTCCAACGGATGAGAACCTGATGCGTTTAGCACGTTGCATCTCTGAAGGTGCATCACTATCGCAGACGAGTCATGTACACCTTGTTTCAGACACTGACGAAGCTCACGAGCTTGTCATGCAGTGTGCTCATGAGCATAAGTGCGTCGTCCTCCTTAAGGGATCGCACGCATCTGGTCTCAGCGCGTTAGCCGCGCGTTGGCTAGGTAATGCGAATGAGAAATAGTCGTTAATAGAAAGAGTTAATAAGAAGATAGGGAGCCGGCATCCATGATTGCAGTACTCATTGGTCTAATAGTGTCACTTGTTGTGACCTTCGTAGGGACACCTATCGTGACTCGTATCATCACGGATCTCCACTATGGTCAGTACATACGTCAAGATGGACCACAGTCCCATCTTGTCAAGCGTGGTACGCCGACGATGGGCGGGATTGTTATTAACCTTGCCATCGTCTTAGGGTGGCTGTCTTCTGCGCTGTATCGCTGGATAGTTTCTGGGCGTACGCCGTCAGTAAATGCTATGCTCGTGCTTTTTGTCATGCTATCTATGGGGATTCTCGGTTTTATCGATGATTTTGCTAAGGTGGCGAAAAAGCAAAATGAGGGGTTAAGCATCCATGGTAAATTCATCGGACAAGTTATCTTTGCCACGCTTTATGCTATTTTGTCTCTGACTATTAAGGCTCCCGATGGTACAGTTTCAGCGCATTCAGGAATTACATTCATCGAACGTCCGCTGATTAGTTTTGACGCCCTCGGCACGGTATTATCGACAATTCTCTTTATCATCTGGGTGAATTTGCTTCTGTCTGCGTGGACAAATGCTACAAATCTGACTGATGGTCTCGACGGTCTTGCTTCAGGAAGCTCGATGGTATCTTTTATTGGCTTTGCCGTTATCGCATTGTGGGAGAGCTACCATCTGAAACCATCGCACGGGTCTGTCGCATATACTGTGCAAGATCCTCAAGATTTAGCCATTATTGCGTTGTGCGCTATGGCTGCATGTTTCGGTTTCTTGTGGTTTAATTCAAATCCTGCCACCATCTTTATGGGAGATACTGGTTCGCTGGCGCTTGGCGGACTATTTGCTGCGCTCTCCATTGCAACGCATACAGAGGTACTTGCCGTCATCCTTGGTGGACTTTTCGTCTGGGAGACGCTTTCTGACGTTATTCAAATTTTCTCTTTCAAAGTTTTCCATACGCGCGTATTTAAGATGGCTCCTATCCATCATCACTATGAGCTCAAGGGATGGTCGGAGAATAAAGTAGTCGTCAGATTCTGGATGATTGAAATGGTTTGCGTCATCGTAGCGCTTGTCATTTTCTATCTTGACTGGGTCGTGCGTTCTGGTATTTAATCACCTCAAATTTATTTTGAATTTGAGCGTCGTATATATGTGTTGTACAAATGAGTAACGATATTAGGGTAGTGGAAAGAAAGAACATGGCTCATACATATCTGGTGGTTGGTTTAGGAGTATCCGGCACGAGTGTGGTCGATATGCTTACTGCACGAGGCGAGCATGTGCTTACTGCTGATGACAGTAAGCCCGCAGATTTTACAGTTGCGTATATCAATTCTTCGGACTTTTCTTTCTCATCTATTGACTATGTGGTGACCTCGCCTGGATTTAGTCCATCAACGCCCTTTATTGCATCCGCACATGCGGCTCATGTTCCTGTGATGTCAGATATCGAATTGGCGTGGCAGACTCATCAAGTGCAAACTAGCGCATCTTCTCAAGAAGACGGGCAGCGTTGGATCGGTATTACGGGGACGAATGGTAAGACCACGACCACTGAGATGACTGCTGCCATAATGAATGCTAGCCACGAGAAAGCTGTCGCTGTAGGAAATATTGGAAATCCTATAACAGCTGCAGTTGTGGACACGGGTGTGGACACTATGGTCATCGAACTCAGCTCTTTCCAACTGCATTACACCGACTCATTAGAGCTCGACTGTGCCGCAATTACGAACTTGGCGGATGACCATCTCGACTGGCACGGCGGATTTGATAACTATGCTCACGATAAGGCAAAAATATATCGTCGTGCTCGCCGTGTTGTAGTTTATAACGCTGATGATCAGTGTGTCGCACGCCTCGCTCATGATGCACAGCGTACAGGAGAGATTGGGGAACAGTGCCAGCTTGTAGGCTTCACATTACACTCTCCGAGTAGGGGATTGATAGGAGTGGAAGATGGCTGGATCATCAATCGTAGTGCGCTTTCTACGCGAGCAGAAAAGGTAGCGCAAATCAGCAGTTTCGTACATCTTACTGAGCCTGACGGGACAGTCTATCCGCATCTCCTTGCAGATGCTCTGTGCGCTTTGGCGCTTGCTCTTGGTGCAGGGGTAGACGAAGATGTAGCTATACAGGCGTTGCGAGATTTTGCACCAAGTGGTCACAGAATTCAAACAGTTGCTGTACTTGAGGGGCGACACGGCGAAGCTAATATTCGATTTGTTGACGACTCTAAGGCAACGAATGCTCATGCTGCCGCTGCATCATTGAGTACCTATCCAGAGAAGTCTGTCGTATGGATAGCAGGAGGACTCGCCAAGGGAGCTCACTTTGAGGAGTTGGTTGAGGCGCAGGCACATGTGATGAAAGCGGCCATTATTATCGGCAAAGATCAGACCTTAATGCGTGAAGCATTTAGTGCAAAGGCGCCGGATGTCCCACTGACTTTCATCGATCCGCATTCAGTATCAGTTGACTTACCTGTGATGAAGCAGGCAGTAGAAGCTGCAGGTCAAGTAGCAGACCCGGGAGATGTGGTACTTATGGCACCCGCGTGTGCTTCGATGGACCAGTTTGTGTCTTACGCTGATCGTGGGGACCAATTTGCCAAGTATGCGATTGAATGGGTGAATACGCATGCCAACAAATAGTAAACGCGATGTACCTAAAGGCATACTCGGCAAGTTTCTGAGTTTTCCTGACCGCTGTGTTGCTCATTTTACACGTGGATCGCGCCTTGAGCATACGGATGACCGTGACAGTAAGGATTATGCCGGGTGGAGATTTATCATGAATCCCGTGGCGAGCTACTGGACACTTGTCTTTAGTGTCGCTATCTTGACTGTTTTCGGTCTTGTCATGGTATATTCAAGCACTATCGCGAGGCTTGCAAGTGAAAATGAGCCTGTGTGGAAGGCGGCACTGCGTCAGGGAATCTATGCAGCTGTCGGTATAGTATTGCTACTCATCGTTCAAATACTTCCAAGCAAGGCTATTAAACGGTTCAGCTTTATTGCTGTTCTGGTAGCTATTGCGTTGCAAGCGCTAACGTTAACTCCGCTTGGAGCATCTGCCGGAGGAAACTCAGGATGGCTCATCCTTGGGCCGATTAGCCTTCAGCCTGCTGAAGTGATGAAGCTTGCTTTGTGCATCTGGTTGCCTCGTTCTCTTATTGAGAGTGCAAAGGAGCACGCGAAAAAACGCACGAATAAAAATGACATTCGCCCCTTTATATGGCCTATGGGTATTTTCCTCGTGTGTTTCTTACTTGTTATTTTAGGCAAAGATTTAGGGACAGCGATGATTGTGGCTCTCATTGGAGTCTTTGCTTTTTATATTTCTGGTTTTCCGCTCCTTGATCTCGGTATCGGAGTTCTCCTAGGATTTTCGCTCATCGCCCTTTTAGCAGTTTTTGGGAACTCGAATCGAATGAATCGTATTCTTGCTACATATGGTGGGTGCTCGGCACGTGAGGCTGCTCAGGCTACGGGTATTTGTTTCCAGTCCTTGCATGGAGACTATGCCTTGGCGACTGGAGGAATTTTCGGTGTGGGAGTTGGCAATTCTCGTGAGAAGTGGAGCTACCTTCCTGCTGCTGATAATGACTATATTTTTGCAATTATCGGCGAAGAGTGGGGCTTCATCGGTGCAGTGGCAGTTATAGCAGTCATTGCCACACTTTCATGGGCACTAATTAATTTGTCTTTGCGGCATCAAAATATGTATATGCAGATTGTTCTGATGTGCTTTACCGTGTGGTTTACGGGACAGTCATTTATCAACATTGCCGTCGTCCTTGGTGCGCTTCCTGTGATGGGACTACCGCTGCCGTTTATTTCTTCCGGTGGTTCATCACTTATTATGTGTCTGATTGGAGCAGGTGTGTGTATACGGCTAGGACGCGAGCAGGAGGATGTCAAAGCTTCGCTTGCACGCGCATAGTATACAAGTAGAATGGGTACGTCATAATGGAGATTATGGAAACTTCACAGCCAATTCATGTCGTTCTTGCTGGTGGCGGTACTGCGGGACACGTCAACCCATTGCTTAGTATTGCTCAGAAAATTCGTGAGATTGAGCCGACAGCTTGCATTAGCGTTATCGGTACGGCGCAAGGGCTTGAGGCTGATTTAGTTCCACGTGCAGGTTTTGAATTGGATACGATTGACAAAGTAGCTTTCCCTCGTACTCTCAACGCGGCAACTTTTACCTTTCCTGTGCGCTTTGTGAAACAGTTAAATGCGGTACGAGAGATTCTTACGCGCAGACAAGCAGATATCGTCGTGGGCGTAGGTGGCTATGCATCCGCGCCAGCCTACGTACAAGCACATCGTATGGGTATCCCCTTTGTGATTCATGAGCAAAATGCTTCCGCTGGAATGGCAAATAAACTTGGGGCTCGATGGGCTCATTTTGTCGGCTTAACATACGATGATTGTGGGATTAAACCTTCGAATGACTCCCAGGTTATGCGCGTGGGATTGCCGCTACGCGAGGTCATCGCTCAGCGTGCGCATGCGCTAGAGGTTGACCGTGCTGCTACAAAATACACCGCGGCGCAAGAATTAGGACTGGACCCTGAGCTTCCTATAGTTGCTGTAACTGGTGGATCACTTGGTGCTTTAAGCATCAATACGGCGGTGGCAAATGCAAGTCGCGAGTTACTGTCTCATGCGCAAGTCGTTCATCTGACGGGTCGAGGAAAAAGTGAGCATGTCAAAAAGATTGTATCCGCGATGGCTGGAACGAAGGTTATAAGTGGCTTAGGCAGCACTGATGGTGACTATCATGTCAGCGAATATTTTGAAGGTATGGATGCTGTCATGGCAGCTGCCGATCTTGTCATCTGCCGTTCAGGAGCGGGTACTGTTGCTGAACTTACTGCACTAGGAATTCCAGCGGTCTACGTTCCTTTGCCTATTGGCAACGGTGAGCAGCGATTAAACGCTCTTCCCGTCGTAGAAGCTGGTGGTGGCATTATTGTGCCAGACTCAGAATTGTCCGATGTGTGGATTGAGCATAATGTCATCCCGTTGCTTTCTGACACTGATAGATTGCGCGCGATGGGGAAGGCGGCGTGGAACTATGGTAAGCGCGACGCGGCGCAGTTCATGGCGCAGAAGACTTTAGACATCGCACATCAGTACAAGACACGCGCATAGGGCTTTATGGATAAAGGAGAAATAATGAATCGCATAGTTCTTGATCCTACGCATCAGCCGATTGACTACGCACAGATTGATATTCGTCATTGGAATCGCGTGCACTTCATCGGCGTAGGCGGGGCTGGTATGAGTGTACTTGCTGAGATGCTTCTTGAAGAAGGCGTAGCTGTTTCTGGGTCTGATGCAGCCCGGAATGCAAAGACACAGCGTTTGGAATCTCTTGGCGCGACCGTATATGAAGGTCAAGAGGCTTCACATGTCAATGGTGCCTCTATCGTCGTGTATTCGTCGGCAATTAAGCCTGATAATCCTGAGATTGTGAGCGCATATGAGCAGGGGATTGTTGTGATGCATCGCTCTGATATCCTCGCTACGCTTATGGCGCATAAGTATGCCATCACTGTAGCTGGAGCTCATGGTAAAACCACAACGAGCGCTATGATTTCTCAAATTTTTGTATCCGCAGGTCACGGCGAACTCGCAGATCCAAGTTTTGCAATTGGCGGGTCGATACATACTCCAGAAGGCTTACATGATGGTGGTCACGCCGGGAAAGGTTCGGTGCTTGTTGCGGAGGCGGACGAGTCGGACGGCAGCTTTGAAAAGTATCGTCCACAGCTCGCTGTGATTACAAATGTAGAGCCTGATCATCTCGACCATTATGGTTCTAAGGAGGCTTTTGCTCAGGCATTTATAGAGCATGCTATGCACGCGACGGAGCACGTGATTGTCTGCGGAGATGATTTAGGTGCGTTAAGCGTCGTACGATCTATGAGTGACGATGTTCGAAAAGCTGCGATTGTATATACCACGGATGAAACATTAGAGCTTCCTTTTGCACAGGTTGTCACGATTCATGCGGACAGTAGTACTGCTGATGATGGGGGACAGGATTTCTCTGTGAGCTGGCCAAAGCGTCTTCATGACGAGCGAATACATGTGCACATTCGGGTACCTGGACTCCATAATGTGCGCAATGCTACTGCAGCATTGATAGCTGCAATCATGGCGGGTATAGATGCTCATGATGCCGCACGGGCGTTAGATGATTTTCGTGGAGCTGCACGACGTTTCGATATCAAAGACGTCGTCAACGGCATAGCAGTCGTAGATGATTATGCTCACCATCCGACAGAGGTTTCTGCACTGATGAATGCTGCGCGAGCACGCTATCCACACAGCCGTATTCGTGTTCTTTTCCAACCACATCTATTCTCGAGAACGCACTATTTCGCTTCTGAGTTTGCTCGTGCACTTTCACTAGCAGATGAGGCTATTGTGACGGGTATTTTTCCTGCACGCGAATTCCAAAAGGACTGGCCTGAGGTGAGTGCCCAGACAATTGTCGATGCAGCACGAGCTGAGGGAATCAATGACAAGCGTATTGTGGCGATAGAGGATATGAATGTAGCAGCATCACAACTTGCTCATACTGCGCGACCGGGCGATGCGATCTTTACTGTCGGAGCAGGCTCTATTACCAAGATGGCAGACGCTATAGTGGAGCAACTTCATGAACGATTCTAAGCCTCGTACCGTGCGAAGTTCACGAGAATCCCATGATGATTATGCCGAGCATTCATCTCGTGAGTTGCACAAAGCTCCGCGTACCCGCCAAACACGCGTAGTGCGCGCCTCTGTGCTTTCTTCTACTCCTTCATCTCAATTCCATGCAGATGAAAAGAGTGATGTGAACAACGTTGACATCGTCGATGCTCAGCAGCTTAAACCAGAAAATGAAAGTTTTATAGACAGTACACGCACAAGTCAGCTTAAACCACGACGCAAAGTTGTAAATATCAAGAAACGCGCGGCTGAGGCGAGACGTGCACGTTGGCAGTATTGGCTCATTCGCATTGGCATTACCGTCGGCACTGTACTCGGGGTGATTTTTGCAGTATGGGCATTGATTTTCTCTCCATTGTTGAAATTGCAGGCGCAGGAGATTCGCGTCATTGGTACACATACGTGGGTGCAAGTCGCACAGGTTCAGAAATATACGACTCCAGAAGTAGGAAAATCACTCATCGTCATCAACGATACTGACATTGCTAAGAAAATAGATGATATTCCGGGAGTTGCAAGTGTGAAGGTAGATAAGCAATTCCCTCATGGTCTTCAAGTCACGGTGACTGAAGAGACTCCAACGGTGATACTTCATGTACGTGATTCTCGAACGTACGTAGCCGTAGATTCTAAGGCGCGGCAAATTGCTGTGAAAAATGCTACTACACAAGGTGTGCCGGTTATTGAAGTAAAAACAATTCGCAATGCTCTCAAAAGTCAAGCCGTAAAACAAGCAATTGCAGTACTTGCAGCGTTAAAAGCTGAGTATCGCACAATTATTACTCACGTTACAGCGGATACTCAGGATTCTGTGACTACCGTCATGAGTAATGGATATACAGTGATGTGGGGCGACTCGACTTCGATGGAGACGAAGCAGAAGGAAGTCGACCAAATCATCCAACAGCTTAATAATGAAAATGAGCACGGTGGTCGTATTGACGTCTCTGCGCCAAGCAGACCAATCGTAAAACAGTAGCGAAAGACTCATGGAACGTGTACTATATATAAGGCAAGTCACGTGCGCTTGCAGGGTTTTATAACTCAATAAGGGGTCGAAAAGGTTTCGACGGTGATCTGTTCGTCATAGAGAAGCGTGTCGAGAATGCAGGGGTCCACTCGTTAACGTGCCACCTGTACCAAATAAGTGCTAAATCTAATCGCACTGAGTTTGCACTCGCTGCCTAAGCTTCGCGCTAGGATTAACCAGCTGAGTTTCAACTCCGTTCACTCTCTCATGTCTTTGGGGAGAAGCTGAGCGTCGTTTAAAAGACTTGCCTAAGGCTTTGAGTTTCAGGAAGCTTTAGGGACTTTTACTGCAACTATGCCTGCAAACCGTGGTTTGCGACGACGTTTGGGGCAGAAAAATAGCCATCTGGCCAGCAAACTACACACGTAGAAGGCTATGAGTGCGATTACCGGACCCGGGTTCGATTCCCGGCGGCTCCACTTAATATACAACAAATCCTCTCCTGATTTTATTCATATTCAGGGGAGGATTTTGTCGTTCCAATCGCAGCAATTACTCATCGAGAAGTAAATCTTCGTCTTCTGAGTAGCGATACGTATCTGATGTACTAAGCCAGTCACTGTCAGGTCGCGCAATCAGACGTGCGTTGTTATAGGCCATATTCATGGTGATAATCGTTTGTCCGAGATATGCTCCTGATTCAGTAAGCTCAGCAACTAGTGCTACATCTGGCTTGTCATCATCAGTCAAATCAAGTGGAAGTAAGATGCACATCACATTTCGTGAAGGATAGAATGCTGGCACGGCTGTCTTATAATTCCATTCAACGCGTTTGCGTGCAAGCTCAATCGCATCGTCAAGTCGATTCATCAGACGACGTTTTACACGAGAATCATCCTGAATAATATCCTCAAGCTCCTCGAATGCTGCTTTTCTCTCTTGTGAGTTTGGAGATGAATATGCGGTTTTAAGTAGATTCTGCGCTTCCTGAACATTACGCATTTCATCGGCTAAGAACTCATAAGGTAGACGATTAATATTATCAAGCAGAATATGGTCAGTATCGCGTTCGAATGGTGCATCAGTATCGAAGAGTAAATCCTCTTTTCGAGCAAAATAGCTAGCGCGCTGGGGTAGTGGGTTGAATGTAGCTACTAGCTTTTTACCCCACTGACGTGAACCTGCTTTACAGAAATCTTGGAACTTCCACTTCTTATCTTCATCAATTGCTGTAAAGCATGCGTAGATTGGCTCATATGTTCGATTTACAAGACCCGTGTTGAAGGCGCAAATTCCTTTTTCTCGATTAATTTGGACTTTGTCTTCTTGCTGTAAACGGTAAAAAGTATATGTTAAATAACTCTTAAGAATCGTATGTTTTGGAGTTAATTTTTTCCCAACCGTTGCGATGTCCCATTGTTCAGGAAGTGCCAATCCTGCGAGCTTTTCAAGTACAATTGCCCAGTTCCCCATAACTGCCCATTCGCTGAGAGCATTTGAGTGAGTTTTCTTCTGGAAAACACGCGTATTGACATAACTTACTACCCACTCTTTAGGATTTGGGATGTTCATCGTTGCATAACTGTCACGTTTCTTAATAGAAATTTCAATTGGAGTTTTCGAGTCGTCGCGCATGATGCTGATTGGAAAAATTACTTTGCCCTCATAATAGCGTATTGCGTCTTCGTTTTTAGCATTGTCCCAATCACGATCAAGTAGCGCATCCACGTTGATATTGTTTCCTGCACTGTCACGAAGTTGACTACTCCAACGCTCACCAATCCATACAAGAGATGTGAAACGTTCTTTACTATCGAGGAGCTCCTCAATGAGCTCCTCGGGAAGAGCACCCTGAGCGTAGTCGTTAGTAGCTTTAAAAGCGGCGATGGAAGCATAGTCAACGTCTGGTAGTTCAGAGTACTCCTGCTAACTTTGTACTGTATCTGTCGTAAAGACTGGATGGGAATATGCGACCTGTAAGCGAGTTAAATCAGGAATATATGAAATAAACCACAGTAGACCGCTTAAATCATGCGACTCGTGATTACGACGGATAGATATATCGAGCGGAATTCCAGAACTAGTTGTGTAATGTATAGGGAAGCTCACACTTGTTTCATCATGCATGTAATAGATGCCCTGTGCAAATGCTTCTTCCCAGTCAGCTTGTAGATACGACTCAATATCGATACCTGCTGGATATATTTTACTCAGACGCGTGCGGGCATCATAGGTTATTTTTGCAAAGTCAGCAAGGCGCGGTTTAAACTCCTCACTGAATATTTTGGGAACAGGCGCTTCAATATATTTACGTAGCGTCTTTGCCGAATCAATAATCTCTTTTTCTTCGTCGGTGAGAATATAAGTGAAGGAAGTTGAAGAAACCATAGAATACTCCTTTATTCATATGATATTTGATTAATATATTAATGTCCTAAATTCTGGTTTGGAGTGTGACCTTTCATTTTGTAGTGTTGGTAATGGAAAAAAGAAAAACAACACTACTGACGAGTTAACAGAAAGAATTGCACTCCATATGTCACAGTATACGCATATTTGCAAGAAGGAGCGTGTATTAATCGAGTCCACGCGATACGCGCAACACCGTACTCTATCAGTGATATAGCACGCCAGCTTAAAAGGAGTAAATCCACCATTAGTCGAGAACTACACCGTGGGCTGTGGTTTGTATCCAACGATGGATAACTCGTATCGTCCGTATAAACCCGCAGGCTTACAAACAGACCTATGGACGCATGAGCCTTTTTACATGACAGATACAGCTCAACGTAAAGCAGACCAGAGAGCGAAGAATAGTCGTAGGAAACCACGACTCAACACGTGTGACCAGCTTTAGAGAATTTGTCATAGATTCCTTAAGAAAAGGGGTCACAGTCCCCCAGCTATCAGTAGACGATTGAAATATCAGTACCCTGATAATCCAGTGATGAGGATGAGTACACAGAGTGTGTATCAGTGGATTCACAGCCCTGTTATGCGCTCAAAGAAGCTGTGACAGTATTTAGCTTGCCACCACAAGAGCAGAAAGAAGAAATACTCCAGAACTCGCACAAGGCCTCGTATCCCCTTGAAGGTATCTATCAGTAAACGACCATGTACAGTTGATTCTCGCCGTGAGTTTGGACACCGGGAATCCGATACCGTCGTGGGACTAAGATAGACGAGTGTGTGTATGAATACACAAGTCGAACGAGTCAGCCACAAACTTATTGCCACGTTGATTCCGGATAAGAGTGCGGTTTCTACGATGAGGGCGGAATACGAAGTATTCTCCCAGCTTCCACCTCAAGCACGGCTTACTCGTACGTGGGATAACGGGACTGAAGCAAGTCTGCATCATGTGGTGAATGAGGCGTTAGGGATGCTGTCGTATTTTGCTGACCTATACTCGAGTTGGTAGCGTGGGTCGTACGAGAATAGGAATAAACAGTTACGCCGGTATCTTCCAAAGAAAACACACCTTACCACACTATCAGCCAGGAAGAGCTTGATACGTGTGTAGACCAGATTACAACACCCCGTTGAAAGTTCTGAGGTATATGACTCTTAACGTGGTGTTCGAGCAAAACCTCGCTACAATATTAGAAAACAACACTACCCAATCCCAGTGTTGCACTTCAAACCAGAACCTGAGCGTCCTGCAGTTTTGCTACAGTATGCAGCAAACAGCGTTGTGCTGAATTTTATCGAGAAACGATAGGTTAGGGAGTACTGTTTTGAAAAAAGTCAAAGCAGCAATCGTCGCGGTGCTGACATTATGCATGACAGTGGGTATAGCATCGACTGCTTATGCGGCGGATACGTTAAAGACAATTTATCCGAACGAGATGCGTATGAATGGCACCGAAGTTACAACGAATAACGGCTACGAGTTCTACAACTACGTAACGTCGAACGGTGACCGTTCCTCGAATGGTAGCGCAGATACGTATGCGGGCGTGAGCACTGACAAGATGATTTACAGCTCCGTCGCTAATGGAGCTGACATCTTTGATATCGACCGTGCGAACGATATTGTCTACCATGTCAATCTCAAAAATACGGACAACACGCAGAAGAACGTCAGCCTGAATATCTACATGGCAAATGTTCTTGACGGCAAGAAGAACCACAACGAGCTGAAGGTTGATACTTCCCGTGTTTCCGGGGATTTGCTTGGCACGAGTGTGGATGCCTCTCTGCCAATCCGCTACTACTTCACCGACGGTACGAATGTGGCACGTCAAGATGTGCTCAATGGTACAGTCGCGCCAGATTGGAGCACGCTGAAGGAAGTCCACGTCCAAGGACAGCTTCTAGCTGGAACGTCTGTGGAGCTTAAGATTCCACTCAAGTACGTGGAGACCAACTCAGCGTGGGACACTTCTACAAATTTGCAGGTTCGCGATTATTCCGCACGTCCATACAAGTTCATCAATCTCAACCTTGTCGGTGTCCGCGGGAATAAACAGATCAGTGATCTTATGACTAACAAGGTCCTCGGGACGATTGCCAAGGGCAACGGAACATATGAAGTTATCAGCGACCCTGAGTTGCAAGATGCGATGCCACTGGCATCCGAAGACTTCATCAAGTTCTCCATTTGGCACCAACTTCAGGTAGATACCGTTGATAAGTATGCTACGGATAAGGTGACGAACTACACGACGAGTAACTACGCGATCAAGACCGACCCAATCAATGCAAAGGTAAACTCACTCGGATATGTGACGCAGGTCGACAGTACTCGAGTTATGCCAGTCTTGCGCTATAACCATAGTGCTACTGCGGCGTTCGTCGATGAGAGTGGAAAGCCAGCAGCCCCTGCAAGAGATCAGGCGTTCTACGTGTCTATGCACAAGGTTATCAGTGCTGAGAAAGAAGTTACGCTTCATGTAAACGATACATTTGATGCTGCGACATACTATCTCGGCGGTAAAGATCCTATCACTAACACAACAATTAACTATGCTAACTTGAATGTTACTTCCGATGTAAACATGTCAGAAGCTGGTGAATACACCGTTGTCTACCATTACACCCTGCAGGATGGCACGACGGTTTCTCGCACGATGAAGGTCAAGGTTGTTGGTGACACAAAGCCTCAGCAGCCATCGACTCCTGAGCATGAGGCATCGCACGAGACCACAACGGTGACGCCTACGACAAAGCATAGCGCAACCGAATCTAAGGAGCTTCCTCGCACTGGTAGCAACAGCATGAGCATCGGCATATTTGGTGCTCTTGTATTCCTTGGTGGTGTGGCACTTATCGGAGCTGCGGTATACAGAAGAAAGCATATGATGTAGCACGTGTAGTAGTACAAGCTATATCTAGCTAGCTAGAGGGCTGTCTAGTCGTGATGATTAGACAGCCCTCTAACGCGTTATTCGATAGAATAGGGGCAGATATAAAGCGCTGAGAGTGCGAAAAGCAATGACAATAGAGCTTTACTGCTGACTATGCATACAGCGCAGATTGTAGAACAGGTAGAGCAGCATTCGCCGTACCTCTTTACGCAAGTTCCTTGACAATCGTTTCGATAGCAAGCGTCAAACCGCGGACATCATCATCCAGAGATAAAGATGGCATGCCGGGTTTGTCTACTACTTGCTGCGGTAAGAATGGAATATGAATAAATCCTGCTTTGAGCTGTGGATACTCGGTAGACCGCAAAAATTGTGCTTCATACATGACGTGATTACACACGTAGGTACCTGCAGTAGTAGAGATGTAAGACGGTATGTCTGCCTTCTTTAGTGTTACACATATCTTTTTGATGGGTAACTGAGTAAAATATGCATTTTCGCCCTCACGCTCGATAGTTTCCTCATGAGGCTCATAGCCGGCATTATCTGGGATCGAAGCATCGTCAAAATTGATAGCCACAAGCTCAGGAGTGATACCACTGCGACCGCCAGCTTGACCGACAGAGAGTACAATGTCAGGGCAGTACTGTGCAATCGCTGTGCGTAATTTCTCGCGCGAGGATTTAAACTCGGTGGGAAGTTGAAGCTTAATAATGTTCGCGTTGGAGATGGTGCTATCTAATCGAGACACCGCTTCCCACGACGGGTTTATCGTTTCTTTAGCAAAAGGGTCAAAACCGGTGATAAGTACTGTAATCATACCTTGTATATACCAGTTCTTTCTTACTCAGGTGAGTTTGCGTCTCACAAAAATTTAAGCTCTCTATAGTGTCATGCACAAAAACCTAGGTAGATACCGCTCTTATGGTCATCTACTGCGCTTCGCTAATGTGGATAATTCCGTGAGCTCCTTTTTCAGCGTACGAAGCAATATGGTTGAGGAACGTGTAGTCGCCAGGATAGGAGAAAACAGTTTCGACGAATCCTCCTTGCGATGCCATGAGATCAAGAGTTTGAGAGCCTAAGCCTGCTTGGCGATTTACTGTATAAGCTCCTTCCTTCCATATCGTGTCAAACTGTGCTCCAACGATGTGAAACGCAAGAGGAATATTAGGTCCGGCATTGAGAATCCAGAAACGTACTCGCTCGCCAACTTTTGCGTCAAGAGGATGCGCGTCATACTGATATGCCCGCCCGTTGAAAGAAACGATATCAGGTTGGATATGAGATAGTTTTGTCGTATCTGCGGTGCCACCGGGGGAGCTAAGATACTGGTCAGACTGCACGAGAACGTACTCATGGTCCACCTGCGCAAGTCCATCTTTTGGCTCGATGATTACTGCGCCAATCATGCCATTTGCCATGTGCTGACTCATCGGCATATTTGAACAGTGATATAGCCAAATTCCCATACGTTGTGCAGTGAAGGTATAAATACGGGATTTTCCTGGTTTAATAAGCCCCATGAGATTTTGCGGGTTCCCATCTAATCCTGCGTGAAAATCAACGTTGTGTTCCATGTGAGTTTCATTTTTTACGGTGACATGGAATGTATCACCTACGGTTCCACGAATGGTAGGAGCTGGGGTGGAATCGTTGTATTGCCACATTTTTTGTGCGAAATTATCAGTAATTTTCACGGTGTTCTCATGAATGGTAAAAGTGACATCATGCTGGGAAGGCTGCGGAAGTACTGCACTGTGAACAGAGGTCTTTTGCGCGTAATTTTTAAGCTCTGACTGCGTAGGAAGATGAGATGACTGCGTAGCAGAGGAGCTTGAGGTCTGAGAATTTTGCGTACTGCCAGTGACATAAATCCAGAAGTCCATGCCCATTTGTTTATGTCCCGGCAATGAACACCAACCTTCCGTATTTTTGGTGAGAACTCCGAGGCGAACTTTTGTTGATTGGTGCGCGCCGATTGTCTTACCTACGACTCCATTTGAGAATACAACGTTGTGAGATTGAGAATCGTTGTTTATAAAAGTGACAGTCACATCGTCACCCGTAGAAACAGTAAAAGATTTTTTGTTGAAACTCATATCGTGCGCTACAAGTGTAAGCGTAATCTTTCGACCAGAGGCGACCGTAGAGGATGAAGTGTGAGAAGTGTCCAATGAGCTATGCTGAGCAAGATCTGGACGAACTGTAGAGATTACAATGCATAATATCGTCACAATGACAGTAAGAGTGGTCGCAGTAGCAGAGATTGTCATGAGATGTGCATGTACTGGGTCGTTTTCAAGAGCAGTCTTTCGACCGATGCGACTGTGCGTTTCATGCCGTGTCGGAATTGGCGTCCGGTGGTGTGCGGATTGTGAAACAGATCGAGATACGTTTCGATGACCACTGCGACGACGACGAATCACGCCCCACACTGCAGAGCCGATAATGCATAGCATCAGCGCAAATACGGCGATTATGCTGACGAGGTCTCCACTCTTCCATACGAGAGTATTGTTAATAATCGCACCTATAAGTCGGAGAAGTACGCCAGCATTAAGTAGTAATAAAGGTAGGAAGAACACTGGAGAATAAGGCAGACCTCGTCGTGTGATAGCAGGGACAATAATGCTCACATGTGCAATGACCATGGAAACAGTAAATCCAAGAGCAATGGCATGTATAGCTACATCAGCAAACAAACTTCCTGAACCAACAGGAACAAAGATCCAAATCAGCGCCGCGGTAAGACCCCAAAAATAGGCAAGAAGCATGCTGCGACCCATAAAACCAGTAAAGCGAGGAAGCTTGAACGTGCGGATTGCAGTGTCGTTGTAAAGCATGATGCACAGAAGAAATCCCATATTCACACCCAAAGCGACATAACCGATTGTCGTATCAAAATACAGCACGCACAGTGATACGAGATTTGTGATACTCAAGCCAATGAGTGCTGGCTCCACCCACGGAGCAACGAAAGCGACGTGAGAAAGCTCCAATCTTTCGCCGATGATAGAGAGCACAAGGAAGATGAGCCACCATGGCGTGGCGCGAGCAGCGCTTACGCCATATGCCCAGATGAATGCTCCTAGAACTCCAGCAATAGCCGCAAGAAGTTGAATAAGGACAGAAATAGAGTGTTGCCTCTTCCAAATAGCCACATAGACACAGCTCAGTGCAATCATGTGAGTAGTCCACACAACGCCAGGTATGACCCACCATCCGAGAGCTGTCCCTGGAAGTGTCGAAACGCCGAAAACGAGTTCCGTAAGAATGCATATACTGCCGAGAACGCCAAGAGCAGGAGCTACAAAACCCCAGCGAGGCTTCGTTGCGCCGCCGGTTTGGAAAGCGACAGCACGCTCCAAACTGATTGCAGTACCTAAGAAGCCAAAAATCATCAATGGGCCGTGTACATCTGCAAAAGGAGCACGGGACGTCACAACGCCGAGTGATGATCGGTTAATTGCAGACAGTGTACCGAGGACTACCGCGACGCCAACCATGATAAGAAGTACAACTCTCCACTTGGGCAGAGGAACAAGTGCATTCGTTTTACGCATAGCTGGGGAAGTAGCATTTTTTTCACTCATGTCTCCCATACTGCCACGTAAAGTAAGCATTGAAAAGACCTCAACACGCAAAGGTATACACAAAATACGCGTACAGGAACGTGCAAAAAGCACACAAAAGAGGAAACCAAGAGCGGAATTGCTATAAATTTAATTGACCTTGTGCTATAGAAACTTCAGAATCTGAAACTGCGCGTTGCACTGACTATGAGGTCTACCATATCTATCAGTTGTTATTTATGAGATACCTAGTAAGAAATCATATGGAGTGAGTGAATGGAAGAGAAAAAGCCAAGCCTGTCTGCTCTGATACCTGTTGCAGTATTCCTTATCATCTATCTTGGCGCGGGTATCTATTTTGAATATATTCATCCCATCAAAGGGCACAATGGTTTCTACGTCATGTCAGTAGTTGTGTCTTTCTTTGTAGCGTTGATTGTGGCATTAGTACAAAATCGCGCTCGCAGTTTTGAAGAGAAGATTCGTATTTGTGCGCAAGGTATAGGCGATGAAAATATCACTATCATGATTTTTATCTTCATCGCTGCAGGTGCTTTTAGTGGTATTGCTCAGGCAGCCGGCGGCGCACAATCAACTGCAAATGTGTTGCTGAACGTTATTCCTGGACGTTTTGCTCTGCCGGGCATGTTTCTCATCGCCTGTTTAATTTCTATGGCTATGGGCACGAGCGTGGGTACTATTTCTGTGCTTGTCCCTATTGCCTTTGGCATTTCACAGCATATGGGAATCTCGGTTCCTCTTGCTGTTGCGACAGTTATAGGTGGAGCGATGTTTGGCGACAACCTATCGTTCATTTCTGATACCACCATCGCAGCTACGAAGAGTCAAGGCGTGAGCATGAGAGATAAATTCCTCGTGAACTTTAAGATAGCTCTTCCTGCTGCTATCGTCACTTTCGCAATTTTAGTTTTTATATCGTTGCAGGGTGGGACAGGGCAGGCACATCATTATGACTTTAATTTTTGGCAAGTTATCCCTTATATCGTTGTACTTATCGCAGCACTCGCAGGTGTTAATGTTTTTGCTGTACTATGTGCCGGGATTGTACTCTTTGGTATTGTAGGTTTAGCGACAGGATCCCTAACTGTGGTAACCATGCTTCAATCCCTAAAGGATGGAACCGCTGGTATGAGCGAGACGATTCTCGTAGCTATTCTTGTAGGTGCGATAGGAGCGTTGATAAAGTCTAATGGCGGTTTTACGTGGATTCTGAACTTTGTGAAGAAGCACTTCAATGGTCACATCGGTGGAAGTTTCGGCATCGGTTTGCTCACTTTAGTTATGGACATTGCTACTGCAAATAATACTGTGGCTATCGTTATGTCTGCGCCAATCGCGAAAGATATTGCTACAGAATTTGACATTGACCCACGCAAGGCTGCATCATTACTTGATGTCTTCTCGTGCATAGGACAGGGAATTATTCCTTATGGTGCTCAGCTTCTCATTGCGGCAAGTTTAGCAAAAATTTCGACAATTTCCATCATACCGTTCCTGTTTTATCAGTTCTTGTTACTCATATGTGTCATTATTTCTATCTTTGCCGTCAAAAGTAAGGGGGAGCCTACCCGGGAAGCTACTTCGGCTGTGTAAGGGGCATCATCATCTTTGTGTCGATTAGGATAGTGACCGGGCCGTCATTGACGAGTTGCACATTCATGTGCGAGCCGAAAATGCCGGTTGTCACAGGAATATTGTAGGTATCGCGGAGCTCATTATTGAGCATCGTCCAAATTTTCTGAGCATGATGTGGCTCACCTGCATCGACAAAACTTGGACGGTTGCCTTTACGAATATCTGCGTACAAAGTGAATTGCGAGATAGACAAGATAGAGCCTTCGACATCTTTAATACAAAGGTTCATCTTATCGTTGTCATCCTGGAAAACGCGCATGGCTGCTATTTTTCGTGCTGTCCATGCTACGTCTTCGCTCGTATCAGCATTTTCTACGCCGATGAGGAGAACGAAACCTATACCAATTGATCGTTCTGATTCAGGTTTGGCATTGAAACTCAATGTTTCGGGATTACTCTTATCGGGATTGATAGTGACAGAGGCACGAGATACTTTTTGAAGAACGATACGCATGTGATTTAGTGTAGCGCACACTAGAACGTGGTGTCTGCGAGCTGATAGCCTGTTAGAAGTATATTGGTGTGCATGGCACAATTGTACTTTCGTTACGGAGCGATGAATTCCGGCAAGACCATCGACATCTTGAAGACGAAACATAATTATGAAGAGCAATTCAAGCATGTCGTATGCTTGACACCTGTGATGGATACGAGAGCAGGAGAGGGGATTATCTCGTCGCGCATAGGTCTCAAGGCTGAGGCACAAATTATTCGTCCCGATGATACGTTTGAAGATATTGTGTCTTATGTGATAGTTGATGGGGTGACTCCTCAGTGCGTACTTGTTGATGAAGCGCAATTCTTGTCGAGAAAAAATGTGCATGAGCTTGCTCGTATCGTCGACGAGTACGGCATTCCAGTTATCTGCTACGGACTCAAGAATGACTTCGCAAATCATCTTTTTGAAGGTACAGCTGAACTATTACTTTTTGCAGATAAAATCGAAGAAATTAAAACTATCTGTTACTATCCTCAATGCAATCATAAAGCTATCATGAATGCACGTTTCATTGACGGACATCAGGTTACTGAGGGCGAGCAAATCATGATAGGAGACAGTGAATACCACTCGGTATGCCGTAGGCATTACTTCCATCCGCCGGTAGAAGGCTAGATAAATAGTGAAAAGTAAATGCCTATGGTCGCATCGTCAAGATTTGTTCGCCCTCATTGAGGTCGTACGAATGTGTCTGAGAAAATACATCGGAAAGGGCTGAAAGACTATCGTCATTTTTTCTCGGAACAATGTGTATATGAAGATGAGGAATGGATTGATTTGCTACTTCATTGCAGGCACTCAGTACGGTGATGCCGTCGTAACCACAGTCGTTTATGTAATGGTTTGACACTAATTTCACTGTATGCATGACGTGTCCAAGAGTTTCATCTGTGGCAGTTAGGATGTTGAGCGTATGTATTTTAGGGATAACAAGAGTGTGCCCATATGAGTATGGATTGATATCGAGAAAGGCGATTGTGGAGCTGTCTTCATAGATAATATGTGCTGGCATTTTATGATGTGCAATGGTGCAGAACATACAAGTATTCGTCATAGACAAATATTATCGCAGTAATACTGATTGACACTATCGACTCACAACTTATTCTAGGGAGGAGCGCAAGCTTTACTTACTCGATCTTCTTCCAACAGTTTTCTTTCATGAACTTTGCAATGGTTAAAATATCCTCACCATCATAGTAATGAACGAGCAATTCTTTGAAACGTGGAACCTGCTTTTCGGGAATGACGAGGAATCCGCCCGCATGCGCGATAAGATAATGATTTGCAAAAATAACAGATGCACGCTTATTCCCGTCAAGGAATATCTGGGTCTTCATGCAATATAAACACAACTCGATAGCGATATCTATTGCGCTCTTTGTGCTGTGAACAATTGATTGTATATTCTCTTTTACTTCATGCTCCTGAGGGATTGGAGGAACGTAAAATGCTCCGCCTATCGTTACCGGTACACCGCGAATGCGGTCGCCGTTGTAAAAGAACCCTTCATTGATAAGTCCAGCGATGTGGCTGAGCATATAATAATCTGTCCGACTTGAAATTACATCATGGTCGAGAATGAACTCCCAGGCATGTTTCAAATTGAGAATCTTCTGTACGTCAGATGCTGATACGCCTGAAACCTTACCATTTTCAATGATTTCCTCAGTTTGTGGGAACGATGTTGCTACACCTTCAAGTACTGCTTGATCGTAAATGTTTGACTTCATATTAGTTCGAGCAAAGGCAATATTAGTGAGTACTTCATTCGATAAATTATCGCCTGAATACCCTATCTGTGTCAGTTGGCTTTCGATGTGCCGTATTTGTTTCCGAAGTTCGCGTGCTTCGCGTGCATTGCGTAAGAGCAAATTATAGAGTTCATCGGAATAAATTCCGATGTAGGTGGATGTTTGTTTTCCTGCTACTCGTTTACGGGTATAGAGATATTTCCCGCCGTTGCGTTCCTTAATTTCTGGATTGCCGTCATAGGGGAGTAAACGGAGACGTGCATTCAAATCTGCGCGAGTAGTCAGTAACTCTTGGACTTCATCATAAGAAACAGCCATCTTTATTTCCTTAAAATTGGGGAGCATTTCTATGAGTATTTTACTGGTTTTGCTCCCCAATTTGAGTGTATTGTTTTCGCTGAATGTGTTGATATAGTTGCTTTTGCCAGTATTCCGACTATCTATATCAATTCGCAAAGTCCAAAGAACCTGTGTGCTGCACACACTGGAATCCACATGAGGAGAGTATGACTCATGGCAGCGTAGAATGAAGAGTATGAATCGACTTCAGCTGTATTATTTTATAGAGCCAGACGCTGATCAGGATGTATCACTCTATGACCGTGTGATGTTGGTCATTATTATTTTGAGTCTTGTGCCGCTCATGGCAAAGGGGTCTGTTCCTGAGTGGATGCACTGGCTTGATAAAGGTGCAACGGTTGTTTTTGTCGTTGACTATATTCTGCACTGGGCATGCGCTGATTTGGGAGAGTCTGAGCAGAAGCGTGGCTGGATGAGTTTTGTGCGATATCCGTTTAGGCTTCAGTCTATCGTCGATTTGCTGTCTATTCTCCCTGGATTTACTCCGATTAATCATGGTTTGCGTATTTTCAGGCTTTTTAGACTGCTACGCATAGTTCGTGGTTTGATGATTTTTAAGAATATACGGCGTCGTCGGTCTGTTGATTTGCTTGTTCAAGCTTTCAAAAAGCAGCGAGAATCTTTAGTTATCGTATTTATGGTCGCTATTGCATACATTTTTATTGCGGCGCTGGTTGTTTTTAACGTTGAGCCACAAACCTTTAGAACATTCTTTGATGCATTGTATTGGGCTACGGTGTCATTGACAACAGTGGGATATGGGGATATCTATCCCATTACAACTATCGGTCGTCTGTTTACTATGGTGTCGTCAATTATGGGTATCGCTATCATCGCTTTGCCGTCGTCTATCTTGACCGCAGATTTAATGTTGATTTTGAATGATTCTGATGACGATGAGTCAAATGATGTTCAATTGCCTGCACACACTGCTGGGCATGTGGTCATGGAGAGTGTGCACAGGCAAGTGAAGAATATGAACGATGACGAGGTGGCCTTGCTACTTCAGGAAATTCGTGAACGAAAAAATAATGCGATAAATGCTGAGCGTGATGCGCAATAATATACGCAATATTTGAGCATTACTCTGCTACGATAGCATCGTACTTTTCTCGATTTTCCATAATCTGAGGCATATACTGTAATACCCATTTTTCGACTTGAGATAGTGGCTTGAGCATATGGGTGCCAAGATCGGTGAGAGAGTATTCCACTCGTGGTGGAACTTCTGGAAGTTGTGTGCGCAAGATGAGTCCATCACGTTCGAGATTGCGTAGCGTTTGGGTGAGCATGCGGTTGGAAATACCTTCAATGCGTGATTGAAGTTGTCCAAAACGTAGTGGACCGTCGCTTAAAGAGACGATGATGAGTACACTCCACAAGTTGCCCACCTCACCAAGTACTTCGCGAGATGGGCATGCCTTGCTGTACGGATTAAATTCGATTGCGTTCTTCATAGTAATGAATATCGTACTTCATAGAATGTCAAAACGAAACCGAGTTCCGATAAGAGAGTAACGACTATTCAGTGACTACAGCAAAACCGCCGGTCCATGGAATTTGGTTTGTCATAGCAAGGTTGATTTGGAGTGCTCCGAAAGCTTCCATCTCATGAGCACGCTTCAAAGCGCCAGCATCGATAACTTTTAATCCAGCACCCTTGATGATAGAAGCAAATGTCTCTTTAGCCTCCGAGCTATCGGAAGCCATCATCACTGTTGTAGTCTGCCCGTGAACGTTTCCCATGCCGAGGGTTGCAGCGAAGTTGGTATTGAACGCTTTAATGACTGTGGACTGAGGGAGTGCGGTAGCAAATTTCTCTGCGGCAGAGGTAGTGGCAACGTCTGCTATAATATCGCCAGTTTGGAAGTCGAGTGGGTTAGTGACATCGACGACAATTTTGCCTGCAAATTGTGCTCCATGTTCGGCTATGACGGATTCAATTGCTTCATATGGAAGCGCGAGAATGACAATGTCACCTGTAATTTCGTCGCCTAAAGTGCCTGCGTGGACGTAATCAGAAATTGCTTGTGCTTTTTCGGTAGAACGGTCGAGTACCTGTACGTGTGCTCCAGACTTCAGTGCGATGCCTGCAACTGCACTTCCGATGTTTCCTGCGCCGATAATTGTTACGTTTGTCATGATATTTTCCTTTAAATGTGGGACGTGTTAACGTCGTTTTACGTTTATGATATGAGAGTAACACTCAAAACGAGAGTACTGCAAAGTAGCGGGATAGAGTTTCGCTATAAGCATAAACTCTCGAAATGAGAGTGTGGCAATTGTAGACCCTTGCGTACTCACTGCGCATTTATGATATGTCGCATAGTGCGACACTCATGGTTGGAAAAGTTGCGAATATCGACACCCTATATTATTCTTCTATTTTGTGCTTAAATGAGCACTGTGCGGACATAGCTTAGTTGGTAAAGCGCGACCTTGCCAAGGTCGAGACCGCGGGTTCGAGTCCCGTTGTCCGCTCCACCCAGCTGCCGGAGGGCAGCTTTTTTATTATTACAGCAAAGCATGCAGTGAGGGGATTTATGATGGGGCAGGTGCAGTACCACTTTATTGTGAATCCTTTTGGTGCTGCGGGGAGTGCTATGCGCACGTGGCATCGTGCGGAAAAAGCTGCGCAGAAACTCGGTATGAACTATGTCATGCATATGCCAACGGATACCTACTTCATCAAAGATATCGTACATGATCTTACCGATACTGATGTAGACACGTACATCATCATCGTTGGCGGAGATGGATCGCTCAATGCTGTAGTTAACAGTATTGTGAACTTTGATAGGACGTTTATTGGTTTCATTCCAGCAGGGACGGGAAATGATTTCGCACGCTCGTTAGCACTTCACGGAAGTCCTTTGCAGATACTGAAACGTATTGTAAAAAGTGAGAACGCGCATACTTTAGACGTTGGCAGAGCTACACTACACACGTGCTACGACGCTAATAACCGTAAACTCGAACTTTCCGATGTGGTTGTGTTGTTTAATAACGGTGCTGGAGTGGGATTTGATGCTCAAGTATGTGTCGGCGTTCGCGATTCAGTATGGACGTCAAGGCTTGGAACGATTGGACTGAGCAAACTGAGTTATCTCATGGTCGCCGTGGCGGAAATAATACATCATAAAACGTTCCAAACTCGCATCGATTGTGACGGCACCATTCAACATTTTGCAAATTCATTATTCGCAACGGTAATGAATGAGCCGTATCAAGGTGGCGGTTTTAAATTCTGCCCAGATGCTAGCCCTACTGATCACATGAGCGATGCATGTGTTGTAGACTCGTTGCGGCTCGGGGAGTTTGTACGAGTACTGCCACTCGCATTGATTGGTAAGCATACAACCTCAAAGGCTGTGGCGATGAGTCGTGGTGCTGTATACCACTTGAAGACTGATGAACCACAATGGTTCCAAACTGATGGGGAAGTAGAATACAAAACGGATGATGTAACGATTACAGTATTACCTCATAAAGTTCATTTTATGGGAATTCTCTAAGCAGAGCACTTGTGGACCGTCGACAAGAAACTTATCTATATCTGGTGGGACATACGAGGCGATATACGAAGATATAAAAATTCATTCTTGTTACACTGTTTGCGCTAATTCCAAACTATGGAAAAGGTCTACAGGAGGAAAAGCGTGAATAATACGATACGTACATGGATGAATGCGGGTCTTACCGTGCTCCTTGGTGCCGCGTTAGTTGCGGCTACGATGATCCCCATCGCTCATGCGGACAGTAAATCTTATGCTGCGCAGGATACACATGAATTCCCTATGAATAAGTATGGTGCACATATGCCCTATACGCGTTATGAAGCAGAAGATGCGCGCTTTGTTGGCGGAGTCACTCGTAAGTACGATGCGAGCATGGACCCCGAGAGTACTGAAGTAGAAGCTTCGTATCAGCAGTATATTGAGATGGAAAATGCTGGTGATGGTATATCTTTTGTTACTCAAAAAGAGGCAAATGCGATAGATGTACGTTTTACTCTTCCTGATACTGCAGATGGACAAGGTAAAACAGGATTGCTGCGTGTGAATGTCAATGGTGAGGATTTCGGTACGCTTTCTATTTCATCCCATTTTATGTGGCAGTACATGGAGGGAACGACTGTATACGATACGCAGAATGCGCAAGCAAGTCGTAAAGCACGGTTCCGTTTCGATGAAGTACGGCAGTTATATAACGGTAAGATAATTCCTGCCGGCGCGGTAGTGACAATTACAAAAGCAAATGACGATAATGTAAAGTATGGCATTGATTTTGTAGAGCTTGAAAAAGCAGAAAATCAGATTTCACAGCCTGATAACTCGTTGAACGTCACTGACTTTGGAGCACAAGCAGACGATTTTAACGATGACTTTGCGGCATTTGATGCAGCCATATATGCAGCAAGTACACAGCATAAAACGCTCTATATACCGCGAGGGCAGTTTAACCTTAGCAAGCGTCTCTATGTCAATACTGCCGGTCTGCATATCGTAGGTGCTGGGCAATGGTGGACTCACCTGAATTTCACGAGCTCACAGCCAGAACAGGGTGGATTCTTACTTGGCGCGGATACGAGCGATTTCCACGCATCTGATTTTTATATGGATTCAAATCTCACATCGCGCTACAACGAAAAAGCAGGATACAAAGCTTTCCAAGGAGTATTTGGTCAAGATTCTAGCGTGGAGAGAATCTGGGAGCAACACTTTGAATGCGGTGTATGGGCTACATCAGATACTGGTAGTGACGGCACGGTAAAGTACAATACGAATCTAAGTATTTCGCACTCGCGCATTCGCAATAATTTAGCAGACGGTGTTAATTTTACTAATGGAACGTCGTATTCTTCTGTGACTCAATCCAATATTCGTGGCAATGGCGACGATGGTCTTGCTATATGGCCTAACAACATCGGCGGTGCGCGAAATGCTGTACATGATACCTTGAGCTTCAATACTATTGAAAATGGGTGGAGAGCTGGAGGAATTGGTATATTTGGTGGCGATGCGCATACCATTGACCATAACCTTGTCAAAGATACATTTGCTGGTGCAGGGTTACGTTTTAATACTGTATTTGACGGGTATCAGTTCACGCAGAATAATGCAATAAACGTTACAAACAATTATCTCTTGACTACAGGTACCACAGCTGATTTAAGTGAGAAAAATCGCGGAGCAATAGACTTTGAAACTCTGAATCAGGAAATTAGAAATATAAATCTTGAGGGTAACCGAATTGAGAATTCGATGCAGTCTGCAGTGAATTTCACATACCTCTCTCAGGAGAAAAGCATATCTGGAATCCACTTCGCCCACACTGAATTTGTGTCGGGTGGTATAGCTCGATCAAGTGTGCTTGTCACATCAAGAGCGAATAATGTGAGTGCTGATTTTGACAATTCGATTTATACCCGTGTGGAAGGTGAGCATAAAGACTCGACTGTGACAGGTATCCATATCGACTAAATCAGCGAATAGATGTGTTTGCGGATATGAGTGTGGGGTTAGAAATCATATGAATTTCTAACCCCACACTCATACGTACAGCGTTTATCTTTTCTTTTTATCGCACGTTAATCGTCTAATCATCGCATGATGAAAAGATGAGTTATGGATTTACTCTTCGCTAAGACCCTGCTGCGCGATGTAGTTAGGAATTTGGTCCGGGTATTGAGGCCAAGCACCAGCTTGCGTGCAGACGTATGCTGCTACATTACATGCATAGACGTGTGCATCATGGAGGGAAGCACCTTTTAAGATTTCGGAGGTAAACGCTCCTGAGAATGAATCACCTGCGCCGACGGTATCGTTAACTTTGACACGTGGAGTGCGCTGATGCGACGTCTCGCCATTTTTTGCCATGATAGTGGAGAAGCGTGAACCACCGGTAAGAATGACATAGTCAAGATTAAAGTTGTCGATGAACCACTTGCATGCCTCTTCGTCGCTGCCCGTCAAATCAAACATAGGGCGGAGAAGTTCAAGCTCATCATCGTTGAACTTAAAGACAGTGGCTGCGTTGAGCTGCTCTTCAATGAGACCTTTAGAGAAATAATCTGCTCGGATATTAATGTCATAGTACTTCATTGCACCGGCTTTGGTGTGCTTGAGAAGTTCAAGTATAGTAGCACGACTTTCATCATTCCGGCAGGCGAGAGAGCCAAAACATACGGCATCTGCATCTTTGACAGCGTTGATGAGTTCATCCGAAATCTTAATGTGATCCCATGCTACGCCTTCAACGATTTCATAGGATGGGATACCATTATTTAAGACAACACCCACTGTGCCGGTAGGATAGTCATTGCGTTGAAGGACGGCTTCGATGCCAGAATTCTTTACAGCAGCTTCGAGCTCGTCGCCTAAAGAGTCATTGCCAATGGCGCTGATGGAACGGCCAGCTACACCATTTTGAGTTGCGTGATAAGTGAAGTTAACGGGTGCACCGCCTGCGCGCTTGCCTTCTGGGAGCATATCCCACAAAATTTCGCCGAGGCTAACAACGAGTGGTTGTGTCATGGTCTTCCTTTCGTCCTCTCGTCCTCGGCTAGTATAGCAAAATCGCAGAAAATAACCAATCTAACGGGTTCGATTTTATTACGGTTTTTAGTGCTAACTTTCTTGAACATATATACGGGGAAACCCTTATGTTTCAGATGTGAATATAGGGTGTTCTCGGTGAAAGTGAGGGGTGTTGTTTCAGTACAAACTCTTTAAAATGTAAAGCATGGAAAATATAAATAATTCTCTCCAGCCTATCGTCGAACTCGATGGCGTTTCTAAAACATACGGACATGGTGACACTCGCGTTCGCGCACTCAAAAATATTAATGTGTCGCTGTACAAAGGGCAGTTCACATCTATTATGGGGCCTTCGGGATCTGGAAAGTCCACTATGCTTCATGTCATCGCTGGTTTGGATAATCCAACTCGCGGTACTATCACCGTTGATGGTGTAGACATTACACATCTTAAAGATAAGCAACTTACGGAACTTCGTCGCTCGCGTATTGGCTTCATCTTCCAGTCTTTTAATCTCGTTCCGACGATAAATGTGCTCGACAATATCATGCTACCGACTCAGTTATCTGGCACGAAAGTGGATATGCAGTGGCTTAAGAAAGTAGTGGATTCACTTGGCCTTACGACTCGTCTAAAGCACCGTCCTTCTGAACTTTCTGGAGGACAGCAGCAACGTGTGGCAGTAGCGCGTGCACTTGTAAGTCGTCCGGCGATTATCGTCGCGGATGAGCCTACGGGAAACCTGGATTCTAAGACGAGTGATGAAGTTCTGGCCATTTTGCGTCAGGCTGTGGACGAATTTGGTCAAACAGTCATTATGGTGACTCACAACCCTTCTGTCGCAAAAGTTTCAGACCGCGTAGTGGTTGTAGCAGATGGCACTATCAAAGCGGATATGGTAGGCGCGACGCCTGAGCAAGTTATCGCGTTGCTGTAGTTGTGTACCCGCGTGAGAAATATATAAGAGAGATAAAAGATGGCTTCTCCAATAAATAAATTAATGGGGGCGAATTTACGCCACCACGCATCGCGTTATGTGTCCACTGCCATTGCAGTAACGATTGCTGCGACTTTCGTCGTCATGGCTTTGACGCTCGTCGGTGGTGTGACTAAGCAGTATATGCAGACCATAGAAAACTCTACTCAGGGTACCGCTGCCGTAGTTTCCGTTACAAAAAACATGGAAGGAAACGATACGGGAAATGGTGCTTCTGCTACACAATCGGCTGATTATGAACGGAGTGTTATTGCAGCATTGCAAAGCATTGATGGCGTTAAAGATGTCGTTCCTTCAACTGAATCATTGACTTCTGGAAATGCTGCATCAGTGCCAGAGGGGACCGGTGATGGCAGCTCTATCGCTATTTCTGCGTCAGGCGATGGAAATACCTATAATTATGCAGGAGCTGCTGTTTTCCTGACGCAGGTGGATGGTATTGATTACGGTGAACAAGTCACGTATGTTCAGACATCTCCGCTATATACTCCTTCCGTTATCAGCGGAAAGCTCCCTGCGGCATCTAATGAGGTGGCTTTGGATGCTAGCGAGGCGAAGAGTATGAAAGTAAAGCTGGGAGATACGATTTCCGTACGATCTTCTGGCCTATCTGCTGAGAGTGTCAAGACCAAAACCACGATTAAGGTCGTCGGCATTCTTGCGAGTTCAAAATTCCGTCGTAACTCTGCCGTAATGACTCGTGAAGGCGTGATAAAAGTTGCGGGAGAAAATACAAACAGTTATAAAGTTATCCCGACAGACTCCCACTTGTATTCGCCTCGTGCGACGGCGGCTTCACAAGAGAAGATTGTTAAAGAAATTCAGTCGCGTTTGCAGGCTCAAAAAAATCGTGCGAAAGAGTATGGGTATACTTTCGCTGTTGTGCCATCGAGCAGGTTGGTCAGTGATGCTAGTAAAAGCGCACAAGCTGTCGTGACGCCGATGCTTGCTGCAAGTTTAATCTTCCCGCTTATTGCAGCATTTGTCGCAGCTATCATTGTAGGCACGACATTCCAAGTTATAGCACTACAACGTCGCCGAGAGCTTGCACTGCTTCGAGCTGTAGGTGCGCAGGCTCGTCAGGTGCGTGCGCTCATCTTCCGAGAGACATCTCTTGCAGGTATTATTTCTTCCTTTATTGGTGTTGCCATTGGTAGCGTAGTAGGTGCATGCATACTGTTATATCTTGAAGTTGCTGCGACCTTACCGTTAGCTTTCGCGATGCTTCCGTGGAAGTGGATCGGCGTCACATGGGTCGTTTCGAGCTTGATTACTATAATCGTTGGCGTTACTCCTGCACGTCGTGCCTCTTCTGTATCCCCATTGTCGGCACTTGCACCAGTGGAATCAGTGCAGGAGGAGAAGCGCAGTCATCGTGTGCGCATCGTTCTCGGCTTGATTCTCCTTGCTATCAGTGTTGTAGGAATTATATACGGTCTGCGTATGCCACAAAAAACTTCTACTGAAATCTATGCTCGTTTTGGACTTGTTTTCATCTCTACGCTGGTGTGCTGGATTGCGGTGATGATCCTCTTTACTGTGGTGCTACCTCGCATTATCTACTACTGCGGTGCATTCGTGCGCACTCCGGTGGGACGCTTAGCGCGCGAAAATGTAGTACGTAATCCAAGTCGTACGGCATCCACTGGTATAGCAGTAATTATCGGTGTGGTATTAATGACGACAATTTCCGTCGGTGTGGCATCTGTGCGCTATACCATCACGAATTATTTCAATGTGACGATGCCAATTGACGTCACCGTTGGCGCGCAAACAGGTGGCTTCCTTTCTGACAAGCAGATTTCTCAGCTCGAAAGCTTTAAGTATAAGGAGAAATCAATCGTACGTAAGGGTACTCTTGCCGCGATAAAAGGAGAGGATCAGGCTTTTGCGACTGTCATCGGTCAGGGGGATATAAATTCTATAGCACGTTCTCACGTTAAGACTGTTGCAAACGGGACGGTACATGTAGCAAAAGGTGATTCTCTGGCCGAGAAGAAGACAGTAACCTTGTGCTTCCTGCCAACGTCTTTGGACACGAAGAATCTTGAGGATCCATCTTCTGTGGGGCAACATATTTCAGCTGCCTCGTGCAAGAAATACGCCGTCGTTAAAGATGGCAATGTGGATATCGGCAAGGCTGTACTATCGGATCATGATATGAATCAGGTGACTTCCGATACGCGTGCGATAGAAGTGAATATGCGAATTTCAGATAAGGCGACTTATCTGGAGGTTCTCAAAGAATTTGGAAAGATAGATGGAATTTATGAGAATGGTGGATTTATTACTCGTGGTATCTTCACGCAGATACTCGATATTATCGTCCAAGTATTCCTTGCATTGCTCGCTGTCGCAGTAGTTATCTCTCTCGTGGGTGTGGCTAATACTCTAGGACTCAGCGTTGTGGAACGTACACGCGAGAATGGGCTTCTGCGAGCATTGGGTCTCTCTCGTGGGCAGATGAAGTGGCTGCTTGTATGGGAATCCTTCCTTACATCCTTTATCTCTACGATTGTCGGCATGGTTCTTGGTGTGATTTTCGCTGTCATTGGAATGTATACCTTGCCATTGGAAGATTTGGCTGGAGGAATTCACATTGCATTCAACTGGACGCAAATGGTGGGATTGCTCGCCATTATCGTTGTTGCTTCAGTGATTGCTGCGTGGCTTCCGGGTCGTAGGGCAGCAAAGGTAAGCCCTGTTGAAGCACTTGCGCATGACTAGTCGCACTTACAAAGTGCTATAAAAAGCGCTATAGAGGGGGTATTTGCGTGAAGCCGTCGCTTAGCTGGAATGCTGTGCGGCGGCTTTTTAATGCTTATTAAAAGCGGTGTCAGATACGCGAGAAATGGCTTAATTACTCGCGCCACGCTAATTAGTTAAATGATTTTACAAATTCAACTAATGCCCTTATACTTGAAGCATCAGCTCAAGCTGTAAGAAATACAAACCGTCGCAAAGGAGCAAACATGGGTTTGTGGGATATGGAAAAGATTCCATTTGTAGGTACTGAAGAAAAGGCAGAAGGTCTCGGCTTCCGCTATTACGATCCGGAACGCGTAGTAGCTGGCAAGAAGATGAAGGACTGGCTGCGCTTTGGTGTTGCGTGGTGGCACACTTTTGATCAGGAGTTGGTAGATCCATTTGGTACTGGTACAGCACAGCGTCCATGGTACGGCAAATATTCCAATCCAATGGATGAGGCACTGGCAAAAGTAGATTATGCATTTGAGTTCTTTACCAAGCTTGGGGCAGAGTATTTCTGCTTCCATGATCGCGATATCGCCCCAGAAGGTGATACTCTTCGTGAGACTAATGCAAACCTCGATAAGGTAGTTGACAAGATTGAAGAGAACATGAAGTCCACAGGCGTCAAGCTTTTGTGGAACACTTCCTCACTCTTTACTAATCCTCGCTTCGTCGACGGCGCGTCAACTTCTCCATTCGCAGATGTCTTTGCATACTCAGCAGGGCAGCTCAAGCATTCCCTTGAGATCGCTAAGCGTCTCGGTGCTGAGAACTATGTATTCTGGGGTGGTCGCGAAGGCTATGAGAGCTTGTGGACTACTCAGATGAAGCGTGAGCAGGAGCATATGGCTAAGTTCTTCCATATGTGCCATGAGTATGCAAACGAAATCGGTTTGGATGCGCAGTTCCTCATCGAGCCAAAGGCTAAGGAACCAACTATGCACCAGTACGATTTTGATGCTGCTACTGCCATTGCATTCCTTCGTACTTATGATTTGATGGATGTCTTCAAACTCAATCTCGAGGGCAACCATGCAAATCTCGCTGGTCATACATATCAGCATGAAATTCGTACTGCTCGTGAGGCGGGTGTGCTTGGCTCCCTTGATGCAAATCAGGGTGATAAGCTCATTGGTTGGGATTTGGATGAGTTCCCAACTGACCTCTACGAGACTACTTCGGTGATGTGGGAAGTGCTTGATGAAGGTCAAATTGGTCCTCATGGCGGTTTGAACTTCGATGCTAAGCCACGTCGCTCCTCCTTCGAGCCAGAGGATCTCTTCCGTTCTCATATTGCGGGTATGGACTCTTATGCAGCTGGTTTGCTCATCGCAGACAAGATGCATCAGGATAAGTACATCGAGAACCTTCAGGCAGCTCGCTACAGCTCCTATGATTCTGGAATTGGCGCGACTGTAGAAGATGGTAGTGCTACATTGGCTTCCTTGGAAGCGTATGCTCTTGATAAGCCGCAGTCTGAGATTATCGCTTCTACGAAGTCTGATCATATCGAGTCTGTTAAGGCCACTATCAATAACTATATGCTTGACGCATTGAAGTAAAATAAAACTCTCTTTCCTTCCATCCATAAGATTCAGTCCCATGCTGTGTGAGCAGTGTGGGACTGTTTTGTGCTGTGTATGAGGTTTTAAAAATATAAGAAACGGTTCATTCACGATTGCTATGTGAACGAACCGTTTGTGCGGTTTGTGCGCGAAAGCCTAAAAATTAACCGCGATACTGTGCATACTGTTTGTAGACTTCAGGCGTTGCTGCGCCTGTCAATGTGCCTTCAATGGTGAGCTGCCACTGAGGAGCTTGTTGCGCCTTGCTAAGAGCCCATGCGGCTTGACGTGCTGCTCCGATTGCTACATACTCATCGGTTTCAGGAAGTTCTACGTCGTGCTCCCAAATAGATGGAGCATATGCTCGAATAGCAGGAGACTTGGCTCCACCACCAATGAGCAGGATACGGTTAACTTTTGCGCCAAGATTCTTGACGAACTCAAGGCAATCTCGCTGAGAGCACAAAACTGCCTCTACAAACGCTCGAGCCATGTTCTCGCGGGTGGTGTTCTCAAGAGTTAATCCGAGGAATTGTGCCTTCGCATTTGGGCGGTTCGGTGTGCGTTCGCCGTCAAAGTAAGGTATGAGTGTGATGCCATGTGCGCCTGGGACTGAAGTTTCAGCAAGGTAAGCAAGCTCGTCATAGTCTACGCCGAGAGCGCGTCGCCCTGCATCAAGAATGCGCGAGCCGTTAATCGTGCACGCTAGTGGAAGCCAGCGCCCAGTACAGTCTGCAAAACCTGCGATTGCTCCGGAGAGATCGTAAGCAGGGGAGTCACTTACTGCAGCAGCTACACCAGAAGTGCCTAAGGAAACGGAAACATCACCGCTAGTCATGCCAAGACCAAGTGCTGCCATAGCATTGTCTCCGCCACCGGCTGCGATGATGCACCCACCTTCCACATTTTTGCCTGCAATTTCTGGGTCTGCTATAGCGCCAGTGCCGTTAGTATTAATGATGCGAGGCAAAATAACATCTGTGCGACCGAGTGCTCGTTCGAGTAAATCATAACAGTATTCGTTCGAGACTGAGTCGAAGTACGCTGTACCTGAAGCATCAGAGCGGTCGGTGAAGAGTGCGTCGAGATTTGCTCTACCGTGCGAAACGGGACCGTTACCGGCAATACGCCAGCTTAACCAGTCGTGAGGTAGGCAGATGGCTGCTATGCGAGAGGCGTTTTCAGGCTCATTCTGTGCGACCCATGCTACTTTTGTAATTGTGAGAGAAGCAACGAGCGAGGAGCCCACTGCCTTGACCCAACGCTGAACTCCACGAGCATGAACGTCTTCAGGCTCGTCATTTTCTGTAGGAGTTGCTGCGCCGAGTTCATTAATCAAAGACTCTGCTTGAACGGCGCTTCGTGTGTCGTTCCAAAGCAATGCATCACGTACGACATTTCCCTGCTTATCGAGGAGAACCATGCCGTGCTGCTGCCCGCCGACTGCAAGTGCACTTACGTCGTCTAGTCCGCCTGCCTGCTCCTTCGCTTCTAAGAATGCTTCCCACCAATACTGTGGATTGATGCTCGTGCCATCGGGGTGCTTTGCTTGCCCAAATCGCACAACTTCTCCGGTGAGTGCGTCTGTGACGCGGACTTTGCAGGACTGCGTCGATGTGTCGACTCCTGCCACCAAAACACGTGACATAATGCCTCCTTGCATTGTCGAGTAAATAATCGAAACGAATTAGTTTATTCGCTTTACTAACTATCCCATAGTATCATGAAGTGGTACATAAGGGAGGTTATATGGCTCGACAAGCCGCGCTTAATCAAGATAGTCTGCGCACACACAATATTGCAGTTGTATTAGATTGTCTTCTTCATACATCTACGCCGATGAGCCGTGCGGATATAGCGCGTGCTACAGGTATGACTAAGGCGGCTATCTCGATCATCGTCGGGCATCTCATTGAGCACAAAGTCATTCAAGAAGGTCAGCCGCGCCGACTGGAGGGGACTGGAAAGCCATCGAGTCCTCTAGAATTTGCTCCTGGAACTTGGGCAGGACTTGGCATACAGGTTAATACTGATGGGTACGGCTTCACTATTGAAGACTTTAACGGTACTGCTCTCGACCATGAGTGGGTAGACGTATCAAGTGCTCGTCACGACCGCAACGAGATTTTTGCCACACTTGAGCGTATGGTCGATACAGCGGTCGCAAAGCTGAAAAAGCGAGGAACGCACATTGTCGGCGGTGGTTTAGCGGTACCGGGTATGGTGTCCAAAGATGGAGAACTCATTGAAGCGCCAAATCTTGGCTGGTCACACTGTAATCTGACACAGGTGAGTCTCGTCAAAAAGTATTCTTTGACGCCACTGAATGAAGCGAAACTTGCAGCTGCCGCACAAATTCGTGGATTCGCTATCCGTGATAATGGTGATAAAGATAATAAAGATAGTGACAAAAATCAGAAATGCTCATCGAGTGAGGGTAGTCGTCCTTTTGACTCCTTCATCTTTATTTCCACAGACGTCGGTATTGGCGGCGCTGTAGTAACACATGGAAATGTAGATTTTGGCTTGAATGGGGTAGCAGGAGAAATTGGGCACGTTTGTGTCGACTTTCATGGTGATGTGTGCAGATGTGGGCGCAGGGGATGCCTTGAAATGTATGCGGGACGGCGAGCAATACTCTCGGCTGCAGGATGCGAGAACGCGCATACACTAAATGCGCAAGAAAGCTTCGACTGGCTATCTGACAAGATTATTCAACAAGATGAATATAGCCTTAAAGCGATTTATGCTGCACAAAATGCAATGGCGAGCGCGGTTGTATCTGCAATGAATATATGTGATATCACTCATATCGTCATTGGCGGTTTTTGGAATCGCTTTGCCAAAGATTGGAGTAGCCGCCTTATTGATCGTATTTTGAGCCAATCAAATTCTGTACATCGTAAGATGTTGCTCGTGACACCACCGCGTATTTCGCAACACGCTGCACTTAGAGGTGCAGCGCACTACGGGCTTCATCGTCTTGTCTCTCAGCCGGAGAAGTTCTTCGCATAATATACGGAGTTGTGGCGATAAGTAGTACTACTGCATTCAAGCGGATGGGTACATACAGAAAATTTCTGAGAGCGAAAAGGGGAGAGAAAGCTCTTTGAGCAATCTCTCCCTGTATAACGTAGCCGATGTGGCTGGGGGTTGGTTCGGAATAAATAGTCGATAGGCTATTTTTCTTGATCTGCTGCCTGTGCCATCCATGCCTCGACATCGTCAATCTGCTTAGGAATGTCGATAGATAACCATTCTGGACCATTCTCAGTCATCAAAACGTCATCTTCGATGCGAATGCCCACACCGCGGAACTCTGGCGGAACGAGCATATCATTTTCTTTGAAATAGAGCCCTGGCTCAATGGTGAAAATCATTCCTGGAGCGAGCTTTGCTCCTTGATAGGACTCGTAACGTGCCTGTGAGCAGTCGTGTACGTCCAGTCCTAAGTGGTGTGCGACACCACATGCATGCCAACGACGATGCTGCTGACCCTCAGGACTCAAGGACTCTTCTACGGATACTGGGAGAATGCCCCACTCATGCATTGCTTCAGCGAGAACTCGCATACAAGCATGATGAATATCTGAGTATGTCGCTCCAGGTCGTGCTGCTTCGAACCCTGCCTGCTGGGCCTTTAAGACGACGCTATAGAGTTCACGCTGAAGAGGAGTGAACTTCCCATTGACGGGGAATGTACGAGTGATATCAGCAGTATAGAGAGAATCAACCTCTACGCCGGCATCGATGAGAAGAAGTTCACCGTCATTAATGGTGCCTGTATTGCGCATCCAGTGAAGAGTAGGAGCATGTGTGCCAGAGGCGACGATAGTACCGTATCCTTCAGCGTTGCCTTTTTCACGTGCGTTGGCATTAAACTGGCCTTCGAGGATACGCTCTCCGCGCTCTTTACCTCGCGCATGAGGAAGAGCAGAAAGCATACGAGTAAAGCCTTCTTTGGTTGCTACAATCGCTTTGCGCATCTGAGCTATTTCATAGTTATCTTTTATCATGCGCGCTTCAGAAGTGAATTCATAGAATTTGTTGTCGTCTGAAGCATTCGAGTCAGAATCGTTATAACCATTTTCCTGACGGATAGCATCGACAGTAGCGGTGACTTCTGCATCAATATTGCGAATAATACGCACACGCACTGCACCAGCTTCATTGCCTACATCTTTAGAAAGAGCATCATTAAGCCCAGCAATGTCAGCAGTTTCGATACCGGTCATTTGTGTGATGCCCTCAAGACCTGGACGAGCTCCTACCCAATACTCGCCGTAAGCAGCAGAACGATAATACTCCTGCGTGGACTGATCGCTACGCGGATGGAGATAGATGACAGGTGTGTGAGTCTTACCTTGAGCAGCTTCTGCAGAATCTGGTGCTAGCGGATGAAGCACGAGGACGGCTCCTGCTTCATAATCCTGCCCAAGACCAGTATAATATGCAAAGGCAGAATCTGGACGGAAAGCGTAGTCGCAGTCGTCATTGCGTACTTTCGCCTGTCCTGCTGGGATGACAAGACGCTCTCCGGGGAAACGCTTGCCAAGGGCTTCGAGACGAGCTGGAGTGAAGGAGCTGGACTCGAGGCGCTGAGTATGCGCATTCTCCTCGCCCCATCCTGAGAGCATAAACTCGGAGAAGGTAGTGGATTGTGGGCGTAAAGTACGGTTGTGAGAGCGGTCTGCCATAGAGTCGGAAGCATCTGCTTCAGCACGGGTTTCTGGAGCTTTTTCGTTATCAGATACCATGAAGGTAACTCCTTGAATTGACATGAATAGAATGTTTCCACTCTATGGCGTACACGTGACTTTTGAAGTGAGATTTTATGACGAATTTCGCTCATGGCAACCGTCCTCAATCCTTTATAAAATAAGCCCTATGACTTATGAGGTAGAACAATCTGGCACACCGACAATGGCTGAAGTGTATCGTGAAATTATGTCGCGTTCGCCTGAGCATGATTTTGATCCGAGTTTGGACAGAATGAAGAAGGTGCTTGACTACCTAGGGTCTCCGCAAGAGACATTTCGTGTCGTGCATATTACGGGCACAAATGGTAAGGGTTCTACTGCGCGTATGACAGAATCCTTGTGTCGCGCGTACGGTTTGCGGACAGGTTTATATACCTCACCACATGTTGAATCGGTGACGGAGCGTATCTGTATAGATGGTCAGCGATTAGGCGACGACCGTTTTGTTGAGACATGGCTAGAAGTTAAAGACTTCATCGATATGGTTGATCGTGAGTCAGTTGCTCAAGGTGGACCTCGAATGAGTTTCTTCGAAGTACTTACGACTATGGCTATATGGGCCTTCGCTGATGCACCAGTTGATGTGGCAATTGTAGAAGTTGGAATGGGTGGACAGTGGGATGCCACGAATGTTCTCGACGCAGATGCCGCAGTCATTGGACCGGTAGACATGGATCACATGCAATGGCTTGGTGACACTGTAGAAGACATTGCGCGTGAAAAAGCTGGTATTATCAAACCAAACTCTACAGTTATCGTCGGATGTCAACCACATGAGCATGAAGTCATGCCTATTTTACTCGACGCTGCTCAGGAAGTTGGCGCTCAAGCAGTGGAGCGCGATGGATATGAGCTTGAAATTTCGGGGCGTGCACCCGCTGTTGGCGGTCAAGTAGCTACATTTACTACACCGTACGGTGTATATGAGCAGATTCCTGTATCCATGTTTGGTGAGCATCAGGCTCATAATGCGCTTGCAGCAATCGCGGCAGCTGAAGTCGTAATACCTGTATCAGGACAACTTGACTCGGAGGTTGTATCTCAGGCATTGTCCACTGTCAAAGTCCCAGGGCGTATAGAGGTTGTACGACGATCGCCAACTATCATTGTCGATGGTGGTCATAATGAAAACGCTATCACTGCTCTTCGTAACGCGATAGAGGAGAACTTTGATTTCACTGACCTCGTAGGCGTCGTCTCTATGATGAAAGATAAGGAAGTTGAGACGGTGCTCGGTATCATGGAACCTGTCCTATCTAAGCTTATCGTTACACAAAATTCGTGGAATTCACGCGTCATGCCTGTGGATGACTTGGAAAAGATAGCTATCAGCGTGTTCGGATCAGACCGAGTCATTCGCGAGGACGCTATGCCAGACGCTATTCAGGCTGCAGTCGATGCCGTTGATAGTGAAGATGATATGGGTGTAGGTTACGGGCATGGTGTCTTGATTTTTGGCAGCTTCGTCACTGCAGGTGACGCGCGCATACTTCTCAAGGAACATAACAACGCTGAATTGCTCAATTCTAAAGAAGATCGCGCGGCAGGAAAACACACCGAGTTTAGTGAAGATACAGGTGTATACGATGATGAAACCATTGATGCTATGAGTGAAGAAGAGTTTGATAAGGCTATCAATGATGTCGAGTATCTCGATGCGACGCTAGCTGATATTGTGGCGGATAATCCTGCTGATTCTACCGATTCTACTGATGTACGTTAAGGAACTATCCATCCGAGGATTTAAATCCTTTGCAAATGCAACGACACTGCATTTCGAACCTGGTGTGACTGCAATAGTTGGCCCCAATGGTTCAGGAAAATCAAATGTCGTCGATGCGCTTGCGTGGGTCATGGGCGAGCAGGGTGCAAAGTCACTGCGCGGCTCATCTATGGAAGATGTCATCTTCGCAGGTACTTCGAGTCGCCCACCACTAGGTCGTGCACAGGTAAGCTTGACGATTGATAATACAGATGGAACGCTCAACATTGATTACTCTGAGGTAACGATTTCGCGTACGATTTTCCGCAACGGTGGCTCGGAGTATGCCATCAATGGTACGCCGGTGCGACTGCTTGATGTGCAAGAACTTCTGTCCGATACAGGACTTGGCGCACATATGCATGTCGTCGTGGGACAGGGACGTCTTGACTCAATTCTTAAGGCTACTCCTGCTGACAATCGTGCCTTTATCGAAGAAGCAGCAGGTATTTTGAAACATCGTAAGCGCAAAGAGCGTGCGTTGCGTAAACTTCAATCCACTCAGGATAATGTTGACAGGCTCGATGACTTACTTGCTGAAATTCACCGCCAATTAGGACCACTTCGCCGGCAGGCGAGAGTGAGCCGACGCGCAGATAGCATCCAAGTCATTATTCGCGATGCGTCATCACGGTTACTTGCAGACGATGCCTCAAGACTTCAAGCTCAGCGTGACGAGGTGCGTTCGAAACTTGTTGCAACTCGTGGAGAACTTCAATCTGCTCGTCAGGAGCTAACGTCTATCAAGCTTGACATTGAACGCTTAGAACGTCTTGCCGGACAGTCAAGCCCCGCAATCGACGCTATCAATCAGACTTATCACACCATGGCACAGCTCCAAGAACGCTTGAAATCTCTTGCCGCCTTGGCTGCAGAGCGAGAGAATTCGCTGCGCTCGCAAATTGTCACGGTTGGCGGAGATAATCCGGATTTACTTAATAAACGCGCTGATGAATTAGAAGCTCAACTCGCTACAGCAAAAAATGCTACAGACGACGCACGTCTTACCTTCGACAAAACTACTCAAGAGCGTGCGAGAGTCGAGCAGGAATTAGCTCAGATACGTCAACTGATGACACAATTGCGTAAATCTGCTCAAGAGCGTCAGGCTCATAAGGCAAAACTCAAAGAGACAATCGCTCGCCAAGAAGCACAAATTCAGGGGATAGCGGCACGCATATGCGACCTTGTCACGCAGAAAGACACATATTATCAGTCACTTAAAGAAACACAAGAGCGTGTAGATTCCCTTCAGCAAGACAGTGGATTGGCAAACGATAATTTAGACAGAGATTTAGAAAAAGCTCAGGAAAGTTTTCGCCAGCTTCGCGAGGAGCGTGAAACTGCTGATATGCATATTCGCGAACTTGATAATACGATTATTTCCTTGCAGTCTAAGGCTGACGCATTACATGACACGCTAGAATCGCGCAGTACATCAGAAGATCTTGAACGTAGCTCGGTTGAAACTCTCGGCGCACTTGCCGATTATATTCACATTGACGAAGGATGGGAAGAGGCAATTGCCAAAGCGCTAGGACCATTTGCGAGCGCGATAGTAGTACCTGATTCACGTACAGCTTTAGATGCTATGAATTTAGCTCATGACCAGCACATCGGTCGCGCAATAGTTATACATCCTATAGACTTAGATTCTCCTGGGCTTAACCGTGATAGGGAGAGCATAGATAGTGGGAGTGTAGCTGCTGCATCAGTTATTCATCTGAATCCACATGTCATCGACACTGAAAAGGAGTCTATAGCACGTGGCGTTGTAGCAGCAGTGCGGCTACTTCTCTTAGACGTTGTCCTTGTGCAGACTCGCGAAGATGCTGCATCCGCCATCGAATCTGGCAATTTTTCTACTGCTATGACTCAGCAAGCAGATACATTTACGCGCGTTGGGGCAGTGGGAGGAATTTCTAGAACTCCTAGTGACTTGAGCTTAACTGTCCGACGAGATAAAGCGCTCGCACAAGTTAAGGAAAACAAGATCAAGGTTGCACGAGCGCGCGAGGAGAAGGCAGTACTCGATGAAAAATGTGCCGCTGCTCAGACGACTGTCGATAAAGTACATACAGCTATCACAGAGAATCGTGTGCGTATGCAGCAACGACAAGATAATTTGCGTACTGCTACACAGACACGAGAAGACTTACAACGTCGCATTGCACACGTCGATGAGCAGATTCACAATCTAGAGACTCAAAAAGAATCTCAGTCCGTGACTTTGCAGGATCTCCAAGTCCAATTAGAAGTCGCCCATAGCGCTCAGACATCCGAAACAGATATAAATACAATTGCCTCCCGCGAACATGAGTACGACCAAGCACTGGCGCAAGCTCGCGATAAAGAAGTATCCGCACGGCTTGCATGGAATAATGCGCAGCAGCATGCAGAGTCTTTAGAACGACAAGTGACACTATTGCGTTCTCAAGCACAGCAAGCTATGCGCCGTCGAGCAGAAGTCGCTGCGCGCAATAAGCAGCGTGAAAGGGCAGCTTCTCGCGCATTGAGCGTTGCTCAAAAAGCTCAAGCAGCAGCCGAGGAACTTTCTACGCATATTAATCGAGTTCTTGAACAGCGCAGCGAGCTTCAATCTCAGATTTCTCAGCATGATGAAGAGTTAGCATTACTGCGTGAAAAGCGTAATTCTCAAGAGCCTCATGTGACTCGTTTGAGTAATCAAGAGCATGATTTAGACATTATGCGTGAGCGAGTTGCCACCCAATATGGTCAGATTCAACAGCGTATCCTTGACGAGTTGGGTAGCACAGTCGATAGCGTTATTGAACACTATGGCCCTGACCAACCGGTTCCTGTCTTCGATGAGAATGGTCAGCTCATCATGCTTGACGAGACAAAAATCCTTACGGAGGAGCAACGGCAGGATCTCAGCAATTTTAAGACATGTGAGTATTCACGAGACATTGAGCAGAAGAAGCTTGATAAGGCAAAGCATGACCTTGTGGCACTGGGCAAAGTCAATCCACTTGCTACAGAAGAGTACGATGCGCTCGAGGCGCGGCATAAGTATCTTAATGAACAACGACAGGATGTCGTGACCTCGCGAGACGACTTGCTGGGGCTTATTAAAGATTTGGACTCTACGATGATTCAGGTCTTTAAAGACGCATACGATGATACTGCTGAGGCATTCCAGAAAGTTTTCGCTACATTATTCCCTGGAGGAACTGGACGATTAAAGCTTGAAAATCCTGATGATTTGCTGAGTACAGGCGTCATTGTTGAGGCAAGTCCAGCTGGCAAGCGCGTGAAACAGCTTTCTTTACTTTCTGGTGGTGAACGTTCGCTGACAGCTTTGGCTCTTCTTTTCGCTATTTTTACTGCCAGGCCAAGTCCTTTTTATATCATGGACGAGGTTGAAGCAGCTTTAGACGACATCAACTTGACGCGTTTACTTAATGCGATTAATGATCTGCGCTCGCACGCCCAACTCATCATCATTACTCATCAACAGCGTACGATGAGTATCGCTGATGCGTTGTATGGGGTAACGATGCGTTCCGACGGTGTGACTGCAGTGGTTTCACAGAGACTGAAACAGGGTAGTGCGTTGGAAAGCTAAAACTAAAGCTAGAGCTAAGCGGTGTGTGGCTGTGTCTCGCGTTGAATCGAGACACAGCGCGAAATGGGGGCCTATGCCGTGTCTGCTTTATGCAAGTCCAATCGAGCGTAGTTCATACATACGGACGTTTGTATAATGAGCAGCGCCAGACTCGCTCGTGAGCTCGATAGCACGAGAGCCTTCTCCTGCATAGCTGTATGAGCTCATGGCTTGCCGTCCTCCATTGACATAGACCTCGACACAACCGCGGTCTATAAAGATACGAAGTGCAAGTTTTTCAGCGTGGAGTTCTTCGGTACTCAGTGGAGCTGCACGATATCCTCGATCTCCTGCATATGCAGCCTGACGGTCGATTACTACACGTCCTAACTGTGCATCATAGGCTATATAGAGATAAGTTCCATCTGCAGTCAGATGCACTTTTACTCCAGTTCGTTCAGCGCTCAGGTGAGCTAAGTCGAGTTTAAGCTCAAGCTCACTAGCGCTAGCATTATCGCTTAAACGATAAGTAGTATTGGTGTCAAGAGATACCTCACCCCAGTCATGTGTTGACGTGCGCAGGCTTTCGATTTCCTCTACAGGATAAGTATGCAGATCGCCATCCGCGCCAAGGGTAATTTCGCGTGGAAGAGTGAGATTACCACACCAACCATCGTCCTCCATAGGTATTGGACCAGTAAATGGGCTCATCCAACCGTACACGATTTGACGTTTACCGTCGTTGAAAGACTGCGGGGCATAGTAGTTGTGTCCCCAGTCCCACAGGCGGAAGTCAGTTTCTGGGATAAATGCTTCGCCAGGTTTCCACGAACCAATCATGTAGCCAGCATTATTGACATTGCGATTCATGAAGCCATGCGCTTTCGCACCCATTGCCGAAAATCCTATAACCCACTTTTCATTACCGTTATGGTCCCTGATAGGGAAGAAATCAGGGCACTCAAGCATGAAGACATCAGGGTCTGGATGCTCGAAAAGTACACGGTCGTAGGTCCAATGCACCATATCATTCGACGTGAAAAGCCACATTTGACCACGATTTTCCTTGGAAGAAACGCCGAATGTCATGTACCACGTTCCGTCTGTCTTCCACACCTTAGGATCGCGGAAATGATGATTAACCTCTTCAATAGGGCAATCGATAATCATGCCGCGCTTAGTGAAATGAGTAAGGCTATCGTCGTCAGGCTCAGCAAGCATTTGAACTTGCCAATCCCCGCCGGTGTTATCTTTTCCATTTGACCAGCGGTGTCCCGTATAGTAGAACTTCATAGTACCATCGTCACCTTGGACAGCAGACCCTGAGAAGACGCCATCTTTTTCCTGTTCAAGGCTCGGCGCAAAGGCAATGGGCTCTCGTTTCCATGTCACCATATCAGAAGAAGATACATGCCCCCAATGCATAGGACCCCACTGTGTACCGTACGGGTGAAGCTGGTAGAAGACATGCCAGCGACCTTTGTAGTAGCACAGGCCGTTAGGATCATTAATCCAGCCGCCGTTCGAGGCGATATGGAACTGTGGATACCATCGATTATTTCGATGCGCAGCAAGCTGCGATACGCCTAATTCTGCCTTCTTCAGCTCCTTATCATGGTCATGAATTGGGCTAAGAACTGGCTCTTGTGGGATAAAGTTACGCATTTTAACTCTCCTCGATTTAACTGATTCTTTAAATTCCTGAGCGCAAGTTTCACTGCTTAAGTTAAGCGTGTGCGTGTGCTTCTGTAGTTTGGGATGTTTGTGTTTTCATCGTAGCAAGCTGTCTATCGGTATAGAACGGATCACCGCCGACTTCTTGATTGTCTCGCTTGATGACGAAGAAACCGTAGATGAGTGCTACGAGAACGATCGCAGAAATAGTGAAGAAGGTCGGACGATCGCCAAGCTTATCATGCAGAGCGCCAAGTGGAGTGGAGAAAATAACTTGGCCGACTTGGGAAGCAATTTGGAAGCCTACCATATAAAGCGTTGCGGAAAGCTTGGTGTCGAAGTGCAAAGTGAAGTAGCGGAAAGCTGGGAGGATAAAGAGAGGAACTTCGATGGAATGGAAAAGCTTCACGATGGAAACCATTACTGGATCGTGGAACACTCCACATAAGCCAATGCGAGCAAACATAACAAATGCCCCGAGAAGGAGAGAATTACGTACGCCAATTTTTCGCATGATGATAGGTACGACGCCCATCATTGCAGATTCAAGGAATACTTGAATGCCATTTAGTGTGGAGTATGTGTTGTTGCCGATTTCCTCAGTAGGGAAGAGGCTGGTGTAGTATGTCGGGAACATCTGCTGATCAAAGACAGTATAGAATGTATTGGTTAAAAGCATAAAGACGATTAGCACCCAGAGCGTAGGCATACCGAGTACGGAAACCATCTCCTTCACAGATGGATTTGTCGGCTCAGCATTAGGATCAGTTTCTTTTTTGAGCTCAGCCTTCTGAGAGCTTGGTATCCAAAAGATGTAAATACCGAGCATGATAACGCCAAATGCTGACCCCATCCAGAAGTTAATAAGAGGATTGATATTGAAGACATGACCGGCGATAAGAGCCACGATTGCATAGCCAAAAGATCCCCATGCACGGGACTGCCCATATTCAAAGTTGAACTTACGAGAGTAGCGCTCAGTTAATGCTTCGATAAGGGAGCATCCCGCCATAAAACCGGCTGAGAGTACGACAGAACCGATGAATGCACCGATAAAACGAACTGAACCTCCTGCTTCAATCATTGGAGCGTAAATAAACTGGACGAATGGTCCGATGAGAGCTGCTACTGTGGAAATGATGATGACCAAGCGCCGCTTGATACCAAGTTGATCTTGAATTGCACCGTATACGAACATCAAAATCAACGTGGCGAGGGAATTAATAGAGTAAATCTGCCCAACTTCCGTGCCATTGAGCCCAATGGTATTGAGCCAACGCTGGAAGAAAGACCACCAGATGCCCCATGAGCAGAAGAACATGAAAATGCCTAGTGAGCTTTGCAGATAGGAGGGATTTTTCCAAACAGCAAATTTTGAATGATGGGTATAAGTCATAACTATCTCGTTTCTGTAGTGTCGCTTCTATGCGAATATTCGCAGGACAAGCATCGTCACTTACCCGTGCGGATAGTTTTATAATAGAGCGTCAAACGTTTAACGTCAATCGTTTGACGTAAGACGGCGTGTCGTGTCTGAAGAGTTAAATGAGTAGGCGAAAGAGAAAAAAGCTTTACTTATAACGCTCTACTGAACGGATTCCTTATCAATAAGTGCACAATGAATGGTAACCGTGCCGTTATTCGCGAGAGAAGGTAACGGAGAACGAGTAGAGGGTAGAGCAAACTTTGAGGTATCGCAGTCTTCTATCATAGAGATGAGTTTGCATGCGGCCCAATATCCCATTTCATAGTGAGGAAGTTCAACTGTGGTCAGTTGAGGAGAGAGCGTTTCTGCGAGTACACGGTGATTATCCACGCCGACGACGCTAATGTCACGTCCAATAGTGAGACCGGAACGGGCAGCAGATTCATAGACATACCATGCTCTCGCGTCATTAAAGCAGAAATATCCGTCAGGATTGTATGTGCACATAAGTTTTTCCACAGCGTGAAGTGCAGGACCATTATTAAAAACATTGATGATAAGGTTCTCATCGATGGGCAGCTTAGCCTCTGTCAGTGCTTTTTTATAGCCTTCAAGACGTTTTCCTTGCGCTAGCATTGGCTCGCTGCATCCGATATAGGCTATACGTGTACATCCAGCATCAATGAGTTTTTTCGTCGCGTCATAACCGATGAGAAGCTCGTTTGGTGTAATACTCGTCACGGTATTATGAGAGTCGACAGCATCAAGGAGCACTACAGGATAATTACTTAGGCGAGAAGGAACGGTGGTGAAACGATTCGACATCTTTGCGTAGAAGAAGCCATCTACTCCATAGCGTTCAAGTACAGCAATCTCAGCATCTTCTGAATTTTCTCCGTCTGTCGAGACAGTGATAAGCACATATCCGTTTTTCCGTGCAGCTTCTTGCGCTCCAAGAATCATGCCGCCGGCATATGGCGTTGTGGCTACTTCTTCGCTCAGGAATCCGAGTATGCGTGTGTGATTTGTGCGTAAACCACGAGCCATGAGATTGGGATGGTATCCTAAATCTTGTGCGACTTTGCGTACGCGTTCAGCTATGTGGGCCTTGACACGACCGGCATCGCGATTGTTGAGAACTAAGGACACTGTGGATACCGAAACTCCTGCTTTGAGTGAGATTTCTTTTAACGTCGCCATAGTATGTCCTTGATACAGATAGTGTGGATGGGTAGTTTGTCTATATGTCGTCTGTCTATCTGGATGCGGATGCGAGTGCAGAGGCGGTACTGAGCTCAATGGTCTTATAGATAGTTTCAAGTTGAGCGTCGATGACGTTGAGCTCAGGACGAGGGAAATGTTCATTTAAGACAGACAGCTCTGTGCAGCCTAAAATCACAGCATCCAAATTGTGCTTGTAGAGCATGTCGTGGAGCACTCGTATATATCGCGCTTCGTTGAGGCCGTTGTTCCCCTTAACATCATCGTAGATGAGCGAGGTAATGCGAGCTTGCAGCTGTGGCTCAGGAGCGACGAATTCATACCCTGCTCGCGTAATCTCTCGCTCATATACGCCTGCCTTCATGGAACCAACAGTCGCAAGAAGACCTACACGATGAATTGGCTCGTTATCACGCGAGAGTTTGGCAAGAGCCTCTACAGCAATGTGGGGCATATGAAGAATTGGCTTTTGCGTGGCATTTTGCAATTCATCATAAAAGTAATGCGCAGTGTTGCATGTGAGTACGATAAAATCAGTGCCTAGCGCATCTGCTTGCCTGATATCTTCAAGGAGCTCTGGGACGGGGGAAACGTCACTTTCTCCCGTGATATAGGCAGTACGATCAGGCATAGAAGCGTGGTTAAAAACGAGATAGTTAGGCCAGTCTTGATCTTTGTGTGCCTCTACTCGAGTATTAACGCCATGAATGAAACTCTCTGTAGCAGTGGTACCCATACCTCCAAGCACTGTAAAGAAATTCCGCATTAGAGCTGATCCTTTGCTGTGAAATACTGCGCGTAGCTTTTCTTATAAAGTGAATATATGCGTCGGATGAGAAGCCAGCGTAATGGGTTTTTGTCTTTGTCGTACCACAGAGTCGTTCCCCAATTTCCTACGGAAATCATGTTTTCTGCTTGTGTCTTATAGTCATTGTCTGCAACGTATGTCGAGAAGATGGAACGTGGAATTTCCATCCATACCTTTTCACCGTGAACGTAGGTGACATGGTCAGTTTCGGGGTCGAATGGTTTGTTAAAGACTAAATCTTCAGTGAGGTATTGTGCAAGATTTGCGCCATTCAAAGTGACGAAGAAACTTGAACGGCCTTGGCGAAGATTAATCTCAAAGAGTTTATACTGACCGTCACGCTCATCATACTTCATATCAAAGTTCGCAAAACCGCGATAGTGAATTGCTTCAAGGAACTTCTTGACGTGTGCAAAGACCTCGTCGTTATAGTCAGGGATAATGACGGAATAGTTTCCTTTTGCTACTGGGGATGGGTCTTCGAGAAGAGGGTGTCCCAACATCATCATACGTACATGACTATTCTGGTCTACATATGCATTGAGTACACGCATACGTGAATCATCACCAGGGATGAAGTCCTGGATGATGATTTCTGATGTATACCCTGCATCATATATCCGAGAAATGATATCCATCATGCGTTCGTGCGTTTCGATGATATACGCTTTCTCGCGTCCTTCGAAATGAATATCCAAGTATTCCACGCTGTTAGCCGGTTTGAGTGCGATAGGGAAGTCAAATGGGAGTTCGATGTTTTCCCCATTCTTGTATTGTGCGCGGGAGAGGACATAGGTCAGTGGATGAGGAATGTCATACTGAGCGCACAATTCATAGAAAGTATTTTTCGTGCTCAGTCTTTTTTCCATTTCTGCATCGACACCAGTAAACAGGTAATACTCTTTAATCTGTTCACGCGTTTCAGCGATGAGCCGCGCATACAAATCGCCACAAGGGACGAGAAGAAGTTTCTTATCAGGTGCAGTCGTCTTACTTTGCTGAGCGTAGGAGATAAGTGTACGCGCAAACGTGTCTGGCTCATCGAAATGAGGAATAGTAGTGACATGCACAATTTTTGAAAAGCGCGTTGGAGCTAACTGTTGATGCGCAAATGCGCTAACTTTTTTGCCGTATGTACTGTGAAACGCGCGAGCCATCCCATAAACATTGATGTCAGAGCCTAAAAGGATTGGTTCAAAATCAGTTGTAGTACTCACTGTGCTCACTTATAGTCCTTCATAATATTTTGTCATGTATCCCGCCCATTGTAGGCGCATGTGCGTATCTTAAGGCCACTAAAGCAGGCCAAGGATACGCTTGACGGCATGATCGTCGCCTTCATACGGTATGTGCTTATTTCTGTTTTTAATCCAACGCTCATTGCCTTTGCCGATGATGAGGATAATAGCAAGTTTATCTACTTGCTTACGCGCCTGTTCGATAGCTTTTTCAATGGCTTGCGAGCGATCCAACACGACATCGTATGTCACATTCTTGTCGGTTATTGCATCAATCATATGAGCGACGATGTCAGTGTTTGGCTCAGTATTGGTATCCTCAGTCGTAAAGACAAAGCGGGAAATACGGCTCTGTGCAGCTTCGACTATTTCCTTACGGCGATTGTACGCTTTATTTCCTGCTGAGCCTGTAATCAGTGTAATCGTCGCATTGCGTACATCATATGTGGAATAGACATAATCGAGAAGGGAAGTAGTGCTTATTCCATTATGAGCGTAGTCCACGATGACATGAATGTGAGAATCATTTCCCGCGCCATGGAAAACTTCCATACGCCCTGAGATACGAATAGTGTTCATCGCAGCTTCAGCATCATGATTGACGGGGACACCGAGCGCACGTGCGATGGCTAATGCAGCAGCAGCATTTGCATAGTTGAATTCACCAGGAATTGCAAGTTTGACAACGTTGCGGTCGACGTCAGATGGCTTGAAATAGGTAGCTGTGATACCTGCTTTGGTCACATCAGATTCGATGACATCACGATGTTGGATATCTGCGCCGATGACCATAGAGTCGCTATTAAAAATAATCTGACGTTTGCATGCGAAATAGTCGTCAAAGCTTGGATGCTCGATGGGGGAAATGTGGTCAGGGAAGATGTTGAGGAAGGCTCCTACATTAAAGTGAAGCTTGTATACACGATCTACCTTGTAGGCTTGCGAAGACACCTCAATAACTGCATGTGTAAGACCAGCATCTACCGCCTGTCGAAGCATGCGATACAAGTCGAGAGATTCTGGGGTTGTCAAGTTAGATTCAACATATGTGACACCGTCAATACAGTTATCCACAGAGGAAATCAAAGCAACCTTGTTAGTGAAATACTGATTTAATACTGCGTGCACGAAGTACGTTGTAGTACTTTTCCCTTTTGTCCCCGTAATTCCTACGGTGACAAGGTCATTTTGAGGATAATCATAGAATGCTTGTGCAATGAGCGCTAGAGCTTTGCGAGTATCAGAAACGATAATAGCCTGAGCGGTACCAGCATAGTGTGGGTCGAACTTACGGTCAGCTACGTACCAGAGCAAGCCTCGCGAAGAAGCATCACTCATATATGTATCTTTAAAGTTTCCTTTACAAACTAGCAGCGACGAAGTAGTCACCTCAGAACTTGCGTAGGTGACATTGTCAAAAGTGACATCCTCGTAGTGGGAAGGCATGGAAATGAGAAGATTATCATCCTCGAGAACGCTGAGGACTTCACGTACAGTAATCTGAGCCATTACAACCAACTTCCTCTTATAGGCATGCGACCTTGATTTTCCAGCCACCCGTTAAAATTCTTCTTCCACGCATTGTAGCTGGTGCGCTGATACGACATCAAATCTTTGAGTTGGAGTTGACCGACTTCGTCAAAAAGTCGACTCATAGGTTCGATGAGATCTACCGCTGCTATGGTGTCTGCTGTAGCATCATGGAATGAGCCGTGAGGTTGTACGCCATAGTATTCAGTAGTGTCAATGAGCTTGTGTTTTCCTTTACGCTTGCTTACCTCGCGGTCTATGATAAGCGGATCAATGACTAAGAGTTCTTTCGTTGCACCACTAAGAAAAGTCTCATCATCGGTATCGTTAATTGTAGTAGTGAGATCTGCCATACCGATGCGTTTCAAATCTCCGTTGAGCATAGCAATGTCAAATGGAGCGTTATACGCAAGAAGAGGAATATTTTTAAGTTGAGCAGTGACGATAGCGTGAGAAATCTCTTTGATAGCAGCCCTTTGCTCACGTCCATGTGCTTGAAGATATTCGTCGGTAAAGCCATTGACCTTCGAAGCATAGGGGTCCATAGGAATTCCAGGATTAATTTCCCAGTATCCTATGACATCGCCGTCAAAACCAGTAGATGGATTGCGCAGCACGAGGCAGGCGGAAACTATAGCGTCAGAACCGTAGCGTGTACCAGTAGTTTCCGTGTCAAAGCCGAGAATATATGTACTACGCAAAGGAGTATCTAAAGGTTGTGTGTCAATTGCGTTAATTGCATCCAGCAAAGAAGTCATGCGTACCATTATCGTGCCACAATAAGACGTATGACATTGAAGACCAAACGAGAACAGTTTGAATCACAGGCTATGCCCATAGTTGATCAGCTGTATCGTTTCGCTATGAAACTGACGAATAGCCCTGAAGATGCACAAGACCTCGTTCAAGACACGTTTGAGCGCGGTTTTAAGAATTTTGACTCTTTCGAGCAGGGGACAAATTTTGCTGCGTGGATGACGACGATTGAACGCAACCTCTACTTTAATCAGTATCAAAAAGCGAAGCGGCGTCCGCAGCGTGCCAACAATTCCACTGGTGAGTACGATGATTGGGATATTTACTCTGCGTCAGAGCATTCATCAGAAGGACTTAAATCTGCAGAGCAGACTTTTATGGATGCTTTTCCTCCGGAAGAAATTATCGCAGCGCTCAACAAACTCTCTCCAGAACGTCGAGAAGTCTTTATATCCGCGGCGATTGATGGGAAGAGCTACCAGCAAGTAGCAGACGAGCAAGGTGTAAAAATTGGTACAGTTATGAGTCGCCTTAATCGCGCTCGCACACAGCTCAAGGCGGAGCTAGAGAATTATGCAAAAGAACGAGGCTTTTCGCTCACTGAGAAGAATCGTAATAAAAATTAATACCGGCAGTTATAAAGAATAGATATGTGAGGTCAGGGGAAAATATGAGTACTTATGTGCGTTCACACCGTGTAGTGACGGTGAGCCGCGATTTTAGTTGTGGAAATTCAGTTATGGTAAACCGATACACTCGTGTGGATTTAAATAATGTTTATAGCGCGGCAGTTGCAGATATCACTATCTCAACTGTCGGTGCAGAGGAATGTTTTGATCCTAACACGTGTTGTGATCAGATGGAGCGGGATATGATTGCTGCCATCAAAAATTGTTTGAGACCTGATTGCGCGCCGGCATCGTTATATGACCGACTACATGAGTGTATCGACTGCATGTGTGACTAGAATTGATAGTGTATATGACAGCGTGATAGCGTAATAGTAACAGCACAGATAAAGCAGATAATATGATAAAGAGGACATCTTTACAGGTGTCCTCTTTAATATAATATTCGCTACTGAAATGAATCAGTGAGGCTTATGCATTTGGCCTCTTGCCGTGATTTGCGCCCTTCTTACGGCGTTCACGACGCATGCGTCCACGCTTACCCATGGTAAACTCCTTTTCTAGAAAAGTACCTGTACAGTATCTCATACACTGACGACGGCTACGGCACTAATGAGCCATACGCGCGCTGTATGTGAGAGTAGTGGAGCTTGTCTCGCCTGGCTTGATAACTATGAGATCTTTACCGCTACGGAATGCATTTGCGTATGCAGTTTGTGGTTCGACCGCTACACCTTGTGGCTTCTTTTCTGCATCCCAACCATATCCATTGCATACTTGGAACGACGTAATAGTTTTGTCACCGCTGAGACTTATTTCTACGCCATCGGGGCGAAGGAATGTGGCAGTAACGGTGCCCTGCGCATTATACTCGACATCAGTCCACGCATCATCGAACTCTTGCATGCCAAGTTCGTTTCCATGACGTAAGTCAAAACGTGTGCCTTCTACGTCTTCAAGACCGGCTGGAAGAAGTCGCTCACTTGCGATGACGTGAGTTTTTGCTGGAATAGTGAGACGACAAGCCGCATTGTCTGCCTCAATCTCCTCAGTAGTGGTGTGATGCTCGCCGTTAGCGAGCCAAGGATGCTGAGCAAGTGCCCATGGAGCATTCTTCTTATCGTTGTTGCATGCGCTTACGGTAACGCTTAATCCCGCTTCGGCATCAACCGTGTATGTTGTTTCTACATATAAATCAAATGGGTAAGAAGCCAAGTTTGGAGTACGCCAGCTCAACGTGATACTACTGTCAGTGAGGGAAACAAGTTTCCAAGGATAGCGGTAGCCGAGGCCGTGGATTGAATTATTACGTTCGTGCTCGTCGATAGGGAAAAGATATTTATTTCCTTCAAACTCATACTCTCCATCTTCAATCCGGTTAGGGTACGGAATGAGGAGCTGACCGCGGCATGCAGAAACTGGGTCATCTGGGTCAAATGGGACAATAAGTTCCTTACCGTTCCAGTCCAAACGTTCCAATCCGGCACCTTGTTCGGTGATAACGGCGCTGTAGTCACCAGCATGAATTGTGTATTCGTTTCCTACCCAATGTGGCAGTGTGCGAGTCATGTTTACCTTCTTTGGTTTTCTTTTTTATAGTGGGTGCGATCCTTGAGCCGCAATAGGAGCAATTTTAGCACCAAGCAGTTCCTGAAGTTCCAGTGGACTGACACCTACGCTCAATCCGCGACGACCACCAGAGATGAGGACCTCCTCGAAATTGAGCATGCTTTCATCGAGAACTGTGACATGCTTCATTTTTTGGCCGAGAGGAGAGATGCCTCCAACCACGTAACCAGTCTGTTTTTGTGCAACGTCAGGGTCAGCCATTTGTGCTTTCTTTACTCCAACAGTTGCAGCTAATTGTTTAAGATTGAGATGGCAAGTCACGGGTACTACTGCTGTCACTAAATCGTGTCCAGGGCGTTCTCCGATATCCACTAAGAGCGTTTTGTACATGGAATTTGGGTCTTTATCTATCTGAGCAGCACCTTCGAGGCCGAATCCCTCAGTCTCATGCAGAGTATCATGCTTATACGTGTATATGGTAAAACTAATGCCTGCCTCTTCCAATTGCATAAGAGCTGGAGTACCTACGCCGACAGAATTTTCAGTTGTTTTCCTTTTCTTATGTCCCATATGCTCAAAGAATACACTCATTTACCGAACTGCAGCTTTGCATTGAGCGGATATCTCTGGCAAAGTTAGAGTACGAAGTTAGGATACTGTCGGCTTTCATAAAAAGGATATAGAAAAGCCCCATCCATACGGATGAGGCCTAAAAACTCTAACTATTTGTCAGTTACGAAAACTACTCAGAAATTTCTGCGAAGTATTCGAGAGTACGAATCATGTTAGAAGTGAAACCATACTCGTTATCGTAGAATGCTACGGTCTGTACGAGCTGCTTGTCGCCAGCAGTGTTTACTACGGTCTGAGTTGGGTCGAAGACACCACCGTGGGTGTCGCCGATGATATCGGAAGAAACGATACCATCCTCGTTGTAGCCGTAGTAATCAGTGTTAGAGAAAGCTTCCTTGAAGGCTGCGTTAATTTCCTCAGCGGTTACCTTCTCGCGAAGCTGAGTAGTGAGCTCAGTGATGGATCCATCTGGAACCTGAACACGCTGAGCATGACCCTGAAGCTTGCCATCTACAGAAGGAACTACCTTACCGATAGCCTTTGCAGCACCAGTGCTATGAGGAATGGTGTTTACAGCTGCAGAACGATTAGAACGACCGTTCTTGCCACGAGGACCATCAAGAATCATCTGAGTACCGGTGTATGCGTGGATAGTGGTCATGAAACCAACTTCAATGCCCCACTTCTCGTCGAGGAGCTTAACCATTGCAGCCATGGAATTTGTAGTGCAGGAACCTGCAGATACGATGTTGTCTGTTGGCTTGAGAATCTCATGATTTACACCATAGACGACGGTAGGAGTTACGTCATCCTTTGCTGGAGCGGAGATGAGGACCTTCTTTGCGCCAGCATCGATGTGAGCCTGGGACTTTTCAGCAGAGGTGTAGAAACCAGTGCATTCAAGAACGAACTCAACGCCATCGTTTGCAACCCACTTGAGATCACGTGCATCGCGCTCTGCATATACTGGGTATTCCTTACCATCCACGACGAGAGCAGTATCCGTAGCAGAAATCTCGTATGCTGTGCCATCATCATGCTTGAATGGACCCTGAGAAGAGTCGTACTTGAGCAAATATGCAAGCATAGATGGGGTGGTCAAATCGTTGATTGCTGCAACTTCAATGTCACTAGCTTCGTTGCCGCGATTCTGGAGCTCGAGAATACGACGGAAAGCAAGACGACCGATACGGCCAAAACCGTTAATACCAATCTTTACTGTCATGTAATTACTTCCTTGAGTTTATGTTGCGGCAGTTTAACCACAACAGGCTTATTGCCAACGCCTTTAAGTTTAATGCGCAGCATGTACGAAGTAGCGGGAAATTAAGCAGCGTGCCGTCCGCGGCGTGGAGAGTTTTGTTTCAGTTCTGAGAGGTGAGATGACGGGGACGTGGTAAGAGCGCCGAAATCCTTTGAAGGCTTAATTTCACTGAGGATATGGGGTGTAGGAGCTTCACTTGGATAGACGATGATGAGGCTTCCTCCCTCTACGGCTATAGTGGCAGGCGTATCAGGAAGGAATTCATTGCTGACGCCGATAGGGGAGATATTCGTCATACGTACATCATCGATGCAATACTTCAAACCCTGGATACTGACGTGTTCGCTTATTGAGGAATGGGACAGAATCGAGATATAGCGCCCTGCTGCCACATAGCCAGCTGGGAAGGTCATAACTGCATCCGTGATGACCGTGGTAATAGTATGATCACCGTGGAGGAAAGCAATACCCCCATGCGATGCGATACGAGCGGCAACGTGGATATTTGCAAGTGAATGATCAATGCGTCCGCCTAAAATTCCAAAGAATTCAAATTCGCGAATACCAAGATTCCACGCATAGCGCACTGCAGCAAGGACGTCTGTATCATCTTTTTCACGAGAAAGCTTGATAACTGTAGTAGTTGTAGCTTGAGGGATATCCTCGAGGACAGAATCCATGTCACCAATGAAAGCGTGTGGCGTAATGCCCAAAGAAATAACGTGATCATAACCGCCATCTGCCGCGATAACTAAAGCATCGGCGGGTACAAAGGGCATCTCATCGTAGTAACTTCCGGCACCAAAGATGATGGCACGTTTAGCGCCGGGCAACTGCATGGGCGTATCAGAGAGGTGCGGCAAAGAAGAATCGTTGCTGTTCATATAACTCATATACTACCATTTCTACTATTTGGTAGCGTTGTGCTGCGTCATAGTCATTTGTGCTATGCGCTGTGCCATGACACTATATCCGTACGCGCTTGGATGGAAATTATCAGAAGCATAGAAACCAGCATTATTTGTTCCTACATCTTCATGAGTCATATTGATATATTGCACTTCCATTGACGTGCACAGATGAGTACTAGCTTCCGTTATCTTTTCGGACCTGTAGAAGAGTATACGTCTTAGATGTGGTCCCAATGAGGGGCTTTTATAGAGTTGACCGGGAGATAATACGATGACTTTTTGAGAAAGTGGAAGTGCCATATCAAGAACTTCTTTCAAGTCTTCCGTAAATTCTATTACGGAACGCTGAGCCATCAAGTCGTTTGACCCGGCACAAATGTAAAGAATATCAAAAGAATCGAACGGACGTTTTTCTAGCGCATCGTGTACGTCTGTCATGAGACGAAAACGTACACGTCGCATCGTCGCGCCGAGCTTTCCAAAGGTCTGCCAGCGCACGTCACGCTCCATGTAACTACTGAGTTCGCGCGCGATATCTGGTACTAAGCCATCTTCTTGACGCGATACACCACAGCCGACGGACATAGAGTCGCCGACCATTGCGATATTCAAAGGTGGAAAGAGAGAATCTACGCCTTCAGGAGAAACAAATGATGCAACTCCTGAACGTGATCCACAAGGTTCTTGCGCGAGATGTATGTGATTTTTTGCCCACATAGCCTCGATGTATGCGAGAGCACGAGTCGTATTACCGTAATCCTTCTTTGCCATAATTTTATTTTTGAAGAAATTCTCGACAAAATGAAACTATGTCTATATAGAGTTCATTTGCATTCGTTGAATGCGTAAATATGGACACATACCTATTACAATAATCACATAAATGTAACGTATGCATATATATCCTCTAAACATATGCATCATAGAAAGGAAGGCACCATGGCTAGTTCAAAGAGTGTTCATGTGGGTGAAGATATAGTAAATCCACTGGTAGAACTCAGTCACGTGGAAAAGCATTACGGCGACCTTCACGTCCTGAAAAATATTAATCTTAAAGTCGGCAAGGGGCAGGTCATGGTGGTTCTGGGGCCATCCGGCTCCGGTAAATCCACTATGTGTCGCACTATCAATCGGTTGGAGACCATTGATTCTGGCGTGATCCGTATCGACGGTGAGCCTTTGCCAGAGGAGGGCAAGGACTTAGCAAACTTGCGTGCTGAAGTTGGGATGGTTTTCCAGCAGTTTAACCTCTTTGCAAACAAAACAATTTTGCAAAATGTGACGTTAGCACCTATGAAAGTTCGACATATGTCTAAGCAAGAAGCTGAAGATGAGGCTATGGAGCTCCTCGCGCGCGTGGGTGTAGACTCCCAAGCATCTAAGATGCCCGCCCAACTTTCAGGTGGTCAGCAGCAGCGTGTAGCTATAGCGCGTGCGCTTGCGATGCATCCTAAAGTAATGCTCTTTGATGAGCCAACGTCAGCTCTTGATCCTGAAATGGTGAATGAGGTCCTTGATACCATGAGCGAGCTTGCTCATGAAGGTATGACGATGATTTGTGTCACTCATGAGATGGGTTTTGCTCGTCAAGTCGCTGACTCCATCGTATTTATGGCTGATGGCAAGATTCTTGAATCCGGTACGCCTGAAGAGTTCTTTGAAAATCCTCAAACTGATCGTGCTAAAGACTTTTTGTCCAAGATACTCAAGCACTAAGTGTAGGCAGGAGGGGACTATGAAGAAAATACTGACGAAGCTGATGGCTCTCGCTGTCGTCGCTGTAAGCGTGATTACGCTTGGAGCATGCGGCGCAAGTCAAAAAAGTGGAAGTTCGCATACCATCTCAATTGGGATTAAGTATGATCAGCCGGGCGTTGGATTCAAAAAAGGTGGCACCTACACGGGCTTTGATGTGACAGTTGCTCGGTACATCGCTCATTACTTGGGCTATAAAGATTACGAAATTATCTGGAAAGAAGCGCCTTCAAAACAACGCGAAGCTATGTTGCAAAATAGGGACGTCGATATGATTTTAGCATCGTATTCCATCACCGACGACCGTAAGAAGACAGTAAGCTTTGCCGGGCCATACTTGGTGGCTGGACAAGACCTATTGGTACGTTCAGATAATACGACTATCAAAGGTCCGCAAGACCTCAATGGTAAAAGGTTATGCTCGGTAACCGGTTCCACGTCTGCGACGGTGATTAAGGAGCGATACTCCAATAAAGTCCAGCTCATGGAACAGCCAAGCTATGCTGAGTGTGCTACGGCATTATTTTCTGGCATCGTGGATGCAGTAACGACAGATGACATTATTTTGGCTGGTCTTGCATCAAATTCGAGAGGACGTTTGAAGCTTGTGGGACGCCCATTTACGCAGGAATATTATGGCGTAGGAATTCATAAGGGTGATAAAGCTCTTGCGAAGAAAATCAATGCCGCCATTAATGACATGATAAAAACTGGCGCATGGAATCAAGCCATTAAGGACAATACATCAGGCACAGGTTTCACTCCTAATACGAAGTACAACCCTCCAACAGCAAAGGAAGGTGAGTAAAAGATGAATGAGTTTTGGGGACTCTTTAAAGAGTACGACGTGCTAGGCGCGTTTTTGGTAAATATTCAGCTTACCTTTTGGGCAGCCGTTATCGCTACTCTTCTCGGCATAATTTTGATTATGATACGCATTAGCCCTATATCCTCTCTGAGAGGATTCGCTGCCGCATACTGTGAGTTTTTCAAGAATATGCCACTAACGATCATTATGGTATTTATGGTGCTTGGTGCATTTGGTCAGCTCAAAATTAGCTTTTCTGACACGTTTAGTATCAACTTCTTCTGGCTCGCAATAGTCGGATTAGGGATTTACACGGCAGCTTTTGTCTGTGAATCACTGCGAAGTGGTATCAATACTGTGCCGATAGGTCAAGCTGAAGCATCTCGTGCTCTGGGACTTAACTTTATGCAGTCTGCTACGCAGATTATTTTGCCTCAGGCAATCCGCGGCGCTGTGGCTCCATTAGGAAATACTTTAATCGCGCTCTTAAAGAATTCCACCGTCGCAGCAGCAGCGTCTGTAGCAACTGAGACATCGAGCTTAATGAGCACAATGATTGAGTTCCACTCAAATCAGATTATTGGAATCTTCTTAATTTTCGCCATTGGATATACCATCCTCATTATTCCGATTGGTTTGATTACCACATATCTGTCTAATAGATTGGCGGTGCGTCGATGAATAATCAAGACACATCTACAAAGCTTCTTTTTGACGAACCTGGGCCACGAGGCAAGCGCAATATTCGTATCATGAATTGGATCGCCGGGTTGCTTATTGCAGCTCTCATTGTTGCGATACTCATGCGTTTGCATAATCCTCCTCATGGGGAGAACCAGCTCTCATGGCAGCTATGGAAACCAGCACTTGATTTAGAAGCATGGACGGATTTCTATCTTCCAGGTCTTGGGCTTACTCTAGGGGCAGCCATAGCGGGAATTGTCGGCTCGCTGATTTTTGGTCTTATTTTCGGCATTTTACGCCTCGTGCCTAATTGGGCAATTCGTTGGGTTGCTGGCATAATTGTCGAATTCTGCCGTGCGGTTCCGGTCCTCATTATGATGGTCTTTTTCTGGCGTTGGTTTGCAGCTGCTGGTATTCAGCGTTCGTCATATTATGCTGTGGTCTTGGCACTTATACTGTACAACGGTTCGGTTATCGCGGAGCTTGTACGTTCTGGCGTAGGAAATCTTCCAGGTGGTCAGCGTGAGGCATCTCTGGCATTGGGCTTGACTCGCACTCAATCACTTATTCAGATTGAGGTACCTCAGGCTATCTTTGCGATGATGCCTGCAACGGTCACGCAGCTCGTTGTCGCGTTGAAGGATACTGCGTTGGGATCCATTATCTTGTATACAGACTTACTGCAGGAGTCTCGTCGTCTAGGCTCGATGTACTTTAATATCTTGCAGACCCTGTTTGTAGCTGGTTTTGTCTACTTCATTATTTGTTGGATTGTTTCGCGTATCGCAGAGAAGATGCCGGAGTGGATGGCAAATCGCACAGCAGGACCAGTTGAAGAGGAAGTTGTCCCTCCAATTGCTGCGATGGATGCTACAAACCGTAATCAGATTAAGGCTGCAAAGACTCCTCGTCCGTTCGGCGGTGCAGAACCTATGTACCCTGATCATTATCATGGTTCGAATGCGCATAATGAGCATTGGGAGCACAACCATTACCTTCATGGGCATGATGAGAAGCATCCTGATGGCAAGGTAGAGATGGCAGAGTGGGAACAGTTTACCAACCATCTATCTGAGGATTTCCATCTTCGTACGCATCGTTTCTCATACGAGTATGATGATGAGAATGGCTCGAAAGATTCAGAGGATACTGAAAATAGCGAAAAGTAGCGAGAAGGAAAACGAAGATAGATGATAAAAGGCGGGATATAATCCTGCCTTTTGTCATAGCGTATGGTAGTATGAGAAAGGCTTGAGAAATCAAGAAAGTGGAATTTCCCACCTGGAAGTTTTTTATGACTTCGGGTTCAGACTTTGGTCGCCATAGGTAAGTGCCTATAAGTGTATAGAATTGCATGATTTTATGCCGCATTTGCATATGTTTGACAGAGGTCTCTGGGATGTACCCACACATAGTTTTACGATTGGAGACATCATTAGCGAGCCACGTATTAACGATGAAATTCGTACGCCACAGCTGCGCCTGATTGGCCCGAAGGGTGAACAGGTGGGCGTTGTCGCGACTTCTGTAGCTTTGAATCTTGCTCGAGAAGCAAATTTGGATTTAGTAGAGGTTGCACCGAACGCAAAGCCGCCGGTGGCAAAGCTCATCGACTATGGTAAGTACAAGTACAACGAAAAGATTAAGGCACGTGAAGCGCGTCGTAACCAAAGCACCGCTGAGGTTAAAGAGATTCGTTTCCGTCTTAAGATTGACGACCATGATTTTGAGGTCAAGAAGGGTCACGTCGAGCGGTTCCTTAATGGTGGCGACAAAGTAAAAGTCACTATTATGCTTCGCGGTCGTGAGCAGTCTCGTCCTGTGGGCGGTGTGGAGCTTCTCCAGCGACTTGCTGATGAAGTGCAGGAGAGTGGTTCCATCGAATCACGCCCAAAGCAGGATGGCCGAAATATCATCATGGTGCTCGCGCCTAAAGGCAAGAAAGTTCAGACTCAGTCTGAGCAGCGCCGTCGTGGTGCAGAGTCTCGTGCAGAGCGTCAAGCACGTCAAGCCGCTCGCCTGAATGCTAAGCGTGAGGCTGAAGCAGCGGCAGCTGCTCAGGCTCAGAGCAAAGTAGCAGGCGCAACTGCGAAAAAGACTTCTTCCCAGAAGACGACAAGCAAGGAGGGCAGCAATGCCTAAGATGAAAAGTAACTCCGCTGCATCTAAGCGAATCCGTGTAACCGGTTCCGGCAAGCTCATGCAGGCTGGTTCCGCAATGCGCCACAACTTGGAGCACAAGAGTGCGCGTAAGCGTCGTGCTTTGAAAGCAGACCAGGTACTCGCTCCAGCACAGAGCAAGAAGCTTAAGAATATGCTCGCTAAGTAAGCGTGCGCTGGATAATAGGATTTTTTAGAAAGCAGAGGAAATACTTATGGCACGTGTAAAGCGCGCAGTTAATGCTCATAAGAAGCGTCGTGTTGTTCTCGAACGCGCTAGCGGTTATCGCGGAACTCGTTCCCGTCTGTATCGTCGCGCTAAGGAACAGCTCCTTCACTCCTTTAACTACAATTTCCGCGACCGTAAGGCGCGTAAGGGTGATTTCCGCAAGTTGTGGATTACCCGTATCAACGTAGCAGTACGCGCTGAGGGTATTACTTATAATCGTTTCATTCAAGGTCTTCGCCTTGCAGGTATCGAACTCGATCGCCGTGCATTGGCTGAGCTTGCTGTAAGCGATCCTGATACTTTCAAGGCAATTGTAGAGCAGGCAAAGGCAGCACTTCCAGCTGACGTTAATGCTCCAGTTGAGGCTTAAGTTTTAAGCTTTACTTGGCTTAACCTGTATAAAACGAAAACCTCCTTACTCTCTTAGGATATAAACTCTTTGAGAAGTGGGGAGGTTTTCGCGTAGTATGACAGAATATGACTGATATGAGTTTTGAACAGCAGATAGAACAGTTTATTGTTCATATTTCTGTAGAAAAAGGGCTTTCACGCGCTACTGTTTGCGCATATGAGTCAGATTTACGCAAATATACCTCATGGCTTATCGATTGCAGCGTGAAGGATGCGGCTCATATTCATAAGAGCGACGTTGAAAATTTTGTTGCCACTCTTTCCCACGAAAGCGCGAGAACCGTCGCACGTAGACTTGCATCCATTCATGAATTTCACAAATTTCTCGTATCGCATGGAGATGTAGAAGAGGATGTGTCGGATGGCATTAAGCCCCCTCGGTCTGGTACTCGACTCCCTGACGCACTGACAGTAGAAGAAGTAACTGCACTTATCGAAGCGACACAGGCAGAGAAAACTGACGATCTAGTTCGAGTTCGCGATAGAGCGCTCCTTGAATTTATGTATGCCTCTGCAGCTCGTGTTTCTGAGGCAGTTGGAGCCAATATTGCTGATATAGATTTGGATGCACAAGTAGCACGACTTATTGGTAAAGGTGACAAACAGCGTTTGGTTCCTTTAGGCTCGTATGCATGCGCTGCATTAGACCGATATATCAATGGGGGAGCTTGGCAGTTTCTTGCGTCAAAATCAAAGTCAGGGATGGAAATGCGAGCAATTTTCCTCAATAAGAGAGGTAAAAGATTATCTCGTCAAAGTGTATGGGAAATAGTGCAAACGTATGCAAAAAGTGCGGGTATAGAGAAAGATATTCATCCCCATACGCTTCGTCACTCGTGCGCGACACATCTCATTCAAGGTGGAGCGGATGTGCGAACCGTTCAGGAGTTCTTAGGGCATGCGTCGGTGACGACGACGCAAATCTATACGCATGTCTCGCCACAGGCACTTATAGAAGCGTATATTCTTTCGCATCCACGTGCTCGCTAATAGTTCCCACTTTGAGGATATCTATCGGTAAATACTCTGAGAGAGAGTTTCTGTTTTGAGAGTCAATGACTAGCATTTAGTTATTTGTAAAGAAATGCCGTAAGAGAACGATTGCAGTATTTTATGCCGCGATGATTCCGTTAAGAGGGGGGCAGAAAGCCTTATTATTCAATGATTATTTGTGGATAATCATAAATTATTGTCACTAAGATAAACTTTTTAGTAATTATTTAATGCTATCGTTTGCAAAAATACAAAGAATGTTTCATAATAGATATCAGCCAAGTTTTGGCAAGCCAGTCATGGTGGTTGGTCTGATATGCGTAGAGGTATATCGAAAGGGAGGATTCGATGATGAATCGTGTAGTTAAGTCAGCGATTGCTGTGTCAGCAGTAGTAGCTATGTCTTTTGGTGCTTTTGCTGCGTGTGGAAGCTCCTCAGCTAGCGACAATGGGAAGGGAAAAGTTTACTACTTAAACTTCAAGCCAGAAGCTGCAGACCAGTGGGTTGCTTTAGCAAAGGAATATACTAAGGAAACTGGCGTACAGGTCAAGGTACAGACAGCAGCTTCAAATACTTATGAGCAGACGCTCAAGTCTGAAATTGCTAAGACTGAAGCACCTACATTATTCCAAGTCAATGGTCCAGTAGGCTATAACAACTGGAAGAAATATACTGCGGATCTTTCTAAGACTGAGGTATATAAGCAATTGTCCGACCAGAAGGTTGCTTTGAAAGATGGCGATAAGGTAGTAGGTGTTCCTTATGCGATGGAAACTTATGGCCTTATTTATAACAAGGATCTTCTCAACAAGTATTTCGCACTTTCTGACGCAGCCGTCAAAGACATCAAAGAAATCAATAGCTTTAGCAAGTTGAAGGAAGTCGCAGACGGTATTCAGAAGCATAAGTCGGAACTTGGAGTAGAGGGTGCATTTACCTCAGCAGGTTTTGACTCTAGCTCTGACTGGCGATTCAAGACGCACCTAGCAAATCTTCCTTTGTATTATGAATTTAAGGATGATAACGTTACTACTCAGCCTGCAAAGATTAAGGGCAGCTATCTTCCACAGTACAAGCAGATTTTTGACTTGTATCTCAAGGACTCCACAACTGCTCCTACACAGTTGAGCTCCAAGACTGGTGACGATGCAAACTCTGAATTTGCTTTAGGCAAGGCAGTCTTCTATCAGAATGGTACTTGGGCATGGTCTGATTTGAGTAAGGCAGGCATGAAGGCAGATAGCCTCGGTATGCTCCCAATCTATATCGGTGCAAAGGGTGAAGAGAAGCAGGGCTTGGCTACTGGTTCTGAAAACTACTGGTGCATCAACTCTCATGCATCTGCAAAGGATCAGAAGGCTACTGAAGACTTCTTGAAATGGGTTGTAACTTCTGATAAGGGTAAAGACACTCTCTCTAAGAAGATGGGATTCACTACGCCATTTAAGTCTTTCGCAGACATCAAGTCCGATAATCCATTGACTGAAGCAGCAATTGCAGATTCGAAGTCTGGTACTACTGCAGTGACGTGGAACTTCACCATGATGCCATCGGAAACTTGGAAGAATAACCTTGGTCAGGCATTGCTCGAGTATGCTCAGGGTACAGGTAAGTGGTCTGCTGTAAAGGCTGCATTCGTTGACGGGTGGGCATCTGAATATTCGGCAACACACTAGAATCTTCTACACTAGATAAGTTATTGGCAGGTTCAAGACTTAGCTGAAAAGGTAAGAACAAAAATAAGGTAGGTTCCGCAAGGAACCTACCTTATTTTTGTAATACTCTGTAAACTTTTGGATGCTTTCGACGCTAGCAGGCATAAAAATTAGGTGTAAAAACTTATGAGAGAGGATGAGTAGTAGAACTGCGCACAACCAACTCTGCAGGCTCGACAACAAATGGCTCCGTGAGTTCTTCGCCATTAATGAGCTGGAGAGTCATTCGTGCAGCCTTTTGAGCCATGGCAACAGGATCTTGATGAATTGTCGTCAAGCCAAGATCGCTAGAAAATGCTGCATCATCATAACCGATGAGAGATATGTTCTCTGGGACGCTTAAACCGTTGCGCTGTAGTTGGAATTGCAATGGGATGGCGATACCATCCTCTTGACAGGCAACAGCTGTAGGGAAGTTTTCCAAGCTCAAAAGACGTGAAGCTACTTCGCCTATACGATAAATACCGTCTTCATCAATATTACATGGAATTTGGGTAATATGTGCGCCATACTCGTGACAGTACTCGATGAATGAGTTGATGCGTTCTTGGACCGAGAAATGAAGTGACACTTCACGATGTGTGCTGATGTATGCGATATCTTTATGCCCAAGCTGGATTAAGTGACGAGCGGCGAGTTGTGAGCCTTTGTCGTCGTTTATGTTGACAGCGGCAGTAAAGCCACGCTCGCGCGGGTAGTCTGAATTTATGCCGATTATAGGGATACCAATAGAGCCTAAACGCTTAACTTCATTAGCATCAATGCCAAATGATGTCACGATGACAGCATCAGCATTTCTGCGCAACGGTAATTCTGTAAAGAATTTTTTGCGTTCTTCGGCACTGGAAATCTGGAAAATAGAAATGTCGTAGCCGCTATCATGAAAGACGTCATTAAGGCCTTCAATTACAGATGAAATAAACCATAGATTCAGCTTTCCACTCATGAGGAGTGCAATGCGTAGCGATTTTCCGGTTTTTAATGCTGTGGCTGAGCGTGATAGTGAAAATCCTTGCTCTACCGCTATATCCATGATGCGTTTGCGTGTTTTCTCTGAGACAAGTTCAGGGTGTGTAAAAGCACGCGAAACGGTGGAAATGGAGACATTTGCAGCAGTGGCTACAGTTTGAATCGTACTTTCCATTGAGTCAACCCCTTTGTTCATTTTCTTATTCTATAATAACGGAAAAATACAAACGTTTTCATAAATTATGCGAAAAAATTATAAGAACGGTACATAATGCATAAAAGACTGAAAATAAGCGGAATTATGGGACATAAAAAATTAAAACAGCAAGATTCTACTCATGAGTTTGTGAATATGAGCCATAATTCATGAATATAAAATGCGAACGTTTGACGTTTTCTGCAAAAGAGGATTACACTGGAGTTATCCGGCGGAGGCATTGAGACTTCGTGGAAAACGTAGATATAATGCCTAATTTAACATGCACGGGGTAGTGCGTGGGGAGGAGATAGGCCATGGTAGATATGGCTGGAAAAGCTATACGAAAGTGGTGGGCGCTATTTGCTTTGCCGACTTTCGCTGCATTCATGATAGGCTTTGTAGTGCCTTTTGTCATGGGTGTGTATTTGAGTTTCTGCGAATTTACAACAGTGACCGATGGAGAATTTGTCGGTTTGAAAAATTATGCTCGTGCATTCCAGGATAAGGAGTTCTTGCACGCGCTTGGTTTTTCGACTGCTTTTACCATTGTTACGACAATTATCATCAACGTCGTTGCATTCTTTATCGCGTATATGTTGACTCGTGCGATTAAAGGATCATCGTTATATCGTTCCGCACTGTTCATGCCAAATCTCATTGGCGGTATCATCCTCGGCTACATTTGGTTGCTTTTGCTCAATGGCATTTTGGCACATTTCCAGCGCGCTCTGACCTACTCGGCTACCTATGGCTTCTGGGGATTGGTTATTTTGGTGTCATGGCAGCAAATTGGCTATATGATGATTATCTATATTGCGGGTCTTCAAGCGCTTCCATCCGATGTTCTCGAAGCTGCTGCAGTTGATGGCGCAAGTGGCACACAAACGATGTTCCGTGTGATTATCCCATTGATGATGCCATCTATCACAGTGTGCTCATTCTTGACGGTGACGAATGGTTTCAAACTTTACGATCAGAACTTGGCTTTGACTAATGGCGCTCCAAGCAACATGTCTGAAGGTCTTGCCATGAACATTACACGCACATTCTACGGTCGAATGGGATGGGAAGGTGTCGGTCAGGCAAAGGCAGTGCTCTTCTTCATCTTGGTAGCTGTCATCGCGCTAATTCAGAATAAGCTCACCACGAGCAAGGAGGTTCAGGCATAATGAATGAGAATAAGACTGTAAAACATAGCGGTTTGTGGGCTGTATTCTTTAGCATTCTGAGCCTGCTGTGGATTTTCCCTATCGTTTTGGTAGTGATAAATAGTTTTAAGAGCAAGGCATATATTTCCAATAATGCGTTTTCTCTTCCGACGGGGAAGGCGTTCGTAGGTTGGGACAATTATGTCCGTGGTGTTGAGACGACTAACTTCTTTGCATCATTTGGATGGACAGCGTTTATTACCATTGGCGCAGTGCTCCTCATCCTTGTGTGCACCTCCATGTGCGCATGGTGGATTGTTCGCGTCAATAATTGGGCTGCAAAGACCCTCTATACTCTCTTCCTCTTCAACATGATTGTTCCATTCCAGATGGTCATGTTTACCCTCTCCAAGCTTGCAGATATGTTCGGTCTTAACACTCCATGGGGCTTGTGGATTGTCTATCTCGGCTTTGGTGCTGGTCTTGCAGTATTCATCTTTACTGGAGTAATTAAGGGGATCCCAAAGTCGCTAGAAGAGTCAGCGATGCTTGATGGTGCATCAGTGCCACGGACCTTCTTCCAAATCGTAGTGCCAATTATGAAACCATCTATTATTTCCGTCGCAATTTTGGAGGCAATGTGGATTTGGAATGACTACCTTCTGCCGTACTTAACGTTGGATTTGGGCAAGTACAAGACCATTTCTGTTGCCGTACAGTATCTCAAAGGTGGGTACGGATCCGTGGATATGGGCGCTATGATGGCTTGCCTTGTCTTAGCGATTATCCCAATTATTGTCTTCTACCTCGTATGCCAGAAGTACATCGTTTCTGGTGTAATGGCAGGCGCAGTTAAGGGATAGGTTCCCAAGGTGGGATTTCTCTGAACATTGAGAAAACATTAAGAAAGCGAACGGTGCGTACGCCTGTTCGCTTTTATAAATTTGGGGCATATAAGTACGATGGAGCCTCATCAATGAGTGCACGTCATTGATACGAGATATTGATAAGGTATATATTATGAGTTGGCTTTCTCCTGATTCGCGTTTCATGGAAGCGTGGAACAATATGACTGATGGAATTCTTATCAATATCTATATGATGATTACGTCTATTCCTCTCATCACTATCGGAGCAAGTCTCGCCGCAGGTAATGTTGCAGCACGCAAAAGGCTTGAAGGTCAGGGGAGTGGAGGAGTTGCAAAAACATACTTTACAGCATTTAAAGAAAACTTCCTCAAAGCTACTGGCGTGTGGATACCGTATTTCGTGGTGCTTGTTTTATCGGTATGGCTCTGGGTTTTCGTCCATATACCAGAACTTCTTATTATTAAGTTTGCTCTGATAATTGTATGGGTCATCGGGTTTGAATGGGCTTTTGCTCTCGAGGCACGTTTTGATAATACTGTCTCTCGAACGGTGTGGAATTCTCTTATTTTCGGTGTTAGCCATATTGGATATACGCTGGGACTTATAGCAATTGATGGCATATTTGTAGGGGTTTTTGTCGCGACGTGGAAGATTATTCCACCTGCACTTTTTCTCGTTGTAGTTTTTGGATATGGGAGTATGCTCATGCTTCATGAGCCGTTGACGGAGCGTGTTTTTAAGAGATATATATAAGCTGTGGGTCTGCTTAGATATGAACTCATGATTCTCGTTCGCCTTCTATGGCCTATCGTAGTTTTGAAAAAATTAGCCTGAAGCAATATAAGGTATACCGTTGTATTTCTCATGAGAGTCTGCCTTTGGAAGAATATTATGTGTGCGATGCTAGACTGAGAGATATGAGAGAAGAACCAGATGCTGCTTATCTTGTTCGGGCTAAGCTAAGAAATAACATTGAGCTAGCAGAAGACTACCGTGACGAATTACGTCGTACTGCGCAGATGCGTGATGATGTACTGCAGAGCGTGCAAGAAAATCATTACCATGCAGAAAACCGTATGAATGATTGCGGCACAGCGGCTATCCAGCTTATTGAAAAGTTTGCCTCGGATAATCCTGACCTTCGCTCAACAGTAATCTCAATAACGAATTCTGCCATGCAAATGGCTGATGATATATCGAGAAAGTATCGGGCAGCGATTGAATCTTATTATGATGAACGTGAGCAGAACCTTGCGAGAAAACTTCGCTTGTTAGAAGATGAAATTGAAGAAAATGAGCATGATATTTCTCGTGAAGAATTCTAATACTTACGGTAAAGGTGACATATGGGAATACAATCTCCGATAGGTGATGGTCGAAAATCCGACAATTTTGATAGTACTAGGGATTTTGCTGCTATTGCTCACGATCATCAGCTTCAATTGCTTAAGCGTGTATATATTCCAGGACTGCTTGCTATACCTACGCAGTATGACAAAACTGTACAGGCAACTGCACAGTCTGCTGCAAAGACAGCGAAAAGAAAGATTACTGATTGCAAAGATAATCTTGATAAGGCAATTTCTGGGAATCATATCAATGAGGTGATTGATTTTATTTCTAAGAACGCCGATGGGTATGATTCTATTGGGAAATAGAAGGGCTAAAGGTGGTTAAGAGAAGGCGTAAGCGTCACATAGTTCTTGCTGTTTTTCTTTCGATAGTTTTGCTTGTGGTTTTGGGGGTTATTTTGCAGCCTAAGATTGAGCATTTGGAGATGGTGCATGAGGTGAATACGCCTGAATGTCAGAAGGCTATTAAAGAAATGCTTTTAGAGCATGATAAGAAAGCTTTAACGCCACAGGGTAAGATTAAAACATACAAAATTGACTACAATTCCCTTTCTCACTCGCCAATGGGCGGGATTTACATTGACGTCATTATCAATGATGACCCCAATATTGCGATAAGTTCAATTTTTTCTGATCATGGGCACGGTATCCACCATGAAATAGTTCTGCCTACTGATGGTTTTGTAAAACTTGTTGGAGGAGAAGGATTCGTAAATGACTAAAGAGAAGTACGGTCATTAACGTAATTCGTAAGAATGTTGATGGGCATAACTCGATTGGATAGAAAATATGACAGTTAAGAAGAAGCGTAAGCGTCACATAGCTCTTACTATTATTCTTTCAGTAATTTTACTCGTAGTTTTGGGGGTTATTTTGCAGCCTAAGATTGAGCATTTGGAGATGGTGCATGAGGTGAATACGCCTGAATGTCAGAAGGCTATTAAAGAAATGCTTTTAGAGCATGATAAGAAAGCTTTAACGCCACAGGGTAAGATTAAAACATACAAAATTGACTACAATTCCCTTTCTCACTCGCCAATGGGCGGGATTTACATTGACGTCATTATCAATGATGACCCCAATATTGTAATAAGCTCAATGTTCTCCGATGTCGGACAAGGAATTCACCATGAAATAGTTGTACGTAGCATTGGTTTTATGAAGCTTGTTGGAGAGAAGGACTCGTAGATGACTAGAGAATCAGAGAGGGATAATCGAGAAATAGCGAATTTAGAGTACTATGGTAACCTCGACAGTCCCGATAAAAAGGAATACGATTACGTCACAACTCACGGTACGAATCTTGGAAAAGTCGTTGATTCTATCCATGATCCCAATACCGGTCTTGACGCGTGGGTCCTTAAGAAAGACAGGCATCTTACTGTTATTTACCGTGGTTCCACTAATCCGCTCGCGGTCAATAATGATAGTGCTAAGGATTGGAATCAAAACGATATCCCCATGGCTACACGCATCGTGTCGGGGTCTCACACTCCTACTCCGCAACTCGTGAAGGCTTCCGAGTTTCTTAATAAGACTTTGCGCAAGAATGAAGGCTGTGACGTATCTGTGTATGGCCATTCTTTGGGGTCTATGGATGCCCAGTATGCTTTAGCTAATCTTGACTCTTCGCATGTCAGTCGAGTGAAGAGTGCTCATGTTTATGAAGGACCAAACATTTATAATATTCTCACGGATAAGCAAAGGGAAACTGCATTTAAACTCCGTACGCGTATTAACAATTACGTCGATCCCAAAGATGTAATTGCTACGGGTTATACGTTTGATTACAACGCTGTAGGTAAGGTCCGCCATTTGTCGACCACACTCCAGCTTGATTATGTTCATTTTGACCAACATATGATGAAAGGCTACCAATTCCAAAAAGATGGAGACCTTGAAGAATGGAAGCAGAATAGCAATAATCTTCATGATGCTGTAACGCATTTCATGCACAAACATCCCAAGCTCGCTCACAGTAAGTACGGGAAACTATATATCGACTATATGGAAACATCATATCTTACAAGCAGTATGACGATTGCCGCTAGCGAAGCAGAAACAACGATAGAAAAGAAAATTTCTGCGCAACGTGCGCAGCTGAGCTCTGAAGTTTCTGATTTTCTTCAATCAATCCATCTTAATCTTCCCAACCTGACAGACGATGAAATTCATTCTGCAATTGTGGATGCGAAGGCTACTCAGCAGGACCTAGTTAACACGTTTAATCAGTCGGCTCAAACTTTGTTGGACGCTACCCGTGCTCTTTCAGATTCCTTTGCGCAGTTCGAGACACGTATGGCAGCGGAGCTTGAAAAAGCTGCTCAAACAGATGCTGAGTTGGCGAGGCGTGTGGTCGAATGGAATGATGAGACCTCAACAGATAAGGAATTAGAAAACGCGAAAGCTCAGTCCTCTATGCTTCGCGCGCCCCAGTATTAGCCACTCGATTTCTACGAACTCTGTGATTATTCCTAGCCTAGCCTAATTTGCTAAACATTACGTACAAAAGTAGTAGTCTACGGCTTGCATATGCTGACATTCGGTGCTCGTAGCGGAGCATTGCGCCTAACTCTGCTCATCATATTGATTGTTCTGTCTTCGGCGCTAACGCTGCAAGTTGAAATTGCACGTCAAAACGTGAACCTAGGCGTGATAGTTATTCAGACCGGGGCGTAGCCTTAAGCTATGAGAAGAATATTAGAGAAGACTATACAGCTTGCCCCAGGCGTAGCTATAAGTTTGATTATTGGTTTAATTGCATGGTTCTTGGGACGACTTGCACCTGTCATTGGTGGTCCAATTTTCGCCATTTTGATGGGAATGATTATCGCAGTGTGGTGGAAGGACAAAGGTAAAGCATCTGCAGGTATAGGCTTCACTTCGAAGTATATTTTGCAAACTGCGGTTGTCCTTCTTGGTTTTGGTCTTGACCTTGCAGTTGTAGCACGCACAGGGTGGCAGTCGCTTCCGATTATTATTACAACAATTGCTATTTCGCTGATTCTTGCGTTCGTTTTGCGCAAAGCTATGAACATCGATTCCAATTCTGCTGCGCTCATAGGTGTAGGGTCTTCGATATGCGGAGGATCTGCTATTGCGGCGACGGCTCCAGTCATCGAGGCGGACGACCACGATGTAGCACAATCGATTTCTGTCATCTTCTTCTTTAACGTTCTTGCTGCGCTTTTCTTCCCGTACCTTGGTCACCTCATTGGAATGAGTACCACGAGTGGAGAGGCTTTTGGTATTTTTGCGGGAACAGCTGTCAATGACACATCTTCGGTTACTGCTACGGCGGCGACGTGGGATACGATGTGGAACCTTGGGTCTGCAACGCTTGATAAGGCGGTAACGGTAAAGCTTACGAGAACTTTAGCAATTATTCCTATTACCCTCATTCTCGCATATATGAATGAGAAGCGAAAGATACGTAATGGGCAGAAAGATGCGAAGCTTGGTTTCTCCTTTAAACGTGCTTTCCCACTTTTCATTGCATGGTTTATCCTTGCGTCACTAATCACGACCATTGCGCTGCATGTTGGCGCACCTGTAAGTGCATTTACATTCCTTAAGGAATTGTCGAAGTTCCTCATCATCATGGCGATGGCGGCGATTGGCCTCAACTCAGACATCGTCAAGCTAGTAAAAACCGGTGGAAAGGCACTTGCGCTCGGTGCTATATGCTGGATTGGTATTACAGTTATGAGTCTTATCGTTATGAAACTTATGGGATTGTTCTAATTTAAAATTTTCAGCTGACGTTGAAAAGGTAAAGTGGGGAGCGGTTTTGTGAGAACCGCTCCCCACGGTCATTCCGCAAGGCGTGCTAATCTAAAACTATGCCTACAGATCTCTTGGGTCGAGAGTATGAGACTTTCCCCGCACCAAAACAGCTTGAACAACATGGACCAGCTCGAATTATTGCCATGTGCAATCAAAAAGGCGGCGTTGGCAAGACTACGAGTAGTGTCAATATCGCTGGTGCGTTGAGTCAGTATGGGCGTAAGGTTCTTCTCGTCGACTTTGACCCGCAAGGTGCGGCGACTGTAGCGCTTGGAGTGAATGCAAATCAGGTGGAGAACACCATCTACACGGCATTGTTTAATCCTCATATGGACGTTCATGCGGTGATTCAGCAGACACGTTTCCCGAACTTGGATGTCATTCCTGCAAACATCGATCTTTCTGCAGCAGAAGTGCAACTTGTCACAGAAGTAGGCCGTGAGCAAGTTCTCGCTTCAGTTTTGCGCAAGGTAAAAGATGAGTATGATCTTATCCTCATCGACTGCCAGCCATCCTTGGGTTTGCTTACTGTAAACGCTCTTACTGCTGCCGATGGAGTTATTATTCCGGTAGCTGCAGAATTCTTTGCTTTACGTGGTGTAGCGTTGCTGATGGACTCTATAGAGAAAGTGAAAACAAGGATTAACCCTGACCTTGAAGTCTACGGTGTGCTTGTGACGATGTTTACACGTACACTGCATGCAGATGAAGTGCTACAACGCATTTATGAAGCATTCCCTGGAAAGGTATTCCATTCCGTTATCTCTCGTTCTATCAAAATTGCTGATGCGTCGGTGGCAGCAAAGCCGATTTCTATGTATGCTCCGCAGCATACGACAGCGAAGGAATATCGTGAGGTGGCGCGCGAAATCGTAGCAAATGGGATAGTAGCTTAATTTCAAGCTGCGGCATACTCTTAAGGTGACTGGGTGACAGAAAGATTTAGTGTAAGTCTAGAAGAGTATCAAGGTCCTTTCGATGTACTTCTCAGTTTGCTCTCGGAACGTCAGCTTGAACTTTCACAAATTTCGCTTTCGCGTATCACCGAAGAATTTGTAGCATACGTCAAGCAACTTAATATGGTTGATGACGCAGATCAGGTGAGCTCATTCATTGACGTAGCATCCATCCTGGTAGAAGCCAAATCAGCGAACCTAATTCCGCATGATGAAGAAAATTCTGATTTTGAAGCAAGTCTAGAAGCTCTTCAAGATAGAGACCTATTGTTTGCTCGCTTGCTTCAATACCGCGCATTTAAGCAAGCAGGAGAAGATTTCCGTCAGCGTATCGCTGCTAATTCTGGACGGTATGCGCATCCTGGAGTGATGAATGAATCTTTTCAATCTTTACTCCCTGAGGTTTCTCTACCTGTGTCGCTCGAGGAACTTGCACAGCTTGCGGCTCGCGTAATTTCCAACGCTCCAGCTACGGAAGTTTCTATTCGTCAGCTCCACGTGCCTATTGTAGATTTACGCGTACAGGCAGGAATTGTCCGAGATAAATTGCGTGTAGCGGGTGACAAGGTGGATGTGACATTCACTTCTCTCATATCGGATACACATCAAACTATCGAAGTAGTTGCACGGTTTTTGGCGCTCCTCGCATTCTTTAAGCAGGGGGTCGTTCAGTTTAAGCAGGACCGACCTTTCGAGGAGCTTCATGTGCGGTGGCTGAGTGACAATGATAGTCCTAATACTGTGGATGTAGTAGCAATCTCTGAAGGAGATTTTGCATAAATGATGACGATACGTGCGGCATTGGAAGCGATACTCATAGCGGCTGATGAGCCCATAGATGCTGATGAAGTTGCAAAAGTCCTTTCCCGCTATGATATTTTTCCGGATTATGCTGGACTTTCCGAGCATGATGCGACAGTCTTCATTGAAGATACGTTAGAAGCTCTTTCGCGCGAATATCATGAGCAAAAGAGAGGATTTGAGCTGCACCATTCTATGCGAGGATGGCAGCTTATGTCGTCCCAAGAGTATGAACAGATAGTATCGAGTTTCGTGGTTGATGGTCAGACTACTAAGCTCTCTCAAGCCGCCTTGGAAACACTGGCAATCATCGCATACAAACAACCTATTACGCGAGCAGAAGTCGCAGCTATACGTGGCGTTAATTCAGACGGTGTTATTCGCTCATTAACAGTGCGTGGGCTTATCCGAGATCAAGGTACTGATATGCACACTCATGCTTCGTTGCTCGTCACATCGGGGCTGTTCCTTGATAAATTAGGCATCAATGACGTGAGTGAATTGCCGAGTCTTGCACCGTTTTTGCCTGATACGCTTCCCGAACTTGACGACTAAATGGTGCCTAGTAGATGAGCTCTTCGTGTCGAAAGGACAAAGTAGACTTGCAAAGGTTTATTTTATAAGTACTTAAAGAGGTTCTTGAATGGCACTCCGCTCTAACATTCGTAACGTTGCTATCGTCGCGCACGTTGATCACGGCAAAACTACCTTGGTAAACGCGATGCTCCAGCAGTCTCACGTATTCTCAGAACGTGAAGAAGTTCCAGATCGCGTTATGGATTCCGGTGATATTGAGCGTGAAAAGGGTATTACCATCCTTGCTAAGAACACGGCGATTGATTACAACGGTCCAGCAGCCCAGGAGCTGGGAGAGAAAGACGGCATTATTATCAACGTTGTCGATACTCCAGGACACGCTGATTTCGGTGGCGAAGTTGAGCGTGGTATTTCTATGGTTGACGGCGTTGTACTCCTTGTGGACGCTTCTGAAGGTCCTCTTCCACAGACACGTTTTGTCCTTCGCAAAGCTCTTGAAGCTAAACTTCCTGTTATTCTGGCCATCAATAAGACTGACCGTCCAGATGCGCGCATTGAAGAAGTAGTAGGTGAGGCTACTGACCTCTTACTTGGTCTTGCGCAAGATGTCGTAGAAGAAGGCGTGGAGCTTGATCTTGACTCGTTGCTTGACCTCCCAGTGATTTACTGCGCAGCAAAGGCTGGTCGTGCTGACACTGTACAGCCTGCTGACGGTGATGTACCTGCAAATGATAATCTTGAGCCGCTCTTCGAGATGATTGTAAAGAATATTCCGGCTCCTGAATATGACGAGAATGCTCCGCTTCAGGCACACGTCACTAATATCGACGCTTCTGATTACCTCGGTCGTTTAGGTCTCGTACGTATATACTCTGGTGAACTCGTTAAGGGAAAGCAGTACGGCTTATCCCGTATGGACGGCACTATTGAGAACTTTAAGCTTACTGAGATTCTGCGTACTGAAGGCTTGGACCGTGTTCCAGCTGAAACCGCTGGTCCTGGAGATATCGTTGCTATCGCGGGTGTCGAAGATATCATGATTGGTGAAACCATCGTTGATCCAAACAATCCGAAGCCATTGCCGCTCATTCATGTGGATGAACCTGCGATTTCTATGACATTTGGTACAAACGATTCTCCTATCGCCGGTACTGAAGGCAAAGATCATAAGCTGACAGCGCGCATGCTCAAAGATCGTTTGGATAAGGAACTTATTGGTAACGTGTCCATTCAGGTCCTCGATACTGACCGCCCAGATGTGTGGGAAGTGCGCGGTCGTGGCGAACTTGCTCTTGCTGTTCTTGCAGAAGAAATGCGTCGTGAAGGTTTCGAGCTTACCGTGGGACGTCCTCAAGTAGTGACTCGCAAAGATGAGAATGGCAAGCTCCAAGAGCCGTTTGAACACTCCACGATTGACGTGCCGGAAGAGTACATGGGTGCTGTCACTCAGCTTATGGCAGCACGCAAGGGACGTATGGACTCTATGACTAACCATGGTTCAGGATGGGTACGAATGGAGTTTACCGTTCCTTCTCGCGGTCTTATCGGTTTCCGCACTCAGTTGTTGTCTTCTACTCGAGGCACAGGTATTGCGTCCTCTATTTCTGCTGGATATGGCGACTGGGCTGGTGAAATCGTTGTGCGCCAGAATGGCTCTATGGTGGCAGATCGACAGGGTAAGGCTTCGCCATACGCTATGCAGAAGCTTCAAGCTCGCGGAAACTTCTTTGTGCAGCCACAGTCTCCTGTATATGAAGGTCAGGTCGTGGGTGTGACAGGTAAGCCGGGTGATTTGGACATCAACATTACCCTTGAAAAGCATATGACAAATATGCGCTCTGCCACGGCAGATGTACTCGAGACATTAACTCCACCAATCCAAATGAGCTTGGAAGAGTCTCTTGACTTTGCAAATGATGATGAGTGCGTGGAGGTAACTCCGGAATCCATCCGTGTACGCAAGATTATCTTGAGCCGCGATGCATGGTATAAGTGGAACGCCCAGCAGCGTCGTCAGAATAAGAACAAAAATAAGTAAGTATAAGAGTTAAGTAGATAAAGCCTATCGATGACAGTATGAACTCTTCGGTAGGCTTTTACGTTCCTGCATTTACAATGACACATATGAAGAATAGTCGGTTACAACGATGGGTAGTCACGCTTGTGACAGCAGTGATCGTAGCAGTGGCAGGAATGTTTACATATCGACTTGGAGCAGCCTACAGCATTCCATATGGACTGTTCCTTACCCTCTTCGTCGTAGGAGTGTCATGCTTCTTAGCAGGGTTGCGTGGTGGTCTATGGCACGAATTTGTTCATGCAGTTATCAGCACGGTCATCGTGTGGATGATGGCATTCTCAAGTACATCAAGCAGTACAGTAATTGCATTAGGTGGTGCAGCATTGACCAATTTTTGGTCATTTCATGCATCAGCTATCTGGTTATATGGCATTATTGTTGTGCAAATTGTCGTATCGCTTTTTCCACATACGTGGCTGAAATTTTTCCAAGAATAGAGAAGAATAGTGAGGATAGTGCCACATGAGTGTGCAACTGTACTATCTAGGTCCTCGGGGATCGTTTACTTACCAAGCGGCTCAGGAGTTTTCTCATCAGCTAAAGCTCAAGAGTAAAGACTGTGTCGATGTGGAACTTGTAGCTGTGCGCCACGAACGCGATATTTTCACAGCAGTGGAGCGCGGTGACGGCTACGGTGTTATTGCGTGGGAAAATAATGTTGAAGGGTATGTGGCGCAAAATCTTGATAAGCTCATTGATTCTTATAACGTTTTAGGAATTGCACGACTGAGTATAGATGTCGAATTTGATGCATTTGTCCAGCATAATCACGACGAATTAACGGAAGTAACAGCACATCCGCACGGGCTTGCGCAGTGTAGTGATTTTGCGAAGTCACATCACCTTACACAAGTCCCCTCCAGTTCTAATGCAGCTGCATGTGAGCATGTCAAGAGCCACCAAGTAGCACTGGCTCCACACGGTTGTGGTGAGTTGTACGGTTTGGAGCTTTTTGAGTCGTGTGTCCAAGACTATAAAGGTGCTCACACGGACTTTTTACTTCTTTCGCAACGAAAAGAAAATGTAGGGCGGGATGAGGATGAGCAAGAGTCATGGTGCAAGTCGTATGAATCGGTCATCACTGTTATCCCGTTGTCTACTGGACCAGGTGTGGTGGCAAATCTCCTTGACGTTTTCCGTGATAATGGTTTGAATATGACGAGCCTCATATCCCGACCCGTCAAGGGTGTCAACGGTACATATAGTTTTATCATTACACTCGATTCAGCTCCTCATAACGCTGTTATGCGCTCGGTGATGAATGACATTTCTGCACATGGGGATTGGTTGAAGGTTCTTGCGGTTTATCCTGCTCGTGATATCGTTTCTTTGCCTGTGGAACAGTGGAATCTGCCACAGCGAGGGCTTAATCCAGTTTTGGAGGAAAAAGCATGAAAGTAGGAATTGCTGGGTTAGGTCTCATTGGTGGATCACTCGCGCTTAAACTCGTTAAGTCGGGGCACAATGTCATTGCTTGGAATCATCGTTTTGAACCATACGATTCTGCACGCAAACAGGGGATAGTGTGTGTAAATTCGCTAGAGGAACTTGCGGGGCTTGAGCCTGACATTCTCGTATTGTGTACCCCGCTCAAGGCAATGGATTCTATTCTAGAGACGCTTGAACGTGTGCTATTACCACATACTACGCTTACAGATGTGGGAAGCGTGAAGCGAGAAGTACTCTCGAGCGTTACAAAGCATCATCTTCGCCAGCAATTCGTTGGTGCTCACCCTATGACCGGCAATGAAAATGCAAGCTTTGCTGCTGCTGATGTGCATTTGTTTGATGCTGCAACATGGGCAGTTACTGTAGAGGGAGATACTGATTTTTCTCGTTTCCTTATAGTTGCTCGTCTTATCACCGATGGCGCGCAAAATCGTTTCATCGTTACCGATGCTCATGCTCATGATCTAGCAGCTGCACAGATTTCTCACATGCCACACGTTGTGGCGACAGTGCTCGCAAATCAGCTCGTCGAAAGTTCTGAGTCTAACGTTGCAGTAGCTCTTGCTGCAGGATCGTGGCGAGATATGACTCGTGTGGCGATGACTTCCCCGGACCGTACGCAAGCGATGGTGGAGGAGAACCCTGATAATGTAGCGATACTTGTACGTGATATAGCTCGTCGTCTTAATGAAGTCGCAGACATCTTAGATGGGGACAACTCAGCGGATAAGCTGGTGCCACTGAAACGTTTCTTTGCTGAAGCGGAGCCATATCGTCGTGTACGCATGGAGCTTTCTAAAGGAATTCCTGCGGGCATGTACTCGGTTCATCTTGATACCGATGATGACACATGGAAGGCTCAGCTTATTCAGATTTCACAAAAAGGCGGACGAGTTGAGTATATAGACGCACAGGAAGCCCATATTCGTGATTTTGCTCATATACGTTGAGCTGCATTCGCACTAGGACGCTCGGGGATAGGTTTCAATCGTACGATGTCGTTTGCGTTGATACGCACTATTTGAGCGGCGCGTTTCCCGTTTGCGCTGGCATCCCGTTCAAGAATGAGGAATTGTTCGTGTGTCTGTATAACGTGCCCCACGAAATCGCGGTATAGTTGGCGCCCTGTATCATCATCTCTTCCAGCATAAGTGCGTATAACGATACGTGAGCTTTGTGGAATGTGCGCGAGAGATAGAGATGAATCCATACTGGAAGTATACGCTGATAAGTGAGAATTATGAAGGGTAAGGCAGATAAGGAGCAGCTGCGATGGACTACACGATGAGTGAGCAGATGAACCATGTTGTAGAAGCATACGTTCAGTATCTCTCTTCAAATCGAGGTCTAAGTCCATTAACGGTGAAAGCATATGAAACCGATGTACGAGAAGTGCTGCATATACTTCATCTTCGTGGCATTGATACATTGGACTCTGTTAATCTTGATCACTTACGTGCGTGGATGGCGCATGAAACGCATAAGGGAATTTCTAAGACATCTTTGGCACGCAAAGTCGTGGCATTGAGAGGATTCTTCTCCTATACACATACGCACGGGATTTCATCGTCAAATCCTGCGGCAAGTTTAGCTACTCCGCGGCAGTCTTCACGACTTCCGGAAGTGCTGACGAGAAGTCAGGCGGAAGAATTCGTTCAAGTACAGATGCCTCAGGAGCAAGAGGTGTCTCGAAAGCCCCTTGCCGTGCGAGATAACGCCATAATGGAACTGCTCTATGCGACTGGGGTGCGCGTAGCAGAACTCGTTTCCCTCGATATATCCGATGTAGATTTTTCTCAACATACTGTGAGAGTGACAGGCAAGGGTAATAAACAACGTATCGTTCCTTTTGGTATCCCCGCTGCGCATGCACTGGAAGAGTGGCTTTCTACTGGACGTGCTGTGCTGATAAATGAGCATACACCGCATGGTGCTTTATTTTTAGGCGCACGAGGTGGTCGTATCAATCAGCGTCAAGTGCGTGAGCTCGTTCACGAGCGTGCGCGCGCTGCTGGAGTACCTGATATTTCCCCGCATGCATTACGCCACTCTGCTGCGACACATATGCTGGATGGGGGAGCGGATTTGCGAGAAGTACAAGAGATGTTGGGACATTCATCGCTGCAGACGACGCAGCGGTACACGCATGTTTCGTTGGAACAGCTCACAAAGAAATATGAACAGGCATTTCCTCGGGCATAGTTACTTGGAATAGGCTTGTATGCTGTGCGCGCCGCTGCAATCATCGAAAATGTTCACAATGTGAAACATTTAAACGCGTTATAAGAAAAATCTATGTGCGAGGAAAACTCAATAATTATGCAGATAATATGCATATGTGTGAATAAATATTCGATTATTTTGTATATTCGCGAAGAAAAATTCTTCAGAATGAAATATTTTTCTGCTAAATTTTTCAGTACGTTCACAAGACGTTTCAGTTCAACTGTACTTTTGTGCATGGTGCCATTACGGCAGAAGGAAAGAAAGATATGAAGAAGACGAAGTTTACAGTACTTACTGCAGCAGTTGCTACAGTTGTGCTCGCTCTGGGAGCATGCGGCGCTTCTGGAAATAGTGGCTCCTCATCGAGTAGCACTAACGCAATCATTACTGCATATAATTCTGAGCCAGAAAATTCACTTATTCCAGCAAATACTAATGAAACAGGTGGCGGTAAGGTCATCGATCTTCTCTTTGCTGGCTTGGTTGATTTTGATGTCAAGGGCAATGCAAAGAATGAAGTTGCAAAATCTATTAAGGCAAAAGATAACAACACTAAGTTTGATATCACGCTGAACCCTGACTGGACTTTCACGGACGGTACTAAAGTTACCTCTGAATCCTTTACAAAGGCATGGAGCTATGCAGCAGTAGCGAAGAATAGCATGCTGAATAATTCATGGTTCTCCAATATCAAGGGTTATGACGAGCTCCAGGGTGATAACGTTTCTTCTGATGCGCAATTGTCTGGCTTGACCATCACTGACGATACACATTTTAGCGTGGAACTGAAGTCTGGATCTTCTACTTTCCCAATTCAGGTGGGGTACTCCGCATTCTTCCCACTTCCAGATTCCTTCTATAAGGATCCAAAAGCATTTGGTCAGAAGCCGGTGGGCAATGGCTCCTACAAGTTCAAGTCTTGGACTCACAATCAGTCCATCAAGCTTGTCAAGAATGACTCGTATAAGGGTAATAATCCTGCAAAGAATGCCGGCATTGATTTCCAAATTTACACCGATATGGACTCGGCATACTCCGATGTTCAGGCAGGAAATCTTGACGTCATGGATGGTGTGCCTACATCAGCAACGACAACCTTCACCTCCGAAAGCTCGGTTCAGGCATATAACAAGGCTGGCTCAGTCATTCAGACTCTAACTATTCCTGCAGCACTTGAGCATTTCGGCAACAATGAAGAAGGTCGCCTGCGTCGTGCGGCAATCTCTCGCGCGATTAACCGTGAGCAAATTGTCAAGAAAGTACTAGGCGGTACTGGTACACCTGCTGTCGATTATGTCACTCCAATGATTCCTGGCTACTCTGAGAGCCTTAAGGGCAACGACGTGCTTAAGTATAATGCAACCGAAGCAAAGAAACTGTGGGATGAGGCAAATAAGATTAGCGATTGGGGAAATACTAAACTCTCCTTGACCTATAACGCTGACGGCGGCCACAAGGATATCTTCGATGCGTATGCGAATTCCATTAAGAATGCCCTTGGCATTGATGTAGAGTCCACCCCAGTGGCAACCTTCCAAGAGTTGCGTCAATCTATTAACAATCGTACTTTGAAGGCAGTGTTCCGTGCTGGCTGGATGCCTGACTATCCATCTGCGGAGAACTATCTCAAGCCTCTCTACAGCACTGCAGCAGCTGATGGTAACGGTTCTAATGATGGTGACTATAAGAATCCTGAATTTGATGCACTGCTCGAAAAGGCTGCGGCTGCTTCCAGTACCGAGGATGCTAACAAGATTTATCAGCAGGCTGAAGAAATCTTGCTGAAGGATCTTCCATCTATCCCTGTGTACTATCGCAATAACACTGGTGTTGCTTCTACAGCAGTAAAGGGCTTCACTATCGGCTGGAATTCCTATCCAGACTATCGTGCATTGACTAAGTAGTTTACCCCTTCAATCGGTGACACTGAAATCAGTGCGATAAAGGTGCTCATTACGGTCTTCCGCGATGAGCACCTTCGTGCTAGAATTACACAAATCCTTCAATATAAAGAGAGATACGCTCATGTGGAAATACTTCCTACGCCGAGTGCTACAGATGATTCCTGTGATTTTGGGTACCACATTGCTTATTTATGCATTGGTATTTGCACTTCCGGGAGACCCTGTAGTTGCAATGTTCGGCGATAAACCAGTAAATGCGCAGATTGCTCGGCAGATCCGTGCTGAATATCATTTGGATCAACCATTCATCATCCAATATTTGTACTTCTTAAAGAATGCTCTGACGCTCGACTTTGGAAATACTTTACGCGGAAATCGTCCGGTCATTGATGTGATGGGCGCGGCGTTCCCCGTAACTATCAAGCTTGGTTTGATGGCGTTTGTTTTTGAAGCGATTTTTGGTGTAGTTTTCGGTATCATCGCTGGACTTAAAAAAGGCAAATGGTACGATTCCGTCATTCTCATCGTTTCCTTGCTTCTTATTTCTGTCCCGACATTCGTTACCGGTTTCGTAATGCAGTACTTCCTTGGTGTGCAGTGGCGCATTTTCCCTGTAACTGCTGGCGCAAGACCAGGTTTCATTGATTTGCTTATGCCTGCGATGGTTCTCGGTTCGGGGTCAATGGCATATATTATCCGACTGACACGCACTGAGGTAGCTTCAAACCGCACTCTCGACTACGTGCGTACTGCTCGTGCAAAGGGCTTGAGCAATAAGAATGTCATAGTCAACCATATTTTGCGTAATTCGCTGATTCCTGTTGTAACGTATTTAGGCGCAGATTTAGGTGCACTTCTCGGCGGTGCCATGATTTCTGAACGAATCTTCAATATCAACGGTATAGGCAACACTTTGTACAAGGCTATATTGCAAGGTGAATCCAATCTCGTCGTCTCGATTGTGACAGTGCTCGTATTCATCTTTGTCATCTGCAACCTTGCTGTGGATATGCTCTACGCTGTACTCGATCCTCGAATTCGTTACCAGTAAAGGAAGGAGAAGAAAATGACTATGAATAATTCTGCACTTCCAGGTCAAGAACGCTATGTGGCTCCGCTTGAGGAAACACCACTTCAGGATGTCGATGCGGTCGATACAAATGCTCCTGCTACAAGTATGTGGGCAGATGCATGGCGTACTCTTCGCAAGAATCCGCTCTTCATCGTTTCCGCGCTCGTTATCGTTTTCATCGCTTTTGTAGCATTGTTCCCACAGGTGTTTACAAAAGTTGATCCGAACTATTGCTCGCTAGACTTCTCCCGTAATAATCCTTCACCAGGTCATATCTTTGGTTACAATCTTCAGGGATGTGACATCTACGCTCGAGTCATCTACGGTACTCGCACATCGCTTACCGTCGGTATCGCTACAACGCTTATCGTTGTTGTTGTAGGTGGTATCATCGGCGCCCTAGCAGGATTCTTTGGCGGATGGGTAGACTCGCTCTTATCGCGAATTATCGATATCTTTTATGCAATTCCGCTGTTGCTCGGCGCAATCGTAGTCCTCCAGATGTTCCGTACGTCAAATTCCATTTGGAAGATTGTACTTGTGATGGCATTGTTTGGCTGGGTGTCCATTGCACGTATCGCACGAAGTGCTGTCCTCGAAGCGAAAAACCTTGAATTTAACACTGCATCAACAGCGTTAGGTTCAACTCCTATGCGTAATCTTTTCCGACATATTATTCCTAATGCTATAGCTCCGGTACTTGTTGTGGGTACTACTTCACTTGCAAGCTACATTGTGTTGGAAGCTACGCTGAGCTTCTTGGGGCTTGGTATGCCGTCTGGCAACGTAAGCTGGGGAGGCGATATTTCTACGGCGCAGACGATGCTTCGTACACAACCGATGATTCTGTTCTACCCGTCACTTGCTTTGGCAATTACTGCATTGGCATTTATCATGCTTGGAGACGCAGTACGTGATGCACTGGATCCAAAGAGCCGTACAGAGTAGGCGAGGAGATAATGATGACTGAAAACATGAAAGATACATATGTCCCTGAGCCATTACTTGAAGTGAAAAATCTCCAAGTAGAGTTTAATACTTCTACCGGCTCGGTTAAAGCTGTGCGCGATGCAAGTTTTAACGTTTATCCAGGTCAATGGGTGGCTATTGTAGGTGAGTCGGGCTCTGGTAAATCGACATCCGCCATGGCGGCGTTGGGCTTGCTGCCGGGTACAGGACATATTACCGGCGGCAGTATCAAGCTTATGGGCGAGGAAATCTCAGGATTTACTCCTCAGCAGTTTGAAGCTATCCGTGGATCGAAGTTAGGCTTAGTGCCTCAAGATCCGATGTCGAACCTAAACCCTGTCTATCGCATTGATACACAGATTAAGGAAGCACTGACAGCAAACAATATCGATATCACTCGTGAGCAGCGTATCAAGCTTTCTCAAGGTCTGGAAATGACCGATGCCGAAAAAGTTGCCGCACAAGAGAGTCATGGAGATGACGATGAGCTCTTCTTGGGGTCCGATAAGCGTGATGCGCTTCTTAACTCTGCAAAAGAAGCGGGTGGAGAGAAAGTCAGTGCTGAAATCCTCAAGATATGGGAATCACAGTGGACTCCAGGCTCAGTTACCAGATGGAATGTCCGTCATGACATGGAAGAGGCTGGTATCGATAAAGAGACTGCTGCACAGATAGCACAAAAATATGTAACTGGCTCTACAATGAGCGACCGCATTGCTGGACTTCTTGACGAAGCGGGTCTGCCAGATGCTGCCATGCGAGCACGCCAGTATCCGCATGAGTATTCTGGTGGTATGCGTCAGCGTGCACTTATTGCGATGGGGCTTGCTGCTCGTCCGCGTTTGCTTATCGCAGATGAGCCAACATCAGCACTTGACGTCACAGTACAGAAGCGCATCTTGGACCATTTGCATGCGCTTACTGATTCTTTGGGAACTGCTGTGCTGTTTATCACACATGATTTGGGTCTCGCCGCAGAGCGTGCACAGCATATCGTCGTGATGTATAAAGGACAGATTGTTGAGTCTGGTCCAAGTCTTGAGGTGCTTCAGCATCCTCAGCATCCGTATACGAAACGTCTCGTGTCAGCAGCGCCTTCTCTTGCCTCGAAGCGTATGGAATCAACTTCTTCACGCACAGTCATTCGTGAAGCTCATGATCAGGATGCTACGCAGACTACAGATCATGACGTTATCATCTCTGTAAAGAATCTTGGACGCGAATTTAAAGTTCCTGGTCGCAAAAAAATGTTTAAGGCCGTTGATGACGTTTCCTTCGACGTGAAGCGTGGAACTACTTTAGCAATCGTAGGCGAGTCTGGATCTGGCAAATCAACAGTGGCAAATATGGTCCTACATCTGCTTGACCCGACATCAGGTACAGTCACTTACGAAGGTGTGGATATTCAATCCTTCGACGCCAAGCAGCTCCTTGACTTTAGACGTCATGTACAACCTGTCTTCCAGAACCCATATGGCTCACTTGATCCAACGTATTCTATCTTCCGTTCTATCGAAGAGCCGTTGCGTATTCATAAGATAGGAAATAAGAAGACTCGCGAGGCACGCGTGCGTGAGCTACTTGACATGGTTGAGATGCCACAGTCAGTGATGAGTCGCTATCCAAACGAGCTTTCTGGCGGACAACGCCAGCGTATCGCAGTAGCTCGCGCAATGGCTCTCAACCCTGACGTTATCGTAGCTGATGAAGCGGTATCTGCGCTCGATGTACTTGTGCAAGACCAAGTACTACATCTGCTCAATGATTTGCAAGCTGAACAAGGTCTGACATACCTCTTCATCACACATGATTTGGCAGTAGTTCGCCAAATAGCGGACGAAGTTGTCGTGATGCAGCACGGCAAGCTTGTTGAACATGCGACAACCGATGAAGTGTTTAATCATCCTCAAACACGCTATACGCGTGACCTTCTGGACGCAATCCCAGGTGGCAAACTTGAGCTTGGTCTCGACGAGTAGAGCTAGGACTGGCACAACATCCATGCGTGTCGGTAAACGGTAAGGTACACTAGAGTCCAGCAACAGTACACAGAAGGCGTCGGATTACGGCGCCTTCTTGTATAGGAATGTGCAGAGCATATACGCAGACATCAAGAAAGATACTTTTATGATTTCAGTTACGACGTCTAATCTCAATGGAATTCGTGCAGCGAAGCGTAAAGATATGTATAGCTGGGTTGAGCAGAATGTCCCTGATATATGGGCTATGCAAGAAGTACGAGCTCCTCAGGATGAGATTAATCCTATATTTGATGAAATTAGCGCAATTTATGCTTCATCATCCCGAGCTGCTTCGATGACAGAACCGTTGCATACGCAAAATGAAGTCTGCCGTATTAAAGGTCGCGCAGGGGTGGGTCTGCTCTCTGCGTTGCCAGTCATGGATCAGCGTTTTGGACTTCCCGGGCTAGAAGAAGACGTAGATTCTGGACGTTGGATTGAGTCAGATGTTCAAACACCGCAGGGATATATTGTCACAGTTGTGAGTGTCTATGTGCACGCGGGGAATGTGGATCATCCAGACAAAATGGATCAGAAATTCCGCTTCTTAGAAGCTATGACTGGTCGCATGCGCGAACTTCAAGAAACAGCTGCTCGAGGCGGTAATCAGGCTGTTTTGTGTGGAGATTTTAATATCGCTCATACTCCTATCGACATTAAAAATGCAAAAGCTAATGAAAAATCTGCCGGCTTTCTTCCTGAGGAGCGTGTTTACATCGACACGTGGCTTAATGAACTTGAGTACGTTGATGTCATGCGTGATCTCGCTGGAGACATACAAGGTCCGTATACATGGTGGTCCCAGCGCGGAAAAGCTTTTGACAATAACACTGGTTGGCGCATCGACTATCAGTTTGCGACGCCTGAGCTTGCACAGCAAGCGCGTGGATTTGTCATCGACAGGGCACCTTCCTATGATGCCCGCTGGTCGGACCACGCACCACTGACCATTAGCTACGATGTGTAAGGAAAGATTAAAAAACCGCTGAGCAAATACTCTCATAGCGCAAAACGATTATGCAAAATTGAATACTCTCGTGACTTTAGAGTGTAAAACACGCCATTCATAGAGTATTCAGTATTTTTTAAGGTGTATACGGTACTGTTAATCACAGTAGTGTGGTCGAAAGGACAGACATGGGACTCTTCGGTTTTGGTAAGTCGCGTAGAAGCAAGAAGGATAATCACGATGATGTGATTGATGAGGTTGAAAAAGCGGCTGATACAGGAGAAGCGGAAAACAGCGAGGATAGCGCTGTTCATGGTCCATGGGACATCAACGATGAAAATGCGCCAGATTATGATGAATATCTCAATATGGGTGCCTTGTATCTTCCTTTCCTCTTTGGCATCGAACTGAGGCTGAAAGCATCGACGAGTGATGGGAACATCATTAGTGCCACTATTACATATGGCAAGTCGTCACTAGAGATGGAAGTGTTTGCAGCACCAAAATCTATGGGACTGTGGGACGATATCCGTACAGAATTTCTCGAGAATCGTTCCAAAGCACAGGAAAAGGATGGAGTTTTCGGCAAAGAGATTCTTCTTCCTGTCCACGTACAAGGTACGGAAGTTGTATCTCGAATTGTAGGTGTAGATGGTCCTCGTTGGATGGTGCGCGGTATCTTTACTGGTCCTGCCGCAACAGACGAGGATAGTGAAGAAAAGCAGGCGCTTGATAAGTTCTTCTCTGACTCAGTTATCAATCGTGGTAGTGAGCCTTTAGCTCCACGAGATCGAGTATTCTTAAGCCGACCGCTTACGCCTTCTCAGATGAAAGAGATGGAAGAAGCAAGTAAGGATACTGACGAGGAAAAGGATGACCATAGCACATTAGAGCTTCCAGAAGATCCAGATGGATATGCACAGCAGAGCCAAGTTAAGCAGACTCTTCGTCGCGGTCCGCTCTTCTCAGAAATGCGCTAAGTGAGATTATGAGCTCTCAAGCAGACGATACAGGACTGAGGTCGCTCGCACATTCTACTGATAATTTTTCCGTGTGGCATGCGATTGGCGGGATAAGAGGCATAGCAGAGTCTATAGTTCCATTTTTGAGCTTCATCATCGCATATATGGCAAGCTCAAATCTTGGTCTCAGCATCGGAATTGTCAGTTTTGTACTTGTTGTGATAGTGGTTGTACGCCTTGTACAAAAACAAACTCTTATGGGTGCTGCATCAGGCTTAATATTGACGATTGTATCCGTCATCGTTGCAATGCTTAGTGGTTCGGCGCGCAGTTTTTATACTCCAGGTATTCTTATTAACGCGCTTTTCCTCATTGTGCTTTTTGTAAGCATCATCGTGGGAAGACCTGCAATCGGCTGGTTAATGAAAACTTTAAGCCCCAGCGATGAGCACAATTTTATGAATCGCACGTATATGCAAGTGACGTGGGTATGGATTGCAGTTTTTGCGATACGACTTATTGCAGAAATACCGCTCTATGTGGCGCGTAATATCGCAGCACTCGGCATAGTACGAATCATTACTGGAATTCCGCTCTTTGCTATCGCGCTTCTTGTATCGTGGGTCATTATTAAACCTGCTCGACAGAGTACAGCGCAACTGACTCAGTCAGTTTCTTCTCAAGAAGATTCCATCGAAGAATAGAGGAATGGATAAATGGTAGATTTGACGAATGAGAGCGAACTGACACCTCAACTAGAAGCTGTCGGTGAGGGACGTCTCGAAGCAGATGTAGAAATTGAGCGTTTTGCAGATCAGGGACGATGCATAGCGCATATTGATGGCCGGGTCGTTTTCGTGCGATTCGCTTTGCCTGGTGAAAAAGTACGCATACGCATTGATGAACCGCACAATAGAAAAGACCGGTTTTGGACTGCAGAAGTCACTAAAGTATATGAGGCATCTAGCTATCGAGTAGATCCAAGTTGGCCACTTGCTGGACCGCTTGCATGGGGCGGAGGAGTTGGAGGTGCAGACCTCACACACGTGTCGTTAGATGGTCAGCTTGTGTGGAAGCGAACGAGCATTGAAGAGCAGTTACGCCGTATCGGGAAAGTGGATGATCCTCATGTTCCCGTCTTACGAGTTCCGCAAGATGAAGAGGCGGGAGTTGGCGGGTTGCATTGGCGTACACGTGCTGAATTCATTGCCGATGACCTCGGCTATGTTTCTATGCGCCGCCGTGAATCGCATGACCGTGTACGGGTAAAAGATATGCCGCTTGCTTCCAAGCAGGTTCTTGAAGTAGCAGAGCATCTTGATTTATTTAACCTTCGTTTTGAACCGGGCGATCATATCCGTATCACAGCTCCTGAACCACGAGATGGTCAGACAAGTGACGTTGAATCCGGCAACTGGGCGTTACTTGTCAATCATGAACTTAAAGAAGGTCGAGAGTACGTTCGCGAACGTGTGGAACTTGCCGATGGTAAGGCATGCGAGTACAGTGTTCTTGCTTCGGGATTTTGGCAGATGCACCGCATGGCTCCGCAGGTACTTGTGCGCGATGTACTGAAACTTGCACAAGATTTCGCTCTTAAAACAGAAAAACTTTCCGACGATGATGTGATTTGGGATTTGTACTCTGGGTCTGGTCTTTTTACTGTACCGTTAGCATCGCGTATCGTTCCGCATGGGCAAGTTCTTGCTATTGAAGGGTCACAGCAAGCTGTATCATCTGCGGTGAAGAATGCAGAGCGCAACAACGTCGAAAATATAACGGAGATAGCTGGCGATGTACTTCAATCGCTGAGACATCTCAAGAAAAATTTGTCAGAATTAGCAGCGCCAAAGCTTGTAGTCCTCGACCCGCCTCGTGCTGGTGCTGGTAAGAAAGTTGTTGAGCAAATTGCTCAAGCTCAGACTCCAGTTGTCATTTATGTATCATGCGACCCTGCGTCACTTGCACGTGACATTGCGGTATTTAGGGAGAAGGGCTATGAGTTGAGTTTCATTCATGCTCACGATATCTACCCGATGACTCATCATGTTGAGACGGTAGTAGTGCTCTCTAGAACTGGGGTAAATAAGTATGGAGAAGTCTCATTCTGCTGAGAAATAATACATTCAGTCCAAAAGTTATAGCAGCGACAGGGGTGGAAAAGAATGCGAAACTCTAAAATTGAGATTTTTCATGATGGGAAGACATTGTACTTTTTTGGCTCTGATACGGCAAAACTTTTCTCAGCAGAATACGATACCGAGCGATATCGTTCTAGAGCACGGATTTTACTCAAAGAAACTGCCGGTTTTACACTGCTTACGAGTATCTTGGCAATCGTGCTGAATCGAATGTATAGGAGCATTGCGACAACGTAACTGGACTTGGCTCTACTTATTGTCGGTATCATTGTAGTAGCGGTTCTCTGCTACGTTTTTCAACGTATAATCGAAGCGAAGCAACCGGAGAATTTAGACTATCATCCTGCTTATCTTACACACGATGCTCAAGATCGGTTAATTCAGTTAGCGCGCAATCTTGTCCGAAGCCTTCTAAGATTTCTTACTCTTTTTGCGATTATGACGATTGTGGGTATTATCCTCTTTCTTAGTCTGCATGTCTTGTTCGGCCTTATCGTTGCGCTCGGCTCATTTATGATTCTATGGGTCATTGTAAGAAATATTGACTTGAGAAGGCGTATGAAAACGCTAAAAATCTTGAATGACTGAGATAAGACAAGATTTCCTCACGCGCATGAAGCAGGAAAGAGGATAATGCTGCCAGTTCATTAATCGGAAGTTTTACTTGCCAAAGAGACCTTTAACGGCGTTAAGCGCATTATTAGCAACTTCATTACCTTGAAGAAGTGCTTGGGCCTGCTCAAGATAGTCGCCAAGCTGATCTTTATTTTCTTCGACGAACTTCTTTGCACCCTCGATATCTTTCTTTTCGATAAGCTCTTTTACTTGGGTAAATACTTGCATTGGATCCATGTTATGTCCTTTCATCGCAGATGGATAGGTATAATTTTACATGGTATAAATGAGGTGAGTATGCAAGCTGGCGTAAATTTAGGAAATTGGCTCGTCCTCGAAAAATGGATGGATAGTGATGCTTTCACAGGAACAGATGCTGATGACGAGGTGTGGCTGGCACGTTCTCTTTCACGTGATGAATTAAGAGAACGTATGACCATACATCGTGACGCATACATCACTGAGGCAGATTTTGGTGAACTCGCGCATAACGGTGTAAAACTTGTGAGGCTGCCTGTCCCATACTTTGTTTTCGGCGATAGGGCGCCTTTTATCGGCTGCATTGAATACGTGGATAAGGCATTTGAATGGGCCCAGAAGTATGACATGCAAATCCTCCTCGACCTCCACACTGTGCCAGGAAGCCAGAATGGTTTCGATAACGGTGGATTATCGGGTGTATCTCGCTGGTGGATGAATGAGAAAGAAGTGCTTTTTGCACTTAGCGTACTTGAACGGCTTGGTCTCCGTTACGGTACGCATCCTGCGCTCTATGGTATTGAAGTTTTGAATGAGCCTGCAAGTTGGCTTGTTTGGCAACTGAACAAGAGAACTTATCCGCCGCGAGATGAAACGGAGTCTCAGGGGTCATGCCATGTACCCATGCGTTTTCTGAAACATTTCTATAAGGCAGCATACACACGACTAAGATGTGTCATGAGTGACGATAAAGTCATTGTTTTCCACGATGGCTTTCGGCTTATGACATGGGTGCCAGTCTTTATGACGCCGCGGTTCAAGAGGATGAAAAACATCGCCATAGACACACACATTTATATCACAGCTATGGAAGGTATGATTCCCCAGTATCTACAAAAGTTCATCGGCACTACCCAACAATGCGAGAATGTATACCGTATATTTCTTAAAATCATTCAGTTGCGTCTTCGCGTGGTTCGTGCCACTGGTGTCGATGTCATGGTGGGCGAGTGGTGTCTTGAAAATCAGCTGAGCAAACGCGATGAATCTTTTACACAGTCGTTTGCTCATATGCAGCTAAAAACTTACAATAACGCGGGTGTGCGAGCACAATTTTACTGGAGCTATCAGCAAAATCAGGATAATAAGAAGCGTGTACAGCTTGCTCACTCATGGCGTAAGTTCTGGGATTGGCGAATGATGAAAGATTATCTTGGTATCACTTTGTGATGTGCAGAGACACTGAGCATCTAGATTTTCTCTACTACTATAGCGTTATGAGATGCTGAATGGGAACGTCGAATGTGTCACTGTCAAATTCAGCATGCTGAAAATTGTACACAAGGCTTACTGTGTGTCCAGTGTACTTCTTGAGGTATCGGTCATAATATCCGCCACCAAAGCCTATGCGGTATCCACGTTGATTTACTGCAAGTGCGGGAACTATCATAAGGTCAATTGTGTGTGGCTCGAAGACTTGACCATTTACAGGCTCAAGGACGCCGAAATGCGTAAGAGAAAGCCATGCTGAATTATACTTGACGAATTCCATATCACTGTGAGGTAATGTGCGAGGAATCACGACATGCTTTTTGCAAGCTAAAGCATTGCTGATAATTCCCATAGTATAAATTCAAAATCCATGCTCATAAATACTGCGACGGTATTCGCTTCTTGATATCGAGGATGCTCAATCAATTTTTGGGTTAGTAATAAGTCATCATGGAGTTTTCTTACTGGATTTCGCCTCTTCAGTACAGAAAGCATATGAGCACGAATCTGCTGCTTTGTATGCTGGGTTTCCATAAATACGAGTTTAGTGTGTATGCGCTGTACTTGAGAAATCCACCTCGCTAGGACGCTCGTTAAGACATATGTTTCGTGTAAGGTGTTCATAGTTTCAATGAGATTCATCACAAGGAGAAAACATGGGTACTACGGTAAAAATTGCTAAGATTGCGTGGTGGCAGGTTCCTGCTTTTATATTCCTCCTGAGTGTAATTGCACTTGCTGCTGAGATATTCGACATCGTTGGTTGGCAGCATTTTGCGAATTCAGATGATATTTCTCTTTCTGAGAGTACAGTTCTATCTATAGGTTTTTATGTCATTGTGTTTGCTGTATCAAGCGTATTGATGGTCATAGGCGCATTTATTGGAAGTCGTGAAGCTGAGGAACGCTTACGTTACCCTCAATTCCAAAAACCGGAATCATATGCGTTACGCAATATGACACGTGCACAGTGCATTACGTGGGTTGTGGCCGTAGTCGGTTCTTTCGTCCCAGGAGTTAATCTCGTAGTCATCCTTGTAGCATCTATTCTTATATCGCTCATGACGATTGCTATCGCGGCTGTCCTCTTGAAAATCAATTACACTCAGAAGGTCCCAGCATCGTCGTTGCCAGTTTTGAGCTATATGCCTTATCGAGGTGCTGCATCAGCACAGTCATACGATGCTTCGAAATTTGCACAGCAGACGCCCATGAATACTGGTGATAATGAGTCTGTGCAGGTAAATCCTACACAGCAGATACCTCAACCGCAGCCACCGCTAAACGTGCCAACATATGGTCAGGCACCTGTGTCTGAGGCAACTCGTCTATCCAATCCACCTGCATCGTCAGACTCTACGTATTCAGCAAGTCCACAACAATAGTTTTCCTTGTGAGTGTGAATGTGTGTATAAGATGCCTCTTGTATTTATGCAAAATAAAGCTTGTGGACTTTCCTTCAAGGAAGGCCCACAAGCTTTATTTAATGACGCAGATACTTCTCTTAAATGAGAAAGCGTTTAAGCTGTGTAATGGGTCTTAACGAACTTATAGCCCTTATTGTGCCAACCCGGTGCTAGCACCCAACGACGAACACGGTAGCGGAAATTTCCATGTGCTGTAGCAATATCAAGGTTTGCGCGAAGCATGCCACCGTGAAGCCGAATAGACTGGATATCACTTGCAGGAATGAAGATAGGGGCTTCATTCTTCTTGAGATTACCGCTGACGGTTAAATTAATGATGGTCAAACCTTCAGAGCCAAAATGAATAGCGTGGTTCTTGATAACTGCTAAGCTGGCTATAGAACCAGTCAAAAAGCCAGCGCCATCAGGGAAACTTTCTGCGTAGATACTTGCATTATCGGCAAATGTATGACCCGTTGCAGTAACGATTTCTTGGATTTTACTTGAGTTAATCATTTATCTTCTCCTTGTACGCCATCCCTATTCTAAAAAGATGTGCCGAAAATCGAAAATTGTAAAGTTCAAAGCAACTATATAGTGGGAAATGCTCAAATATCATTATATGGACGAGAGTGTATGGGAATACCCAAGGAAGTGCTATGTTAGCAACCATAAATATTTGCGTATAGAAGGAAATGCAATGCGAAATCTATCCTACGTAGCTTGGCGTAGCTGGCGTGCATGGCGCACCTGGCAAGGATAGATTGCGTATATGTGTTTCTTCACATAGATGCAATCGATACGAAGACTGGTATCTATGTGAAGTTTTTGCTACGCGATATGTAGCTGTGTAAATCTCATCTGGATATCTATCTTGGTGAGATTTTTTCTTTCCATAAAGTATCGATGAATCCAATAAACTCAACACACGAAAGGCATAAAGATGAGACGATGGCGCATCTTAGTAAATCAGGAAATGTAAGACAGTAATAAATCTAAAATATCGAAGGAAATACAATGGATAATGCAGCACTCCCAACTCAAGCACACAATGGATTCTTTGGCAATTTTGGCGGTAGTTTCGTCCCTGAGCCTATCCAAAAGCTTCTTGATGAACTCGAAGTAGCATTCAACACGTATAAGGATGATCCGGAATTTCTCAACGAATATCACAGCTTACTCAAAGACTATTCAGGGCGTGAAACTCCTCTATATTTCGCTCAGTCTTTTACTGAGCATCTGGGAGGAGCGAAGATTTATCTCAAGCGTGAGGATCTTAATCATTTAGGTGCTCACAAACTCAATAACGTGCTTGGCCAGATTTTACTTGCAAAACGTATGGGCAAGACTCGTGTCATTGCGGAAACTGGAGCGGGTCAGCACGGTGTCTCTACCGCAGCAGCAGCTGCTCGTTTCGGGATGAAGTGTGATATTTATATGGGCGCTGAAGACGTAGAGCGTCAAAAGCTTAATGTCTTCCGCATGGAGCTTATGGGAGCAACAGTTCACTCGGTCACGGCGGGAACTGCTACATTAAAGAATGCTGTTGATGCTGCATTTGAGGCATGGATGAACGATTTAGATGCGTTCTATATCCTTGGTTCTGCAGTAGGCCCTCATCCGTACCCGACTATTGTTCATGAATTCCAAAAAGTTATCTCTGTCGAATCGCGTCGACAAATTATCGAAAAGGAAGGACGACTTCCTGATGCGGTCATCGCGTGTGTCGGCGGCGGATCGAATGCTATTGGAGCATTCTCACAGTACGTCAACGATAGCGATGTCAAGCTTATCGGCGTTGAGGCTACGGGTAAAGGTCTCGACACTGATCAGCATGCAGCTACGATGGAAAAGGGAACTGTTGGTGTCGTTGACGGGATGAAAACCTATGCGATTTTCGATGATGATGGTCACGTGGCGCCAGTATATTCCATTTCCGCTGGTCTAGACTATCCAGGAGTAGGCCCAGAGCATGCATTTTACAAGGAAAGTGGTCGCGTTGAGTATGTTGGAGCGACAGATGATGAAGCTATCAATGCCTTGCTCATGCTCAGCCGTACCGAGGGAATCCTGCCTGCGATTGAAAGTTCTCACGCTTTAGCGGAAGCTATTAAACGTGCGCCACAGATGGATAAAAATGACATCATCATCGTTAACGTCTCTGGCCGTGGAGATAAAGACGTGACGTCTGTCGCAAAGTACCTTGAAGAACATAATCGCACTCTGCAATCCTGAGCGCAAGATTATAGAGGACTAGTTGGTCCACTCAGAAACCAATATCGAGAAAGCGCATACATATGGTAGAGAATCCGCACGATGATGACACGTTTGACCTTTATACGCTCAAAGTGGAGGTCAAAGCTACAGACCGTCCGTTTGTATGCTCTCATCATGTGGGAGATTATTTCCTTGTATGTGGCGAAAATCTCATTTTTGAGCAGACGAGATCTTTCTCTTTGTATGCGCTTGCGGCGCTTCTCCCGTTGTTACCAGCAAAGCAACGGGAGCTTAGTCGTAACGATTGGATGTTTACCGATAGTGATATAGCATGTCCTGATCCACATTGTGGAGCGCTCTTTCATATATCAAGGTTAAACACATGTGAATATTCACACTCACAAGCAACTGTAGTGCCGCTGTAAAAGCGCTAGATACTAAGCCAAGAAATGGGAAAATATCATAATGAATCGAATTGAACTTGCACCTGGTTATGAAATCTCTCGCGTACTCAATGGGCTGTGGCAGCTTTCGCGTGGACATAGTCTTGACGGTGCGCTTGATATAGACGATATCGTATACGCATTTCATAAACTCGTCGACAAAGGTTTTACCACTTTTGATCTCGCGGATATCTATATTGGCGCCGAAGATATCCTTGGTACTTTCCTTACCGAGCTCAAGCAGGGAAGTGGGCTTAAACCAGAAGACATTCAGATTCACGAAAAGTATGTGCCAGATTACGATATTTTGACTTCGGTTAGATTTGAAGATACGGAACGTATCATCGATCGTAGTCTGAAAAAGTTGGGAAGAGACTATATCGATCTTATCCAATATCATTGGTGGGATTACGACATCGACCGTTATGTTGATGTTGCGCAGAATCTCGTGAAGCTCCAAGAAAAAGGCAAGATTCGCTACATCGGTGTGACAAATTTTGATACCGAGCATCTCAAGAAACTTGTTGATGGTGGTATTCCAGTAATCTCATGTCAAAGCCAGTATTCAGTGTTTGACAGGCGCGTAGAAAAGTCGATGATCGACTATGGTCTGCATGCAGGCATTCAGCAGATTTGCTATGGGACGCTTGCTGGCGGGCTCTTATCTGAACGCTATATGGGAGTAGATGCTTATACTCCTGAGACTCGTTCACAGGTCAAGTATTTCCAAGTTATTGAGGCTACTCTTGGCTATGATGGTTATCAGAAATTGCTGAAACTACTTTATGAGATTGCCGTAAGTCATAATGTTCATATAGCGCAAATTGCTACACGCTATATTCTCGAAAAACGGGGAGTTACAGCCACAATCATTGGTGTACGTAATTCACGACATGTGGATGATAATGCGCGTATTTTTAGTTTTGATTTCACACCTGAGGATCGTGCACGTATAGATACGTTCCTTGCTCAATACCCGACTGTTTCAGGCGAACCATATGAATTGGAACGTAATCCACAATCCGTTTTCCGTTCCATTATCCGTATGAATGAAGCTGAAGGCTAGACCTTTCGGCAAAGAGAGAATGAAAAGAAATGATGAAAGAGACGCAACCAGCTGTACAGTTTTATGGTGGCAAAGTAGTCGCATTCTTGCCCGTAGTAATTTTTCTCGGCTTTTGCATTGAATTCTTTGTCGTACTCAAAGCATTTGACATGGGCGCACTTGCTATGGCTGCGCTAATAGCATTGCTTCTTACAGCGTTATTTGTCAAGGGGAGTAAACGTAAAAACTATTGGGAAGCGGTATATAACGGGGTTAAAGAATCAGCACCGATTTTGGTACTTCTTCTCGTCATTGGCATGTTCTCTCAGCTGATAAAAACCTCTCAACTTTCAGGTGGATTTGTTTTCCTCGCCCGAAGTATACATATGAGCGGGTCAATTTTTACGGCGATGATTTTTCTTTTTGTCTGTATTATTGCAACCGCGACGGGCTCATCGCTCGGCACCATGTTTACATGCTTCCCGATTTTCTACCCGGCAGGCGTACTCCTCGGGGCAAATCCTGCGTTTCTTGCAGCTGCCATAGTTTCAGGAGGAATATTTGGAGATAACCTCGCTCCTATCTCGGACACGACGGTTATTTCTGCTTCAACTCAGCACTACTCACATCGAAGTGGTACTGCAGAAATAGGTGGAGTAGTACGTACACGTTTTAAGTATTCGGCTGTTGCAGGGATTATCGCTTTCCTCGTGTTTGCAATTTTTGGAGGGAATGGCGCATCTTCTACCTCGGATGCGCTCAGCAAAGCACAAGTAAATCCGATGTCGCTTTTTATGCTTATCTCTGTGGTACTTATGCTTATTGTCGCTGTGATATACAAAGATATTTATCTTTCTATCACCGTTGGAATTATCGTCGGCGTTATTGTGGGTCTTGCGACAGGAAGTATTCATCCAAGCGACATCATCTCTGTCAAAGACGGTGCACCGGTAGGATTCTTAGTAGAAGGTGTCTCTGGAATGATGAGTACTGTCATACTTGTGCTTGCAGTGTATGGAATTATGGGTGTGCTGCATGAAGCCGGCGCGCTAGATATGGTTCTTCATGTACTCAGCTCTTCGCGGTTGGGACGAAGTGTCGTCGGTACAGAACTTATGATGATGTTAGGCATCACACTGACTACACTTCTCTTCGGAGGGGTAACATCTGCTGCAATGGCTACCTTCGGAAAAGTTCAGGATGAGCTTGGTAGAGCTGCGCGACTTCACCCATACCGACGTGCAAACTTACTTGATGGTTTCGCAAATGGCTTGGCTGTATGTGTCCCATTTTTGAGTGTCTTTGTTTTTATTGGATCACAGCTGACGCAAGGATACACAACGGCTCCAACTGTATCTATCCTTGAGCTCAGTGCGCATCTCGTCTATCCGTTCCTTTTGTTCCTCGTGCTTCTTACATCCGTGCTCACAGGATGGGGGCGCATCTATGAGGATGAAGACGGTGAAGAAATCAAAAGACTTTAAGATGTCTTATGCCCTTGTCATGCCAGGTTACCACGTCAAGTTGTCGTGACAAGGGTATGAGATGTGGGTATGAAGAGTAAATCGAAGAGCAAATCAAAGATTTGGAAAATCGTTGCAAGCATAATTGCTGTGCTTCTCGTTATCGTCATTGCGGGATTGGTATGGCTTCGTATGAGCATTTACCCTGCTCGAGATGATGCCGTAGAGGCATATAATTCCAGTAATGTGAGTGAAACGAGCCAGTATATAAAGTTTGATGCTCCTCATGAGACGGCGAACATAGTCTTTGTTGGTGGCGCACTCGTCGACCTTAAAGCGTATAGCTACATGGCTGAAGAGCTGAGTAAAGATAGCATTGATGTCTATCTCGTGAAGTCGCCATATTCATTGCCTATTCTGAACGCGCAGTCTGCAAGTCATATTATTAGTTCTCTTCATTTGACAAACGTCTATCTCGCTGGCCATTCTCTAGGTGGAGTGATGGCAGCAGCAAATATTAAAAATGGCGCGCATATACATCAACTGCATGTGCAAGGATTGATTTTCCTCGCATCCTATCCAAACACGGACAATGACTTGTCAAAGACACATCTGCACGTCTTGTCTCTGACAGCGTCACATGATACAGTCCTTAACCGCTCGCAATGGAATAAGGCTCGCCAACGGTTACCGCACGATACGTCATATAGAGAGATTAAAGGCGGAAATCATGCGGGATTTGGAATATATGGAGCACAGAAAGGTGACGGTAAGGCAACAATCTCTGTAAAGAGTCAGCAACGTCAAATTATTCAAAGTATCGTCGAGACAGTTCATAAGAAATAAGTATCATGAAATTAACGACAGCTATAATGAAAGCTCTCTTTGACTTTGATGACTTAACTCGGGATAGAGCATTGAGTATGCCTATAGATGTGGTACGTTTTACTAATATTACGTACGGTACAAAGAGACCATACCAACAGCTCGATGTCTATCATCCTGCAGAAGAATTTATGCATCATTTTACCAATGAGCACGGTGAAATTCCTGTCATCGTCAGTGTCCATGGTGGTGGATGGATTCACGGTTCTAAAGATACATACCAGTATTACTGTATGGACATGGCGCGGCGTGGTTTTGCTGTGGTGAACTTTAGCTACGGACTCGCACCACAGTATAAGTTTCCTGTGTTCCTCGAGGATACTGTACAGGCATTTGACTGGGTCTATGTGCATGCACGTCAGTACAATTTTGATACTCACCATGTGTATGCTATAGGAGACTCAGCAGGAGCGAACATTTTGGGACTATACTGCGCACTTGCTACAAATTCGCAGTTTGCGCAGCGAATCAAATTTGATGTCTATCGCGCACACGTTCCACAAGCAATTGCTCTGAGCTGCGGTGTGTATAAAACAGACATCAAGCACGATAAGAAACACACTCAAACCATGCAGGACGACTTATACAGCGACGTTTTCGAGCCATATGGCAAATATTCACAACGATTTTTAATGAATGTCACAGATTACGTGACAGAATCATTTCCTCCGACTCTCGTTATCACTTCCACGGGAGACTTCTTACAGATGCAGGCTCCGTTGTTGGTACATGCACTTCAAAAAGCACATGTACCGGTGAAGTTTACGATATATGGGACACAAGAGGACAAGGACAAGTACCCTCACGTTTTTCATCTCGACATAAAATCAACTCGAGCAATGAAATGCAACGATGACCAGATAGAATTCTTCCGACAACATTCGTAAGTGAGGTGGAAAAATGAACATTAAAATAATCTGTGTAGGAAAGCTAAAAGAAAAATACTGGAAACTTGCCATCGAAGAGTATAAGAAGAGGCTTGGAGCATACTGCACATTCGACATCATCGAACTCCCTGACGAAAAGACGCCCGATAAGGCAAGTGATAAGGAAGATATGCTCATCCTCGATAAGGAGGGAGAACGTATCTTACGTAAAATAGACGATCGAGATTATGTCATCGCGCTCGCTATCGAAGGGAAACTCGTCACAAGCGAAGATATAGCACAGCGCATTGAGGAATGTGGACTCCGCGGGCAGAGCAAAATTGATTTTGTCGTCGGTGGTTCTTTGGGGTTATCACATAGAGTCAAATCGCGTGCGAATGAGTTGATGTCATTTGGTCGTATCACGATGCCGCACCAGCTTGCCCGTGTGGTGCTAAGTGAGCAGATTTATCGTGCCTATCGTATTATGCATCACCAGGCTTATCATAAGTAACTCAGCATAAGTTTATGTGATACTCGGTAATTTATAACGTAGTGACTCCGCAAAGAAAGGGGATGTGTAACCTCATCGGCGAGTCGATGGGAGGCTTATGTCATACCATGTAGTGGATTACGTTACACGAGTCACATGAAAGATAGATAAATGGCACAGTTAACAACCGCAAAGAAGCGGCTTACTGCTATCTTCCTTATACTTGCTGGTTTGACTATGCGCGGACCTATTGTTGCGTTGCCTATGTTCCTTGAACCTCTCGCACAAGCACTACACAAAAACGTTGGTGAGTTGGGTGTTTTGACGAGCCTTCCTTTGTTGATGTTCGTATTCGTTTCGTCTGCTGTTTCTTTGCTCGTGGAAAAGTTCGGTCTCACACGGACGATGCAGCTGGGAGTAGGCCTTATAGTAATGGGGTGCATTTTCAGACTTATCGTGACATGGCCTACCACCCTTGTAGGTTCGCTACTTATCGGTGCTGGCATTGCAGTACTCAATATCTCAATGCCAACCCTTGTAGCGGAGGTGTTTCCGAGCAAGCCTGGTATATTTACAACTGCATACTCAGCCGCGATGGTTGTAGGAAGCACTCTTCTCGTATTTATTGAGCCTTTTGTTGCCGCTGCATGGTCGTGGCATGTCATGCTGTGGATTATGTGTGCGATTTCTGCTATACCTTGTGTGCTCTCCTTTGCTTTGCCAGAACTTAAAATTGAAGGGAAGCGCGCTGCAACGCGTAGGAATGCAAAGCTTAGACTTCTGACAGATAGACGTGCATGGCTCTTCATCGGGATGTTCGGCGGGCAGTCATTTTTGAGTTACACTTTGGGAGCATGGTTACCATCGATGATGAATGCTGATCATGTCGATATGCTTAATTACAGCGTTATCATGGTTCTCTTTAATACGATAGGTATTCCAGTGTCTCTCGTCGTGCCACTTTTTGTGGCACGTACTCGCCGGCGCTTTCATATCTATCTCATTGGTACGATGACTGCTATACAGATTGCCATTATTATGATGTATGGTTGGCATTCCCTCATTGGTCCAGCATACTGGTATCTTTTTTCACTGATAACATGTGTGTTCTTTACCACTATCTTCGTGATGATTTTGACTTATTATCCGATGAAAGCGGCAGAACCTGCAGATGCTGCCGATATCTCCGGATTGTCACAGTCATTCGGATACCTACTCGCTGCTATAGGTCCTTTGCTCTATGGAGTTATATATTCTGATTCTTTGCCAGGAGTTTCTCTTGCATGGGTCATGGCTGGAATCGTTATTGTGAATGCGTGGTGCTCGTGGCAAGTTGTACGCATAAATAAGTTTGGTCTATCAACCGTGAAACGCTAGATTCTGAAGAGGAGGAAGAGACGTGGAATATAGACGTATTCGCATACATCATGTGTATAGGCATTTTAAAGGGAATTTTTATATAGTTGAGGGTCTCGCGAAAGATAGTGAAACGCAGGAAGATATGGTTATCTATCGTAAGCTTTATGACGACAGAAGCCTGTGGGTACGTCCGCTAGAAATGTTCTTGTCACCTGTGGACCACGATAAATATCCAGACGTTACGCAGAAATATCGTTTTGAAGAGGTAGACCTCATCGCTCAGTGCGAGTAGTATGCGAATAACAGATAACCGATGTGACATTCCGCGATAATAATATATGTCCGATGTAAGGAGAATACATAATGGCGTCTCGTATGACAAAGGAAACGAACAAGAAGCTTATGGAGTTTATCGATCCTGAGTATTGGAAACGTATCCCGTTCTTTATCCGTTCACACGCTACATCAAAGACATTTGAAAAACTCGCAAACGAACATCCTGATTTATATGATGCTGTCGCAAACTCGTCTGACGATGTACCAGAAGATATTAAAGGAAAGGTTCGTGATTTCATCGATACTGTTTTTCAAGAAAAGATGAAGAAACATAATCTCTAATATCTTCTGATGTTATTTGAGAGTCATTCTATAAACTCAGCGTTTGTTTCACATCCTGTACGATGAGAGTGCTATCAAGCCGATTTGTTCGCATGAGTTCGGTAGGATTATAACGATCGTAGAGGTCTTTTGTAATCCCATATATGGCTACCTTTGTAGAAGTTCGCCCTAAATATGTTGCGATTTTCGAGCCATACCCGCCCTCAATAATCGAATCTTCAAGACTAATGATGAGTTCATGCGTATTACTCAGAGAGTCGAGGAGAGTAGTATCAATGTCGGAAGCAATCTGTGGATTGACAATCGTTGCATCGATACCAAGTTCGTCTTTTAGCTGTCGCGCAGTTTCTACTGCGAGAGGGTAGAAGGACCCTAGTCCAAAGATAGCAACGCGCGAACCACGATGTGTGACCGTCGATGTGTTGGTACTGTAATCTGTGCGGATTTTGTCGGGCATCGCGCTGTGACGGACTTGTCCACCTGGGACACGAATGATAACTGGCCCGTCTGTCTGTGCAAGTGACCACCTCAGCATTGCTATAAACTCTTCGACGGTCGTTGGAGCAAGCATGCGTAGTGCCGGAATGTTTCCCATCATGGCAAGATCGTAAAAACCGATATGAGTGAAGTCGCGCATGCCCCACACGGACGCATCAAACGTGAGAATAGTGGCAGGATTATGGTTTGTCGCTAAATCTTGAAGTAGTTGATCGTATGTGCGCTGAAGGAAGGTAGCTTCGGTGCCATAGAGGACATGTGCTCCACGTTTTGCCGCTCCGGATGCTACTGCTACTGCCGTTTCCTCAGCGATACCCACATCGATATAGTGCTTTCCGAGCGCATGACGGCGCTCGGCGTTGAGCCCCATAGCTGCTGGAACTGCTGATGACACTACGAGTGATTGCGGGTCGTTCTGTACCCAGTCCATGATGTACTTGCCAGTGATTTCAGGGTAACTTTCATATCCTTCTGACATAGCAGGAGATTTGCCAGTTTCAATATCGTGTGGACCATGCCAATGCCAATCTTCTTTATGCTCCATCGCCGGTTTGTAGCCAAGGCCTTTTTCGGTATGGATGTGTACAACGATTGGATGGTTGATATTCTTTACGGAAGTAAATGCCTCTATAAGAGCATCGATATCGTTTCCTTCAGCGACGTACATGTAATCTAGCCCCATCGCTTTAAAAAGATTGTGTGGGCTTTTCCCGTTTGTTTTTCGAAGCTCATCAAACTGTGGATACATGCCACCATGGTTTTCTGCGATAGACATTCCATTGTCGTTAAAGATGATAATGAAATTACTGTTAAGCTCGCCTACGACGTTTAAACCTTCAAGCGCTTCGCCTCCAGACATTGCACCGTCGCCGATGAAGGCTACAACGTTTTCTGTGCCACCCATGATATCGCGTGCTTTTGCAAGCCCTACGGCAAGTGAGATAGAAGTAGAAGTGTGTCCGACTTCGAAAAGATCATATTCTGATTCAGCAGGGGATGAATATCCGGAAACCTCATCGTAGCGTGCAGGATCAATAAATCCATAGTTGCGTCCCGTGAGGATTTTATGTGTGTATGTTTGATGACTGATATCCCACACGAGCTTATCGGTTGGCGCATCAAAAACGGTGTGAAGTGCGATAGTAGCTTCAACGACGCCAAACACAGGACCGAAATGTCCTCCGTGAATAGAAGAACGTTTAAGGAGCGCGTCTCGAATTTCTTGGGCGAGAATTTTACGTTCATTTGGAGTAAGTTTCTTGACGTCTGCAGGGGAGTGAATTTTTTCAACGAACATGAGGTTTCCTCCTTGAAATTATTTCTCTGTTCTTCTTATGCATATTCTATGTGAGAATATGTGACAACGCGATGACATTTTGTTCACTATGTCCCATACGGTGAGGCGCGAGTCTCGAGTTGTGTAATAATAAAAAACGAATCTCCTCAAGAGTGGAAAACATTGACATTTTGAACAAAGAAGTTCTCTGCTCGAAAAGAGATAAAAAATAACACACAGGAGGGGCAAAGATGCTTTTTCAAGTCTATGGTGCGCATGCAGCGACACAATGGCTCGGATGGATTCTTGTTTTTGTAGCGCTTATTGCTCTTAATGAGTTAGCGCGTCGCACTAAAGCAGGCGGACTCATTATGTTTGTCGGCCTGCCGATTGCGATGACGATTTACGTTATCACCGTCACGGCAGCTGCCTCAATGGGAGTAAGCTGGGGCGTCAATAATCCGACGGTTGTATTTGCTAATGGCTGGTTCCATTATGCGAAGGTCTATGCAGCGTTGGTAGGGTGTATTGGCTTTATGATGATTAAATACCGCTGGGGTAAGCTGGGGAAAGCCCACTGGTTCCGTGCATTCCCATTTGTCATCGTGGCTATCAACATTTTAATTGCTGTAGTCTCAGATTTTGAATCTGCAGCTCATTTCTTCACTGGCAATGTGACATGGGTCAACGGTTCGGCAGTATGGACGACATCAGAGCACATAACAGTAACTGCTGGTTGGCAGAATGTCTTTAACGGTATCGCTGGTCTCATCAATATCTTCTGCATGACAGGCTGGTGGGCAGTATATTCTTCCAAGAAGAAGGATGATATGGTTTGGGCAGATATGACATGGGTGTTTATCCTCGCTTATGATGTGTGGAACTTCTGCTATACCTACAACTGCCTACCAAATCACGCATGGTACTGCGGATTAGCTTTGCTCCTTGCTCCAACTGTAGCCAACTTCTTGTGGAACAAGGGTGGTTGGATTCAGAACCGTGCAAATACACTTGCAATTTGGTGCATGTTTGCTCAGGTATTCCCAACGTTCCAGACGTCCATCCCATCTATGGGTGTAGATAGCCCGTTTGCTGTGCAGTCCACTATGAACTCGACAGCAAACGTAGTGGTTTCTCTTCTTGCATTGGCTGCGAATATTGCAGCGATTATTTACATCGCTTACCGTGCAAAGAAGCTACATGTCAATCCATATAAGTCTGAAGTCTTTGTGGGTACCCGTGACTTTGAGCAAGCTGCAGCACGTGTTGATAGTAGCGATAAGGAGGCTGTGCTCGCGGCTTAAATTAGTGCAATATGTGCGTACAAATTAAGTGTATAAATTAAGCACATAAAAGGAGCATCTCGATTCATTGAGAGTCGGGATGCTCCTTTTGTTGTGTAGAAAGAGAACTTAAGCCACTTCAGTATCTTCAGCGAGGAAGTGTTTCTCGTCAGGAAGAACCCAACTGAGAATAAGCGCTACGACGAATGCGATTGCAATCGCGTTGGAGAAGACCGACTGGAAAAGTTGCGGGAAGTTCTGGAAGATGTTCGGCGAAGTCTGTGTAAAGCCGATTCCAATAGTGAGTGCAAGAGTCACGATAGTGATGTTACGCTGAGTAAAGCCAGCTTTTGCAATCATTTGTACACCTGCGAGGACGATGGAACCAAACATCATAATCGTGCAGCCTCCGAGAACTGCTTGAGGAAGAGAATTAAACACTGCTGCGAATCCCGGAATGAAGCTTGCCAAAATCAAAATGACGCCGCCGGAGAGGATGACCTTACGGTTGACAACCTTAGTCATCGCTACGAGCCCGACATTTTGTGCAAAGGAAGTTAATGGTAGTGCGCCGAAGAGGCCTGAGATTGAGGAAATAAGACCGTCTCCAGCTATTGCACCAGCTGTCTCATTATCATCTGGATTGCGGTTAAACCCGACTTCGGCAAGAGAAGCAGTATTGCCTAGAACTTCCACGGAGGAAACGACGTAGAGCAGTGCGAAGGAGAGAATTGCTCCTGCATCAAACTTGATACCGAATGGCATCATGGGTGCAAGGTGTGGTAATGATACCGCCTGAAGTCCTTGGAACTTAGAGAAATCTACCATATGAGGTGCAAGACCTGTAAATGTGAAAAGAAGGGCGACGATGTAGCCGACGATTAATCCAAACAAGACAGAAAGTTGCTTTGCTACTCCCTTTGCGAGAACTTGGAAAGCGAGGCAAGCGATTAAAGTAATAGTAGCAACCGTAAGATTTTGCCAAGAACCGAAATCTTTTGCACCTGAACCGCCACCGAAGGATGTAGCGCCGGTCGACAAAAGAGAGAATCCAATGGTAGTCACGACAACTGCCGACACGATAGGATTGACGAAACGCTTCCAAAAACGAGCAGTGAGCCCGAGAATGAATTCGATAAGGCCACCCACAATTACTGCGCCAACGACTGCGCCGTAGCCAAGCTTTGGATTTGCAGCGATAGTAGATGCCGCTGCGACATATGTGAAGGAAACACCCGTTACGATTGGCATTTTCGCGCCTACGCGCCAGCCTTCATCGGCAGATTTACTCCAGTACGCCATAATAGGGTAGAGTTGCAAGACAGTGCCTAAGCCTGCTACGAGAAGTGCGGAACTAGTAATCCACACACTCTGCTCTACAGGAAGCTTAGCTGCTCCTACGACTATGGCGATAGGGGTGAGGTTCGCGACGAACATTGCAAGAACGTGCTGAATGCCGAAGGGAATGCCCTTCCAGAAAGAAATTTTTCCATCCAGCTGACGCAGTGCAGCGCCGGTAGAGATGCTGGTATTTTCAGCCATGACTTTCTCTTTCTTCTCTTATCTCTATTACTTAACTTTTATCTCTCATGAGAAATCATGAGAATGCATGAACGTATAAGAAAGGCTGCTTCCGTCTTTCCTGAGGAAACAGCCTTGCACGTTTTATGAGTTAAATTCAATATCACCTGTTTCAGCATTCATGGTGCGTATATTCGCAAGTGATTCAACTCGATATCCTCGCTTGCGCAAGGCGTCACCGCCACCTTGGAAGCCTTTCTCAACGGCGATGCCGAAACCTTCGACTATGACGCCAGCCGTTTCACAAATATGAAGCAAACCATTGAGGGCATTCCCGTTAGCTAAGAAATCGTCAACGATAAGGACATGCTCGCCTTCATTCAGATACTTTTTTGAGACGATGACGGGGAATTCCTTTTGCTTAGTAAAGGAGTAAATAGAAGTGGAGTACTGCTCGCCATCAAGGTTGATAGACTGTGCCTTTTTTGCAAACACGACAGGAACGTTGTTGAAGTGACGTGCAGCCACACAGGCAATTCCAATGCCGGATGCCTCAATAGTCAAAATTTTATCGACACGAGTACCAACGAAAAGACGTGCCCATTCTTCGCCCATCTTGTCGAAGAGAGCGACGTCGCACTGGTGGTTCAGGAAAGCATCCACTTTAAGGACATCGCCAGGTTTGACGGTTCCTTCTGTGCGAATACGGTCTTCAAGAAGCTTCATTCGAAACTCAATTCTGCTTTAATTACCTCGTTGACACATAGCGTACTTTTCAGTGAGTAGTGTCGGAAGGGTAATGGTGGAAAATTGTGTGAGTTAAATCATAACGCGTCTGCGTGACGAGGCGATAAGTAACCCTCGTGTGCTAAAACAGAGCAATGACTTTATCGCAATCTGGCTTCGACTTTACTTCAGAAAATAATGCTAGAAACGCTGATAATAAAGCGCTTTCTCCTCGTCAACGTGCTCGTTTACGCCTGGAGCAGGAGAAGCGCGAGGCTACGAGAGCAAGTTCTAGGACTAACTTCACTTCGTCCGCTTTAGAAGCATCACGAACATCTGCACCGTATACTCAGGCACATGCACAGAGTGCGCCATTGTCCCGAATTGCTACTGCGCCAGAAGTTATCGAGCATAGTGCACATGATTTAATTGATGGATTAAATACCCAGCAGAGTGAAGCGGTACAGTATGAGGGACCGGCGTTGCTCATCGGTGCAGGCGCGGGCTCTGGCAAGACTCGAGTCCTCACTCGTCGTATTGCGTGGGCACTGACGCAATGGCATGCGTACCCGAGCCAAATTCTTGCTATTACCTTTACGAATAAGGCTGCGGCCGAAATGCGCGAGCGTTTAGCGAGTTTAATTGGAGATGCTGCTCAACGTATGTGGGTTTCGACTTTCCACTCAGCGTGTGTGCGCATTCTTCGTCGTCACGGGGAAGCCATTGGTCTCAAGTCAGGGTTTTCTATCTATGACCAAGCAGATTGCGAGCGCTTAATTAAACTCATCGCTGCAGATCTCAATATCGACACTAAACGTTTTACTCCGCGTAGTATCCTGAATGCGATTTCAGATTTTAAAAATAAGCTCATCTCTTATGAGGAAGCTTTGCAACATGTAGCTTCTGACTATAAGCCAGGTCGCAGAGGACAACATATAGCAAATCTAGGTAATGCTGAAGAAGTGTATGCGGTATGCTATGCCGAGTATCAGTATCGTCTTGGAGCTGCAAATTCTGTAGATTTCGACGATTTACTTACTAGAACGGTCGAGCTTCTGAGAACATCGCATGAGGCGTTAGAGTTTTATCGTCGTCGTTTCAGCTTCATCTTTGTAGATGAATATCAGGACACGAATCATGCTCAGTACATTCTTATACGCCTTCTCGCGAGTAAAGAGCTAGCAGAAGTTACGCCACAAATCCATCCTGCATGGGTTACTGTCGTTGGTGATTCCGACCAGTCTATCTACGCATTCCGCGGTGCGGATATCTCGAATATTTTGGACTTCGAAAATGACTTTGATAATGCGAAAACCATTATGCTGGAGCAAAATTACCGTTCTACTCAAACAATTCTGGATGCTGCAAATGCAGTCATTTCTCAGAATGACAATCGTACTCCGAAGAAACTATGGACAGCTCTCGGTGAAGGCGAGAAAATTACTGGATACGCTGCAGACAATGCTGCGCAAGAAGCACAATGGATTGCCACAGAGATAGCTCGTATTGAAGGCGAAGAACAGTATCCATACTCACAGATAGCGATTATGTATCGTGCCAATGCGCAGTCTCGCTCCCTTGAAGAAGCTCTCATCAACGCAGGTATTCCGTATCAACTCGTCGGAGGAACTCGTTTCTACGAACGTCGCGAAGTCAAAGATGCGATGGCATACGTTCAGGCAATAGCAAACCCTGATGATGATGTCAATACTCGCCGGATTATGAATATTCCTAAACGTGGGTTAGGTGCAAGGGCGGAAGCTCTTCTCAATGAAAGTGCTGCGGCTCGCAATGATACTTTCTGGTCGGCGATTGAATTTGCTGATAGCAATCCTGATATCCCTGCGCGGACATTGAACGGAGTTCTCGCATTCCGTGACCTTATGCGTTCTCTCAGACAGTTCGCTACAGAGCATGATGCCCATCCGAGCGAAATCATCGCAGAAGTTTTGGAAAAAACTGGTTTAGTTGATGAACTTCGCCGTTCTCATGATCCTCAAGATGCTACACGCGTTGATAATTTGAGCCAGTTGCAATCTGTTGCAGCTGAATACGAGCAAAATACTCCTGATGCTTCTCTTGCCGGATTCTTGGAGACTACTGCGCTTGTAGCAGACTCTGATCAGCTGCCAGGTGATGGCGAAGACCGCGGCACTGTTACTCTGATGACGCTGCACACCGCGAAAGGTCTTGAGTATCCGGTGGTCTTTTTGCCAGGTATGGAGCAGGGTACATTCCCTCACTCTCGTAGCGTAGAGGATGAGAAAGAACTGGCTGAAGAGCGTCGTCTTGCATATGTGGGCATTACCCGTGCTCAGCGCAAACTTTATGTCACCCGCGCAGCTGTTCGTTCTCAATGGGGACAAGCTGCCGAGATGATGCCAAGTCAATTCCTCGACGAGATTCCTGCTCATCTTATCGATTGGGTTCGCAAAGAATCTACGATGGAACGGATGCGATCAGGTTGGGCATCGGACGATGATTTTGCTGATTTCGATGATTACTCCGCTTCTACCAATGGATGGGGGGACAATTATTCAGGCTCATCCTTTGGTAGTAAATCTACCTTTGGCGGCTCGTCGTCGATGCAGCGGTCACGCAGCAATTATGGTTCGCGATCAACGTATGGAAGTGGAAAATCTCGCTCGTATGGTACGTATAATCAATCCTCCTATTCGAAGAAAAAGGCTGTCAAGACACAGCATATTGCCTCGAGCACCTCGGCAGTGGGACGTCAACAATCTACGTCGAAAGTCTCTAAGGACAATGGCTTTACTATTGCTGATTTTACAGTAGGTGAGAAGGTCATCCATGATGAGCATGGTTTAGGTACTATTACTGCGCTTGAAGATCGGGGGCGTAACTCGGTTATGACTGTAGATTTTGGTTCGGCAGGCACAAAGCGACTCTTGGTGCGCATGGCACCAATCGAGAAACTTTAATGTAGCAAGGTAGCACGAATGTAGCAAGTTAGGTGTATCCTTGATACTGTTATGTGCTTAGACTTCGGTAGAAGTACGTAGCTCTGGAGTCTTGGCCCGTCTGCGGGTCGGTAGTTTATTTAGAGATAGATAAACTATTAAACGCTGAACAAGATATAAGCAACGGTTCAGTGCTAAGCGCAGGAGTTGGCTGACTCGGTGGTTTCACACCAGTGAAATCATCTTGCTTATCTACAACAGAAGGATATTAAATGACTAAGGTACAGCGTGCACGCCGTCAGGTGCGTCTTTCTCGCGCTCTCGGCATCGCTTTAACCCCTAAGGCTCAGCGCATCTTCGAAAAGCGCCCATATGGTCCAGGTGAACATGGTCGCGATCGTCGTCGTGCAGAGTCTGATTATGCGGTACGTTTGCGTGAAAAGCAGCGTCTGCGTGCTCAGTATGGCATCTCTGAGAAGCAGATGCGTGCGATTTATGAAAAGTCCCGTCGTGAAGCTGGTCAGACCGGTAACGCGATGTTGGTAAACCTCGAAGCTCGTCTTGATGCTCTTGTATTGCGTGCAGGTTTTGCTCGTACTACCGCACAGGCACGTCAGTTCGTCGTTCACCGTCACATTCTCGTTGACGGAAACATCGTGGACCGCCCAAGCTACCATGTAAAGCCAGGTCAAACCATTCAGGTTAAGCCAAAGAGCCAGACCATGGAGCCATTCGTGGCAGCAGCTGAAGGTGTACACCGCGACGTTCTCCCTGCAGTTCCGGGTTACCTCGATGTTAACTTGGCAGCTCTTAAGGCTACTTTGACTCGTAAGCCTGAAGTAGAAGAGATTCCAGTAACTGTAAACATTCAGTACGTGGTCGAACACTACTCTCGTTAAAAAGAACTGTACTTCTGCTGTTTACACGGCAATACACTGCAGCAGAAGCAAAACATTTATTGCGGCATACATACACAAAGACCGTCGCTTGGCTTGGTGCAAGGCGACGGTCTTTAATAATTGTAATAGCTATGAATCAAGTCAAAGGGAATTAGGGAATTATAGAACGCTTAATCAAAATTGAGCATTCCCAAAATTCCTGAAACAATAGACAGAACGACTGCTCCCATTAAAGACCAGCCAAAGCTGCCTGAGGCAAGGCCAAATCCAAGGACCTCAGATGCGAGAGCGCCAGCAAGTTCGAAGCATACCGCATTTACTATTAACGCTACCAATCCGAAGGATAAAATACTTAAAGGCAGCGATACCGCTTGCATAAAGGGCTTAATAGAGGCATTGATCAGTGCCATAAATAAAGCAAATCCAGCATAAGCAAACCATTTGTTGTTGCCAACAATATGTAGTCCAGGTACGAGCCACACCGTGATAGCAGTGGCAAGAGTCATAATGACCCAGCGAGTTAAAAATTTAGTCATGACACACCAGTATAGCTCCTTGTTACCTCTTTGTAAGCGCTAAAGTAGTGCTCATGGCTATTCATTTGTATTTAGTCCGTCATGGACAGACATACTTCAACTTATATAACCGGCTTCAGGGATGGAGCAACTCGCCGCTGACTGAGAATGGTAAGAATGACGCTGTAAAAGCAGGTGAGAAACTCGCTGACGTGAAATTCGATGCAGCTTTTTGCTCGGATACTACACGGGCACAGCAAACTCTTGACATGATTTTGCAGCGTAACGTCGCTGCACGGTTTAGTAAGCTCGAACCAAGTGTACATATGGAGTTTCGCGAGCAATTCTACGGGTATTTCGAAGGTCGCGATATGAATGAAGCATGGTGGGCAGCAGGGGCACCTCATGGTGCTTATAGTTATGCTGAAATTCTTAAGAAGTTTGGACCGTACGCTACCAAGGATTTTTTGAAGGAAGCTGATCCTTTCCATCATGCTGAAAATGATGATGAATATTGGAACAGAATTAAGCGAGGATTCGGCATCATCGCAAAGTCACGTAGTGTTCATGATGAGTCTAACGTGCTGCTCATTTCCCATGGGAATACGCTGCTCAGCCTTATCCAGCGTTTTAAGGATAGTGCTCCTGCTGACATAGATTGTGCGAAACGTCCTGCCAACGGCAGCATTACACGCATAGATTTTAATCTTCACGCGAAAAGTTTTGATGAATCGATGGCTATCGTAGGATACAACGAGTAACAATTACGAATGTAACCAGTAGGACGTGACCAGTAAGTTTACCGCCTATACCTAGTGGTAGCCTTAGGAAAAGTATGTCTTAAACCACAAGGAGATGTGTCATGGATCTCGGACAGATTGCGAGTTTGATTGCGGCGATAGTGTTTGCAGTACTTGCAGGTTTCATGATTTATCCGCTTATCCGATTGGGTAAGTTGTTTGATCAAATCGCTGATACCGTAAAAAATACGGGAGATCATGCCATTCCAGCTTTGGATGAGAGTGTTGATACGGTGAAGAAAGTCAATCAGTCTCTCGAAGATGTCAATCAAATTTCTTCTGCTGCTTCAACTACGGCACGTAATGTAGGAGCATTGACTGATTTGTATGGTGCAGTACTTGGTAAGCCGGTCATCAAGATAGCTTCTGCTGCCTATGCAGTACAAGAAACGGTTAAAGGATTCTTCCATAAGTCCGGCGCCCACAGCCAAGCAGAGGAGAAATAATGGTCAAACGCATCTTTTGGTTTTGTGCTGGTCTTGCAACGGGTCTCGTCGTAGCGAGTAAAGCTTCTGGCTACGTTCGTTCTCATACGCCTCGCATGGCGCGTGAATTCGTTCTGGGACCAGATCAAGACAATGTAGCCCTGAGAACTCTTGGCTCTTTAGTTGAAGATTTCAAGAAGAATTTCGCAGATAAAGAGGCAGAGATGAACAATTCTTACGCTGAGAAGTTCGGCAATCGTTAAATTCAAGGAGATACGCGTCAATGCGCACGTCAGAAATCGCAAAACGGTACACAGGATATTTCGAGAAGCAGGGGCATTTGGTTCTTCCTTCTGCCTCTTTGATTTCTCCTAATCCAACGACTCTTTTCACCATTGCGGGTATGGTCCCATTTGTACCGTATCTCTTGGGTGAGCAGACTCCCCCTCGGTCCCGCGTGACGAGCAATCAAAAGTGCGTTCGTACATTAGATATCGATGAAGTGGGTAAGACCACACGCCACGGCACTTTCTTCCAGATGCTTGGTAACTTCTCTTTTGGTGATTATTTTAAAGAAGAAGCTATCCACTATGCGTGGGAACTTTTGACAACTCCTCAAGATCAGGGCGGCTACGGCTTTGACACAGAAAAGTTGTGGGTCACTACTTTTACTGACGATGATGAGGCTCGCGCTATCTGGCGTAACGAGGGTATGGATCCTGAGCACATGCAGGTCATGGGGATGGAAGATAACTTCTGGACTATGGGTGGTCCTGGTCCTGGCGGTCCATGCTCAGAAATTTATGTAGATCGCGGTGCTCAGTATGGCAAAGAAGGCGGCCCAATAGCTGATGAAAACCGCTACACTGAGATTTGGGATTTGGTGTTTGAAAACTACGAAGTGGATAATGTCAAGTCCAAAACCGATTTGCACATTGTCGGCGAGCTTGCAAACAAGAACATAGATACAGGTATGGGTCTCGAACGTGTTGCATACCTGCTTCAAGGTAAAGAAAACATTTACGAGACGGACGAAATGTTCCCCGTCATCGAGGCAGCTGAGAAGCTCTCTGGCCTCAAGTATGGTGAGAATGAAGATAACGATGTTCGTTTCCGAGTTGTAGCAGATCACGTTCGTTCTGCATTGATGATTATGTCAGATGGCGTTCGTCCTTCTAACGAAGGTCGCGGCTATGTCCTTCGTCGACTTCTGCGCCGCACTATGCGCTCTATGAAGATGCTCGGTGTCCAAGAAGAAGTTCTTCCTCACTTGATGCCTGTGTCTAAGAGCGTTATGAATGCAAGCTATCCACAGTTGAACGATTCTTTCGCTGATATCGAAAATGCAGCATATGGTGAAGAGGACGCATTCCGTCGTACACTTGACAATGGCACAACTATCCTTGACGTTGCAGTTTCAAAGGCAAAGGCTAAGGGAACTGAAGTGTCTGGTGAAGATGCATTTGCGCTTCATGATACGTATGGTTTCCCTATCGAGCTTACGCTTGAGATGGCAGCTGAGCAGGGTGTCAAAGTTGACGAAACTGCATTCCGTGAATTAATGGCTGAACAGAAGGCGCGCGCGCGTGCAGATGCTCTGAAGAAACGCGGTAACGTTGATTTATCTGTCTATGATGATGTCAAGAAGACTTTGGAATCTCCAATTGACTTCCTTGGCTATACGGACTTGTCTGCGCGTGGGCGGGTGCTTGGCATTATCCAGGAAGGTAAGGGTTCAGTACCAGCCGTCACTGCTCCTGCGACCGTCGAAGTCATTCTTGACCGCACTCCGTTCTATGCACAAGCAGGTGGTCAGCTTGCCGATCAGGGTGAAATTCTCTCTGACGATGGTGCGGTGTTGGAAGTAGACGATGTACAAAAGCCGATTAAGGACCTCATTGTTCATCAGGCACGCCTGACTGAAGGCACTTTGACTGTGAATGCAGCGGTGACGGCAACCATCGATGTAGACCGTCGCGGTGCAATTGCGAGGTCACATACGGCAACTCACATGGTGCATAAAGCGCTTCGTGAGGAGCTTGGTCCACAGGCAACTCAGCGTGGTTCGGAAGATGCTCCAAATCGTTTACGCTTCGATTTCCAATGGGCATCTGCACCAAGCGAGCAGGCTATGAACGCTGTAGAAGCACGCGTGAATGAAAAACTTCGCGAAAACCTTGCAGTAACGACCAAGGAAATGAAGTTTGACGATGCTATTGCTCTTGGCGCAATGCATCTCTTCGGCGAGAAATATGGTGACATCGTACGTGTCGTGTCGATTGGCGAAGATGGCTGGAGTCGAGAGCTTTGCGGTGGCACGCATATCGATCATGTCGGTAAGATTGGCGCTGTTACTTTGATGAGCGAGTCCTCTGTCGGTACAGGTGTCCGTCGAGTGGATGCAGTCGTAGGCGAAAAGGCATATGAATTCCACGCACGCGAGCACGCGCTTGTATCTCAACTATCCGATGTAATGCATGCACGTCCAGATGAGCTCACCGACCGTATTGCAACATTGATGGCAAAGCTCAAGGAATCGGATCGCAAGCTTGCTGCACTCTATGAGACACAGCTTAAGTCGCAGATTCCATCTCTTGTGGATGCAGCACGAAAGTCTTCCGACCCTGTAGTAGCAGTGACTGCAAATGTAGGTCAATTCGGTACCCCAGATGCACTTCGCGCTGCAGTCATGGATGTCCGTGGACAGTTGGGTAGTGATAAGCCCGTTGTTGTGGCTATGGCAGGTGTGGGTGATTCCGGAAGCCCTATTGTCATCGTTGCTACGAATGACACCGCTCGTGATAGGGGAATCAAAGCAGGCGATCTCGTACGCGAGGCATCGAAGATGCTCGGTGGTGGCGGTGGCGGAAAGCCTGACTTTGCTCAGGGCGGTGGACAAGATGCATCAAAGATTGATGCCGCTTTGGCTTCCTTGGCTGACAACGTCAGAAGTAACTAGGGGTAAAAGGCTGCCTTTGAGTGATAGTCACATTTGGATGGGAGTAGATCTTGGAAATGCTCGCGTAGGAATTGCGCTGAGTGATTCGGATTTACTCCTCGCTCATCCTGAGGATCATATTAAGGTCAATGGAGATTACTTTTTTGCCATTGAAGACGTCATAGCGCTTATCGAAGATAATGGTGTTTCCAAAGTTATCGTGGGCTATCCATTGCAGCTTGATGGGTCTGAAGGGAAAAGTGCAAAAAAGGCAAAGCGTTGGGCTACGGTTTTGAGAAATAAGCTTGCTCAGTATTTTATCGAAGGTGTAGAGGTAACTCTGATGGATGAGCGTCTCACATCTGTAAGTGCTCATAATCAGCTTCTTGATGCAGGTCTTAGGATGCGCAAACATCGTTCTGTCGTCGATAGTCAAGCTGCTGTTATACTTCTACAAGAGGCTCTTGAAATGCATAAGAGCGAAGAGACAAAGGTGTAAAGATGGCTGAAAGTCAAGACTTATTTGATATGTTCGACCAGAACGATTCACAGGTAGGCTTTTCGCAGCATAGCACTGAAGCGCAAAATCTCGTTTCACAAACTACGACTGAGCAGGATTTAGTTGCTCAGCGCGATAAGGCAGCGCCGCCACTACCGCCGCACCGTCGTCGTCAAGTGCGCGAACTGAAAAAGAAGATGAGGCGTAAACGTCGCAGGCGCATTCTCATCACTATCCTTATCATCGCTTTCATAGTTGGTTTAGGCTTTGGTGGCGTAGCACTTACGCATAAGCTCCGTAGTGCCACGCAGGCAAGTACAACTCGTACAGCAGAGAACCTCGACTATCCTGGTCCAGGCTCCGGTAGTGTGGAGGTAACGTTTGAAGAAGGCGAGGGTACTGCGCAATTTGCTCAAAAGCTCGTGAATGCGGGAGTTATACGCTCTGTTGGTGCTTTTACAAGTGCAGTGAGCAGTGCGCATGCTGAGAATAAGCTCCAGGCTGGAACTTTTACTTTAAAGAAAAAGATGGCGGCGGCAGACGTTGTCACAGTAGTTACGGACGCATCAAAAATTTCTGGATCGCTTGTGGTTCGTCCAGGAGAAACGCTTAAGACGGTCATCGCATCCGCAGTAAAAATGACGAAGTTTAGTCAAGAAGATTTCGATGCATTAACGGCATCAGATGGCTCGGGAATTTTACCAAACGCTGCAGGAGGAAAGTGGGAAGGCTGGTTTGAGCCTGGCACATACAACGTTAAAAGCAAGACAAGTTCGCATGACATTCTCGCTGAGATGGTTAATAAGCGGATAGCAAAGTTGCAGTCTCTTGGTGTCTCTGAAGACCAATATGAGACAGTATTGAGTAAGGCTTCGATTGTGGAAGGTGAGGTTAATCATTCTGAATACTACGGGAAAGTTGCTCGTGTCATAGAGAATCGTCTTGCACAAGATATGCCACTAGGAATGGATAGCGTCATCGCATACAGCCTCGGAATTAATGCCCGGCAGCTGACAGTCTCTCAGCTTTCTGATGCGTCGAATCCGTACAATGACCGTATCAACAAGGGATTACCGCCTACGCCTATCAATATGCCGAGTGACGATGCTATTAAGGCGGTAATGAACCCCGAGCAAGGAGACTGGATTTACTTTGTAACAGTTAACCTTGAAACAGGAGAAACAAAATTTACAGCAGATGAGTCGCAGTTCCAAGAGTTTTCAAAGGAATACCAAAGCTGGGAAGCGAATCACTAACGCTCACAGGACATCACTAAATTATGGATGAAGCCACACTCAGTGTCAGTACTGCTCCAAGGTATAGAGCAGGAAGAAACGCTGAGTCTGGCTTTTTTCGTATAAGCATAGTTAGCAGAGTTAACACACTTGCAATGCATAGCCATATAAAAATGACATACCAGTGGTCAATTGATAACGGACATAGGATTATCGCTAATGCACTTCCTGCTGTTACATCTCCCAGCCCTAGCCCGCCATGCGACATGACATGAAACATAAAGAGAATAGCTACTGCAACAATCGCAAAAGTGGTTGCATCAATAACGATATGGTATGGAGCGAGATGTAAGAATATCAGTGCACTCAGCCAGAGAAATTGGATGATAAAGAGTAGGATTATGTGCAATCGAGAAACTTTCCGTAAGAAAAAATCGCGAATTGCAAGCAAGAGTCCGCCTAGTAAACAAGGCAATACCATTACGACTGCGGAAAGGTAGTCCATTCTGTAAGCTTAGAACGAGAAAGTGAACACGTCAAAAGTCGCAGACGTGCACATATAACGTGTGCAGGCGCACAAGGCGAGGTGTGATATGTTACGTTGGCAAACAGCAGGTGAATCTCACGGAGAAGCACTTGTGGCGATGATAGAGGGGCTGCCTAGTGGTGTGGAGATTACAAGTGAAGATATTAGGCAAGCACTTGCACGACGTCGCCTTGGATATGGACGTGGCGCACGTATGAAATTCGAGCAAGATCAGGTCAGACTACTTACAGGGGTACGCCACGGAAAGACATTAGGATCACCGATTGCTATTGAAATTGGCAATACAGAATGGCCTAAGTGGACTGAGGTTATGAGTGCAGATCCACTGGAGGAAGGTGTGCAGCTGAGCGATTCTGGACGCAACGCTGCTTTAAGTAATCCTCGCCCAGGTCATGCGGATCTTACCGGTATGCGTAAGTATGGGTTTACCGATGCACGCCCTGTTCTCGAGCGCTCTTCTGCGCGCGAAACTGCCTCACGAGTGGCATTAGGGCAGGTAGCTGCAAATTTTTTGAAGCAGGTAGCAGGTATCGAAACTGTCTCTCACGTAATTTCAATTGGCGGTGAGTACGTTTCTGAGGATAATCCACTACCGCTACCTGAGGATTGTGAAGCATTAGACGCATCACCTACTCGCACTCTTGACAAGGGCGCAGAGGCACGTATGAAGGCTCGCATAGATGAAGCGAAGAAGTCAGGTGACACGCTCGGTGGAGTTATTGAAGTCATCGCTTATGGAGTTCCAGCGGGAGTAGGTACTTATGTAGAGTCTGATCGTCGTCTGGATGCTGCTCTCGCCTCCGCACTTATGGGGATTCAGGCTATCAAAGGCGTAGAAATCGGTGATGGATTTAAAGAAGCGGATCGTCCAGGGTCTGCAGCACATGATGAGATTGTGCGAGAGAATGGCAGAATTCGCCGTCTGAGTAATCGTGCTGGAGGCATAGAAGGGTCGATGTCGAACGGCGAGCCAATTCGTGTGCGTGCAGCCATGAAACCAATTTCTTCTCTCCCACGAGCTTTGCGTACGGTTAATGTCGTAACGGGGCAGGATGCTACAGCTATTCATCAACGCTCTGATGCTACGGCTGTCCCTGCAGCAGCAGTTGTCGCTGAAGCAATGGTCCGATTGACACTGGCACAGTACGTTCTCGAGAAGTTTGGCGGGGATAGCATTGATGAAACACAGCGAAATATAAAATCTTATGTGGCAAGTTGGCCGGAATACTTGCAATAAGCCACGACTAAGCCGAGATTATAGAGATTATAGCGATTATATTTTGCGTTTTCATACAGTACAGATTGTTTGAGCAGGAAGGACTGAGGTATGCCTCGAATTCCTCGAGTTGTCTTCATCGGGATGCCTGGCTCCGGAAAGACTCGCATCGGTAGGGAAGTAGCGTCTCTTATGGGGTGCCGCTTTTATGATTCCGATGATGAAATTGAGCGTAGAGAGGGCATGACAGTCAAGGAAATCTTTGGCCGATACGGTGAAGATGAATTTCGCACCATTGAACGGGATGTCATCGCAAACTTTCTAGAAATTACCAATTTTAGTAAATCCCACAGGAATGCTAATAGTTCCGATGAGTCTCATGTCATTTTTGATGGAGTACTTTCTCTCGGCGGTGGCGCACCGATGAATAGAGGTACTCAGAGAGTCCTTCGCGAGTATGCTTCTCATGGGGGGAATGTCGTCTATCTTGATGCTCAGCCAGAAGAAGCTATCGAGCATGCCACACGTTCAGGTACGCGACCTCTTCTGAAACATAATCCTCAAAAAGTGTGGATGGACCTTTTTGAAAAGCGTGATCCTACTTTTAGAACGATTTCTACTTTTATCATGCCTACGCATGGCAAAACTCCTCGGCAGGCGGCACAGACAGTGATTGATACATTAGCGGAACGAGTTATTCATATCAGCGGCGCGACACCGGAGTATGATGTGCGCATCGGTACTGCGACGATGCGCCACCTTCCTGAAATTCTAGGTAAGAAAGTGATTCGAGTTGCACTCATCCACACGACGTCTGTTCAACGGCATAGCGATAAGGCGCGTACAATACTACGTCGAGCAGGATATGATGTAACGGATATCGTGGTACCGGATGCTGAGAAAGGTAAGACATTACGCGTTGTCTCCCACGTATGGGACCAACTAGGCGAGTTAGGTTTTACGCGCTCCGATGCCATAGTAGGAGTCGGCGGCGGAGCAGCAACTGATGTAGCAGGATTCATCGCAGCAACATGGTTGAGAGGAATTACATATATCAACTGCCCAACTTCTCTTCTTGCGATGGTTGATGCTTCTACTGGCGGCAAGACGGGTATAAACACCGATGCTGGCAAGAATCTTGTCGGAAGTTTCTACACTCCAGCAGGAGTACTTGCTGATGTAGATACACTTCGCACCCTCGATCAACGTATCTTTATCGAGGGTCTTGGCGAAGTCATCAAAGCGGGATTTATCAGCGATCCTCAGATTCTTCGCATTGTGGAAAACAACGCAGATGTGCTACGCACGCTTGATCCTGCTCGCATTGATGACGACGACATGGAAATTATTACTGAACTTATCGAGCGCAGCGTGCATGTCAAGGCAAAGCATGTTAGTGCTGACTTGAAAGAGCAAGGATTACGCGAGTTCTTAAACTATGGCCATACACTTGGCCATGCTATTGAGAAACTTGAGCACTTTACATGGCGACATGGTGAAGCTGTAGCGGTTGGGATGATTTTTGCTGCGCAGCTTGCGCAAATTCATGGAATTGTCGACCGTACATTCGTCGACTACACGCGAGACATCATTGAATCTGTGGGACTTCCTACTTCATGGAGGGGGGCAGATGACAGCAAGGTACTCGACATCATGCATCGCGATAAGAAAGCTCGAGGGAATATGTTGCGTTTTGTCGTTGTGGACAGTATTGGTCATGCGAGAAGACTTGAAAATCCTAGTGAGGACAGTGTATTAGAAGCGCTGCATAGGGTAGAGGAGTAGAAATGAAGCGTAGTGAAGTAACGAAAATCGTAGTAGTCAATGGTCCGAATCTAGGACGTTTGGGTGTACGCGAGCCTGAAATTTATGGTTCTGATACTCTTGATAATCTTCGTACTGCGTGTACGCAATGGGGCGAAGAGCTTGGATTTAAAGTAGATGTACGCCAGAGTGATTCTGAAGCTGAAGTTATTCAATGGATACATCAGGCTGTCGATGAAAAGACTCCTATTGTTATGAATCCTGCTGCTTTTACTCACTATTCTTACGGGTTAGCGGATGCTGCAGCACAGGTCACCGACGTAGATATACCGCTCATAGAAGTACATATTTCTAATCCTGCTGCTCGAGAATCTTTCCGCAAGCATTCTGTGATTTCGCCTATTGCCACAGGGACAATTACTGGTATGGGATTCTACGGTTACAAGCTTGCTCTCGAGGCAATTTCCAATATACTCGAGGATTAAACATGCTCACGTTGCATAACGACTATCATGCAGGTGCGCATCCCGATGTTTTGAACGCGTTAGTAAAGACCAATGGGATTCCGCAGAATGGTTACGGCGACGACGAGTATACCGTGCAGGCTCGTACCAAGATTTGCGGAGCTGTATCTCAGCCAGATGCCGACGTGTACTTCCTCGTGGGTGGAACTCAGACCAATCAAATCATTATTGATACCATGCTTAATGCATGGGAGGGCGTAGTTTCTGCAGATACCGGTCATATCAATATGCACGAGGCGGGTGCTATTGAGTTTACCGGGCATAAGGTTCTCACTGTTTTGAGTCGTGATGGCTTAATGAACCCAGCGGATATTAAGAAGCTCGCTGAAGATCATTACAATGATCCCAGTGAAACGCACATGGTATACCCAGGCATGGTGTATCTGAGTTATCCATCTGAGTTTGGAACTTTGTACTCCCGCGAGGATCTACTGGAAATTCGTGCAATCTGCGATGAGTTCGAAATGCCTCTATTCATCGATGGTGCACGACTTGGGTACGCATTGGGATCTCATACAGAGCATGTAAGTTTGCCTGAACTTGCTGAAATTGCTGATGTCTTCTATATTGGAGGCACAAAACTTGGTGCATTAGTTGGTGAAGCAGTTGTGTTTAAGCCAGGTAAAGCGCCATCACACTTCGTCACTCAAATTAAGCAGCATGGCGCTTTGCTTGCACAAGGACGAGTACTCGGTGTACAGTTCGATGCGCTTTTTACTGATGACTTGTATGTACGCATTGGTCGCGAATCAGACCGTTTGGCTCAGCGTATTGTGGCTGTGATGGAGTCGCATGGGTACGAACGTTATGTGGAGAGCCCTACGAATCAGCAGTTCTTCAGAATGAATGAAGAGCAGTATAAGAAGTTGACGAGCGTGGCAACGGTGACTTTATGGGAGCCTCCTCATAACGGTCAGTACATTGTACGGATAGTAACGAGTTGGGACACTACGGATGAGATGGTGGACGAGCTTGATAAGGCACTAGACTAGGTGAGTGTATTGGCAAATCCTTAGTGACAGAAGAACTCAATTTCCATAGCGTGAAGTTCGTAAAGCCCATGATATTTTTCTGGCTGCTCGAGATCATGTACGAGCAGCCTCAACAATGCCCATAGAAATGAAATGGCCCCACTATCAATGTGTGAGGCTAGTAAACATATTCACTGTGATTGAGCATTACGCTTCAATACTATGCTGCTTTATTCTGCGTATATTGAAAACGACAAACAGAGCCTGAGCAATAAATGTACTGAGCATAATTACAGTCGCCATTACACGAATATCAGAAATCCACATCACTGAGACGATACAGCCTGACGCAATGACACCAATAATTGAAGCGAGCGTTCTAACATTCATACGATGAGTTGGCCTGTTAAAAATCGAGTGAATGAGAACTCCTGTATAGAAGAGGATAATTCCTCCAAGTAATATGTAGTGCGCGACTTGAGGAGCCTGCGGATCGAGGAAGTCATAAGCAACAGTAACAAGGTTAATCCCAAACCATACTAAGTAGTGGAAATACACCATAACAGTCGCCTTACTGCCATTGGCATGGTCATCAATGACATGGTCAAATTCGACGATATAGAACATAAAGAGATTCACAATGACGAGATAGCTAAAAATATTAAAAATAGTGAATGTACTTAAGCGGAAGTACTGTGCCTGCCCAACGAGCAACTCACCAAGCATAATGATGGTGAGGAGACCCAGACGTTCGATGAGATGAGGAACGTTGAGCGGAATTGCCTTCATTTGTCTGTTTGCTAAGAGAGGATAGAAGAGGAAAGCAACTACAGAAATACTAACGATAATTACACCAATGAATCCACCAATAATTGTCCCGATGATTATTCCTGCTAGTCTCAGCGAAAGCATAACGACAAATATTCGAGCGACGTTTGTATCAGTTTTGCCGTTTCTTTCAATGGCAATCCACACATACTGACCAAGCTGAATGAGAGAAAGCACAATAAGGCCAACGGAAAAGATACGAAACTCTTCGAAAGATTCAGATGTAGAATACTCTGCCATGAAAAGTAAAACTGGCATCTGGAGGACTGTCATCGAGATGATATCTTTGAAATCATGACGTCCAAAACGGTTGAAATAAATGGTCTGAATATTCTATGAACCCACAAAACTGATGAAAACTGTCAGATAAAGGAGTACTGTCAACCAGCTTGCCTCATGGTGACGTAGAGGTTCAAAGATTTCTGTGATTTTTGAAACTGCGAAGACGAAAACGAGATCATAAAATAGTTCGGTGAGCGAAACTTTTTTCGCTGGAACTTCAATGGATTTATCTTCAGTTGCAATGAAACGAGCTGCGTCACGATGCATCTCATCAGTAACTTTTTCCACATAACTTTCTGCCATAGAAGTATAGTACAAAAGAGGTCAAAACCTTTGAAATTCTTGGGGAATGGTGCCTCTTTCTCAGCGTGTTAAACCTTGGAATTCGTACACTGTGGCTGATACACTTAAATTCCATGGTTAATGAGCATGGTAATAATTCTGAGCATATCACTAAGCACATTTTTGTCACTGGTGGCGTAGTTTCTTCCCTCGGTAAAGGTCTTACCGCATCATCTCTCGGTCGTCTTCTCCGCAGCCGCGGGTTGCGTGTGCTTCAGCAGAAGTTGGACCCGTACATCAACGTCGATCCAGGTACGATGAATCCATTCCAGCATGGTGAAGTGTATGTGACGGAAGACGGAGCAGAGACGGATTTGGATATCGGTCACTACGAACGCTTCTTAGATGTGCCGCTGAGTCAAGCTGCCAATGTAACAACTGGTCAGATTTATCAGAATGTTCTGCGCAAGGAGCGTGCTGGTGAGTATCTTGGTCAGTGTGTTCAGGTGATTCCTCACATTACCAATGAGATTAAAGAGCGCATGCGTGAACAGGCTTCCGACGATGTCGACGTCATCATTACCGAAATTGGCGGAACAGTCGGTGATATTGAGTCTCAGCCATTCTTGGAAGCAGCTCGTGAGGTGCGCACTGAGCTCGGTCCAGAAAATTGCATGTTTGTGCATGTGTCTTTGGTACCGTGGATTGCCTCGGCACATGAGTTGAAGACAAAACCAACTCAGCATTCTGTGATGATGCTTCGTCAGCTCGGCATCCGTCCTGATGCCTTAGTTCTTCGTTCTGACCGACCATTGAATCAGGGCATCAAGGATAAGATTTCCCTCATGTGTGACGTCTCTGAAGAGGCCGTCGTCAATTGTGTGGATGTACCAAGTATCTATGAAATCCCAGTTATGCTTCACAACGAAGGGTTGGATTCGTATGTTGTAGAGCACTTAGAGCTTAAGTGCAGCGATGTTGATTGGGCAGAGTGGGAAGATCTACTCGATCGTGTTCATCATCCAAAGGACGAAGTCACTATCGGTATCGTGGGTAAGTACATTGATTTGCCGGATGCATATCTCTCTGTCACCGAAGCTATTAAGGCGGGCGGTTTTGGTAACCATGTTCGTGCAAAGGTTGAGTGGATTGCAGCTGATGATTGCGAAACTCCTGAGGGGGCAAAGCGCTACCTCGGCAAGCTCGATGGTATCGTCATCCCTGGTGGATTTGGTATCCGTGGCATCGAAGGCAAGATTGAAGCATTACACTTTGCGCGTGAAAACAAACTTCCGGCTTTGGGCATCTGCTTAGGTATGCAGTCTATGGTTATTGAGTACTCCCGTAACGTACTCGGCTATGCGGATGCAAATTCTTCTGAATTTGAAGATGGTACTTCACATCCAGTCATTGCCACTATGGAAGAGCAGAAGGCAATAGTTTCCGGTAACGGTGATATGGGTCACACCATGCGTCTTGGCTCTTACCCAGCTGTTCTCAAAGAGAAGTCTTTGGCAGCAGATCTCTACGGAAGTACAAACGTAACCGAACGCCATCGTCATCGCTACGAAGTCGCATTGAATATCAAACCAGAGCTTGAAGCAGCAGGTTTATCTATCAGCGGTTCTTCTCCTGATGGACAACTTGCAGAGTTTGTAGAGCTTCCACAGGCTGTTCACCCATTCTACATTGGTACTCAGGCTCATCCTGAGTTTAAGAGTCGTCCAACCAAGCCGCACCCATTGTTCCAGGGTTTGGTGAAGACTGCAGTAGATCGCAAACATGCCCTTGAGGCAGAAAAGCCCGCTGCCTAGAAGATACACTCACATTCGATTGCGTCTGCGGTGTGAACTATTTCACTCCAAAGGCGCAATTGTGTATTACCCCTAGAAATTTGCTATATGACTTTCTACAATGGCAAAAGGTTAAAGAGTTCAAAGATTAAAGACTTAAGAGGAGGTGAAGCGTGACAGATTTGCAAGAACAAAAGAAGCTAGCTGGCGATGTTGAAATGAATAAGTACGTTGATGCCCGCGGCGGTGTTAATGTTGAAAAGCTTCAGCAGGATGATGAAATTATCTCCCAGTTTGGCGAATATTCTTACGGTTGGCACGATTCCGACGAGGCAGGAAAAGCTGCAAAGAAGGGTGTTTCTGAGCAGGTAATTCGTGAAATCTCTGCAGACAAGAATGAACCTCAGTGGATGCTTGATATACGACTGCGAGGTTATAAGGCATTCGTAGAAAAGCCAATGCCTGACTGGGGTGTGGATCTTTCCGGCTTCGATGCTGATGACTTCAAGTACTATGTGAAGCCAATCGATAAGCAGGCGACAAGCTGGGATGAGCTTCCAGAAGATATTAAGAACACCTATGATCGTTTAGGCATTCCTGAAGCTGAGAAGAACCGTTTGGTGTCAGGAGTTGCTGCTCAGTACGAGTCGGAGGTTATTTATAATTCTATTCGCGAGGATTTGAAAGCGCAGGGTGTTATCTTCGTAGATACAGATACCGCAGTACGCGAGTATCCCGACCTTGTCAAAAAGTACTTTGGAACTGTAGTCTCTCCAGAAGATAATAAGTTTGGTGCATTGAATACTGCAGCATGGTCCGGTGGCTCCTTCGTGTACGTGCCAAAGGGCGTTCACGTGGATATTCCACTTCAGGCGTACTTCCGTATCAACACTCCTGCAATGGGACAGTTCGAACGCACGTTAATCATTGCAGATGAGGGATCATATGTGCACTATGTTGAAGGTTGCACGGCTCCAATCTATAACGAAGATTCCCTCCATGCAGCAATCGTGGAAATCATCGTAGAGAAGCACGCGCGCGTACGCTATACCACTGTTCAGAACTGGTCAAACAACGTTTATAACCTTGTAACGCAACGTGCGTATGTGCGTGAGGGTGGCACTATGGAATGGGTTGATGGAAACATCGGCTCCAAGGCTACTATGAAGTATCCAGCGTGTATTTTGGCAGAGCCTTATGCAAAGGCAGAAACCATGTCATTGGGCTTCGCAGGTAAAGGACAATATCAGGATACTGGTGCAAAGATGATTCACTTGGCGCCACATACCAGCTCTACTATCGTGGCAAAGTCTATTTCTCGTGGCGGGGGTCGTTCAGCGTACCGTGGTCTTGTCAAGATTGTGGATGGGGCAGAAGGATCTAGTTCGAATGTAGTGTGTGATGCACTGCTTGTCGATGACTTCTCTCGCTCGGACACCTACCCTCATGTAGACGTTCGCGAAGATGACGTATCTATGGCACACGAAGCAACGGTTTCCAAGGTCTCTGAAGACCAACTATTCTATCTGATGAGCCGTGGTATCGAAGAGAAGGAAGCTATGGGTATGATTGTGCGTGGCTTCGTGGAGCCAATTTCTCGTGAGCTTCCCATGGAATATGCTCTTGAGCTCAACCGTTTGGTCGAGTTGCAGATGGAAGGATCGGTAGGCTAATTATGGCAAATCAAGAAGTACAGATCCCCGTAGTAGATCCAAACGATCCATATGCAATCCCAGCTACGATGCCATCGAGTGCAGATCGCAATCCTCGTTCTTTCGAGGTGACTGATTTCGCTATTCCTACACACAAGCAGGATGATTGGCGATTTACCCCTGTAGAGCGCATTGCTGAATTTGCGGAGGTCTTTGAACCAGCAGATAAATTGAACGTCGAGCTTTCCATGCTTGATGGTTCTGATGTTCCAGCCACTGTGGTGCTTAAAAAGATTACGAAATCTGACAAGCCAGCTGGCACAGTTTCAAAGCCAAATGATCGTGTATCTGCTGTCGAGTGGAATAGTGGGAATGCTGCATATTCTTTGCACGTGGCTGAAGATGTAGTGTCACCAATTGTTGTGAAGGTAACCGGTACTTCTCTTGAACTTGATTCCTTCCACCTTGTCATCACTACTGATGCAAACGTTCACGCAGATGTGGTAGTCGAGCATGAAGGCCAAGCAAAACTTGCTGAAGGTGTAGAAATCTCTACGGGCGATTTCTCTGAGGTATCCACCACATTTATTCAGGAATGGTCCAGCAATTCCAAGCATGTAGGCAACCATCGTATTCATGTGGGCAAAGGTGCGGCGCTTCGTCACAGTGTAGTAACTCTTGGCGGTAACCTTGTACGCATTCGTATGGACCAGGACTTCGGTGGTGAGCAGGGCGACCTCAATATGCTCGGTATCTACTTCGCTGAGCCTGGCGAACACATTGAGCATCGGACCATGGTTGTCCATAACGCTCCAGAGTGCAAGTCTCGTGTGGTCTATAAGGGCGCTCTGTCTGGTAAGGGCGCGCACTCTACATGGGTTGGGAATGCTCTTATTGAGCCAACAGCTCCTGGGACAGATTCCTATGAGCTCAACCGCAATCTCATCTTGGTCCCTGGTGCTGTAGCTGATTCAGAGCCAAATCTTGAAATTGAGAACGGTAATATCGTAGGTGCTGGTCATGCAAGTTCTGTAGGTCGCTTCGATGATGAAGAGCTCTTCTATTTGATGAGCCGTGGTATCTCTGAGAAGGATGCGCAGAAGCTTGTAGTCGCGGGATTCTTTAATGAACTTATTGAGCAAATTGGTATCCCCGCAATTTCTGAACACTTAATGAATACCGTGAACGCACGTTTGGAGAAGTAAATGTCTACTATCGAAATTAAGGATCTCTACGCTTCAGTAGAAACTAAAGAGGGTCGTAAGCAAATCCTCAAAGGTGTAAATCTAACCATTAATTCCAATGAAACCCATGCGATTATGGGACCAAACGGTTCGGGCAAGTCGACGTTGGCTTACACTCTCGCAGGTCATCCAAAGTATGAAGTGGATTCTGGAGAGGTTTTGCTTGACGGTCGCGATATCTTAAAGATGACCCCTGATGAGCGTGCGCAGGCAGGTTTATTCCTTGCTATGCAGTACCCAGTAGAAGTTCCAGGCGTTCCTATGACTAATTTCTTGCGTACGGCTAAAACTGCGGTAGATGGCCAGGCGCCGGCTATTCGTCAGTGGTCTAAAGAGCTTTCGGCAGCTATGAAAAATCTTAAGATGGACCCTAAGTTTGCCTCGCGCTCTGTCAATGAAGGTTTCTCGGGTGGTGAGAAGAAGCGTGCTGAGGTGCTTCAGCTAGAGATTTTGAAACCAAAGTTTGCTATTCTCGATGAAACTGATTCTGGGCTGGATGTGGATGCGCTTCGTATCGTGTCAGAGGGTGTTAACCGTGCTAAAGCATCCACTGGTCTTGGCATCATGATGGTGACCCATTACACTCGCATTTTGAAGTACATTAAGCCAGACATCGTTCACGTTTTCGCTGATGGTCACATCGTCGAAACTGCCGGTCCTGAATTGGCTGATTATCTTGAAGAGAATGGTTATGACAAATACCTTCCAGAGGGTACGACTGAGTCCGCTCAGGCCTAAGACTAGCTTAAGTCTAGAAATTAAATTTACATAAAACCAGTCATTTTATGGCGAGTTTGATGGCGATGCGATATAAATAGTCGTATCGCCAGTATTTTTTGATAAGACGTATGTGCAACTGTGAGGTGGATTATGGCAGATTTCGGATACGATTTTGAGGCTGTCCGTGCGCAATTTCCTCTTCTCAATCAGGAAATTCACGGACATCGTCTCGCGTACTTAGATTCAGGAGCTACGGCGCAGAAACCTGAAAGCGTCATTGACGCAGAATCCGAGTTCTACCGCACAATTAATGCAGGTGTTCACCGAGGGGCTCATGAACTCGCAGCCCGAAGTACCGAAGCATTTGAGAGTGCGCGTTATAGCGTGGCTCGACTAGTTGGAGCGGATGCTGGCGACGGTAAGGATGAAATCGTCGTAACTGGTGGTGCCACTGCAAGCTTAAATATGTTGGCAAATGCATTTGATCATGCATCTTTGGACGGCATCGAACTATTCGCAGTTGGTGAGGGCGATGAAATCGTCGTATCGCGCGCAGAGCACCATTCAGTTTTGCTCCCATTCCAGGAGCTTGCTCGTCGTACTGGAGCAAGACTCAAATGGCTTGATTTAGATTCGGAAGGTCGAATTAAAACCGACCGTGAATCGTTGGAAAATACCATTACCGAGCACACAAGGATTATAGCCTTTACCCATATTTCTAATGTCACTGGTGCTATTACAAATGTAGCAAGCATCGTTAAGCGTGCTCGTGAAGTTGGGGCAGTAGTGGTGCTTGATGCCTGTCAATCCGTTCCTCATATCAAGATAGATTTTCATAACCTTGATGTGGACTTTGCTGTATGGAGTGCACATAAAATGTATGGCCCGACGGGTGTCGGTTTCCTTTACGGCAAACGTGAGTTGCTCGAAAAACTCCCCGCTATGAACTTTGGCGGTTCCATGGTAGAACTTGCATGGATGGAAAAACCTGCACAGTACATGGCTCCTCCTGCAAAGTTTGAAGCAGGAACTCAGCCAGTAGCACAGGTTGTAGCAGCTGGTATAGCTGCTGAATGGATGATGAATATCGGTCTTGAAAATATCGAAGCTCACGAGAAAGCACTGGTCCCTGAACTTCTAAAGCTACAGGATATTGAAGGTGTCACGATTTTAGGACCCCTGAACTCAGAAAATCGCATTGGAACAGTTGCCTTTGAAATCCGCGACGTTCATCCTCATGATGTGGGACAGTTCATTGACTCTCGCGGAATTGCTATCCGCGTGGGTCACCACTGTGCACAGCCTGTACACCGTCATTTTGGCTACTATGCTTCCAACCGCGCGAGCCTCGGCGTCTATAATACGGTGGAAGAAATTAAACGTCTACGTTCGGCAGTAGCTGATGTATATGGATTCTTCCACCGTTAAACGCTAATATCAGGGTATTACAGACTTTCAGGAGATTCTTATATGTACGAAGGTATGAGCGACCAAGAGCTTGAGCAGATGTATCAGGAAGTAATTCTCGAGGCATCCAAGGCGCCACATGGCAAGCAGAAGTTTGCCGAGGATATCACCACAGTGACAGCTGAGAAACTCGGTTCCAATGTAGCTGCCACAACTGTGGCTGCGGAGCATGAGTATTGTGTGAGCGCTCAGTCTCATCAGTTCAATCCAACCTGTGGCGATGAAGTCACCGTACGTGTGGAGCTTTCTGATGGTTCTGATGGCAAGCCTATTCGCATTGAAAATCTCATTTGGGATGGTCAAGGATGTTCTATCTCTCAGGCCAGTTTGTCAATTATGTACGATCTTGTACACGATAAGACACTTGATGATGCAATGAAATTGTCTCGTACTTTCAAACAATTGATGGAATCTCGTGGTGCCGGATTGGAAGACGAAGATGATACAGAATCGTTGGAAGATGCAGTAGTATTCCAAGGCGTGTCCAAATACCCAATGCGTATCAAGTGTGCGTTGCTGGGCTGGGAAGGGCTGAAAGACTCTGCTGCTCTCGCGCTGACGCAGATGAAGGGGGAGCAGTGACACAAGGGAATCTCGTTCCAGGGCCGAGTAGCAGCATCATGAATGCAGTAAATCATGTTGTGGGAAATTCTGAACTTGCTCACCAAATAACACAAAATCCGTCTTCCGCAGGTATGCTAGAGGAATCATATAAAAAATCTCAGAAACAACGTGAGGGAAAGACCATGCCAAACGGTACAACAACCGAGGAATTTGAAGGTGTGACGTTGACTTTCGTCGATCAAATTGGCCGTGCCACTGCACAAGATGTAAAAGAAGCTCTCCACCAGGTCATGGACCCAGAACTTGGCGTCGACGTCGTAGATTTAGGTCTTCTCTACGGTGTAGAAATCGATGAGAAAGGTCGTGCGATTCTCACTATGACATTGACTACGCCTGCATGTCCTTTGACTGACCTTATCGAAGATGAGTGTGCCTCTGTACTTGCTGGTTTGGTTGAAGAATTCCGTGTGGATTGGACATGGACTCCTGCCTGGAATGTGGATATGGTGACTGAGGATGGGGCGGCACAGCTAGCAGCTCTCGGGATGAACCTTAATAATCTTCCACGCGCATATGCATAGACATGTGTGTACTCCAACAGATAAGTTCAGTCATACTGAGGCGGGGTTCCTTCCTCACATTAAGAAAAGAGCTATGATGGGTTTCTTTGATTTTCTCTTCGGAAAGAAGAATAGTACTGATCTCAATGATCAGGTTGCTTTTAATAATTCGGTAGAGTATGACACTCCAACATCCGAACCTTCTCGGTCGGAAACGCACGAAGATGAAGTAGAAGGTGGCTTGACTCAGTCTGAAATCGATACAATTAAGAGAGGTAGACCGATTGAAGCCATTAAGCACGTCCGCGAGCGTAGTGGCGTAGGCATAGTGGAAGCCAAGCAGCGCGTAGATGCATATCGTGCTACGCATGCCGGTTTCTAGGGAAGTGCCTATCACATAATACGATAATTCCAACCTATACGCTAAACTAAAGTTTCAACGATGTAGTAAAGCGTTCCTTGCATACTTGAGTTTTTCTCGAGTCGCTAGGAACGTTTTTTTGAGAGAAGGAAAGAATATATGTCGTTGAATTTATCATGGCAGCTTCACGGTGATGGCAAGCATATTGCGCCGGGTGAAGTTATCGAGCCAGAAGAGCGCTTAACCGTTCCGCGTACAGCAGGTATCGGTGCTCAGCATGTCATTGCGATGTTTGGTTCAACATTCCTTGTGCCAATCTTGACACATTTTGACCCGTCGGTGACGCTATTCTTTACAGCATTGTCTACTGGACTCTTCCTTTTGATCAATAACAACAAGCTACCTAGCTATCTGGGTAGCTCGTTTGGTTTTATTGCTCCGATTGCTGCCGTAGCAACAGCTCATAAGGGCATTGAGGTCGCAAGCTTTGGCATTCTGTGCACAGGTTTACTCCTCGCTATTGTTGGCGTTATCGTTCATTTTGCTGGAGCGAAGTGGATTGATCATGCGATGCCACCAGTCGTTAACGGCGCCATTGTCGCAATTATTGGTTTTAATTTAGCTCCATCAGCATGGAATAATTTTAAGGTGGCTCCTGATACTGCCGTCGTTACACTTGTGGCAGTCATGTTAATCGCTGTACTTTTCAGAGGTATGATTGGTCGTCTGAATATTCTTCTTGGTGTCATTATCGGCTATGTTTATGCGGTAATCCGTGGGCAAGTAGATTTTAAACCAGTAGCGCAAGCTGCGTGGATTGGTCTTCCACAGTTCCACCTTCCACAGGTCGATTTCTCTATTTTGCTGAATTTCTTACCTGTTGTTCTCGTTCTTATCGCTGAAAATATCGGGCATGTCAAATCGGTCGCATTAATGACTGGTCATGACTATGATGAGCAAATCGGGCGATCTCTCTTTGCAGATGGTTTAGGCACAATGTTCGCAGGTCTCGGTGGTGGCTCAGGCACTACTACATATGCTGAAAATATTGGAGTTATGGCAGCTACGAAAGTGTATTCCACTTTGGCATATTGGTTTGCTGCACTCTTTGCTTTGATTCTGAGCCTTTGCCCTAAGTTCGGCGCAATCATTAACACTATTCCAGGCGGAGTTCTTGGTGGTGTCACTACGTTGCTCTACGGCATGATTGGTATGCTTGGTGTGCGTATTTGGGTCGAGAATAAGGTAGATTTCTCTAAGAATGTCAATATGATGGTGGCAGCTGTTGTCATGGTGGTCGGCATAGCAGACTTCACCTTCGCAATCCAGGGTATCTCTTTCAACGGCATTGCAATTGGTTCCATTGCAGCTCTCGTGGTCTATCATGTACTCAAGAATCTCGGTAAACTTACCGGTGCAGTTGTTGATGATGACGACTATATCGACAGCAAGGATGAGACTCCCTATAAAGTACACGAAGATAAATAAGCGATGTTGAAGTAAAACCAGCTAATTTGTCGAATATAAAGATGGTCCTAACTCCATGAGCTAGGACCATCTTTACGTGAGAACGCGTTTTATTATTTAGTTCGCACTGTTTGTTCTATCCATGCTATTACCAGTAGCTGTGGATGCTGATTTATTTTTCTTCTCAGAACTTACCCGGGAAGTCTGGGAAGGCTTTTCCGATGCTGCTGGTCCTTCCTTATCGGTAGAGTTACTTACCTCCGAGGTGGCGAGACCATTCCCCATCGCTCGACCAGTAAGAGTCGCAGAGATAAGATCCTTGATGTCGATACCCATGCCTGCCGTGACTTGGTCCATAGTAGTCATCAGATCACCGACCATTTTGGAGCTATTTCCCTCTCCATACATGGTAATTCTATCAACATTTTCAAGTGGAGAAGCAAGATTTCGTGCGATTTCAGGCAGGACGTTGACGACCATTTCAGTTACGGCTGCATTACCGTATTTCTTCATAGCTTCTGCTTTTTTATTAAGGCCATCAGCTTCTGCCTCAAGTTTCAAACGAATGGCTTCAGCTTCAGCTTTACCTTTAGCTTCAATACCTTCAGCTTCCTGCAAAGCCGAGTATTTGTTTGCTTCCGCTTTTGCCTTCTGCGCTTCAGCGATTTTTTGTTGCTCAAAGAGCTCGGCCTCTGCTTTGCGCTGACGTTCGATGAGCTGTGCCTCTGCAGCCTGCTGACGAGCATACTTATCTGCTTCAGCTTGTTTTTTTACGGTCGCATTGAGCTCTTGCTCCTTGACCTGAACTTCACGCTGTTTAACTTCAGCTTCCTTCTCCTGCTTTACAATGTTTGCTTCAGCAGTTTGGAGCTCAATTTCCTTGCGCTGCACCTGCTGTTGAATTTCATACGCAGCATCTGCTTTTGCGCGTTCCGTCTCAGCTTGTGCTTTCAAAGCATTCTGACGGTTTGCCAGTTCTGTTTGCTTTTCTGCAATTTCAAGGTCTGCTGCCACTCGTGCATCATTGGCAAGTTTGTCAGATTCTGCCTGCTGCTGTGCGATTTCTTGCTGAGCACGTGCCTTTGCTTTTGCAGCTTCTTTACGTATCTGCTCAGTATTATCGATACCAAGATTTTCGATGACACCTTTCTCATCTACAAGACCCTGAATGTTAAATGCAACTATTTCCAAGCCCATCTCTTCGAGGTCTTTGGTGGCGTTTTCCTGTACCTTCTCGGAGAATTGAGAACGGTCAGTTACAATCTGCTCAAGACGCATCTGACCAATAATGGCACGCAAATGCCCCTCAATAGTATCACGGACTTCGTCAGCGATTTGTGTACTGTCTTTATACAAGAAGTTACGAGTAGCAGAACGAAAAAGGTCCTCGCGGTCAGTTCCAACTTTGACCTTCACAGCAGCATCTACTTTAACGTTGATATAATCATTCGTTGGCACAAAGTCAGTGGTCCGCGCGTCAATGCTGATCATTCCGGCGGTCATAGTGTCTACGCGTTCAAGAATAGGAATCTTCCAACCGGTGCGGCCCAAAAGTACACGCTGCTTGAATGGACCGGAGATAACTTTAATAGTGTTGGGGCTAGCAGACACATATCCTGCAAAGAATAAACTGAGAAGTAAGATGACTATCACTGTCACAGAGGCAGTGACGATAATGGCATGCACATTCATAGATGGGGTCCTTTCATTGCGGGGTGCATGGAATATTTAGCTGTAATACTATCGGATAAGGTACCTCAGAATCGTCATTTAAACGACATCTGTGAACGAGAGCAATTACATTGTTGCATAAAATGCGACGGCACTTGATGCTGCAACATTTAAACTATCAACATTATGACTCATAGGAATTTTTACCGTGAGATCTGTGGAGGCAAGAGTACGCTTGCTAAGACCATCGCCTTCTGTGCCAAAGATGAGAGCTACCTTGTCAATGTGGTGTGGGTCATCATCAGGACAGTGAATCCGTCTGATGAGCTCCATCATTGAAATAGAATTGTCCGTTAGCGCCATTGCAACAGTAGTAAAGCCTAGCTTCTTTAATTCATTGATAGAAGGGTTCGGCCAATTCTTGCGATTAGTACCACCGATGCGAGTCCAAGGAACTTGAAAAACTGTCCCCATAGAGACGCGTACAGCACGTCGATAGAGTGGATCTAAACATGACGGTGTAGCAAGTACAGCATCTATGCCCAATGCCGCTGCAGAGCGCATGAGAGCGCCAACATTTGTAAAATCAACGATGTTTTCCATGACTGCCACGCGCTTTGCATTTTTGCACAACTGCGCTACACTAGGAAGCTCCCATCGTTTCATAGCGCACATAGCACCGCGATGAAGCCGATATCCTGTGAGTTTTTTGAGCAACTCCTCTGACGCGACAAAGACGGGAATATTTACACTCCAATGTTGATCAACAAAATCAAATTCCTTCTGCATACCCGTGAGCCACTGTTCCTCAACAAGGAAAGACAGAGGTTCTTTTCCCGCAGCGAGTGCACGATCGATGACTTTAGGACTTTCTGCAATGAAGATTCCTTGCTCTGGCTCAAGCTTATTGCGCAATTGAATCTCAGTAAGGTTGATATACGCATTGAGCCGTGGGTCATCTAAGGAATTTACTCGAATAATATGCATGCTTTTGATGGTAGTAGTTTGGCTGGAAAGGTCTACCTTGCAGAAAAGTGAATCGTCAAAACGCCTTGTGCGTTAATTTTTCGCTACTTATAATAACTGAGGTATTTTTCATAATGTTAAAGACGAAGCTGTCTGGCATTCGCCTCCTATAAAAATACTTCAGCGAAGGCAGGGTATTATGAGAAGATTTTCTCGATTACAATCCATCAGTGTTGCTTGTCTTACAGCACTTTCCATGATTATGGCACTCGTTGTCGGTGTAACGACTCCAACGACCATAGCACATGCGCAATCTACTGATGCGGCGTCAAGTCAAGCAGTGGCACAAGAAACAAAATTGACGGTTCACTACCGACCAGCGCCACAGGACCCTGATGGAGATAAAAGAGGAGTCTATGTATGGGGTACGCGTACAGATGGCACAACGCTTGAAGGGCAGAATTATCCTTTCAACCAAGCTCGCGATACTTTTGGCAAAGTTTTCACAGTAGAGTTGAAAGGCAAATTTGATCACGTGGGAGTTATCATTACAACCTCTGATTGGAATAAAGACGGTAGTAAAGATCGTATAGTTGATACTTCCTCAGGTTCAGCACAAATATGGGTCGTTGGCGGTGAAGACACCACGTACACACAGCCGCCAGCAGATGCGATGCCAACGATTAAGCAGTTAGATGTCACGGTACATTATCATCGCAGTGATAACGATTATGCAGGGTGGAATGTCTTCAACTGGGGGACAGTCGTAGACTCAACTTCTGTAGGGCAATTTACAGACACAGATGATTTTGGAAAAATCGCAACATACACACAGAAATCGAGTTCTGCTATTTCGCTCTCCCAATTTATCGTCCGCAAAAGCGCTGACGGAAACGATTGGGCAGATCGTGAAGAGGCATCTGGAAGTCAGTCAGGTGATCGCACCATCCCGTGGTCTGCTATCTCAGTAAATGGCGATGGTACCGCATCTGCTCAGGTATGGGTTCACTCGGGAGATGGCGTAACGTATACGAATCCGGAGTATATTGATATGTCTCATAAGATTACACATGCGCAGATAAGTGCGCTTAATCAGTTAACTGTACAACTCAATCATCCCGTCACGAGCGCTGAGATTGAGGGGAAAGTTAGCGTGACGGGCGCGTCAATCGCATCAGTTTCTCAGCAGTCTCCGCAAGTTCTTGTAATTACAACGAGTCATAATATGCCTGCGAATGCGGCAATTGGTGTGAGTGTCGAAGGCTATGGTTCTGCGACTGCTATAGCAGGCTCAGTTGTACGTACTGATGCTTTTGATTCTCTTTATGCATATAACGGAGATGATCTTGGGGCAGTGTATACGTCACGTTCTACCGTTCTTAAGCTGTGGGCTCCTACAGCGCAAAGTGTCAAAGTAAATATATACTCTTCTGTCACTACTGATGCCGCTCTCGCTAAAAGCGTCGATATGACGTATACAGCGCGAGGAGTTTGGAAGGCGGTTCTTCATGGGAACTTCAACAATACTGCGTATGACTACTCGTTAACCTTCCCTGATGGGACTGTCAATGAATCTGTCGACCCATATGCAAAAGCGTCTACGCAGAACTCTCAGCGTTCTGTGATTCTTGATCTTCAACGCACGAATCCGCGATACTGGAGGCGCATGCCAGCCTTTGGCAAGGCTACTGATGCTGTCATTAGTGAGATGAGTGTGCGCGATTTTTCGTCGCTCGCTAATTCAGGTGTCGATAGTCGGTATCGTGGGAAATTCCTCGGCGTCGTGCAGAAAGGCACAAAAAATTCTTACGGAGACTCTACCGGTCTTGACTATATAAAAGCATCCGGAAGTACACATGTACAAATCATGCCTATGTACGACTTCAATAATGTTCGTGGTGAGTCGGGTAGTGATGTGGTATATAACTGGGGCTACGATCCTGTGAATTATAACGTTCCAGAAGGATCATATTCGACTGAGCCACAGACTCCGTCTAACAGAATTTTTGAAGCGAAACAGATGATTCAGGGTCTTCATAATTCAGGGATTCGTGTAATCATGGACGTGGTATATAACCATGTCTTTGATGCATCGCAGCATGCATTTGGCAAAACCGTTCCAGGATATTACTTCCGTTATGATGTGAATGGCAAACTTGTCAATAATTCTGGCTGTGGTAACGATACTGCTTCCGAACGTACCATGATGCGTAAGTACATTGTGGATTCTGTAACGTACTGGGCAAAAGAGTATCATATGGACGGATTCCGATTTGATCTTATGGGATTGCTGACCAAGCAGACGATGAAAGACGTACGCTCGGCACTCAATAAGATTGATCCTTCTCTTATCGTCCTCGGCGAAGGTTGGGATATGAATTCAACTCTTGACAAGAGTCGCATGTCCATCCAACCTAATGGTTCAGAGCTCATCGACCAGGGAACGGCTGTATCGTTCTTCAATGATTCTATACGTGACACGATAAAAGGTAGCGTATTTGATGCTCAGGATAAAGGTTTTGTCCAAGGAAAAACTGGGGGAGAGAGCCTACTCATGAATAACATCTTGGGCTGTCAAAATCACAGTGAATATGCGCCATGTACAAACGGTAACGCGAACGTCAAATATGCTATGCCAAGTCAACTTATTCAATATGTTGAAGTGCATGACAATCTCACTCTCTATGACAAACTTAAGGCAAGTATGCCGCAAGCGACAACAAATGATATAACGCAACGTGATGAGTTGGCGAATTCCATCGTTTTGCTCTCTCAAGGTATCCCTGAATTGCAGTTGGGTCAGTCTTTCCTACGTACAAAAGGTGGGAATGATAATAGCTATAATTCACCAGACAGTGTTAATGGAATTGATTGGGACCGCTTAAGCACTTATAAAGCAGCTGATAATTATGTGAAGGGTCTTATCTCACTGCGCAAGAGCATACCAGCATTACATGCAGATAGTTATGAAGCGATTAATGCCGCAGTGACGCCACTTGCTACTTCGAATGGTTTGGTTGCATTCCAGGTCAAAGATAAGTCGAGCACGTATATCGTGGCATTCAATGGTGGAAATACTTCTGTTAAGCTTGATGGACTCGCTAAGGGAAAGTATACGGTTCTCGTTGCTCACGGTAACGTTGACGATAAAGCGGTAGCCGCATTGGCTGGACATTGTGGAGTGCGTAATGCTAGGAGCAAGTTTATGACGGTTAAAATCAAGAAATCATATTCAATACCGTCTGGCCAGACGCTTGTTTTGCGTAAGGGGAAACTCAGCGTGCATCCAGCTCGTACTCATGTGCCTCGCCGCGGATGGTTTATGCGTTGGTGGTGGATGTAATCATAGCGAGAAACGAAAAGGTCCCTTCCGAAGAAGGGACCTTATTTTGTGTCCGGAGCGGGAGTTGAACCCGCACGCCTGTATAAAATAGGCACTAGCACCTCAAGCTAGCGCGTCTACCATTCCGCCACCCGGACAGTGCTATAAGCAACAGTTAGAAAGAATAGCACAGATAGGGGGAGCGCAAAAATGGGCGTGTCGTAGGACGTCTTCATTGCCTATGAACCTCGACTTCATAGCGAAATACAACTCTTCTCGTATTCTTAAAACATGACTTTACCTATGTTCGTCATTCGCGCTGATATGGGCACAGATATCAAGAGCGTCGAACCGTTGCCTGATACTGTCGGCTCACAGTATATGCTCCCGAAAACAATATCTACCCACGCACTGAAGGCTATGCGAGTCGGAGAAAATGAACAGCTACAACTATGTGACGGTCACGGGCTACGTATCTTGGCAAGCGTAATAGACGACAGTAATGGGGTAGTGCGCATTGATGATGTGATGCGCGAAGTACAGCCACATATAAAACTAGGTCTTGTCCAAGCGCTTGCTAAAGGTGGGCGCGATGAACAGGCTATCGAGATGGCTACGGAGATAGGCGTCGACCACGTTATACCATGGCAGTCGCAACGTTCTATTGTGCAGTGGAAGGGAAACAAAGCTACCAAAGCGCTTTCAAAGTGGGATGATGTTCTCATATCTGCTACACAGCAATCTCGTCGAAGTTTTGTCCCCACACTTCACCCCATGATGACAACCAAGCAGCTTGGTAGGTGGATGGTAGATACGATTCACGATGGTGACATCATACTTGTGCTCCATCAGGATGCGACGGTGACGTGGAGTGAGTTTGAGCAGAAAATTCAGACTGTTGAAGAGGGACATACCATATGGGTCGTTGTTGGTCCTGAAGGTGGCATTACCGATGATGAGATTGAACTTTTCAAAAATGGTGGAGCATACTCATGTGTTATCGGAAGTAACATTCTGCGTGCTGCAAGTGCTGGTCCCGTTGCTTTGACACTTCTTAGCCGATATCTTGGACGATATGCATAGAACTAGTAGCACGATTATATGATTACTTCATCCCGCGCAGTTACTAAACTACGAACGTGTATAGTGTGAGCATAAGGAGCGAGTATGACGCAGACAGATGATTGCATTTTTTGTAAGATTATCAACCATGAAATTCCAAGTACAAAGATGTATGAGACAGAGAATGTATACGCATTCGCTGATTTAAATCCACAGGCAAAAGTGCATGCATTAGTTGTCCCGAAGACTCATGTCAAGGATGTGACTGAGCTTGCTGATAAAGATCCTCAGCTGTTGGCAGAGATGATACGTGTTGCTCATACCATTGCGCAAGAAACGTATAATGGACAGTTCCGTGCAGTTTTCAATACTGGTGAAGATGCGGGGCAGACTGTATTCCACTGCCACATGCATGTCATGACTGGTGAGAAGTTAGAAGGAGAGTAAACCGCTTGCCACATTCTGGTACAACTACACGCACAGTGACAATTCCACAGGAGCTTAATCCTGTGACTGTCTGTGGTCCTGAAGATCGTATCATTCGCCTCATAGAGAAAGCCTACTCTGAGTTAACTTTCGTGATACGTGGAAATATCATTGCTATCGTTTCGCATAATGCGCGAACTGAGGCAGATGCATTAGCTGCACAAGATTTCCTTCATGAAATTATTGATACGGCATATACAAACCCATTGAGTGTGGATGACGTGCAGCGCCTACTCGCAAATCGGCTCAGTCGCAAGGCTGACCGTAAAGAGCGTAAGATTAAACCGCCTGTTTCTCGTTTTTCAGAGGAAAGACCGCATTTTGTCAGACGAACGCATACCGAATCTGATATGGCTCACTCTGTGCTCGCACAAAGCACAAGTCTTGGCGGTCGTATCCCGCGCGTCATTACTATGGCGCATGGTGTGCCCATCCGCGCGAAAACAGCGGGACAGGTGGACTATATCAATGCCATTGAATCTCACACTATTACTTTCGGCATTGGTCCTGCTGGTACTGGTAAAACGTACTTGGCTGTAGCAAAGGCAGTCCGTGCCTTTGAAGATGGAGTCGTGCGACGCATTATCTTGACACGTCCAGCCGTAGAAGCCGGCGAGAATCTAGGGTTTCTACCGGGCACACTGACAGAGAAAGTTGATCCATATCTGCGACCGCTCTACGATGCGCTCTCTGATATGCTCGGCAATGAACGTATGCAGCGCTACATTGCAGACAACACTATCGAAGTGGCCCCTCTCGCTTATATGCGAGGTCGCACGTTGAATGATGCGTATGTCATTTTGGACGAAGCTCAAAATACTACTGAGCAGCAGATGAAGATGTTCTTGACACGCCTTGGTTTTAATACTCGCATGGTCATTACCGGTGATGTAACTCAAGTCGATTTTGCGGTAAAGCACTCAGGACTACTTGTCATCGAGGATATTCTCGGGGGCATTAATGACATTGCATTTATACATTTAGGCAAAGATGATGTAGTCCGTCATAGCTTGGTCGGGACCATTGTTTCTGCGTATGATGCATATCAGACTAACCGTAGTCATGCTAAACCTTTACACGCAGCAGTACCTGCATCCGCAGGGCAGTCGGGGGACAAATAATGGCAGTAGATGTACTCAATGAAAGTAATTGGGCAGTAGAGCCTCGTGTCTTTTCTGACCTTGGTTTATGGGTCATGGACCAGATGAAGATAAGCACTGACTGTGATCTTACGATTATTTTCAATGAGCCGGATGCGATGGAAGAGCTTCACCTTCGATGGATGAACCTCGAAGGTCCGACAGACGTTATGAGCTTCCCTATGGATGAACTACGTCCAGGAGACGGTACAACTGATGTTGAGGGTATGCTTGGCGACATAGTCCTATGTCCAGCTGTCGCAGCTACGCAAGCACAGAGTGCTGGGCACTCGACTATTGAGGAGCTCATGCTTCTCACGATTCATGGGTGTCTTCATCTCCTTGGCTTTGATCATTCAGATAAAGACCAAGAAAAAGAAATGTTCGGTATTCAGCGCCAGCTTCTTTTAACATATTTGGCTGCTCGTCCAGGTGAATTGAACGAAGTAATTCCATTGGAAATTTCAGGTGAATAATTTATGAGTGTTACTTCCGTTATACTCGTCGCTTCTTTCTTTCTTATCTCGGCGTTACTTTTATGGTTCTCCCTGATTATGGCGTCGAGCGAATCTGCAATATCGCGAGTAACTCGCTCTAATCTCAACAATCTTGTACTTGATGTACGTTCAAGTGATGAGTCGGACTTCTTACGCCGGAAAAGTTTGAAACGTATACATCGTGCGCAACGTGTCGTCACTCAACGTGCACGTGCATCAGTTACGTGCACGTTTTGGCGGGTTGTAGCGAACGTCCTTATAGGTGTGCTGGTAGCTTCCGCTACGGGAGTACTTGGCGTATCCGTGTGGGTACAGATTAGTGTCGGCATCGCTGTAGGTTTATTTAGTGCGTTAATTGCCGTAATCGTATCGCCACGCTCATCGAACCAACAGTCTGTGCGAGTTCTTTTACAGTATGCAGGATTTATATCGTCAGCGATGCGACTGATGCCTCGTAAGCGTTTTGACCGTGTACAATCATCCAATGCTCTCTCTGATGAAGAAGAGCTTGAAAAAATTCACCACGAGCAGGCGCGCGCGACTATTGAGAGGCTTATCGAAACTCACACATTTGACTCTGAGATTTCTGAAATGATGCGTAACGTACTTATTTTGTCGGATACACTCACTCGCGAAATTATGGTCCCTCGTACGGATATGTTTTTCATTGAAAAAGATACGACGTTAACACAAATGCTTCAGGATTGCTCCCGATCGGGATACTCGCGAGTTCCCGTGACTGGAGAGTCAGTAGATGATCTAATCGGCGTGGCATATCTCAAGGATGCTGTGCGGGCTACCGCCTTTAATCCGGCTGCGGGAAGCCGAACGGTAGAGTCCATTGTACGAGAGCCAATGTTCGTACCTGAATCGAAACCTGTCGATGATCTTTTCCATGATATGCAAACGAAACGTAGCCATCTGGCAGTTGTTGTCGATGAGTACGGCGGTATCGCGGGGATGGTCACAATTGAGGATGCACTTGAACAAATAGTAGGTGAACTTGAAGATGAGCACGATCGTGTGCAGCATCGTGAACCGGAACGTATGGATGACGGCGGTTGGAGGGTCCCTGCCCGCACATCTATCACAGATATTGAAGAGCTTTTCGAGATTGATTTGGATGAGGATGATGTCGACACAGCCTATGGGCTACTGACCAAAGCATTGGGACGTGTACCTATCGTGGGAGCGACTGCCCGCACTCGCGGTCTTGACCTGACTGCAGTAGATTCTGCTGGACGTCGTAAGAAAGTGTCTACTATCGAAATTCGTCGTAGCGCTGATACAATCGAAGAAAGCCTTTCAAAGACCGATGAAAGTAAGCCTGAAGAAGCGTAAAGAGAGAATATTATGACTGAAAATGTGCACTACCGTTCAGGTTTCCTAGCAGTAGTGGGACGTCCAAACGTAGGTAAATCTACACTTATTAATGCGCTCATGGGTACCCAGATTGCTATCACATCATCACGTCCGGAGACGACGCGAAAAGTAATTCGTGCGATTTTGACGACAGAGGATTATCAGATTGTACTTGTCGATACTCCGGGAATCCATCGCCCACGTACTCTTCTCGGGCAGCGCCTCAACGATATGGTTGATGAGTCTCTTGCTGACGCTGATGCTGTGGCATTCCTTCTGCCGGCGAATCAGGAGATTGGTCCGGGAGACCGTCGCATTTTGAGCCGCCTGCGCTCTCAATTTTCTCACAAAGATGAGGACGGGAACTGGCGATGGACGAAGCCTGTACTTGGCGTTCTGACGAAGATTGACGGTTTGAGTCGATCGGAACTTGTCGAAAAACTCATAGAGATGGATCAATTTGGAAACTTTACAGAGATTGTTCCTGTCTCTGCGAAAGAGTATGACAACGTCGAAGAGGTACGTTCTGTATTTGCGCAGCAGATGCCCGAGGGTCCTCAAATGTACCCTACAGAGCAGGTAACCGAAGAAGGACCAGAGGAGACCATAGCAGAGCTCATACGTGGAGCATTTCTCGAACAGCTTGATGATGAACTTCCACACTCACTTGCAGTGACGGTTGATGGAATTGAGTATCCCGAAGAAGACGATGATGCCGTGGGAGAAGGGCGTGCGCAGGTCTTTGCATCTATCTACATTGAACGTTCGAGCCAGAAGCCTATCATTCTCGGTAAAGGTGCTGCCAATCTAGTCCGTGTCAAAAAGAAACTGCGTACTCCAATTAATCGCATTGTAGGAATGAAATCTACATTGACACTTCACGTAAAGATTGCTAAGGATTGGCAGTCAGACCCAAAGAAACTTGAACGATTAGGGTTTAATTAATCTTTCTTGTAAAAGGTCCGTTGTACGAAAATGTGGCGTGGCGATATTTATCGCGGCGCCACATTCATATACAATAGCGAAAGGAGGTCAAAGATGACATACACAACAAATATTGCCATTCTCGGTGCCGGACATATCGCACAAAAAATGGCCACTACTATCATTGACATGGAAAATGATGAACGGTGGTCCGGGAAAGTAAATCTTTATGCGGTGGCAACACATGATAGTCAAGATCGTGCGGATGAGTTTGCCGGTCACTTCGGTATTGATAATGCATTTGGCACATATGCCGCGCTGCTCGACGATCCTGAAGTTGACCTTGTCTACGTAGCCACTCCTCATGCCATGCACGCTCAGCAAGCGATTGCCTGTATGGAGGCGGGAAAGCACGTACTCGTAGAGAAAGCTTTCACCGCGAATGCTGAACAAGCGCGTGCGGTTATCTCAAAATCAAAAGAGACGGGTCTGACATGCGTCGAAGCGATATGGACACGTTTTCTTCCTACGAGGCACCTTATCAATGCAATTATCAATTCAGGGAAAATCGGTGAAATAGTCTCCATCAGTGCAAACTTGTCGTATCCCATGGCTCACAAAGAACGCTTAGTAAAAAGTGAACTTGCAGGTGGAGCACTCTTGGATGTGGGCGTATATCCGCTCAATTTCATTGCAATGGCAACGGACAATGCCGATATTGATCATATAGTAACCTCTGCACGACTCTCTTCACAGGGCGTAGATGAGATTTCTCAATCGACGTTCTGGCTTGATGACGGCATCATGGCGAGTATGACGACGTCTTATCACGAAGTGGGAGATAGGTGCGGTTTCATTCGTGGAACGCGTGGGCTGATTCGTGTAGAAAATATTAATAATCCTGAGAAAATTATGGTACTTGACAAGAACTACGTTGTCGTTGAAGAAGTAGATATTCCAGGTCAGCTCACGGGATTTGAATATGAGGTAGATGCCACAATTAAGGCTATAGCTCATGGCGATATCGAAACTCAAGAAATGCCACATTCGGAAACTCTTCGGATCATGACTATATGCGATGAGTTGCGGGAAAAATGGGGAATGGTATATCCGTTTGAAAAGTAGCCGTGTATGGAACGGATATAAAAGTGGCGCCGAACTCTCGTATAGGAGGGTGGCGCCACAGTATTTTATTAATTTATCATCTCATACTAAAGAAATATAGATATCACTACTTCTTGCGTGGCTTATACATCTCAGTGTCGAGGAGAGTCTGATAACGCGCAAGGACCTTTGGGCGGATAACCTTCATGGAAGCCGTCAGTAAGCCATTCTCTTGTGTAAATTCTTCTGGAAGGACGATGAACTTACGTACCGATTCGGCGCGAGAAACACCTTCATTTGCTATATCCACGAATTTCTGAATTTCTGCACGGACAGCAGCATTAGATGCTACTTCATCCATAGACATATCTCGGTTAAGACCTTCGGCTTCGAGCCATGCACGTACAGCTGGTTCGTCTAAAGTAATAAGAGCTGAGATGAATGGGCGCTTATCTCCGAGGACTAAAGCCTGAGAGACGAGTGAGCAACGCTTGATGGCTTCCTCAATAGGACTTGGGGATACATTCTTACCACCAGCAGTGATGATGAGATCCTTCTTACGTCCCGTGATATAGAGCAAGCCTTCAGGAGTGAGTGCACCTAAATCTCCCGATGCAATCCATCCATCCTCAGTGAATGTAGACTTTGTTGCCTCATCATTCTTATGATAAGCGTTGAATGCACCTGCTCCCTTAATTTGAATCTCACCGTCGTGAGCGAGTCGGATAGAAAATCCTGGGAATGCTATGCCTACAGAACCAGCATGGAATGGGACAGAACGTGGGGTAAATGCACATGGTGCAGTTGTCTCAGTCATACCATAGCCCTCATAAACAGGAATACCTGCGCCTCGGAAGAAAGCAAGAAGCTGAGGATCGAGAGGAGCACCGCCACACACAAGCCATTTAGCATTACCACCGAGTGCTTGACGCAGTGATGCGTAGACCACAGGATCAAATGCTGCACGACGTGCTGCTGAGAGTGCGGTTGCATGACCCGTTTCGGAAATTTCGGTCATATAATCTCGCGCTGCGTTTGCTGCCGCGTTAAAAACGTGTCCTTGCACACCTCGACCCGCCTTCTGAGAGGCTGCGTTATATACCTTCTCAAATACACGAGGGACGCCAATCATAATTGCAGGTTTTGCCTTAGCAAGATCTTGCAACAAGGTGCTGATTCCAGTAGCGATGTAGACGTGAAGTCGACCATAAATTACGCCATAATTGACAGCGCGCGCGAAGACGTGCGCCTGTGGAAGGAACATGAGCACAGAATTATTCTTGTCATCGACGAGATCAGGGATGAATGCCTTCAAATTCATCGCGAAAGCAAGATAGTTCTCATGTGTCATCTCTACGCCCTTTGGCGCCGACGTGGAGCCAGAAGTATAAACGATGGAGCACAAATCTGTCTTCTTCAATGAGCGAATACGCTCATCAAGTTGAGTATCAGGAACGGCTGTGCCATATGCTTGAAGTTCTTCTAATGCGCCATTCTCTAAACATGTGATTGATTTGAGCGACGGGCATTCTTCGACAGCCCCCTCCGCTTTTTCGAGCATGTCCTTAGTCTGGACCACGAGGTGTGTAGCATCAGAATTGTTGACAATCATACGAATTTGCTCGGCGGAGTCTGTATCATAAATCGTTGAAAGAATACCGCCGACCGCAAGCACAGCCGCGTCGAAGATATCCCATTCATACGAGGTCTGGCACATGAACGCGATGTGGTCTCCCTTTTTGACACCTCGTTTGAGTAAGCCTTTAGCGGTGGACCGAATGTCAGCTAAAGTTTCATTAGCAGTTTTGTCAATCCACTCACCATGAGATTTGAAAGTATAGAGAACTTCATCTCCCATATCTTTGGCACGTGCTTCATACAGATTGTAAACGCTCATATTTTCTGGAATAGAGCGGACACCTTCAGTTGTCGTCGTTAAGAGTCCTGACTCAGGATCAATGAAAGTTGTAGTAGGGAATTCAGGTGAGGACCAATTCATAATGTGCGGTTCTCGGAAAGCTGACTTATCGTACGTTGTAGGTGTTCCGAAAGTCATATGTTGCTCCTCATCTTGCGGATGAGAAGTGGATTTAACCGTTTCTTTAACTTTATCGATAGTCTGTTTAAAGCTTTGAGAAACTGTATCTAAAAAGCTCACGAGTATCCTCCCTTGAGAGCGCTAAACTATCTTTATTTTACGGCGTGGAGTGGATAGCGAGATGTTATGAAAAGTAGCTCATGACGCGAACTTAATTTTGTTTGTTAAGAAAATAAGGTATTATAATTCGCGACAAAATGTCAAAAACTAAAAAATAATACAAGAGAATAGGAGAAATTCGATGGTGAATAAATATTTTCGTAACGCTCTAGTTATCTTCACAAGTTTAGGGTTGTATATGTCAGTAGTGTCATGTGGTACAAGTACATCGAAGCCCCCCCCTGACCACAACGACTACGAGTTCAGTAGCGAGGAGCAAAAGAATCAAAGATGATAAATCTAAAATAGAAGAGCTAAAAAAGGTCAAAAGTGAAGCTCAAACGCTTCTCTCGCGAATTACGAGTGAATTAGAAAAATCTCAAGATAATGTCTCAGATAACAGTCTACGTGACGATTTAGCGCGTCAAAAAGAAACTCTGGAGACTATGCTCTCAGGAAAGATTGATAAGAAATCTGTTAAACAACAAGTGAACGTAGCGCAAGATAGCCTTAATAAGGTTATCGAAAATGAAAATGTATATCTTCGGCAGAACAAAAATCAAGCTCAAGATAAATACAATCGGGCAAAAGCACTTTTAGATTCGAGCAACGGACAAGTAGAGAATAACGACTACCGAAATACGTTGCAGACTAAAATCGATGCTCTAAACACTCAAATTAGGCAAGCCGCAAATGTAAAGGATATCGTCGCAGCTGAAGGTGAAGTAGACAAAGCTGTCAGTGATGTCAACGCCAACATTGCGTATAAGAAACAAATTGATGCGCAAAACGCACAGCGACAGCGAGAAGCGCAGGCTGCTGCAGCGGCTGCGGCGGCGGCAGCACAAAATTCACAAACAAACGTATACTACCCCAACTGTGCGGCTGTAAGAAGCGCTGGGAAGGCTCCACTCTACCAAAACGAACCAGGATATAGAGCACGCCTTGACCGAGATCATGACGGGGTTGCCTGCGAATAGCGCAAATGTACGAGTCAGGGGAGGAGAACCCGCGCCATGACGTTTTCCCTCCCCCTATGGTACAGTTACCATTGTTGCTTTGGCGAGGGGAGTACATCCCGTAATCGACTTGGCCCATCAGTGAGAAATTTCTTATAGACTTCTTCTCCTGCTGGTTTTCGAGTGTCCCAAAGCCAGATTAAGGAGAAACATTATGGCAGATATCACTTTAAATGGTGAAGTACGTAACGAGTTTGGTAAGGGTGCAGCACGTCGTATGCGCGTTGCACAGATGATTCCTGCAACTATTTACGCAGGCGGTGACGAGCCAACCTTCGTTAAGCTTCCTGCAAAGGAAACAACACTCGCTCTTCGTCATACCAATGCTCTGTTCGAGATTAACTTTGGCAGCGAAAAGAAGATGGCAGTTGTGAAGGATGTTCAGAAGAATCCTGTCAAGCGTACTGTGGAGCACGTCGACTTCTACGAAGTAAAGGCTGGCGAGAAGATTGTCGTCAACGTACCAGTATTCGTTGAGGGCACTCCAAAGGGTGCAGCAGTCGCATTCGTAGATATGCAGGAAATCGCTTTGAAGGCAGATGTTGCGAACCTGCCTGAGCGTCTTACCGTTTCTGTTGACGGTTTGATGGATGGCGCAAAGGTTCTCTTGAAGGATGTCGTCCTTCCTGAAGGCTCTGAGCTTGCTGAGGCTGATCTTGAAGAGCCAGTTGTCACCGTTACTGTTCCTGAAGGTGATGATGCTTCTACAGAGGATGAAGCTGAGGCAACAGAGGCAGCTGAGTAAGTTTTGCTCACTTTGTAAAATGAAAGGACCTTGCACAGATTTATTGTGTAGGGTCCTTTTCAGATATTGAACTTTCATGGCGCTTGCGTGACAGTTGTGACAAAGTAATGAGTAATCATACATGCGTCACAAGCGCGTAATTATTAAGTTGTACATACGATGAATTCGAGAAGATATATGACTACTGAAAATCATCATAATCCAGATTACGTGAATAAACTGGCTTCAGCATTTACTGTTCTGCCAAATTCTCACCCTACACCCGATGCTAAGCGCGAGGCGATGATTGATAAACCTGCCTTTGGTCAAGTATTCTCTGACTCTATGGCGCATATGTCATGGACTGAGGGCGAGGGATGGAATGATCGTCGCATCGAGCCTTATGGGCCACTCAAGATGGATCCAGGTGCATCTGTATTGCACTATGCGCAAGAAATTTTTGAGGGGCTGAAAACGTATCGTCATGCTGATGGCTCTCTGTGGCTTTTCCGTCCTGATGCAAATGCGGAACGTTTCCAGAACTCTGCAACCCGTTTAGCTCTTCCAACATTACCTGTCGAGGACTTTATCGGATCGGTAGCTGCAGTTGCAAAAACAGACCGTAACTGGGTTCCAAGCAGGCACGACTACACTCTCTACATGCGTCCATTTATGTTTGCTTCTGAGTCTTTCTTAGGCGTGCGTAAGGCGAAGGAAGTGGAATATTGTGTGATTGCTTCTCCATCTGGCCCGTACTTCCCGCAAGGCATTAAGCCTGTCAGCATTTGGGTTGAAGACACGTACTTCCGCACTGGTCCTGGTGGTACTGGTTTTGCAAAGTGTGGCGGCAACTATTCTGCTTCCCTTGTCGGTGAATATCGTGGTATTGCCAATGGTTGTGAGCAGGTATGCTTTGTCGACGCATCAACGAAGACCTACCTTGAAGAACTTGGCGGGATGAACATGTTCACTGTCCACAAGGACGGTCATTTAGAGACTCCAAGCCTCAATGGCAATATTCTTCCAGGCGTAACGAGGCGCTCTATCATCCAGCTTGCTCAAGATGATGGTCGTGACGTTGTCGAAAAGATGATTAAGCTTGAGGATCTTCTTGAAGACATTAAGTCCGGAGAGGTTACCGAGGTGTTTGCATGCGGCACTGCTGCTATCGTGACGCCGATTGGTCGTTTCAAGTCTGAAAAGTTTGATGTGGAAGTTAACGGACAAGCGGTCGGCGAGTATACCGCGCATTTGCGCGAACATCTGATGGGCATTCAGTGGGGAGAAATAGAAGATCCTCATAACTGGATGTGGAAAATTACTGATTAATTTTGCTCATGTGCCTGTATAGCGTATGAAGATATAACGTTTTGTATCTTTCTAAGCATTATAAGTGCGTATAGAAGCAATAAAGAAACCGCTTGTCTACTCACACAAGTAGATAAGCGGTTTCTTATTCTCTGTAACGTAATCTCTACAAAGAAATCCTACAGAGTGTTAATAGCAAGAGCCAAAGCAGACTTACGGTTTGCAGCCTGATTCTTGTGAATAACGCCACGACCAGCAGCCTGATCAAGCTTCTTAGCAGCTACTGCATAAGCAGCCTGTGCTGCAGCCTTATCGCCAGCTTCAATAGCTTCGCGAGTAGCACGGACAGTGCTCTTCAACTGGCTCTTGAAAGCCACGTTGCGCTTGTGTGCTTTCTCATTGGTGAGAACGCGCTTCTTCTGCGACTTAATATTTGCCACTTTTAATTCTCCAAACGTTTGTTACACGGCATACAAGCCTTTATCATACCATGAGTCATGTAGAATTAGCTGCAGAAAGCATGTAACATCAAGGAAGGCACTCATGCCAATTACTCAGGCAAAGAATCAACCTGGCTCTACGGACCAGTCTTTGGTCCGCAATTTCTGCATTATCGCGCATATTGATCATGGAAAATCAACCGTTGCTGATCGCATTTTGCAGCTCAGTGGCGTTGTAGAGCAACGTGAGATGCACGATCGTTTCCTTGATCGTATGGATATCGAGCAGGAGCGCGGTATCACAATTAAATCCCAGGCAGTACGAGTACCATGGACTGTCAATGGCACTGAGTATACACTCGGTATGATTGATACCCCGGGGCATGTTGATTTCTCCTATGAAGTATCTCGTTCGCTTGCCGCGTGTGAGGGGGCTGTCCTTCTCGTCGATGCAACACAGGGCATCGAGGCACAGACTCTTTCAAACTTGTATATGGCTATCGACCATGACTTAGCAATTATTCCTGTGCTCAACAAAATTGATCTTCCTAGCGCAGATCCTGATGCTCACGCCGATGAGATTGCAGGCTTATTGGGTATCGATGCCTCTGATGTCTTACGGGTATCTGGGAAAACGGGTGAAGGCGTGTCTGAGCTCCTCGATCGTATCGTCGAGGAAATTCCAGCTCCTCAAGGAAATCCTGATTCCCCTGCGCGTGCATTAATTTTTGATTCTGTGTATGACTCCTACCGGGGTATTGTCACCTATATCCGCATGGTAGACGGTGAGCTCAAGAGTCGTGAAAAGATTCGCATGATGGGGCTCGGCACTGTGCACGACCCTATCGAGCTTGGCGTAATTAGCCCGGAAATGCAGCCAACGAAAGCACTTGGTGCCGGCGAAGTAGGGTATATTATCACGGGTGTAAAGGACGTGAGTCAGTCTAAAGTGGGGGATACTATTACCTCAGAAAGTATCCCAGCGGCCACTCCTCTTTCGGGGTACCGTGATCCGCAACCTATGGTCTACGCGGGACTGTTTCCTATAGATAATGCACAGTTCCCCGATTTGCGCGATGCACTTGATAAGCTCAAGCTCAATGATGCAGCACTCGTCTATGAGCCAGAGACATCTGTCGCGTTAGGTTTTGGCTTCCGTTGCGGTTTCCTCGGTCTTCTTCACATGGAAATTGTGTCTGAACGCTTACGTCGTGAATTCGGGTTGGATCTTATCTCTACAGCTCCATCGGTGACGTATGATGTGACGATGGAAGACCGCTCTGAACATCATGTGACGAATCCGAGTGAATTCCCTGAGGGCAAGGTTCGCTCAGTTACAGAACCGGTCGTCGCAGCAGATATCATCTGTCCGAAAGAGTTTATTGGATCAGTGATGGAGCTTTGCCAAGATCATCGCGGTCAGATGGGAACTATGGAGTACATTTCTCCAGAACGTGTGGAAATGCATTATAGGATTCCACTGGCTGAAATTGTCTTCGATTTCTTTGACCAGTTGAAGAGCAGAACTAAGGGATATGCGTCTTTGGACTACCATGAAGATGGTGAGCAACAGGCAGATCTTGTCAAAGTTGATATCCTCATCCAAGGTGAAACCGTTGACGCATTTTCTGCTATCGTCCATCGTGATAAGGCTTACTCTTATGGTGTCATGATGACAAAAAAGCTGCGTGAACTCATCCCTCGTCAGCAGTTTGAAATTCCTATTCAGGCTGCCATCGGCTCTCGCATTATCGCGCGAGAAACTATCCGTGCACTTCGCAAGGATGTACTTGCTAAATGTTATGGCGGCGATATCACGCGTAAGCGTAAGCTCTTAGAAAAGCAGAAGGCAGGAAAGAAGCGCATGAAGATGCTAGGACATGTGGAAGTGCCACAAGAAGCATTTATCGCTGCATTGTCCACTGACGAGCCGACGGACAGGGACACTAAAGACAAAATTCGTGCAGCTCAGAAGGCTCAGTAGATATGACTCATCTGTCCGAGACAGAGCATAATTTAGCTACACCTTATGAGGTTTACGTACATGTCCCATTTTGCCTGAGACGTTGTGGATATTGTGATTTCAATACATATACCGCTACTGACTTGGGTTCAGGCGTCTCCAGAGACTCATATGCAGACATGGCCATGAGAGAGATGGACCTTACGCGTGCATGGCAGGAGCAACATCACATTGACGAACCTCCTGCTCAGACTATCTTCTTCGGAGGTGGCACTCCTACCATTCTCCCCGCTCATGACTTAGTGCGACTTGTGGCGCATATACGAGATGTATGGGGAATTGCGGATGATGCCGAGATTACGACAGAAGCAAATCCAGATACTGTTGATGCTCCTTACATCGAAGAATTGAGAGACGGCGGCTTTAACCGCATCTCCTTCGGTATGCAGTCAGCCGTTCCTCACGTATTAAAGACGCTTGATCGCACGCATAGTCATGAGAACGTTATCAAAGGCGTTGATGCTGCGCGTAAGCTTGGAATGCGTTCCAGCGTTGATGTGATATATGGTGCTCCAGGAGAAAGCTTGGACGACTGGCGGGAAACGGTGGAAGCTGCTCTTGACTTAGGCGTAGATCATATTTCCGCATATGCGCTCTCTGTAGAGCCTCATACAAAAATGGGACGGATGATTGCTGCAGGTAGACTTCCTCGACCTGATGACGATGATGAAGCTGCGAAATATGAGATTGCAGATGAGATGTTTGAGGCTGCGGGGCTATCGTGGTATGAGATATCAAACTGGTGCAGACCAGGATATGAATCTCGTCATAATGTAGGGTATTGGAAAAACGTAGATTGGGCTGGTATCGGGCCTGGAGCGCATTCACACTATAACGCTAAGAATCTGCGCGCGTGGGACATCACTCATCCGAAACGCTGGGGAGCCGTTATCCACGAAAATAGAATTCCGTGGGATGATAGTGAAACTCTTGATGCCACGATGCGCTTAGAAGAAGAGGCAATCCTTGGATTACGTATGCGTGATGGTCTTGATATCGATACATTTGAGAGACATGCGCAGATAAAAATTCCAAGTGTTACACTCGATGAGCTTATCAGAGATGATTTAGCAATTCTCGATGATGGGTATCTGAAAGTAACCCGTAAGGGGAGACTTCTTAATGACTTACTCATTTCTCAGATTCTTGCAGCAGTGGGCAGATGAGAAGATGGGTGAAGGAAATAGGGAGGTGGATAGGTCGTTCAGCCTTCTCTATCGAGTAAAGTCAGGGTGAGCTGTCTATACTAGGGGAAGTTGTGTGTATTTGTCTAGCGGACTTATAGTTTGCAGAAGGAGCGAATATGGCTAATAGAGCAGAACGTCGTGCGGAAGCGAAGCGTCAGCGTCGAGGTCAAGATCAGTCTCAGCAAGGCAATATCCGCTCACGCGCAGGACTTTTGGACGAGCAGTCGCTCCAAGACCGCTCTCTTCGCCTGCAAAGCAAGAGTAAGGGTGAATGGAAGCCGAGTAGTTCTGTACAGCAGCATGAAGTGGGTAGCGAAATTATCCCCTCAGCTGACCCTACAGTCACTGCCGTAAGCGCAGAAAAGAAGGAAATCAAAAAAGAGCGTAAATTACGTGAGCGAGCACGAAAGCAGCTTGAACGTGAAGAAGTTCAGCGCGAGAAAGAGGCTGCCGAGCGTACGCGTGTGCCGCGTTTTGCGCATTCGCCTCGTTGGTGGGGTTCCCTGTCTTCGTGGATTGTAGCAGGTTTGTCAGTTGTTTCGATGATTGTCATGGCTGTTCTCAAAGCGCCGGCGTGGAGCTACTCTATTCCTGTAATAGTGCTTGTTATTTCCCTCATTGTCTTGGCGGTTATTGCCCGAAGTGAACCGACGAATTATTACGATCAGCTCGCTCAGCTTGACCGCATGGATGACATTCGACAAGTACAACTTTCTGCTTACCGCAAGCCTGCTGCTCATAACTTGGGGTGGTGGGTACGCCTACTCAATTGGGGAATTATCATTCTTGCGGGATGCGGGTTCATCTCTTTCCTCTTCTGGACTCCAGGTATTTGGGTAATTTCTGGTGTAGTCATTGTCTTTGCTGTAGGCATCCTCAATCTTTTTATCGTGTCGCGTCCATCATCGGAGAATCCACATCTGGACCAATACGGTACAGCAATCTAAAGCTTGTGTACAATATGTTTCATGACAGCAGCCGTAGAACTTCATGATGTACTCTTTAGACGTCAGCGTAGGACAATCCTCGCTGACGTTTCCTTATGTATAAACCCAGGGGAGAAGTGGGTTGTATTTGGACCTAATGGGATAGGGAAATCAACTCTTGTCTCTATGATGGCGACCCGTCTTCACCCTACAAGTGGCACAGTCGATATTCTCGGAAATCGTCTCGGCAAAGTTAATGTCTTCTCATATCGACATCGCATTGGTCTTGCATCCAATATGCTTAATCGAGAGTTTGACCCGCAAGAAGATCCTCTTGACGTCATAGTGTCCGCTATTGATGCTCGAGTAGGCAATTGGTATGGGGAGTATACAGCTGACTCCTATGTGGTTGCGCGTGAACTTATGAGACATTATGGCATAGAGTATCTTGCAGGCAAGCGCATGTATAAACTCTCCGAAGGTGAACGAACGCGCGTTGGCATATGCCGAGCGCTTATGGCACGCCCAGATATACTTATTCTTGATGAACCTACGACAGGGTTGGACCTCGGAGGTCGCGAACTCGTCGTAGATGCCTTGAGTGAATTAGCGCGAGTCGAAACGCGTAAAACTGCCATTCTTGTGACGCACAGACTCGAAGAGATTCCGCAAGGTTTTGACCATATTGCTCTCTTAGGAAGACTTGATGATGAGCAGTCTGCAATTATTGATACGCATACGAAAGCTTCCACAGAGGTTCCTGCTGATGGCGCACAGATTATCAATCCGAACCCAGGCACGATAGTCTATGCGGGTGCACTTGAGCAGGGGCTCACAGATGATCGTTTAAGTTCACTGTTTAATATGTCGCTGACAGTAGTGCATAATGATGGACGATGGTCAGCATTTGCAACGAAAATCGCACATAGTTAGTTTAAGTATCTCAAAGTTAAGTACCTCTGCTACTATTTTATTTTATTACGTTCAGGTAAAGTAAAATAGTTAAGGAGGTGTGATACGGGTACACCAAGCAGGACTGAAACAATACTCAGACTTGTGCTCGTTTCTCGTCAGCCATATTTCACTCGTTCGCGAAAGTTTGATTCGAGTGCCGATAATTCGTTGCGTACACTTCATATGCTTGACAAGTGTGGACAGCTTACTGCAGGACAAATTGCCGAAAAGCTTGAGGTGACTCCTGCAAGTGTGACACAGCTTATCAAAAAGCTAGAGTACGCAGGTACAGCAGAAAGAATCAAGTCTGAAGAAGATTATCGAGTTACTCTTGTGCGGCTGACTGACAGGGGAAAAAATCTGCTTCAGACACGTGCTGCACTTATCGAGCAAGTTCAGACAGAGCTTTTTGACGGTTTCTCAGATGACGATATCCATCAGCTATCTAGCTATCTTGATCAAATTATTGAAAATGTAAAAGCTAAAGATTTTCGTCAGCACGTGACACAAATTCTTGGACCAGACGTGGAATGGAACGACTTTGACACTATGGACAAGCGTTTGAGAGAAGTAGACAATGCGATGAAGAGTTCAGCTATAAAAAGTGAAGGAAAAACTTTTACTCAAGTTTTTGCCGACGCACATCAACGCTGGGTTCGTCAGTCCCATCATCTTGAGGACAAACAAGAGAAAAACACGAAAAACAGGAAGGCGACACATGCTTAAATTGTGGCGTAATTATTTAGGAAGGCATGTAGGTCAGGTGACTTTTCTCTTCCTGATTCAAGTATGTCAAACCATTTTGAACTTGTATCTGCCAAATCTTCAGGCAGACATCATCAATGACGGGGTAACAGCTGGAGATGCCGATAAGGTGTGGAACATCGGCTGGACTATGATGGCAGTAGCAGCAGGGCAGATTGTGCTCAACATCATCGCTGTATACTTCTCCACGCGCATCGCTATGCGACTAGGCTACGAAGTGCGCAAGGACTACTTTGCAAATGTAGAGACACTGTCACTTCAGGAAATTGAGACTTTTTCTGCAGGGTCGCTCATTACTCGTGCAACGAATGATGTTCAGCAAGTACAGCAGGCGACAATGCAAGCGCTACTCATTATGCTGCAGGCGCCAATTATGCTCGTCGGTGGTATCATCATGGCTGCTCAGCAAGATGGTCCACTTACATGGGCTATCGCTATCATCATCCCTATCATTCTCATCGTCATGGGAGTGATAATGGGCAATCTTGGCCCACTTTTCTCGCGACTTCAGACCAAGTTGGACGCTATCAATCGTTCCATTCGAGAGCAGATTAGCGGTATTCGCGTTATCCGCGCGTTTGTACGTGAGGATACCGAACGTCGACGTTTTGACGAGACTAACAACGATGTATTCCGTGTACTTTTGAGTATCGGCCGCTGGATGGGCGCCATGATCCCGACCATGTTCTTTATCATCAACCTTTCTACCGTTGCAATTCAATGGTTTGGCGGACATCGTATCGAGTCAGGAGAGATGGGCATCGGTTCTCTGCAAGCATTCATTCAGTACCTCATGATTATCATGATGGGTGTTGGTATGACTGCGATGATGTCCGTAATGCTTCCTCGCGCAGCTGTGGCAGCACGTCGTATTAATGAAGTTTTGGAAGCTGAGAGCTCTATCACTGCTCCAAAAAATCCTTTTACCAATCCATCTGCTCACGGTACTATTGAATTCAAGCATGTCGGCTTCTCATATCCTGGTGCAGATGACCCTGTATTAAGCGATATTTCCTTTACTGCTGAGCCAGGTACAACGACAGCGTTTATCGGCGCGACAGGTTCAGGTAAATCGACAATTATTCGTTTAGCTTCGCGTATGTTTGACGTCACTGAAGGCGAGATTCTCGTCGATGGACATAATGTCAAAGAGTATGATCCAGCTCAGCTCGCAACTCTCTTTGGCGCCGTCCCACAGAAAGCAGTTCTTTTCCAAGGAACTATCCGCTCGAATCTCAAATATGGAAATCCTCAGGCGAGCGATGAGCAGCTTTGGGAAGCATTGCGTATCGCGCAGGCAGAAGATTTTGTCCGCGAAATTCCAGAAGGTCTTGACGCTCACGTGGCGCAAGGTGGTACAAACTTCTCCGGCGGTCAAAAGCAGCGTCTGTGCATTGCGCGAGCTGTCGTGCGTAGACCGCTAATCTATAGTTTCGATGATTCGTTCTCTGCACTGGATATGGCAACGGACCGCAAAGTGCGTGAGGCGCTTGAACCAATCACTCGCAACGCGACCCAACTTCTCGTCGCACAACGCGCATCTTCCATTCGTGACGCCCATAAAATTATCGTTCTTGACGATGGAAAAATAGTGGGAGAAGGCACGCACGAAGAGCTTATGGCGCAGTGTGATACTTATCGTGAAATCGTGGAGTCCCAAGGCGGGCAAGGTCCTGATATTGAAGAATTAAGCATTGAGGAGGAGGCATAACCATGGCAGAAAATCACACTTCTCCGACGGCAAGACCAATAGCAAAGAAGGGAAGCCGTCGTCATACGCTTGCACGTCTCATTGGGTACCTTATGCGTGATACATGGCAGATGATAGTCATGATTCTTTCGGGACTTATCGGCGTAGCGCTACTCGTCGTTGCTCCTAAAGTCATGGCACGAGGTACCGATGTACTCTTCACGGGTATTTTAGGCAAGCTTTTGGGCAATCTTGCTACAAAGATGCATTTGTCTGATGGTGTCACTACTGAGCAAGTCGTAGACATGATGAAGAAAGCAGGACAAGACAAGGTAGCATCCATGGTGTCCAACTATAACGTCAAAGTTGGCGTTGGAGTCGATTGGAATGCGTTCCTCAAGATTATGCTCATGACCGTGGGTATCTACGTCGTCGCTATGGCCTTCCGCTATCTTCAAACTTTTGTCATGGCAGGTATTACGTCTCGTACCGTTTATCGAATGCGCGATGAAATCGAAACAAAGATTGACAGATTGCCGCTGAGCTACTTTGACCGCGTGCCACGCGGTGAAGTGATGAGCCGCACCACGAATGATGTCGACAATATTCAGCAGTCCTTGCAGCAGATGCTTGCAGAGTTCTTCTTCTCTGTTTTCCAGTTCATAGCAACTGTTGGCATGATGATTTCTATTTCTCCAATGTTGACCTTGATTGCAATGATTGTTATTCCTGTGCTCCTTATCATTGTGGGTGGGATTTTGAAACTGACACAGCCTCAATTCGTCAAGCAGTGGGAGAATACAGGTAAGGTCAATTCTCACGTAGAAGAAATGTTCTCAGGGCACATGATTGTACGTGCGTATGGTCAAGAAGCATTCGTTGAGAAGCAGTTTGATGAATACAACGAGAGCCTCTATAAAGCAAGCTGGGGAGCATCATTCTTATCGTCGATGATGAATCCGCTAACAACTTTCGCCGGGAATGTTTCTTTCGTTATTGTGGCTATCTTTGGTGGTTTGCGTGTGATTAACGGTCAGATTACCTTGGGAGATTTGCAGGCGTTCTCTCAGTACTCCCGACAGTCCACACAGCCTCTCGGTCAGTTAGCTACGATGGGCTCAACCTTGCAGTCTGCCCTTGCATCTGCACAACGCATCTTTGAATTCCTTGATGAGGAAGAAGAAAAACAAGAGGATAAGAACACTCCAACTCTTGCTTCTCGTGTTACCGACAGAGGTGGCGTTCAGGGTCATGTCGAGTTCGACCATGTGAAGTTCTCTTATGTCCCAGACAAGCCACTTATCACTGATTTGTCTATGGAAGCTAAGCCAGGTCAGACCATCGCTATCGTTGGCCCAACGGGCGCGGGTAAGACAACTTTGGTGAACTTGCTTATGCGCTTCTATGAGATTAACGACGGTCACATTCGCCTTGATGGCGTTGATGTTTCTGAACTCACGCGTCAGGATTTGCGCAGTCACTTCGGCATGGTTCTTCAGGATACGTGGCTGTTTGAAGGCACTATTCGGGATAACCTCTTCTACGGCGTTCACGATAAGTCTCACATCAGCGAAGAGCGTATGCTCGAAGCAGCAAAAGCGACTCACGTCGATGAGTTTGTGCGACGTCTGCCACACGGATATGACACCGTCTTGGATGACGACACTACAGAGATGTCGCAAGGTGAGAAGCAACTTCTCACTATTTGCCGCGCTTACTTGTCTGATCCAGATATCTTGATTTTGGATGAGGCTACCAGTTCGGTGGATACTCGCACGGAGATGAAGGTTCAGCATGCGATGAATACTCTGCGCACTGGTCGTACAGCATTCGTCATTGCTCATCGCTTATCCACTATCCGTGATGCAGACATCATCTTGGTTGTTAACCATGGAAATATCGTTGAACAAGGTAACCACGATGAGTTGCTCGCTCTTGGAGGCGCGTATGCTAACCTCTACAATTCGCAATTCGCTGGTAAGAACGAGGATAACTAAATAAAGGTGCTGCGATGATTGTGAGGTAAAGCGCATATTGTTATGAACTGCTCCGTAATCTTTGGACTATGAATAATAGTTCCTATGGGTTGCGGGGCAGTTTATTTTTTGACGGACATCTTACTATGTGATTTTGAAATGGATTCTTTCCGCAATCAATAGAACATTAATATAACAAGGGATAAGTTCGCGTAATTGATGGAGACAAATAATTGATGAAAACACTCAAAGTTGTAGTTGAAAAATGGAATCCGAGGTGGAAAGAGGAATTCTTAAAGATTGTGGACTCATTGGGAGACGAGATTATTCTCAATTCAATCACTATTGAACATGTCGGTAGCACATCAGTGGAAGGGCTATCAGCGAAACCGATTATTGATCTCGACATTGTCATTCGCAATGATAAATTTACACTGATGAAGCAACTACTTGAAGAGAGAGGGTATAAGTATGAGGGAAATTTGGGCATTCAAGGCAGAGAAGCTTTCTCCTACAATAATAAAAATGATTTAATGACGCATCATTTATATGTATGCCCTCAAGACTCCGAGGAATTACTGAGACATATTACCTTTAGGGATTATCTGCGCGGTCATCCTGCTTTTATCCTCGAGTATTCGCAAGTAAAGGAGAAAGCAGCGGCGCTTTATCCTGATGACATAGATAAGTATATGGAGTACAAGTCTGGATGCATCGAAAAGGGGTATAAAGAATGCGGACTGTTATAAATGGTAATTTTTCTCTGTGATAGAAAAGTCTTATCAGAGGCAAAACTAATTACTTATTTATTCTTTTCGCTACAATATCTCCTATGAGCATCAAGCGTGGACCACTAACTGCAGGTGAAAAAGTACAGCTGACAGACCGTAAAGGACATATGCTAACTTTTCAGCTCGTGTCAGGCGGATCTACAGATACTCAGCATGGCCAGATACTTCATGACTCAATTATTGGCCAATCTGAAGGTCGAGTCATTGAAACTATAGCAGGCACATCGCGCAAAGATGTAGATAGCTCACACCGTCCAGGTAAGCCGTGGAAATCCAGCCGACGCATTGGTGGTTGGCAGTATACAGTGTTACGACCTCGTTTGGCTGACTATGTGCTCTCCATGCCTCGTGGTGCGCAGATTATGTATCCTAAAGACATCGCAACCGTTATCGAGCTGGGAGATATTCGTCCGGGTATGCGAGTGCTCGAGTCCGGTGGCGGCTCTGGCGCTATGGGGATTCACCTTTTAGAGGCCGTGGGGGAGAGCGGAGAGCTCACGACTATTGAGATGCGCTCCGACTTTGCACGTATTTGTGAAGCAAATGCTACTCTTTTTTATGGTGAACGCCCGCAATGGTGGCGCATCATTGCGGGAGATTTTGATTCTCAAGCACCGCAGCTTCAGGATAATTACTTTGACCGGATCGTGCTTGACCAGCTTGATCCGTGGAACCGTGTCGATGAAGTGCACCGTCTCATTGCTCCAGGTGGAGTTCTCACATGCTATGTAACGACGACCACACAGCTCAGCAGGCTCGTCGAGCATCTTGAACAGTCTGGACAATGGACTGTGCCACATGTGCAGGAGAGCTTAGAGCGAAATTGGAAAGTGGATGGGCTTGCAGTGCGTCCTGAGCATTCCATGATTGGGCACACAGGATTTTTGGTATTCGCTCGCGCTATGGCAGACGGATTTACCGCACTGAAAAAACGCGACAGACCTAATAAAGATACGACTACAGATATTGATGAAGCAGGGATTAATGTTTCCGAGCTTGAACTGCGCGATATGTCAGATAAGAAATTGCGTAAGGTCTTACGCGATTTAGATACGCAAATACGCACGCTGGTAGGATAGAACCATGTCTGTGAACCTAACAAAAGTTGCCAAAGTAGCGCGAAAGTATGAGTACGTACTTATACTCATGCGCCATGCGAAGACTGAGAAAAATGCTGATGATGACGAACATCGTGAGCTCACTGACAAGGGTCGCAAGCAGGCGAAGAAAGTAGCTAAAGCGCTCGATGGGATGGGCATGGTTCCAGACGTTCTTGCGGTATCGGGTGCAAAGCGTGCGAGGCAAACGGCTGACCGCCTTCTTAAAATTTTCGGGGATAAACCAGAAGTCACATATCACAAGAGACTCTACACTGATGGTATGTCGGAGGTTTCCCAGATTTTCAGCAACCTGAAGAAAAAGAAAAAAATAGTCATGATTGTGGGACATGAGCCGACAATGAGCGAAGCTGCTCAGTGGTGGTCACATGCCAATGCACAAGATTCAGCTTTCGACATGCTACAGCTAGGATTATCTCCTGCATCATGTGTCATCCTTGCTGCTCATAAGCCTTTTAACCAGTGGGACTTGCATGAAGCAGACGTGCTTGCAGTTGTGACTGTGAAGGACTGTGATTAATTATGGCTGAGTTTTCCTTGACCTCTTCATCGCTGATACGTATCGGGTTTAATTCCGCAGAACAGGCGATGAAAGATTTAAAAGCACTAGACGACTTGAGAACAGCTGTGCTCGGTCAAGGATGCACTTCTTCGTGGACACTCGATGACGTCCTCAACGCGTGTAAGAAAGTCGACGATCCGGACACTGCAGTGTGGCATGTCGCTGATATCGCAAGAAATTTGAGTGAATCAAACGGTAAAACTGCTATTTCGTTGTGCAAGCTCTTCTATGATGCTTTGCCATCTGAGATTTCACGACTTTTATCCATTTGCGGTTCTTCCGACAGACTTGGACGTATGATATGTGCCGATATGCAGCTTCTTCCTGACGCCCTGCGTGGAGACGATGTCCACAACGATGAGATAGCTAACAGCGACACGCATTCTCTAACGTTTGAAAAACAAGTTTATGAGCTGCGGCTGTGGTACTGGAAAAATCTTCTTCATATCGTTGGTGATGACGTCACGTCAGATAATCCTTTAGACGTTCAACCTCACATTTCTCAACGTTTAAGTACGCTCATCGACACGGCACTTCGTAAAGCACTTGAAATTGCACAAAATACAGTTGATAGCGGTACGACTGTTAAGTTTGCGATTTTTGGCATGGGTAAACTTGGCGCTCAGGAAATTAACTATATCTCTGACGTTGACCTCGTATACGTCGTCGATAAGACTCCAGATTTTACTGGCGACCTCACACAGATAGGCTCCCACGTCGCCTCAACCTTACAATCTGTGTGTAGCGCAATTCTTCCAGACGTTACTCTTGCGCCATTGTGGGAAATTGACACTGCGCTTCGTCCGGAGGGTAAAGCTGGTCCTCTGGTGCGAACAGTAGAGTCGTATGCATCATACTATGCACATTGGGCGGAAAATTGGGAATTCCAAGCACTTCTCAAGGCACGCTTTGTAGCGGGAGATGCTGATGTGGCACACGACTTTCTCAACCTCATTACGCCGCTTATCTGGTCGGCATCTTCACGCAAAAATTTTGTCTATGACTGCCGTTCTATGCGTAAGCGTGTAGAAGACTTGATTCCTCTCGACCAGAAAGATCGCGAAATAAAGCTTGGAAAAGGAGGATTAAGAGACGTCGAATTTACTGTCCAGATGCTCCAACTCGTTCACGGACGGACCGATGAGACTCTACGCACCAAGTCTACGCTAGACTCGCTCGCCCTTTTATCACAAGGTGGATACGTCAGCCGTAGCCAAGCTCGCGACTTGTCTGAAGACTACCGTTTCCTCCGTGTACTCGAGCATCGTCAACAGTTGTGGAATATGCGTCGAACACATTTATTCCCTAAAATTTCTACTTCTGCTCGTGACACCTTTTCTCACGCGCAACGTGTCACTGACCTTGATGTAGAAAGCAATCGCGATATACGTCGGTTGGCACGTGCAGTTCATATGACACCAGCGCAGCTTGTCAACCATTTCGATGATGTGCGTGTACAAGTGCGTCAGCTGCATATGGACATCTACTATCGTCCGATGCTGCCAAATCTGTCTCAACTTTCTGACGACGTCATAACATTATCGGAGAAAGCTACACGCGAGCGTTTCGAATCCGTGGGCTTTGCAGACCCAGATACCGCTATGCGACATGTTCACCAGCTCACTGCTGGCGTGAGTCGTTCAAGCCGCATCAATCGTATTTTGCTTCCAACGATTTTACTGTGGCTAGGTAACGGCCAAAATCCTGATATGGGACTTATGATGTGGCGCAGATGGGTAGAAGCGTTCGGCGGTTCGGGGCCTTACCTTGGTTTTTTGAGGGATTCGCCGACAGCCTTGCAACGTATGTGTCATGTCTTATCAAATTCACGTTTCTTGGGAGATGCTTTACTGAAATCCTCAGAATCTACGACATGGCTTGGCGATGATGATTCGCTTCAACCACGAAGTCTTGAATCACTTCATACACGTGCGAACGTGCTCTTACACCGATTCCCTCACGCTCAAGTTGAGTTTGCAACTCTGCTGAGAGCATTGCGCCGTCGCGAGATTGAACGTATAGGGCTCGGGTGGATGAGCTCAGTTGTGTCCTCACAGGAGGCACTGACTGCTATGACACGAGTATACGACGTGCTTATTGACACCGCGCTTACTTGGGCTACAGCCAAATTATGCACTGATGATGGTATAGACTCGCCTCAAAACGCTCCTGTGCACATGGCAGTGATTGCTATGGGGAGATACGGCGGACAAGAGGTCAATTTCTCTTCTGATGCGGATCTCATGGTGGTGTATGAGGCTGCACAAGGTGTCGATGACGTCAACGCACGAAACTTTGCTCAGCGGCAAGCTGAACTGCTTCGCTCTGTACTGACAGGATTAGCGGGCACAGAGCAGCAACTTGACATTGATATGGATTTGCGGCCAGAGGGGAAGAATGGTCCTCTTGTCCGTTCTGTGCAGTCCTATCGTGAATATTATTCTTCATGGGCTGAAACATGGGAAAAACAAGCACTTTTACGTGCGCGATATGCGGCCGGCGATGCGAAGTTGGGAGAAAGATTTATAGCTGAAGTAATCAATCCAATTCGCTATTCGTCTCAGAAAATGAGTGAAGATGACATCCACAGCATACAAAGACTCAAGGCTCGTATGGAAGCAGAGCGACTCCCACGTGGCGTGCGCTATGACCGGCATATCAAACTTGGTCGTGGAGGTCTATCTGATGTTGAGTGGACTATCCAGCTGCTCCAACTTGAGCATGCTCATGAATGGGAGGACGTTCGCACTACTCGTACATTAGATGCGCTTGATGCACTTAAATCTCATGGTGCAATTTCTCCTGACGACGCCACGACGTTGCAGCACTGCTGGACGTTGTGTACTGACATGCGCAATGCAAATTTCTTGTGGAACGGTCGTACACGTCAGGCAGATATCATTCCAGATGATTCTTTTGATATGGGAGGATTATCCGCCTGCCTAGGCTTTGGTGCACATCGCGGACAGCAGTTTATGGATGAAGTCTTGTCAGCGATGCGCAAGTGCCGGGATGTGACAAATCGCCTTTTCTATGGACGACAGGCGTCGCACGTGGCATAACCCGTAATAGAGGATGCTGTGCCATTACTGCACAGAGTCAGACTGCATGATAAAGACGTTGTGTCGCATACGGCGTGCTTGGTCGTGCGTAATTTCGTTCGCCTCAGCCATTTTTCGTATAGTTTCGAGCTCAATGGAGTACGCTTGCGCTAAGACGTCGTTAAATTGGACGGGTACCTGCTCTGGGGAAGAAATATAAGGATTTGCCATGTGCGGTGCTTGCAGACCGCGCAGAAAGGTCCTCAGCTCGCCGATAATAGTCGAACCGATGACTGGCGGAACTTGCCGATAATTAATAAGCGTAAATTCATGATGAATCGCATCTTGCAACATGTGAATCTGGATACTCGTCACAAGAGAGCGGCGATAGTCAATATCCTCACTGCCTGTCGTTGCTTCTACTGTTCTATTCCACATAAATCGGATAGTTGCGCGGACTGAACGAACCCAAATTGTCATCTTTAAGCGAATAAAGTATAAACGCGTGCGAAGGCGATTGCGCCAATTTGATTCGTTGAAAGTTAAGGAGTACTCGATAGGGGCTAAGAGGCGCTGACATGCATCAGTGCAGTCGAGATGATTACGCATATAATTTTGTAACCATAGTGATTGCCATTGGCGAATTTCAAGGCGAGCATCATGCAGAGCAGCCATTTCTTCAGGAGACATGACATTACCTCGCTGACGCGCTATACGTGAATTGTATGAACGCATAACAGCTTCAACAGCAAAATGCTGCTGAGGATTATCCATACGTGAGATAGCAACTAAAGTACGGTTGAGCATCTCCAAGTTTGCGAGCGCGAACTTATGTCCGTCTTTATCTCCCTGCTTCGGAGAGAGAATCGGAACCACAATATTCGCTAAGAGAAGTGAGATGAGAGTATAGAATGCGGCGATAAAAAGCAGAGCAGTTCGCACGGGGTAGTTTGTCATGGTGTCGACTTGAGAAGGAATACTGAAAGCAAGCACGAGCGAGATGGTTCCTTTGGCACCGCCGAAGGTCATGACTGCTGCCGAATGCCAGCGCTCTGGCGTCATCTTTCGACGTAACCCCGTGTCTTCTGCCTTTGCTACACGCAGCATTGCGCTAATCCACAAGAAACGTACGAGGAGCAACATTAAGGTCAGGAGCACGGCGAGTCCTATAGCTACCCAAATGTTAATGCGTGGATTGATAATACTGCTTTTCATCGCGAGTGGAAGCTCAATCCCAAGAAGGACAAATACAGAACCGTTGAGAACGAAAGTAAAAACATCCCAAACTGCGCTCGATACTCGATTAACTTCTGCAAGATCTTCACCAACTCCAATGCGATGATATACCGCCATAATGCCCGCCATGACGACTGCAATAACACCTGAGACATGCAATTCTTCTCCAAGCCAGTAGACGGCGAAGGGGAAGACGAGCTCGATGAGGATGCGGTTTGTCGTTGTTTCGAGCCGTGCCCTACGAAGCCACATGATGAGTTTGTTAAGGATAAATCCCATAAGAGCGCCGATAAGAGCCGCTCCAATGAAACTATAAAGGACATTAAGTGTAAACTGGCGTGGCGAGAAGTAGCCGGTTAAGAGTGCTGTCAGAGCAAATTGAAAGCTCACAATCGATGCAGCATCATTAAAGAGACTTTCTGTAGAGAGAACATTCATTTGCCGCTGAGTGAGTTTTGCTTCATTACCGAGCTGCGCGACAGATACTGCATCTGTCGGCCCCAGTGCCGCTCCGAGCAAAAATCCTGCTGCAAGAGGAATCGCTGAGAAGAGAAGGTGAACGGATACTCCTGTGATGAATACCGATAAAAGCACAAGTCCAACGGCTAAAGAGATACTTAGGTACAGCGTGCGTTTCATCCCTGAGCGAGAAAGGTGAAGAGCCTCAAAAAAGAGCAGAGGAGCGATGAAAAGAATGAGGAATAAATCAGAGTCGATGTTCAGCAAAGGCAGTCCCGGTGTAAAGAACCATACAACGCCTAGAACTATTTGGACGAGAGGCATCGACACACGCGGAATATAGGGGCTTAAAAGCGAAGAGATAATGACCGCAACGCCAATTTCAAGGATGAGTAGCAAAGATCCCATAACGAGCTCACTCTCTCTGTCTGTAAGCTACAGTGTGAACAATACTTTCCATAATAAGAGAATATCCGCCACACTTACATCTGTGATGTCGCAAATTTGCTTTAGTCTGAAAAAGGTCACAGCAATAGCAGTGTCCTTCGTCACATGTGATTTAGGAAGGCGTGCGAATGTCTGCACATACAACAGCGCCACTTGTCGGCAAAAGTGTTGTTACTCTTGATGATTTAGAGATTTCCCAGATTCAAGATTTGCTTGGTAAAGCACGATATATTGACTCCCATCGTAAGCAAGTGGCTCACACATGTGACGGACGTGTGTTAGCCACTTTATTTTATGAACCATCTACCCGTACACGCCTGAGTTTCGAGACGGCAATGTTACGCCTAGGAGGTCAGGTCATTGGCTTCGCTGGAGCGAATCAATCGTCAGCTTCTAAGGGAGAAACTATAGCCGATACGATGAAAACTGTGTCAAACTATGTCGATGTCGTCGCGATGCGCCATCCTAAAGAAGGCGCTGCACTTGTTGCTTCTCATGCTGGGTCAGTACCTGTCATCAATGCTGGTGATGGTGGACATATGCATCCGACACAGACTCTCGCTGATTTGGCGACGATTTATAGCCGTTTCGGTCGTATCACGCATTTGACCGTAGGCCTATGCGGAGATTTGACCTTCGGACGTACGGTCCATTCTCTTATTGAGACCTTGTGCCGTTTCGGCAATGTGAATTTTGTCTTAATATCCCCGCATGAGTTAAAGACGCCACAATATGTGCTTGATCGTATCAATGACTCTCCAACGTGCTCATACATTGAGGTATGTGACATGACGGAAGTTATCGGTGATCTTGACGTCCTCTATATGACCCGTGTACAGCAGGAGCGTTTCTTTAACGAAGATGACTACTTGCGTCTGCGTGACGTCTACATTTTAGATCAGGAAAAGCTCGATATGGGCAAAGAAAATCTTGCAGTGCTTCACCCACTGCCACGCGTAAATGAGATAGCTTTCGATATCGACAATGATCCACGAGCGGCATACTTCGAGCAAGTCAAAAATGGAATGCTTGTACGCATGGCACTCGAAAGCTCCGTGCTCGGCGATGAACTTCCAGGATACGCTGAATCACGCAATGAGGAGGTCTTAGCATAATGCAGGTCACAAGTATTACAGATGGCATCATCATCGACCACGTACCAGCAGGGCATGCGCTCAAAGCCTTGAAACTTTTGGGAATTGATCCTCGTCACACCCGTCTTGCTCTTATCATGAATACCGACTCTCACACTTTAGGAACGAAAGATATCGTCAAAATTGAGAGTGAAATCGAAATTGATTTGAATGTGCTTGCTCTTGTTGCCCCTGGTGCGACGGTAAATATTGTACGCAATGGTTCTATCGTATCTAAGACGACGCCCCAGCTGCCTGAACACGTAACGAATGTCATTACTTGTGTGAATCCTCGTTGTGTGACCACAGTAGAACGTGGTCTTAAGCAGCAATTCCACATGGTGCGCTCGCACGACGATGAACGTGGTGTGCAGTACCGTTGTGATTATTGTGATGAAGAAGCTCAGCTGTAAGGACATACTATGACCACAATTCTTCAAGGTATTCGTATATGGAACACCGGAGAGCAAATTACAGTACGATTGCCCGATGGCTTAGACGACTCTGCTGTCAATTCATCTCATACATCAGCAGAGCAGCTGGATTATATCCGCATTATTGATGCGAGTTCATGGATTATTGCACCTGGACTTGCTGACCCCCACGTGCATTTCCGAGATCCCGGTCAGACAGATAAAGAGACAATGGCAACGGGATGCGCCGCCGCGGCAGCTGGCGGATATACGAATGTGCTCATCATGCCAAATACAATTCCTGCAATGGATGGACAGAGTACTAACGGGGCAAATGCTCTTGAGGATTTAGAGCATCGAACTGGTCTTCCTGTAAGGTATTCTCTCTGCGTAAGCGCGTCAAAAGATCGTAGCGGCATCGAAGCAAGTGATATCAATGATTGGAAACATACCCTAGCGGACGGCTCTTCTCACTTTGAGCATCCAGTCATCGCCATTTCTGATGATGGTAGTGCCGTCAGCGATGTAACTTTAGACACTGTCATCCAGAATGCTCTTGAAGCGGATATTCCTTTTATAGATCATTGTGAACACCATGACACAGGCGTGATGAATGAAGGCGATATTTCTCGCAAGCTTGGTCTACCGGGAATTCCAGCTGAGACAGAATTACGTATCGTCGAGAGAGATATTAAGAAAGCTCGCACAACGGGCGTCCATCTGCATCTCCAACATGTCTCCACTGCCGCTGCTTTTGACGCTATCCGCGCAGCAAAAGCTGAAGGTGTCCCAGTGACTTGTGAAACTGCGCCACACTATATGGCTCTCAACGATTCTGCAGTTGCTAAGTACGGCACTTACGCAAAAATGAATCCGCCACTGCGAAGCGAAAACGACAGGCTCGCTACATTAGAAGCTATTTGTGACGGTACAGTAGACATGATTGCGACAGATCATGCACCTCACACAACAGAAGAAAAAGGCAATGGTGCACTCGACGCCATGCTCACTGCCCCAAATGGCATCATTGGACTCGAGACAGCCTATCCTGTCGTACGTCAAACACTCGTAGAGACCGGCTATATTGATGATGAAAGACTCATTGAACTGATGAGTGTAGAGCCAAATAAACTCATGGGCGCCGAAGTTTTCGATATATCTGCGTACGCCGCATCTCATCATGGAGAGATAGATTTTTCTTCTCCTGAAATAAAGAAACTTGCGACCTCGCATCTTTCTGTGACATCAGACTCTAGGCCTCACCCTGATGTCGTCATCCTCGCGCCACATGAACAGTGGACTATCGATGCATCGAATTTTGTATCAAAGGCTCGTAATACACCATTTAATGGGTGGAATGTCACAGGAAGGGTAGTAGCTACTATATGCAATGCCACGACTACTTTCCAACGTTTTAATGACTATGCTCACCTAGCCAGTACTCCCGACGTCCGCTGACACAGATTATTCATATGAATATAAATTTATGAATACGAATCAAAGTTCATGTTGAAGAAGAGCTAAAGGATAAAGGATATATGCGTGTACTTATCAACGCGATACAGCGGACTGGAAATCCCAGTGTTATAGGACTCGACCCTAGACCAGAACTGCTTCCAAGCATTCTCCTCGAGGGGGCGCAAACTCCTCGCGATGTGGCGGATGCTTATTTTGCATTCAACACTGCCGTTATTGATGCGCTTTACGATATTATCCCAGCAGTAAAGCCGCAGATTGCTATGTACGAAGCATTAGGCATAGCAGGAATCGAAACTTTTATAAAAACCAATGAATACGCTCAGTCTCGTGGTCTCTATGTTCTCGCTGACATCAAACGCGGAGATATCGGTTCCACAGCGGCATCTTACGCTTCTCACCTGTGCGGAACTCCGCAGATAGAGGGAATGCCACGTTTCGATGTATGGCATGAGGATGCAGTAACCGTGAATCCCTATCTCGGCTCTGACGGTATTGCGCCATTTGTCACTGCAGCGGTTGCAACGAATAAGGATATCTTTGTTCTTGCAAAAACGTCTAATCCAAGTAGTTCAGAGCTTCAAGACCTCGTCATAGACGGTAGCATTCCTCATGAAACAGTCGCCGAACATGTAGCCGGTCTTCTTGAGGAATGGGGAGAATCGACCCGTGACAAAGAAACCGGATATTCACATGTAGGCGCAGTTGTCGGTGCGACTCACCCAGTAGAGGGGACAAAACTACGAAAGCTTATGCCGCATACTTTCTTCCTCGTACCCGGCTACGGCGCCCAAGGCGGCACTGGCGCAGATCTTGCAGGACTCTTTGATAGCAATGGTCTCGGTGCATTAGTGAATTCATCGCGTGGCATCATAGGAGCATGGAAAAAGGCAGCTGAAATACCCGAGTTCGCTACTCGTGAAGATGCTTTAGCCTTCGTAGCGCGCTCTGCGAGAAAGGCAGCGCTCGCAATGAAAGACGACATTTCACAGGCGATTGCTCAATAAGCGATAATTGTGTGAGAAAGGATATCATGACTACCGCCACATTTTTGAAGACGAATCCTGATGGCAGGGTTTATATGCCAAGCCGTCGCACAGTTCTCATTACTGAGCATACTTTGCTGACACCAGATATCGTCCGCTTGACCGTTCGCGATGAGTATATAGCGGCGCATGCTCACGCAGGACAATTCGCAAATCTGTATAGTAAAAACAGTCAGCACCTATCACCTCGTCCATTTGGTGTAGCGGAAGTGAGTGGCGACGAAGTCACCTTCATTTTCGCCGTTGTAGGCAAGGGGACTGCCGAATTCCGTGATATGAAAGCAGGGGACTCTATCGACATTTTGGGGCCACTCGGTAAGCCGTTTGATTTGACACACTCAGGACGCTATCTTCTCATAGCTGGTGGGCTTGGTATTCCACCAATTCTTCGCGCAGCTCAGGAACTTTCAGCTCGCGACGATGCACAAGCTACTGCGCTATTCGGTTACCGTGATGAGCAGTTTGCCAATGTTTTCATTGATCATTACTGCGGTGGCGTACGCACCATTGACAATGCCCATGGAAACGTTATCAATCTCCTTGAGAATTGGAAAAATGAGCAGGGAAACGATACTGATTTTTCCGATGTAACGATTTTAAGCTGTGGACCTCTTCCTATGATGAAAGCAGTTGCAAGCTGGTCTACATGCTATAACATGACGACTCAGCTGAGTTTGGAAGAACGTATGGGATGCGGCTACGGTACGTGTGTTGTGTGTGTTACGCCTACAATCGATGGTTATAAGAAAGTGTGCCATGACGGTCCAGTATTCACCCGCGAAGAGTTGGGATGGAAGTAATGTTTGATTCTACGAAGCCATATGAATTTAAGCATAGCACCATCGTGGCAGGAGTGCCATGGAAGAGTCCGATTGGAGCAGCATCTGGCACGTATAATTTCGAAGCGTGCTCGGTCTTTTACAATCCTGCGACGATAGGTGCAGTCTCTACAAAAGGCGTTTCACCTGTGCCATGGAGCGGTAATCCTGCCCCTCGCACTGCTGAAACTCCTGCGGGCACAGTAAACTCAGTCGGTTTGCAAAATCCTGGTGTGGATCACTATCTCGAAGATGATCTTCCCCGTTTGAAAGCAATGGGGGCAACGGTCGTATCCAACGTCGCTGGTCACAGCGATGACGATTATGCACAGGTCGTCGAAAAACTTGCACAATCGCAGGCCGATATGCTCGAAATCAATGTCAGCTGCCCCAATGTAGCATCAGGCACTTCAGTAGGATCCGATCCTGTAGCTCTGGCACGTCTTATGAAACGACTACGCCCATTGACAGACAAGCCGCTTATCGTTAAGCTCACTCCGAATGTGACTGATATCGTCTCGATAGCACGTGCTGCTATCGAAAACGGAGCAGATGCCATCTCTATGATCAATACCTTCGTTGGTATGCGTATCGATACCCGTACAGGTAAGCCTATCTTGGCAAATGTGACCGGTGGCGTATCTGGTCCAGCTGTGCATCCTATGGCCGTAGCTTTGGTCTACAAAGTACGCCAAGCATTCCCGCATTTCCCTATTATTGCTATGGGGGGCACGATGACAGGGGAGGATGCGTTAGAGTTTCTCTATGCTGGCGCTAACGCCGTAGAAGTTGGCTCTGCTGCCTTGATTGACCCTGCAGCCCCAGTACGTATAGCAGTGGAGTTGGAATCATTGCTTGATGAGCGTCCAGAACTTGCTACGGCACTGCGTAGCGGCAAAAATTGGATTGAAATTACCGCGGAAGAAAAGTAACGAAGTAAGTAAAGAAGTAAGGAATGCACATGTCAATGACAGAAGAATTTACTCAGTTTTTGCTTGAGTGCGGAGCTCTCAAATTTGGTAGCTTTACTCTGAAGTCGGGTCGCCAGTCACCTTATTTCATTAATGCTGGCTCTTTTAACGATGGACAACGTATCGCTGAACTTGGCAAGTACTACGCTGCAACTATTGAGCAGGCTCTTAGGCTCGGAAAAATCGGCGATTTTGACACCGTTTTTGGGCCTGCTTATAAGGGAATCCCGTTAGCCGTTACTACCTCGATGGCTTTGAGCACAGACTTAGGCAAGCCTGTGGGCTATACCTTTGATCGCAAGGAGAAAAAAGACCACGGCGATGGCGGCATGTTCGTGGGCACTCAGCTCATCGACGGTATGAAAGTCGTACTTGTAGATGACGTGATGACCGCTGGAACTGCTGTACGCGAAGTTATCCCGAAGCTCAAGGCTGCCGCAAATGTAGAAATCGTTGGTTTGGTTCTTTCTGTGGATCGTATGGAGAAGACTAAAGACTCCGATAAGTCTGCGGTTCAGGCTATCGAGGAGGAATTCGGTTTCCCCGTATTCGTAATCGCAAATATCCATGACATCATTGATGCAGCACGCTCTATGAAGGCTGACGATGGTTCTGCCCTGATTAGCGCTGAACTCGATACACATATCAAGGAGTATTTCGCACAGTACGGTGCGTAGTTTCTCCGTTCTCTCTTAACATATCCATAGCACACGTGCACCATGGCAGCACTTGAGATGATGAGAAGATTTACACACTAATCTTCAATCGTCTCATAGCCGTGGTTGCGTACGACCTCTTTGAGTTTTTCAAGGTAGCGTTGCGCAGACTGAGAAAGATTTGCGCGTTCATTAGTAATCCACCCGATGAGCATCTTGGCATCGGTATCAAGCGGCACAGTGACGATTTTCTCCGTGTTGAGATCTTCATTATCAATACCTGAAGAAATTGTATAGCCATTGAGACCGACGATAAAGTTTAAGTTTGTAGCACGGTCAGTGACATTAATCTGCTGAGGAGAGTAGTCAGGCCACATCGCTTCTTCAGCGAAATAAAAACTGCCCTCCTCGCCCTGCTCGAATTGGATGAACGGGTAAGGTTTCAAATCATCAAGAGTAAGCTTTTTACGGTGTGCAAGTGGATTCTGGCGAGAGATAAAGACATGAAGGTTTGCGTTGAACAGCGGATGAAATTCCAAATGCTTTTCGCGAAGAAGCTTGCTCATGACGTTCTTATTAAAATCTGACATATAGAGTATGCCAATTTCAGAGCGCATATTTGCCACCGCGTCAATAATCTCGCGAGTACGATCCTCACGGATAGAGAACTCGTACTCATCCGAATCTGAAGAGTTAATCATTTCTACAAATGCTTCGACAGCAAACATGTAATGCTGGGTAGACACCTGGCATAGCTGTTTACGTGGCTTTGTGTGCTTATAACGCTCATTCATAAGCTCGGCTTGATCTAAAATTTGGCGAGCATATTGAAGAAATTCTACGCCATCGACGGTAAGGGCAATACCCTGAGATGAGCGGGTAAAAATTTCGATACCCATTTCGCGCTCGAGCTCTTTTACCGAAGAACTCAATGCAGGCTGAGAAATATAGAGAGCGTGCGACGCCTCGTTCATAGAGCCACATTCAACTATTTTGACGATGTATTGGAGCTGAAGCAAAGTCATAGAAGTACCTCCACCGTGTGGTATATCACGATTTTACTCAAGGGCTACGAGGTCGAGATAGGAATCATTCCACAAATCCTCATCGCCATCAGGGAGGAGAAGCACACGTTCAGGATTCAACGCCTGTACCGCGCCCTCGTCATGAGTAACGAGAACTATAGCACCCTCATATTTAGAAATAGCAGCCAAAATCTCATCGCGCGAAGCAGGGTCGAGATTGTTGGTAGGCTCATCGAGGAGGAGCACATTAGCTTTAGAAGTGACGAGAGTCGCGAGCGCGAGACGAGTCTTTTCACCACCGGAAAGGACTCGAGTTGGTTTATTGACATCATCGCCGGAGAAAAGGAATGATCCCAGTATCGTGCGCGCCTGAGTATCATCCAGCTCGGGCGCTACGTGCTGTAAATTCTCAAGCAAGGTTGCATCATTATCCAAGGTATCGTGTTCCTGAGCAAAGTAACCGATTTTTGCACCGTGTCCGTACACGACTTCGCCAGTGTCAGGAGTTTCTTCGCCCGCAAGGATACGTAAAGTCGTAGTCTTACCCGCACCGTTGTATCCTAGGATAACTACGCGTGAGCCTTTATCAATAGCCAAGTCAATTCCAGCGAAAACGATATTTGAACCGAAAGCTTTAGAAATTTCTTGTGCTTGGATAGGAGTCTTACCACATGGTGCAGGGGTAGGGAAACGTAAATCTGCTACTTTTTCTCTCTTGTGCACAGGCTCGGTACCTTCAAGAAGTTTCTCTGCTCGACGCATCATATTTTGCGCAGCGACAGCCTTCGTAGCTTTAGCATGAAGGCGAATACCCTGCTTCATCAGTCGCTCGGCCTTCTTCTGTGCGACCTCACGCTCGCGTCTGCGGCGTTCTTCGTCGACAACGCGTTGTTTCAGGTATGCGGCCCAACCCATAGAGTACATGTCAATCTGTGCTCTTTGAGCATCTAAATGCCATACTTTATTTACAGTTTCACCCAGAAGTTCTGTGGAATGGGAGATGACAAGGAATCCACCTTCATATGATTTCAGATATTTCTTCAGCCACTCGATAGAATCTGCATCCAAATGGTTCGTTGGCTCGTCAAGGATCAATGTGTCAGCATCAGAAAAAAGTATTCGCGCAAGTTCAATGCGACGACGCTGACCTCCGGAGAGTGTGCCGAGCTGACGGGGAAGCACTTCCTGTGAAATTCCTAAACTTTCAGCCATAATTGTCGCGTCTGACTGGGCAGAGTAGCCGTCTGCATTTTCGAAATCCTGCATCGCTTTGTCGTAACGTTTCATAGCCTTCTCCATAATATCTGGATCAGGGTTTGTCATGTCCCGCTCTGCTTTGCGTAAGCGAGATACGATAGATGCAATGTCACGCGCAGACATAATACGGTCCAGAGCACTCTGCTCAGGGTCAGCAACGTGCGTATCTTGCGGTAAGTAGCCCAGCTTACCTGAATATGAAACTTTTCCGGCAGCGGGAAGCATTTCCCCGGTAATCACTCGTGTGAGTGTAGTCTTACCTGCACCGTTACGTCCAACGAGTCCGATTCGATCGCCAACAGACACGTGAAAATCAGTTGGTGCCAATAGCTGACGTGCACCAATGCGAATCTCTAAACCCTGAGCAGAAATAGTCATGAAAAACCTTACGAAAAACAGATTACTCAACCTACAAACTGTGTTCCATAGTAGGAGAAAGCCCCGTCAAGCAACGTACGAACAAGTGTTCGAAAATTTGTTCGTGTTTCTCGCTAGAATGTAACCCACACTATGGAGGGAGAATTCCGTGGCACAAGACACTATCATTGAAGACCTCAGCGCACTACCACTAGATCAGAAGATTGTCATTCAAGGTGCTCGTGAGCACAATTTGAAGAATGTAGATCTTGAGATTCCGCGTAATAAAATGGTTGTCTTCACGGGTCTTTCGGGTTCAGGCAAATCATCGCTCGCGTTTGATACATTGTTCGCTGAGGGACAACGTCGTTATGTGGAGTCTCTGTCTGCTTATGCTCGCCAATTCTTGGGACAGATGGATAAGCCTGACGTCGACATGATTGATGGACTCAGCCCAGCCGTCTCCATTGACCAAAAGACTACAAATCGAAATCCTCGATCGACGGTGGGAACTATCACAGAAGTCTACGACTACTTACGATTGCTCTATGCTCGCACAGGTACACCTCACTGTCCGGTATGCGGTGAACTTGTTACGGAACAAACTCCACAACAGATAGTGGACTCTCTGATGGCTCGCCCTGAGCGTACACGTTTTCAACTTTTAGCGCCTGTAGTGAAAGGACGCAAAGGCGAATTCGTAGAAATGATTGAAACATTACGCTCTGATGGTTATGCGCGTGCCATCATTGATGGCGAGCTTGTTCAGCTCAACTCTGAAATTAAGCTCGCAAAGAGCAAGAAACACACTATTGAAGTCGTTATCGACCGCCTAGCAATTAAAGATGGAATGCGCCAAAGACTTACTGATTCTGTAGAAACAGCTTTGCGCCTAGCTCACGGAGTAGTCATCGCCGACTTTGTAGATTTGGATGAAAACGATCCACAACGCCGTAAACCATTCTCTGAAAACCGTAGCTGTCCCAATGGTCACGAGCTTGAGCTCGATGAGATTGAGCCACGTACTTTCTCCTTCAACGCTCCTTACGGTGCGTGCCCTGAGTGTACGGGAATTGGTTTTAAGCTAGAAATTGACCCTGAACTCATCATTCCAGATCCAGATAAATCTCTATCTGAAGGTGCCATCGAGCCGTGGAACGCATCGAAGACTCAGGCACAGTACTACCAGCACCTTCTTGAGGGACTTGCAGATGAGCTTGGCTTCGATATGAAAACTCCATGGAAAAAGCTCCCTGCAGGTGTCAAGGAAGCCATCATGTATGGTCATAATTTCAAGGTAAAAGTATCCTACCGCAACAGGTGGGGGCGCCAGCGTGAATACACATCAGGCTTCGAGGGAGTAGTACGCACATTGATGCGTAAACATGATGAAACTGATTCTGACATGATGAAGCAGTACTACGAGTCTTACATGCGTGAAGTACCTTGCCAAGTGTGCAAAGGAAAGCGACTAAAACCTGAAGTTCTCGCGGTCACTGTAGCAGATGTATCCATTATCGATGTATGTGATATGCCAATTTCTGCATCTTTTGCTTGGGCGCAGAACTTACATCTTGAAGGCTCTGCGGCACAGATTGCAGCAGAAATTCTGAAAGAGATTCGAGCACGTCTTGGTTTTCTTAACGATGTGGGTCTTAACTATCTCACACTCTCACGAGCGGCTGCCACTCTTTCAGGTGGCGAAGCTCAACGTATTCGTTTAGCGACGCAGATAGGTTCAGGCCTTGTCGGCGTTATGTACGTGCTCGATGAGCCATCTATTGGACTTCATCAACGCGATAATGACCGTTTAATCGGTACCTTACATAATCTCCGTGATTTGGGCAATACATTGATTGTTGTGGAGCATGACGAAGACACTATCAAGACTGCTGACTGGCTTGTGGATATTGGTCCGGGAGCAGGGGAACATGGCGGTGAGATTGTCTTCTCTGGACATGCAAATCGCATTACAGAAGCAACTCGTTCCATTACTGGTGCGTATATTTCTGGACGTAAGAAAATTGCAATACCACAATCTCGACGTCGCGTGTACAAGACGAAGAATCTTGAAGTTATTGGCGCTCGTGAAAATAATCTCAAGAACATCAACGTCAAATTCCCGTTAGGCGTACTAACGGCTGTCACGGGTGTTTCTGGCTCTGGCAAGTCTACTCTAGTAAACTCCATTCTCTATCCAGTGCTCGCCGACAAGCTCAACGGCGCGCGTATCGTACCAGGTAAGCACACCCGTGTCGAAGGCGTCAATCAAGTCAAGAAAGTTATCCACGTCGATCAAAACCCTATTGGTCGTACGCCACGTTCAAATCCTGCAACCTATACTGGTGTCTGGGATAAGATTCGTAATCTTCTTGCGAAGACTCCTGAGGCTCAAGTCCGAGGATACGGTCCGGGACGATTCTCTTTCAACGTCAAAGGCGGACGCTGTGAGGCATGTCATGGCGACGGCACTATCAAGATTGAAATGAACTTCCTTCCAGATGTGTATGTTGATTGCGAAGTGTGTCATGGCAAACGCTATAACCGTGAAACATTGGAAGTAAAGTACAACGGTAAATCCGTGGCCGACATCTTGGATATGCCGATAGAGGAGGCAGCTCAGTTCTTCAAGTCGTATCCTGCTATTTCTCGTTATCTTCAAACTCTTGTAGACGTAGGTCTCGGATATATTCGTCTCGGTCAACCAGCTCCAACGCTTTCCGGCGGTGAATCGCAGCGTGTAAAACTCGCTACCGAACTGCAGAAACGTTCAGAAGGTAAAACCGTCTATATTCTTGATGAACCAACTACAGGTCTACACTTCGAAGATGTTAATAAGCTCATGACTGTGCTTCAAGGTTTGGTAGATAAGGGGAATACCATTATCGTTATCGAGCATAATCTTGATGTTATTAAGTGTGCTGATTGGATTATTGACATGGGACCAGAAGGTGGCGATGGAGGTGGAACTGTCGTGGTAGAAGGAACGCCTGAAGCTGTCGCAGCAGATTCACAAAGTTGGACTGGGAGATTCCTTAAACCTATACTTAGTGCGCAGTCGGCACAGTAAATCAGCGTGGCAAAATTTAAGGGCTTTCTATGGGAAATGGCATGATCGAACGGCACTCGCCGGGAGTATGGCGCAAAACCGCTCAGACAATGGTTGATTCCTTTGCACAAGGAGGTCGCCCCTCGCATTCTCGTGATGTTTCAACAAAGAATGATGCTCACGAAACACGCGAGCATAGTAGCAATAATGTCAATAAGAATGGTGCGCCACTCCTTGGCGACTCTCGTGACCTTTTTCGCCCAAAAACTTCTGATATCCCTACAAATCCTGGTGTGTATAAGTGGCGAGATGAGCAGGGGCGTGTGATTTATGTCGGCAAAGCAAAAAATCTGCGTAACCGGCTGACAAATTATTTTCAACCTTTAAGCCGTCTCCATCCTCGCACGCAGAACATGGTTCTCACCGCCCGCAGCCTTGAATGGACAGTGGTAGGCACAGAGCTGGAGTCACTGACTCTTGAATATACATGGATTAAGGAATTCGATCCGCGCTTTAACGTTGTTTTCCGTGATGATAAGACGTACCCCTACGTCGCTATCTCTGTAAAAGAAGAGATTCCTCGAGTATGGGTGACGCGTATGAAGAATAATCGTAAGGCGCGCTATTTTGGCCCGTACGCAAAGGTATGGAATATGCGTCAGACGCTTGATTCTATGCTCCATGCTTACCCAGTGCGCACATGTACTGCTTCGACTCTTAAAAAGGCTCAACAAACTGGACGTCCATGTCTTCTGGGTTACATTGGCAAGTGCGCTGCTCCATGTGTGGGATGGATTTCCCTTGAAGATCACCGTCGTATGAGTGAGCAACTTGTCGCAATCCTTACCGGGCGTTTAGGTTCATCATTCAAGAAACAGCTTGAAGATCAAATGAAGCAAGCAAGCTCTCAACTTGAGTTTGAAAAAGCTGCAAAACTTCGCGATCAAATTCAGGCACTCGATTCCGTTTTAGAGCAAAACGCCGTTGTATTTTCCTCCGACGTCGATGCAGACATCATTGGCGTGGCAACAGATGAGCTGGAAGCAAGTGTTCACAGTTTCTTTGTTCGTTCTGGCACCATTCGAGGTGAACGTGGCTGGAGCGTTGAACGAGTTGAAGATATTAGTGACTCCGAGCTCCTCGCAGATTTGATTACACAAGTGTATTCTACAGCTGTCGAGGAAAACGATTTGGACGATATTCAGCGCGATACAGATGCTTCTTCTGACTCTTCTATTGTGGTATCACAAAGCCGTAACGCTTTAGCCCCCACACAGCAAGCGACCGCAACAGACACTGTTAGCCGTGCGCAAGCCACACGCGAACGTCGTAATCGCGAAGATATGACTGGACGCAATGACCTACTATCACCTATTTCACCTGTTCCGCGAGAAATTCTGGTGCCATTTGAGCCAGCTCGTCGCGAAGAGCTTGAACAGTGGCTCACAAATATCCGTGGATCCATCGTCACTATCCGTACCGCCGAGCGAGGAGAGAAGAAGAAACTACTTGATCGTGCTCAAGCGAACGCTCAGCAAAGTTTACAGCGATCAAAAATGAGTCGCGTGACGGACCTTGCAGCTCGTTCGGAAGCCCTCAACGATATTGCAGATGCGCTTATGCTTGACAAAGCGCCATTGCGTATTGAATGTTACGACATTTCTAATGCTTCAGGTGGTGCGTTCCAAGTCGCATCTATGGTGGTGTTCGAAGATGGTATGGCGAAGAAAAACTTTTATCGTCATTTTGCGATACAAGGAGAGGACGGCAGGGGAGCACTGGACGATACCTCGGCAATTTATGAGACTCTTACGCGTCGTTTTAAACACGGAAATATTTCCGGCGATACCGGAGAGAGTATTGAAGACGAAAAGCGAGCTAAGCGGGCTTCCCGCGCACTTAAAAATGTAGATGGGGTGGGAGCCGATTCTGTCGTTCAGCAAGATACGAACCGTCGACGCTTTGCATATAAACCGAATCTTATCGTCGTTGATGGAGGTCAGCCACAGGTGAAAGCTGCACAGCGAGCCATTGCCGACTGTGGCGTTACAGATGTTGCCGTATGTGGTTTGGCGAAAAAGTTGGAAGAGGTCTGGGTTCCCGATGACGATTATCCCATCATTTTGAAGCGCCAGTCAGAAGGAATGTATTTGCTTCAACGTATACGTGACGAATCTCATAGATTTGCCATTACATACCATCGCAAGACACGGCGTAAAGGCGCTTTGCGGTCAGCATTGGATGATATCCCAGGCATTGGACCACGTTTCCAAAAGAAACTGTTATCACATTTTGGTTCTGTGCGAGCGATGCGTGATGCGCACGTCGAAGATTTTCTTCAAGTTGATGGTATAGGACAGGCAAAAGCCGAGGTCCTCTATCATGCTCTACATACTGAGCAGAAAGAGTCAAATTCATCTATTTCGTCCACGTAGACAGTGCATAATGAGCACCATGACGTATCATCGTGCGGCCGTGCTTGGTTCTCCTATTCAACATTCACTCTCACCTGTGCTGCATAATGCAGCATATCGTGCATTAGGCTTAACTGGTTGGGAATACGACAAGCGTGAAATTTCTCAAGAAGATCTTCACGACTTTTTCTCCTCGCTCAATCCTCAATGGGCCGGAGTATCTATGACAATGCCATTGAAGAAAAAAGCATTAGAGTTCGGAGAAATCGCTGACGAGCGTGTACGTCATCTTAAAGTTGCAAATACCGCTGTCTTCGATTGGGATAAACCTAATCCGTATAATCCCAACATGCCATATATTGCTTTATACAACACTGATGTTGATGGAATTAAACTCACATTCCGCGATGAATTTGGCGTAGAAGACACTTCTAAGCCACATACTTCTGCGCTTATCCTCGGTTCTGGAAGCACTGCCACATCCTCTATAGCCGCCCTCATTGAACTTGGCGTGCACCGATTTACCATATGTGCTATTCATCATGACAGTGCAGTAGCAATAGCCACAAAAATGCATGCGTACGCGAATGCTCAATCGACTTTCACCATCATGCCGTGGCACAGCGCCATAAATGAATTTTCGCGTCATAATTTTGCTGTTTCCGCAGTAACTGCACATGCTACAGATACACTCGCACACGAACTGGAATGTGCTGACGAGCATGACATTAAGTTAGACCATCTTTCCATGCTTGACGTCATTTATGATCCTCGGCCTACAGCACTCATGAGTGTACTCGCTCAACGAGGAGCTCAGGTGTGTGGGGGAGAGCACATGCTTCTTCGTCAAGCTATCGCTCAGATTGCATATATGACGAAATATTCCGAAGCTGATGTGGAAAGTCAAGCGTTCGCTGCTATGAAAAGTGCGCTCTTCGAACAATTGTAGAGATAGGGCATGTGACAAAACTACGTTTAAGATAAACTAAGGAATATGGATATGAGCACAGAACCTTCCACAAAAATTATCAATCATAAGGATGATACAGCTCAAGACTTTGAGGTCTTGCTCATTACCGGTATGTCTGGGGCAGGGCGCTCTAGAGCAGCGGACAGTGTGGAAGATATTGGCTGGTATGTCGTAGATAACCTCCCTCCAAAGCTTCTTATACCGCTCGTCGATATGATGACATCATCAGGTTCAAAAGTCCATAAGCTAGCGGCAGTAATTGATGTTCGGTCACGCTCATATTTTGACGATTTGGCTCAAGTTCTTGCTCATCTTGAAGATTTAGGAGTTAAGACTCGTATCATTTTCCTCGATGCGAGTGATGATGTACTTGTCAAGCGTTATGAATCAGTCAGGCGTCCTCACCCATTGCAAAATGGCGGTAGGCTTATTGACGGTATTACCGAAGAACGTGAGCTCCTCAAGGTTCTTAAAGAGCGAGCCGATGTCATCCTTGACACCTCTCGGACAAGTATTCACCAGTTGAGCACACAGCTCTATGAGTCACTGGTAGGTACCGGGCCGAAGACCGTCAATGTTCATATTTTCAGCTTTGGGTTTAAACATGGTGTGCCTTCAGACGCGGATTTCGTCCTTGATGTACGCTTCTTACCAAACCCATATTGGGTTCCGCAGCTGCGCAATCTTACTGGATTGGATGAAGCGGTAAGTCAGTACGTGCTCTCAAGTGATGGGGCATCTGAGTTTCTTGATGCCTATGAGAAAGCTTTGTCCATTGCGCTTGAAGGATACGCACGAGAAGACAAGCACTTTGTCACTATTGCTGTAGGATGTACCGGCGGACAGCATCGTTCGGTTGCTATGAGTCATGAATTGGCACGTCGGCTCAAAGCCCGCGGACTGACGGTCACCGTCTCTGCACGAGAGCTTGAACGAATGCACCGCTCTTAAATTACTTTTGCATGTCCTCGCTAAACGCTTGTGAAAGTATGCAGAAAAATTCCACGCCATTAGCTACACTAACATTCGGATAAATCGCTACCTACCCTACAAGGAGGGCATTGTGTCTCTGCTTGACGAAGTCAAGAACGAACTCGCTGCAATCGCTGATGAGTCGTCATTAGCAAAGCAAGCTCAGATTTCTACTATGCTTCGTTTTGGCGGTGGCATTCAGCGTGTCAAAGGCGTGCCTGTAGTAGCAAGCCAATTTACGAGCAAGACCGCTGCTCAATGGCTCCAAAACGCATTGCGCACAGTGTGGCAGTATGATGCAAAACTTCAGCCAGGCTCCACAACTTTGCCGAATGGAAGCATAATTGAATTCTTTACTGTCTTTGTACAGTCAAACGGTCGTAATCTCGCACTTCAATCTGGTTTACTTGACCAGCGCGGCCACGAGAATCCTGGCATTTCGCCAGTTCATATGCAAGGAAATATTGCACAAGTAAAATCAGCATGGCGCGGGGCATTCCTTGCAAAAGGTCGTTTGAGCGATCCTGGAAAATCCAGTTTTATGGAAATCGTATGCCCTTCTGCCGAAGCTGTTAATGACCTCATTCTCGCTGCTCGTAGACTTGGTATCACTGTAAAACCTCGTCGAGTCAATAGTTCCGTGCGAGTCGTGCTCCACGACCCAGATGTCATTGAGCGTATGCTTATCCTCATGGGTGCTGAACGTACTGCACGCGAATGGAGTGGCAAGCGCGTAGAGGGGGAGAGTCGAGGTAAGGCAAATCGTCTTGCAAACTTTGACGATGCTAATATGCGCAGAAGCGCAAAAGCTGCTGTTGAGGCGAGCCAAAAGGTTCGTAAAGCGTTTGAAATTCTTGGCGACAACATTCCAGAGAATTTGCGTGCAGCAGGTCAGCTCCGCCTCGACCACGGCGATGCAAGTCTCGAGGAGCTTGGTCGCTTAGCGAATCCTCCAATTACGAAGGATGCTATTGCAGGCCGCATTCGTCGTCTGCTTCAACTTGCTACCAAAGTCGAAAAGCAACGTGCGGCAGAAGCAGAAAAGGACTAAACTTCATTACGTAGCAAACAAAGAAAGGATGCTCATGAAGACACTCAAGGATTTGGGTAATTTGAGCGGCAAGCGTGTGCTTGTTCGTGCTGATTTTAATGTTCCACTCGATGGCACGACTATCACTGATGATGGTCGTATCCGCGCTGCACTGCCTACCATTAACGCATTGCGCGAGCGGGGTGCAAAGGTTATTTTGATGGCTCACCTCGGTCGTCCAAAGGGTCAGGTCGTGCCTGAACTGAGCCTTGCTCCTGTGGCTGCTCGTCTCGCTGAGCTCATCAACGCTCCAGTAGCACTCGCAAAGGATACCTATGGTGAGGATGCACAAGCTAAGGTAGCTGCCATGAACGACGGTGACGTTGTGATGCTCGAGAACGTTCGTTTCAATCCAGAGGAAACCTCCAAGGATGCAGCTGAGCGTGCTGCGTATGCAAAGAAGATTGCTGCTCTCGGCGATGTGTTCGTATCAGATGGTTTCGGTGTAGTACACCGCGCACAGGGTTCTAACTATGATGTAGCTGCTGATCTCCCGTCTGCAGCGGGTCTGTTGGTAGAGAAGGAAGTTACTGCACTTTCTAAGACTAATGACCCAGAACGTCCTTTAACTGTAGTGCTCGGCGGCTCTAAGGTCTCTGACAAGCTCGGTGTCATTTCAAACCTCCTTAACAAGGCTGACCGTCTTGTCATCGGTGGCGGTATGGTATTTACTTTCCTCAAGGCAAAGGGCTACGAAGTAGGTAAGTCTTTGCTTGAAGAAGATCAGATTGATACTGTTAAGGGCTACATCGAGACAGCTGAAAAGAACGGTGTAGAAATCGTTCTTCCTACAGATATTCTCGCTGCTGACTCCTTTGCTGCTGATTCTGCTTATGAAGCGGTACCAGCAGATCAGATTCCAGCTGACAAGATTGGTCTCGATATCGGTCCTGAGTCCGCTAAGCTCTTCCATGATAAGATTGTTGATTCCAAGACTGTCGTATGGAATGGTCCAATGGGTGTATTCGAGTTCGCAAACTTTGCCGGTGGCACTCGTGCTGTAGCACAAGGCCTTATCGATGCAACAGCTGAGAATGGAGCATTCTCCATCGTCGGTGGTGGCGATTCTGCTTCTGCTGTGCGCAATCTTGGCTTTGACGAGAGCAAGTTCTCTCACATCTCCACTGGTGGCGGCGCATCCCTCGAGTTCCTCGAAGGAAAGACTTTGCCAGGCTTGAGCGTTCTCGACTAGTAAATCGCGGAATGCTGAAGGCAGCTTGCTGTTTGTGCTTTTGTGCAAGCGGTAAGCTGCCTTCTTTATAATAGGGATTACGCGAAACCGTGTGCGGTGTACTGTATAAACAGATGTGCACCTGTATGAGTTTCACATAAATATTGTCAAATAGAAATGAGTAAATTCTATGGCTACCAGAAAGCCGCTTGTCGTAGGCAACTGGAAGATGAATTTGGATCATCGTGAAGCTACATATTTCGTACAAAAACTTGCATGGCTTCTTCGTGACGCTCATTTCGATTATGACGATTGTGATATCGCACTTCTTCCGCCATTCACCTCTATACGAAGCGTACAAGTTCTCGTTGACGCGGATAAGCTCAACATTCGTTATGGTGCTCAGACAGTCTCCGTGACAGCACAAGGAGCTTTCACGGGTGATGTTTCCGCTGACATGCTCTCAGCGCTTGGCTGTACCTATGTACTTGTCGGACACTCTGAACGTCGCCGCTACTATGCCGATGATGACGCTCTTCTGGTAGATCAGGTTCGAGCAGTCCTCGCGGCCGGAATGACTCCAATATTGTGTGTGGGCGAGGGGTATGAAGAACGTCGTGAGGGTATCGAACTTGACTACGCAGTAGGTCAAGTTGATGATATTACTCGTGATTTATCCGAAGAAGATGCTGCAAAACTGATTGTTGCATATGAACCGGTATGGGCAATCGGCACGGGGCTCGTCGCTACGCCTCAGTCAGCACAAGATGCAGCTGCCGCTATCCGTCAGCACTTCACTCATATATATTCTGCTGAGACTGCGCAAAAGATTCGCATCCTTTATGGCGGTTCTGTTACGGCATCTAATGCTACTCTACTCATGAATGAAGCGCATGATATGGATGGATTCTTGGTTGGAGGAGCGAGCTTGCAGGCTGAGGAATTTGCATCGATTATTCGTTTAACGTTAAAGGCTGCTAAGAAGCGTAATTCGTTGTAATCGTGCCCTTCGTGTATCCTTTTACTTAGTTTGTATATGGAGGTTCATGTGAGCGCATTCGCTATACTCAAGATTGTTCTTGAGGTAATCGTTGTTATTTTGAGTATCCTGCTTACAGCACTGATTCTGATGCATAAAGGTAAAGGCGGTGGTCTCTCCGACATGTTTGGTGGCGGCATCTCTGCTAATGCGGGCACATCTGGAGTTGCAGAGCGTAATTTGAATCGTATTACCGTCGGCGTTGGGCTTGTATGGATTGTACTTATTATCGTGCTCGATTTTATGGTAAAGTTTGGGCACTAAAGTAATTTTATTTGTATTTCGGAAGTAAAAAGGGAGCCTACTAAGAGTAGGCTCCCTTTTTACTTGCTCATAAGCCTTGTAAAGGGTACACGCAAAAGGAGCTCACCCGTAGGTGAGCTCCTTAATCAATCAGTCTGTCTCGCTAAAAACGCGAAAGCTAAACTAACTTATGCGTTTACGCGATCGATACCAGCCTGAACATCTGCAATCACAGAGTCCCAAGACTTAATGAATGCAGCAACGCCATCAGCTTCAAGCTTGTCAGTAACCTGCTTGATGTCGATGCCAAGCTCAGCAAGCTTGTTCATGATTGCGTGAGACTCTTCATAGGTGCCCTTGATAGAAGGAGCGCCGTTACCCTGCTCAGCCAATGCATTGAGGGTCTTCTCAGGCATGGTGTTGACGACATCTTCTGCTACAAGTTCATCGACATACTTTGAAGGGGAGTATGCAGCGTTCTTTGTACCAGTCGAAGCCCAAAGTGGACGCTGACGATGTGCGCCAGCTGCCTCAAGCTCAGCCCAGTCAGCAGAGTTATTGAACTTGTTCTCGAAGAGTTCATAAGCAATGCGCGCGTTAGCAACTGCTGCCTTACCCTCGAGAGCCTTAGCCTCCTCGGAACCATTCTCTTCAAGGAGCTTATCTACTGCAGTATCGACACGGGATACGAAGAAGGATGCTACAGAAGCGATCTTAGAAAGATCATGACCGTTAGCCTTAGCCTGCTTCATACCTTCGATATAAGCATCAATGACCTGCTCATAACGCTCGATAGAGAAGATCAAGGTTACGTTTACGGAGATGCCTTTAGCGAGGGTGGCGGTGATTGCTGGCAAGCCTTCAAGAGTTGCAGGAATCTTAATCATTGCATTTGGACGGTTGACCTTCTCCCAAAGTTCAACTGCCTGCTTCTCGGTATTCTCAGTGTCATGAGCCAAACGAGGGTCTACTTCGATGGAAACGCGACCATTAACGTAGTCAGTAGCCTCAGCAACCTCGCGGAAGATATCAGTTGCGTTACGCACGTCAGTTGTAGTGAGTTCACGGATAGCATCTTCTACATTGACATCTGCGCCGAGAGACTTGAGCTGCTCGTCATATGGACCAACTTCATGAAGAGCCTTCTGGAAGATAGATGGATTAGTAGTCACACCTACAACGTTCTTGTGTGCGATGAGGTCCTGCAAAGAGCCTGACTCAATGCGGGAACGGCTCAAATCGTCGAGCCAGATAGAAACGCCAGAGTCACTGGTCTTCTGAGTATGCACATTCTGTGTCATTTTATTTTTCTCCTCTAAATTAAGGAATCCCTTAAAAAGGGGAGAGCAAAAACTCTCCCCAAAACTTATTTCTTATGCACGAGCAGCTGCGATAGAAGCCTTAGCTTCTTCAACAACGTGGTCAGCAGTAATGCCAAGAGCCTTCATATTCTCGTCACCTGCACCCTGGAGACCAAATGTCTCGATGGATACAGCTTTACCGAAGGAACCCAAATACTTGTACCATGGCATTGCAAGACCAGCTTCAACAGAAACGCGCGCCTTTACAGCTGCTGGGAGTACAGATTCCTTGTACTCATCAGTCTGCTGCTCGAACCATTCCATAGACGGAACGGATACAACGCGAGCCTTGATGCCTTCAGCTGCCAAAGTCTTAGCTGCTTCTACTGCATGCTGTACTTCAGAACCCGAACCCATAAGGACGACATCTGGAGTACCTTCGGTATCTACGAGTACATACGCGCCGTGCTTTACGCCTTCCTTTGCCTTCGCAGCAGTCTCTGCTAGGGTAGGAACATTCTGGCGTGTGAGAACCATGGCAACAGGAGCGGTAGAAGTACGCTCAAAGTTGTAACGGTAAGCTTCAGCAGTCTCATATTCATCTGCAGGACGAACAACTTCCAAGTTTGGAATAGTACGCATAGCAGTGAGATTCTCAACTGGCTGGTGAGTAGGACCATCTTCACCTACAGCTACAGAATCGTGAGTCCATACATAAAGCTGTGGGATATTCATCAAAGCTGCGAGACGTACTGTTGGACGCTCGTAGTCAGAGAACATGAAGAATGTACCATTGAATGGACGAGTATGAGAGCCAAGGATGATGCCGTTGGTAATAGCACCCATAGCAAGTTCACGTACGCCAAAGTGAAGGACACGACCAGACTCGGATACGTTTGGCCAAGTCTTCGTCGCATACTCAGCTGGGAGGAAGGAATCTGCGCCCTTGATAGTGGTATTGTTAGAACCACCCAAATCTGCAGAACCGCCCCAAAGCTCAGGCATGACAGCTGCGATAGCATTGATAGCCGCACCAGAAGCCTTACGAGTAGCAACTGATGAACCTGCTTCGAAGGTTGCTTCAAGATCATCAATAGCTTTATCAAACTCAGCAGGGAGTTCGCCAGCTACGAGACGGTCGTACTCAGCTGCCTTGTCTGGATTAGCTGCACGCCATGCCTGGAACTGCTCATTCCACTCCTCATGAGCAGCTGCACCACGCTCAGCTACTTTACGAGTGTGAGCAAGAACTTCTGGCTGCTCTGGGAAGGAAACTTCTGGGTCAAAACCAAGGACCTTCTTCAGACCTGCGACTGCTTCAGAACCGAGCTTGGAACCATGAGAAGACTCATCATTGGTCTTGCCTGGAGTTGGCCAGGCAATCAAAGTATCTACCTTGATGAAGTGTGGACGGTCGGTGACTTGCTGAGCCTTTTCTATAGCTGCAGCAAGCGCTTGAGTATCTTCCTTATAGGAGCCATCAGGCTGAATGAAGGAAACTTCGTCGGTATACCAGCCCTGAGCCTCGAAGCGCTTCAAAACATCTTCAGAGAAGGTCAAGTTAGTGTCGCCCTCAATCTGAATATGGTTTGCATCGAAGATAACCGTCAAATTACCAAGCTTCTGACCACCTGCGAGAGATGCTGCTTCGTAGGAAATACCTTCCTCAACGTCACCTTCACCACAGATAACCCATACCTTGTGATCGAATGGGGAAGTGCCAGCAGGTGCATCAGCATCGAGCAAGTTACGCTGGAAACGCTGACCCATAGCAAAGCCAACAGCAGAAGCGAGACCCTGTCCGAGAGGGCCAGTCGTCATCTCAATACCGTCAGTCAAACCGTATTCTGGGTGACCAGGAGTGCGCGTACCCATGGTACGGAACTTCTTCAAATCATCAAGGGTGACATCATATCCAGAGAAGTACAACTGTACGTACTGAGTCAAAGAAGCGTGACCACCAGAAAGGATGAAACGATCGCGACCTTCCCAGTGAGAATCCTTAGGATCGTGCTTGATAAACTTCTGATAGAGAGTGTAAGCAATTGGTGCAAGAGAAACAGGTGAACCTGGGTGACCGCTGCCAGCCTTCTCTACAGCATCAGCTGAAAGAACCTTAGCGAGCTTAACTGCGCGCTCATCGAGTTCATTCCATTCGAAATCGACCATGGAGATCAACTTTCCTTCCAATAGATGAAGTGGGTAGTGCTCATCACTAAGCGCTACACACACTTATTACGCCTTTCATACTAATAAACCATAAAGACCTTTGATGCCTTTATTTACTTGCAAGTGTTGCGTATCGAACGCTTTCGAGAAAATGATTTTCCACTGACATTTGCCAAAAGCGATATAGAAAAGTAAAGGCTAAGCCAGGTGCTAAAAATGTTGGTAGAAGTGTGTCCCGTTGTGAAAAGGATTTTCATGGCAGATTATTATGAAACTCTTGGTGTATCCCGTGATGCTTCAGATGATGATATTAAAAAGGCATACCGAAAGCTCAGCCGTAAGTATCACCCAGATATAGCAGGACCTGAGTTTGAGGACAAATTTAAAGAAGTTAATTCAGCGTACGAGGTTCTTTCCGATCCAGATAAACGCAGAATGTTTAACCAAGGAATTGATCCTAATGCCCCCGGCGGTGGCGCTGGCACCGGATATGGTGCGGCTGACTTTGGAGATATTTTCAATATGTTCTCCCAAGGATTTGGCGCTGGCTTCGGTTCCCCCAATCCTATTCCTCGTACGCAGCCGGGCCGCGATTCGCTCGCAAGTTTGTCCGTGGAACTTAAAACTGCAGTATTTGGTTCAAAAGAAAAGCTTGATGTCCGTATGTACGCAGTATGTGATGACTGCAACGGTTCAGGTTCCGCTGACGGCTCTGCGCCGCAAACGTGTCCTGACTGCCATGGTACTGGCGCAGTACAGCGTGTCGTCCGTTCCATCCTCGGGCAGATGATGAGCACCGACACATGTCCTCGTTGCGAGGGGCACGGCACGATTCTTCCGCACCCGTGCCCGACTTGTAATGGACATGGCCGCGTACAAAAACAACGCTCCATAACCGTCTCAGTTCCTGCGGGAATCCAAGACGGTACTCGCCTACGTCTCAGTGGGCAAGGCGAAGTTGGAGAGGGTGGCGGTCCCGCAGGCGACTTGTATGTCGACATCACAGTACGTCCAGACGATACCTTTACGCGAGACGGTAATGACTTGCACTGCTGGATTCGCATTCCTATGACGTGGGCAGTACTTGGGCATAAAACGCAAATTGATACTTTTGATGGCGAGCAAGATGTCACTATTCCAGCAGGGTCCCAACCCGACGACACAGTAAGTTTGGAAAATCTTGGTGTAACTCGCTTAAATCGTGAAGAGCGCGGTAAGCTCATCGTTCATCTCGAGGTAAGTATTCCTCAGAAATTAAGCAATCAAGAGAAGAAGCTCATTTCTGATTTTGAAGAGCTAAGCAAAGAATCGAAACTTGATGGGAAACCTCAGCAAGCTTCTAAACCGCTAAATAAAGCAAAAGGCTTCTTTGAGAAGTTACGCCACGCTTTTTCTTAAAAACTCACCGTGACAACTGGGCAACACCATAGCCATAGTAGAGGTGGAGTAGAGATACTTTGCTACTCAAGATAACATGGATGAGATATTTAAGAGCGGGATGGATTATTATGAACCACCCCGCTCTGTATATTGGTGTGTCACACGCAAGATATCGAATATTGAGCGTGTGCAGTGCTATTTATAGGCTCCTCAAAAGCTGGTGACACATCGAACGGTATTGGCTCACATACCCACCACCGAAAAACACACAATGCCCAGCGATAGGGTAGAGCTGCCATAACGTTCGGCGACTTTCAAACCCTTTCTTAAGTGGGTGCACACTTTGATAACCACGTAAAATTTCGTTAAGATAACTCATTCCGAAGAGAGCAAGCATAGAAAGATCTTCTTCGCGATGACCACCATGCGCGGCCGGATCAATAAGTACTGCTTCACCATGTCCCAGCGTGTTTCCTTCTGATGAAGTATTTGTCCACATGACATTGCCGCTCCACAAGTCACCGTGTACACGTGCCGGTTTATCCTCGGCAGCTGCTCCCATGAGATGAGGCAAAGCTGTACACACATCTTCAGTCAATTCCATATCAGCATGAGTAAGTACGCCGCGCCGAAGCCCTAACTCAACCATAGGGATAAGTCGTCCTTCAGCATAGTAATCGACAACGTTATCCCAATTGCCACAATCCATCTCTACAGGGTCTTGAAGTGGTCCAAAATAGCAAGTTCCATCATAGTGGGCAGGAGGAGCACCGAAACTTTCAGCTCCCATATCATGCATCTTCGCGAGCGCCTGCCCAAAATCATATGCTGATTCGACTGTGGCACTCGTAGGAGCAATGCGTTCGATATCAAGATAGTCTTCGCCCCACTCATACACGTCGACAACTCGCGGTCCGCCTATTTTCTCAGCTTCTTTGAGCCATAGCAAGCCTTTCGCTTCACATTCAAAGAATCCGATAGGGGAAAAATTACGAGATTTACGATGTACCATCTGTGCCATCATTCCTCCTTTGATAGTCATGCCTGACAGTCATGCCATTTTACCTCACGTCTTACCGCGCTCACTGGCTACACGATGCCAACACTTACAACTCTCAACCTCAGTACATCGCGCGTAACTTCTATTAACTCCTAGTAGCTTCTAGCGCGTGACTTCACGTAATATGCGTAAATAAGTATCTATATTCCACTCTTGCGGTACCGGATATCCCAATGCTTCTTCACGAGCTTGGGTCGCAATCGCGAGAAAATCGTGCGAATTCAATTCAAGTGTACGATTTACACCGAGGGTATCAATATAACCATCAAGGAACTCAACGAAACTCTGACCGTTTAGCTCTGCAGCAAAGATAGTTTCCCAGTGTTTCATCGTTCGCGCCACTGACGCTCCATACTCTTTCAGCACAGGTACAAGTAGCACGGCGTTAATCGCTCCGTGCGCGATATCATAGCGTGATCCTATTGCGTGCGATAGAGCATGCACATTGCCGACAAAATTCGTCGTAATTGCAAGACCTGCTTGGTATGCCCCTTCTAGCATCGCAACACGTAATTGTATGTCTTTAGGATGAATTAATACGCGACTAAGAGAAGGAAGAAGTAAGCTCAAGGCTTTATCCGATGCCGTCCTCGTACGGTGAGAGGCGTACTTATTCGTTGCGGCTTCGATAGCATGGCTGAGGGCATCTATTCCAGATGTACGTGTGACGACTGTCGGAAGAGAAATCGTTAAAGCAGGATCAAGGACGACAATGTGAGGAACTAAACGCACATCATTAAATGACGACTTCACATGTACATCAGCATTCGTGTGAGTAATCACTGCGCCAGCAGTAATTTCAGATCCTGAACCTGCTGTCGTCGGCACAGCAGCAAAAAGAGGAAGAGGCTTTCTGAGCATCGTTGGATGGTTGACATCCAACTGAGGATTTGTGATTTTTGCGAGTGCGACTTTTGCACAATCGATAACCGACCCACCGCCAATTGCTACGCCCACGTCACACTTATTTAATACGTATGCATGTGCAGCATTAGCAACATCTATATCTGTAGGATTGGGCTGAATTTGCGTAAAAGTAGAGTATGTGATGCCAATAGAGACGAGCTTTTGAAAAAATTCATTGAGAGTTCCTCGCTGAATCATTCCTTCTGTGGTCATAATAAGAGCGTGGTGGACATGATTCTTGTGGAGTTCATCGGGCAAAGATGCTAGGCTTCCCGCTCCGCGAAGAACGGTTTGATGATATGGCATTAAACCCATTGCTTTCGCCATCAGAAACTGTCTCGTACTCATTCGTTGTGCTCTCCTCGAGTTTTCTCTGGGCTATCACTCGTATCATCACCCGACGAATGTTCTCGTAAGAATCTCTCTGTTTCTAAAATGAGATTATCAGCGGCATCAGGGGAGAGGTTTTGCGCTCGCTGCGAGTTATCGTAAAAATTCTCCATCCTAGAAATGTAATCCTTTACTTCAGGATTGAGGGTGAGGAGCATGTCGGCTTGAGCTTTCCACTTCAGGGCACGCGTTGGAAGATTTCCGCGCTTAAGTTCTACTCCCAAGTACGTAGAGAGTTCATCAAGGATACGCAACATAGCTACTGGATTATCTTGCGAATCGACATATTGCGTATATGACGGCAGAGAGACCCACATGGAGTGTGTCGTGTATCCATTCTCAACGGCAGTGTAATTAACGACGCTAGGGATGCCGATAGGACCGGTATAAGAATTATCGTCGGCAAGGTTATGTGTTGTCTCATTTACATACATCGGTAACGGTCTTGTATGTGTACAGTCCGCAAACATGGAACCGAGAGTGATAATCTCCGTCACTTCACGATCTTCTGCAATTCTCAAGGAACGGCGAGCAAAGTCAGTCCACTTGAAATTAGGCTCAGGACCAACTTCAATAAGCAAGCTCAACGTAGGGTTTATGTCAATCTGTGTAAACGTAGTTTCTGGCCACATAATCTTGCGCTTGCCCTCAACATTGACCATCACAGGACGTGTCACTGTATAATCATAAAAGCTTGCACATGCTATATGCCCTACCTCGTGAGCGCTATCACTATATAAATCGATGAGGTACAGCAACGCCTGCGTAGCAGCTTGACCTGCGTCATTCCACCCCTCGAACGCCGAAAGCATAACAATGCGTTGCGGGGAGTTAGGCACACCCATGTCACGGAAAAACTCATCGAATTCACTCATGCTCATAAGCCTATATGGCAAATAGATACTGTATGAATCAATCTCGCCAGCGGCTTATTTAACTTATTTACTTATTTAGTAGGCGAGCGTATGCATAAGCGTCAGTATAAGCAACACGCCGTACTTGCGAAATAGGTACCCAAACTATATAGTTGTATCTCGTGCTCAGCACTTGTGCAGGGTGCATGCGGACATAGCTTAGTTGGTAAAGCGCGACCTTGCCAAGGTCGAGACCGCGGGTTCGAGTCCCGTTGTCCGCTCGTGGTCAGTCGGGTTGACCTCATCTATGGTGAGTTAGCCAAGCGGTTAGGCAGCGGCCTGCAAAGCCGTATAGACGAGTTCGACTCTCGTACTCACCTCTCTTAAAGATTTTGGGCGATTGGCGCAGGGGCTAGCGCGCTTCCCTGACACGGAAGAGGTCACAGGTTCAAATCCTGTATCGCCCACAAGGTTTTTAAGTTTAAGGGTCTACCACACCTTTTTGGGCGATTGGCGCAGGGGCTAGCGCGCTTCCTTCACACGGAAGAGGTCACAGGTTCAAATCCTGTATCGCCCACTCTTTCTTTTATCTCTTTTATCTCCACACTTTTTATCTTCGTGTTTCTCTCTTCGCCGTACTTTGTGCATTAAAAGTCGGCTATATCTACTACTTTTATCAATGAAAATAATCCTGGTCTGCACCTGTAACGCGGACCCTAGAAATGAAAAGGAATAACTGTGTCAGCAGCCTCTCTTCATGTCACCGTTGATGGTGAATCTAAAGAAATTGAATCGCATATTACTGGCGTCGAGCTCTTCGCCGATGATAAGAACATCATCGCCGTGCGCATCAATGGGAATCCTCGCGATCTCTACACTACGCTCCACGAAAATGACGTCGTAGAATCTATTGCTCTCGATAGTGAGGATGGCTTGGCCATCATGCGTCATTCTGCAACTCACGTTATGGCACAAGCAGTTCAAGAAATTCGTCCAGATGCAAAGCTTGGTATCGGTCCAGTTATCAAAGATGGTTTCTATTACGATTTCGATGTAAAAGAGCCATTCACTCCTGATGAACTCAAAGAAATCGAAAAACGCATGCAGCGCATTATTAAGTCTAGCCAGCGCTTCGTTCGTCGTACTGTGACCGAGGAAGAAGCTCGAGCAGAAGAGGCAGATCAGCCATACAAGCTTGAACTTATTGGCGCTGCTGAAGATCAGATTTCTGCTGAAGAAGCAATCGAAGTTTCCCAAGGTGAACTCAGCTTCTATGACAATGTTGACCGCGACGGCAATGTTGTATGGAAGGATTTGTGCCACGGTCCACATCTTCCAAATACTCGCTTCATCAAGGCATTTAAGCTCCAACGTGCTGCAGCCGCGTATTGGCGAGGCAATGAGCACAATCCTATGCTTCAGCGTATTTATGGTACAGCGTTCGCCTCTAAAGATGACCTCAAGGCATACATGACTCGCCTCGAAGAAGCTGCTAAGCGCGATCATCGTAAACTTGGCGCTGAGATGGATTTGTTCTCCTTCCCAGACGAAATTGGCTCTGGTTTGGCAGTATTCCATCCAAAGGGTGCTGCGATTATTAATGCAATGAAGGATTACTCTACTGAGCTTCATCGTCGTCACAACTATTCCTTCGTTCAAACACCGCACATTACTAAAGGCGGCCTGTACGAGACTTCTGGTCATTTGCAGTGGTACAAAGATGGCATGTATCCTCCTATGCACTTAGATGAGGAAAAAGATGCGAATGGCAATGTCACCAAAGAAGGTTTCGACTACTATTTGAAGCCAATGAATTGCCCTATGCATAATCTCATCTTCAAAGCTCGTCAGCGTTCTTACCGTGAACTTCCGCTTCGTCTCTTTGAATTCGGTACTGTTTATCGCTATGAGAAGTCTGGTGTCGTTCATGGTCTGACTCGTGTACGTGGCTTAACTCAGGATGATTCTCACATTTACTGCACACGCGAACAGATGCGCGATGAGCTCAAGAGTCTCTTAACCTTCGTTTTGAACTTGCTCCGTGATTTCGGTCTCAATGATTTCTATCTCGAGCTTTCCACAAAAGATGAGCACAAGTATGTAGGCTCAGACGAAATTTGGGAAGAGGCAACCAACACTTTGGCATCTGTCGCTAAGGAATCTGGCCTCGAACTTGTCGATGACCCTGCAGGTGCAGCATTCTACGGTCCTAAGATTTCTGTCCAAGCTCGTGATGCTCTTGGCCGTACATGGCAGGTTTCTACTATTCAGCTTGATTTCAACTTACCTGAGCGGTTTGGACTCGAATACGTAGCTGCGGATGGTACTCGTCAGCGCCCAGTAATGATTCACCGTGCTCTCTTCGGCTCCATTGAGCGTTTCTTCGCTATCTTACTTGAACACTATGCAGGTGCATTCCCGGCATGGCTTGCACCGGTTCAGGTGCTTGGGGTACCTGTCGCTGATGAGCATTTGGACCATCTCAACTCTGTGATAAACAAGCTCGAAGATAACTTAGTTCGTTGTGAAGTTGACTCTTCTAATGACCGTTTCGGTAAAAAGATTCGCAATGCATCGAAGTCGAAGGCTCCGTTCATTCTCATCGTAGGCGACGAAGATAAGAGCAATAACGCAGTATCCTTCCGCTTCCGCGACGGTAGCCAACTTAACGGTGTGCCTGTTGACACAGCAGTACATTGGATTAATCAAGCAGTTGCTTCTCACGGTCTGATTAACTGCGTGGCAGATTTTGCTCAGTATACAGACGCGGAAATTCCAGCATAGGCATAAGGTCTTTGCAGATTAAATAAGACCATAAAATAAAGCCTCGTAGATTCTTTAGCCCAGAAAACTATATGAGTCTATGAGGTCTTTTCATATGCGTAAAGTCGACAGTATGACAATAGATGATACTCTCCATAGTGTTCGTATTGATGACCCTAGCAATTTTCCGCCTCAAGAAGATAACTTTGAAAGGCTATGGACTCCACAACGCATGAGTTATGTGCTACGTGATAAAACCACTGAAAAAAAGCACGAAGACACTCATTCTTGTCCATTCTGTAGCGCGCAAGAGAAAAGTGACGCCGAAGGTCTTATCGTATGGCGTGGTAAGAACGTCTTTATCATCATGAATCTCTACCCATATAATTCTGGTCATGTTATGGTGTGTCCTAACAATCATGTGGCCATGCTCACTGAGCTTGTCGACGACTCTGTCATACTCGAATTTGAAAAAGCTACGCAGCTTGCAATGACCGTAATGAAAAATGTCTCACGCCCCGATGGTTTTAATATTGGTATAAACCAAGGTGAAGCAGGGGGAGCAGGGGTCGCTACCCACCTTCACCAGCATATCGTTCCTCGATGGAATGGCGACTCAAACTTTATGCCTATCGTTGCTCAAACACGCACTATGCCTATTCTGCTTGAAAACCAACGCGCAGCATATGCACAAGAAGCGGCTCGTCTCGCACCTGAGGTGATGTAAGGTCTTCACTCATGCTAGAAAAGTTACGTGTACCGTTTAAGCGACTTATTAATCCGATTGCTCGTTTCTTAGTGCGAATCGGTATGACTGCAAATTCCGTTACTATTATTGGCGCACTTGGCACAGTTCTTGTCGCAATTATAACGGGCCTTACCGGTCTATTATTTGGGGGAGCGCTAGCACTGACAATACTTGTGCTTTTTGATGCACTTGATGGTTCAGTAGCTGCACTGACAGGGGGCGGAACAAAATTTGGTGCATTCCTTGATTCCACTCTCGACCGCATCGCTGATTGGGCGATGCTACTTAGCATCATCGTGTACTTTCTGCTTCACACCAATCCTACTTCCATGTGGTCTCGTGTGGGGTTATGGGCTGCTGCTGTAGCGCTTATGACTTCTTTTGTAACGCCCTATGCTCGTGCAAGGGCGGAATCAGTAGGGTATGAGGCAAAGTTGGGAATTGCCACGCGATCAGATAGAATTCTCATCATTCTTGGTGCAATGGCATTAGCAGGCATCTTAAGTACAAATCTTCGCCCACGCATTCTTACGTGTGCTATGGTTTTGCTCGCAGTACTTGGAGTGATAACTGTCGGGCAACGTATTTATACCGTTTATCAGCAGAGCTTTAAAAACGATTGAGAATTGTTTGCCCAGCACACCTCTGAGCGAATTCGCAGTGGTCGATGTATCGAGTGTCTGCTGGGGAGCATAAAATTGCTCTCGGTTTATTCGGTTTATCGTACAGATTGACGAGGAGAGTCATGTCAGGACATTCCAAGTGGGCTACCACCAAGCATAAGAAGGCTGCCATTGATGCGAAGCGTGGGAAGCTCTTCGCGAAGCTCGTTAAGAACATCGAAATTGCGGCGCGTAATGGCGGTGGGGACCCAGATGGTAACCCAGCTCTTTATGATGCTATTCAGAAAGCAAAGAAGAACTCTCTTCCAGCAGATAACATCACTCGTGCAGTAAAGCGCGGTTCTGGTGAAGAGCAGGGTGGCGCAAACTACGAAGAAATCACCTATGAAGGCTATGCGCCTGGCGGTATTGGTCTGATTATCACATGCTTGACTGATAATCGCAATCGCGCTGCTGCAGATGTACGCTCTACCTTATCTAAGAATGGTGGTTCTTTAGCTGAGAATGGCTCTGTATCCTTTAACTTCGAACGTAAAGGACAGATTATCGTTCCAGCAGACGGCGTCGACTTCGATGCGCTTTTTGAGACTGCTGCGGAAGCTGGAGCTGAAGATGTGACCGAGGATGGCGACGTCTATACTGTTACCACCGCTCCTAGTGACGTAGTTGAGGTACGTAAGGCTATCCAAGCAGCAAACTTCGATTACGATTCTGCAGAATCAACCCTCGTTCCTCTGAATGAAATTGAAATCGACTATGAGCAGGCTGTTAAGGTAAACAAACTCATCGATGCACTCGACGAACTCGATGATGTTCAGGATATTTATGCAAATTGGACAGCATCCGATGACGTTATGGCTCAATTAGATGAAGAGTAGAAAGTTAGAAGTTAGCTTTCTATGATTATTCTTGGCGTTGACCCCGGGCTTACGCGCTGCGGAGTCGGTGTTATAGAGGCCGGCCATTCACGCCGGCTTTCTTTTTTGCACGTTGACGTCGTTCGAACTGGTCCTGAAACGCCACAAGACGCACGACTACTCAAGATCTTTAATGGTTTGGGGGCGAAACTTGATGAATTTGCTCCCGATGTTGTATCAATCGAGCGTGTCTTTGCTCAAGAGAATCGTAATACCGTGTTAGGTACCGCTCAGGCAGCCGGTCTTGCTATGGTTGCCGCGGCTCAACGGGGTATACCTGTAGCATTGCACACACCAACTGAGGCAAAATTGGCTGTTACCGGAGATGGTAAAGCAAATAAATCTCAAGTTCAGAAAATGGTAACAAAAATCCTATCGCTGAATACTATCGTCAACCCACCTGATGCTGCTGATGCTTTGGCGCTTGCTATATGTCATGCTCTTCGGCCAGCTGGAGCAATCGAAGGTGGCGAAAGAGAGCAGCATCTAACACCAGCGCAGAAACAGTGGGCAGATGCTCAACGTCTCGCACGTCCCGGACGTGGTGTCCGTCGTGACATGTAACCTAAGATTATTCGAACAAATGTTCGACTTGCCCAAACGAAATATATAGGGGAAAGTAATGATTGCAAGCTTGCGCGGGACGGTAACTATAGTAGATACAGCTGCCATCATCATAGAGGCCGGTGGCATCGGATATAGCGTCCGCATGTCTAGTAAGGACATCAGTCAACTTCATGCTGGGCAGGACGTGTATATCTTGACTACTATGACCCTATCTCAAGATGCTATAGCATTATATGGCTTTCTCCATAAATCCACGCAAGATTTGTTCGGGCAACTTCAAAAAGTGAGCGGTATCGGACCGAAAGCTGCTCTCGCTATTTTATCAACGTTAACGCCAGATGAGCTTGCACATGCGATACGAGAAAATGACGTCACAGCCCTCACTAAAGCTCCAGGGGTAGGTAAAAAAGGCGCACAAAAAATTATCGTTGAACTTTCAGGGTCAGTCAATCTTGATTCATTAATCACTGAACCTGAGGCCACTCTGAAAAAAGCCGATACTTTATCCTCTGACGATGATTTCATCGATTCAGGTGCACACCAGGTTGTTGAGGGGCTAATGTCATTAGGCTGGCAGCATCGTGATGCCGTGGAAGCAGTCAAATCCTCCATAGAAGATATGGGGCTTAATGACGTCGACCAAACTCACATCCCACTCATACTCCGTCACGCTTTGACACGTTTGGATCGGGGGCGGTAATGGCAGAGCTTATAAATAACGCGAACGAAGAATCGTTACGCATGATTTCCGCTGAGTCGCAGTCCAATGAATACATCAGTGATGAGGAACTTCGCCCAGACACTTTAGAGACGTTTATAGGTCAGCCGCAGCTGAAAGCTCAGATGAAGCTCTTTCTTGATGCAGCCCAACTCAGAGGGGTACCGCCAGATCACATTCTTTTAGCTGGACCTCCAGGACTTGGGAAAACCACTCTTTCTATGATTGTGGCGCACGAATTAGGAGTACCAATTCGTGTAACTTCTGGTCCTGCCATTCAGCACGCCGGTGACTTAGCATCTATCGTTTCATCGCTCGAAGAGGGTGAAGTTCTCTTTATCGATGAAATACATCGCTTGCCAAGAGCTGCAGAAGAACTTCTTTATATTGCTATGGAAGATTTTCGCGTTGATGTTATGGTCGGAAAAGGACCAGGAGCATCATCCATTCCTCTTACTCTTCCACGATTCACAGTTATTGGAGCTACTACACGAGAGGGCATGCTTCCATCACCTCTTCGCGCGCGGTTTGGATTTACCGCACATCTTGACTATTATCCACACAGTGAGCTAAAGAAACTTATCCTTCGTTCCGCTGACGTTCTCGGCATAGCGGTAGAAGATGCTGCTGCACATGAGCTTGCGATTCGTTCACGTGGTACACCTCGTGTTGCGAACCGACTCCTTCGACGTGTGAGAGATTGGGGCGTTGTCCACTCTCTCGGCCACATCACTCCAGAAGCTGTATTTGACTGTCTTGAACTCTACCAGATTGACTCGGAAGGACTCGATCGTCTCGATATAGCCGTTCTCACTGCTATGTGTAAGCAGTTTGCAGGTGGGCCTGTCGGACTCAATAATCTCGCAGCCATGGTAGGTGAGGAGGCAGAAACCGTCGAAACTGTTAGTGAACCATATCTCGTTAGAGAAGGTTTCCTTGCGCGTACTCCGCGTGGTCGTGTCGCGACATCAAAAGCATGGAAACATCTTGGACTAGTACCTCCCAATGATGTCACATCAGTGTTCTAATCTTTAACAGTACTGTTCTACTATTTGCATCCTCAAGGAGTTCCCACTATGACTATGACTGTTATGCTCGTTGTCTTTCTTATCGCAATGATTGCCTTGATGTGGTGGCAAAGCAAACAGCAAAAGAAGACTCAGCAAAAAGTTTCTGACTTTCGCAATAACCTCAAGCGCGGCGACGAAGTAGCTACACATTCCGGTCTTTTGGGCATCGTTGAAGAAGTCGATTTGGATCGTGATTTTGTCATCATCAACTCGGAAGGTAGTCTCTCGAAGTGGCGTATACAGGCAATAACTGAACCTCCTATTGTCCCTGCATATGTCAGTGATGATGAAGTTGATGAGAATGGTAATCCACTTGAACAGATAAGTTCGGAAGATGAGGATAGCAAAAGTGAAGTAGTAGATTCTACAACTTCCGACTCTTCGACAAAAAATTAAGTTATAGCCATATTTGAGCACAACTTTTCCTTCACAGTGAGGCTAGATGAGATGACTTCCGATATTTCCTTGACACAACCTGGTCTTTTACAAACTGACGATGCACAGTACTTGTGTTCTCTTATTCGTACTATTCCAGGTTTCCCAGCGGAAGGCATTAATTTCCGCGATTTTATGCCAGTTTTTGCGGATCCACGCGGTCATGATTTACTTCTCCAAGCTCTCATCGCAGATTTGCCAGTGGACACTAATGATTTTGAATTTATTGCAGGATTGGAAGCCCGTGGTTTTCTTTTGGGGACAGCTCTTGCAGACAGACTGAACAAAGGATTCATTGCTGTCCGAAAAGCGGGAAAACTACCACCTCCTGTGGTTTCGCAGAGCTATGATTTAGAGTACGGCAGTGCCACAATGGAAATTGAAGAAGGTCTTGTCCCAGCTGGTTCACGTATTCTCGTTATCGATGATCTCATTGCAACAGGTGGAACAGCTTGGGCGGCGATGAAACTCTTCGAAAGTGTTGGGTGCTCAGTAGCTGGTTTCAGTTTTGTGATGGAGCTTCAAGGTCTTCACGGAGTTTCTCAGCTTGATAACAAGCCAACGTCTTCTCTTATGGTGATGCCTGCGTAGTAACCGAGAGTGTAGGGAGTTTCACATGGATCTTTATGAATACCAAGCGCGTGAACTACTAGATGAGAAGCAAATTCCAATTCCAGAGGGTGTTTTTGCATCTACCGCATCTGAAGCAGTAAACGCAGCAAAAATGGTTGGTTTTCCTTGTGTTCTCAAAGCTCAGGTGCGCATCGGGCATCGTGGACAAGCCGGCGGAGTAAAGATTGTTCATGATGAAGACGAAGCTCGTTACATGGCTGAACATATTCTTTCCATGACTATTCATGGACATAAAGTTCGAGGCCTTCTTGTTGTTCAGGCAGCGCAGATTCTTCATGAATATTACGTCTCAATTTCAGTCGACAGATCGTCACGCGACTATGATGTACTTGCTACAGCCGCTGGCGGTACCGAAGTTGAGGACATTGCCCGAGAACATCCTGAATTCGTTAAACGCCTTCACATTAAACCGTTAGATGATTTTGATTTTAATGCAGCTCGAGAGATGGCAAATCAGATAGGTTTTTACCATGCTGATGGTGATCAGGCAGCGCAAATTCTTCTCGACATGTGGCGCGTGTTCAGAGACAATGATGCCACTCTCGTCGAGATTAATCCACTCGCAAAAGTCGGTGACCCCGATGATGAGAAATCAAAAAAATTAGTCGCGCTCGATGCTAAAATTTCCCTTGATTCTAATGCGGCATTCCGTCATGACGGCTGGTCTCGTTTTGATACCAGTTTTGAAACAGATCCACTCGAAGAGCGAGCTGCTCAACATGATTTACACTATGTAAGGCTCGACGGAAATGTCGGAGTTATCGGTAATGGAGCCGGTCTCGTCATGAGCTCTATTGATGCAGTCGCTGACGCAGGAAGCGTATACGATACACCTCTCAAGCCTGCTAATTTTCTTGACATTGGCGGCGGTGCCTCTGCTGACGTAATGGCAGAGTCACTTAGCATTGTGCTCTCTGACCCTCATGTAGAGTCCGTCTTTATCAATGTGTATGGCGGCTTGACATCATGCAAGCTCGTCGCGCAGGGGACACTTGAAGCAGTCTCTCATCTCGAGAGTAATGGTGAAACTGTTAAGGATATCGTCGTCAGATTCGACGGTAACAAGGCTGCGGAAGGACTGTCGTTAATTCATGAGGCTCATCATCCACGTATACATGTTGCTCAAACTATGTCCCAAGCAGCAGCCGACGCTGTATCATTTGCAGCCCATCAGCTTGGCGCAGTACAGAAGTAGGTGAGGAAAATGACATTCATTGAGCCAAATGCTCCAGTTATCGTGCAGGGTATGACTGGACACCAAGGCATGACTCACACTGCTCGTATGCTCATGGCAGGAACAAACGTCGTCGCTGGTGTCAATCCTCGTAAAGGAGGACAGTCTCTCCAATTTGATTCCATTACAGGCATTCGAGATGTCTCAATTTATGCAACGTGTGCACAAGCTCGTGAAGCCACAGGAGCACAAGCATCTGTTATTTTTGTGCCTCCTCGTTTTGCAAAATCAGCGATTGTAGAAGCGATTGAAGCTGAAATCCCTCTTATTGTCGTTATCACTGAAGGAATTCCAGTCGCTGATTCAGCCTATTGCGTAGCACTTGCTCATCAGCGTGGCGTACGTTTAATTGGTCCAAATTGTCCAGGATTATCTACATACACGTCCGATGCAGATAAAGCGCGAGGTCTCTATGGCGTTAACTTAGGGATTATTCCTGACGGCATCGTGTCTTACGGACCACTGGGACTTGTATCGAAGTCTGGAACTCTCACTTATCAACTCATGGCTGAACTATCCGATTACGGATTTAAGACGGCAATCGGTGTAGGCGGCGATCCTATCGTGGGGACGACACAGCAAGAGGCACTTGAGCTCCTTAATGAGGACTCATCTATTAAAGCATGCGTTCTCATCGGAGAGATCGGTGGTAATGCTGAGCAAGAATTAGCACTCTGGGCAAAAGACCAAATGTCAAAGCCCGTTGTTGCCTACATTGCGGGATATACTGCGCCAGAAGGAAAACAAATGGGACATGCCGGTGCTATTGTTTCCGGTTCCAAGGGGACAGCTCAAGAGAAGAAAGATGCACTTGAGAGGTGTGGCATACGCGTTGGACGTACTCCAAGTGAGACGGCTCATATTATGCGTACAATTATGGAGAATATCTAAACGATGGCAGGGGCGCGCTCAGTATCTTCAGATGCTATCGCTACTTCGGATGCAACATCTTCATTGCGTTCCAAGCTACCTCAACAGTCGCAACATGTCGTTCGCAATGGAATACGCGCGATTGTAACTGCACTATGGGCTGCACTCATTTTTGCACTCACGCTTTTTCTTTTTTCTGCATTATTTCTTCTCGTTGCTGCGATGGAAGCAGGTACAGATTTAAGTAGTGTCACTACTACTTTTACTGGACTGCTCTTGCTTATGACTCAGGGGATAGGTATTCATACAGATACACTCACTGTGTCGATGACTCCGTTGGGATTAACCTTTGCAAGTATTGCTCTTCTTGCCTCTTTGATGAAAAACCGTCGAAATAGCAAATCTGGCAATCTCATTACAGTTATCTCGTGGGCTACGATTTGGACAATTGTTGCTATGCTTTTGCACAGCAATGTTACCGATAAATGGTGGATGATATTCCTTAAACCATGCGCTATTGGTAGCGTTTCATGGATGCTATCATGCACGCAAGATTCTGCAGAATATAAAGCTATTTCTCGTTTCATACGCGCTCATTCTTCCTCAACTCTTCAGCGCACCATATCTCTCGGTGTGCGTACTGCACAGCGTATTTTTTACTTTTTTGTGATTCTCAGTGTACTTACTGTATGCGTGTGGCTCATATTGGGCTTTAACTCTATGGGGAACGTTTTTTCTATGACTCGTATGGGTGTAGGTTCACGTATCACGACAACTATTCTTTCTCTTGCGTGGCTACCGAACATCATGATATGGGCGCTGTCATGGATATTAGGATCAGGTTTTACTATCGGTAGTCTCGGTACATTCACACTATGGTTAGGACAGTCTCACAATCTTCCCCCTATACCAATTTTCGGGATTTTTCCTTCGGCTGTTCCTTCTTATTCATGGCGACTCATTATTTTGGTGATACCAGTCGTTGTTATTTGTGCTCTTGGCCTGTATACCTTATTGGCACGTCGTGAGTTTAACCTGATAAGAGGTACGCTGTCTTTAACTTCCGTCGTCAATTTCATCTATCCTGTCGGCGCATTTATTATTTCTACTCTTATAACTATTGTCGTCGGAGGACTTCTCTTTATGGTGTCTCAGGGTTCTCTCGGTTCCAAGAATCTTAAACACATAGGGGTCGATACGATTCAATCCCTTAGTGTATTAGGACGCCCACTTCAATGGGGACTTTTTGCTGCATGGGTTTTAGTCTGCATCATTGCACTCATCAAATTCATTATTATCTCATGGCGAAGTCGGAATTTCTCCGCTGTTACAGAAGATACTGACACGTCTCATACTGACAATCAAGTTTTAGCTCAACCACACACCCCAGATTCGGAGGATATTCATGAGTGATTCCACATCGCGTCCCATTAAGCGCGCACTTGTATCGGTATTTCATAAGGAAGGACTCGAAGTCCTTGCTCAGGCGTTTGTAAAAGCTAATACTGAAGTTGTCTCTACAGGTTCTACAGCTAAATTCCTTGCAAATCTCGGCGTCAACGTCACTCCTGCTGAGGAAGTCACCGGCTTTCCAGAATGCCTCGAGGGACGTGTCAAAACTCTGCATCCACATATTCACGCAGGTATTCTTGCTGATATGACTAATCCTGACCATGCATCTCAGATTAAGCAACTCGGTATCAAGCCATTCGATGCTGTCGTTGTAAATCTCTATCCATTTGCTGACACGGTTCGCTCTGGCGCAAATGAGGCCGAGACAATCGAAAAAATTGATATCGGCGGTCCTACGATGGTGCGCGCTGCGGCAAAGAACGCAGCTACTGTCGCTATCATTACAGATCCTGATGATTACTCTATTCTGGCTGACCGCATTATAACTGGAGAGGGATTTACATTATCAGAACGTCGCTATCTTGCGGCTAAGGCCTTTGCTCACACAGCTGCATATGATGCAACGATTATCGAGTGGGCTTCCCAGCGATGGACGAAGCCACAGTCACTTGGTGGGAAAGATTCCTTTGACACTTATACCCGTGCGTGGGATAAAGCACAAACATTGCGTTACGGTGAGAATTCTCACCAGAACGCGACTTTGTATATCGACCCGCTGACGCATGACGATTTTGCTCACGCCGAACTACTCGGCGGTAAACCTATGAGCTATAACAATTATGTCGATGCCGATTCAGCATGGCGTAGCGTATGGGACTTCAAGAACGATATTGCAGTTGCTGTTGTCAAGCATTCAAATCCATGCGGTTTAGCAATTGGTACTACTGTAGCTGAGGCTCACAAGAAGGCACACGCATGTGATCCTATGAGTGCATATGGGGGTGTTATAGCTGCTAATACGACCGTTTCACTCGAAATGGCAGAAACTGTCAAACACATCTTTACTGAGGTCATTGTCGCTCCGGATTATGAGCCCGAAGCCCTTAAACTACTTCAGACAAAGAAGAATCTTCGCATTCTCAAAGTCCCTACTGCTCCTGTGACGCATGAACAAATTCGAGCCATTGATGGGGGACTACTCGTACAAGATATGGATGTCTTCCAATCGAGTGGTGACGACTCACACAATTGGACTCTCGTAGCAGGTGAAGCAGCAGATGAGGCTACTCTCAAAGATCTTGAATTTGCCTGGCGTGCAGTACGCTCCGTCAAGTCTAATGCAATCCTTATTGCGCATGATGGGGCAACGGTAGGCATAGGTATGGGTCAAGTAAACCGCGTAGACTCTTCCCACCTGGCGGTTGACCGTGCAAATACTTTGGCAGACGGCGCAAATCGCACTCGAGGCGCTGTAGCAGCTTCTGACGCTTTCTTCCCATTTGCTGATGGTATGAAGATTCTCACAGATGCAGGAGTCAAGGCTATCGTTCATCCAGGTGGATCTATTCGTGATGAGGAAGTCTTCGCCGCTGCTCAAGAAGCAGGAATTACTATGTATGTGACGGGAACGCGCCATTTCTTCCACTAGGAGTTCCGTCAAAGCAAAGTGAGAAAGTATGCCAGTTTCAGCACGATTTGCAGTCAGCAGCGTGATAGCCTGAGATTGCCAACGAATCTTGCTGAAACAGTTAAAGGAAACAGCAGATGAAACCGAATCATATAGAACCCGCGTGGCCTAGCATTACGTCACTTCTCGTTGTTGTTATTAGTGCGATAACGGCATGGTTCGGTTTCGTCAATATCGCTACCGGCATCATAGCTTTATTCTCCTTCATCATCGGTACGTGTCGAGTGGTTATGAAAGAGAAAGCTCCATGGAAAATACGTTCCATCAGTTTTGATGTATTTATCAGCTACGCTCTCACACTTGGTCTTATCATCACATATATCAGCATTATCATGCTGTAGGTATGTGAGTCATTTTATAGTCTTGCGAATATATGTGAATATAGAAGACCCTTCATAACAGCTTGCTATGAAGGGTCAATTTCTACGTTGGTAGGAGAATGAAAGAAACTACTTAGTCTTCTTTACTCTCCTTCATTGTGAGAGTATCAGCTGTACTTTCAGAAGTTTCAACGGTAATGAGAGGAAGTACTTCCTGCTCATCAGTATTACTATCTTCTGCTACATCAGCGGCGTTCATATCATAAGAGGCATCGGATGTCTCGTCCTCTTCGCCATTCATGTGAGCTTCCTGCTCCAAACGTAGAGCTGCCACGGCAGCCTCTGTCTCAGCACGATTCGCCTGAACGGAGTTACGAATGATAAAACCGAGCGCTACGACAGCTGCTGCGACAAACGGAGCTGCCCAGTACACCCACAACTGAGAGAGTGGATTAGTCGACATTTTTTCCATTGCGCCGATGATTGCAATGCCCGTTGAGCGCGCTGGATTAAAACCTGCACCATCAATGACGTAAGCAAGATTTCCTGCAAAACCATAAGCGATGGATACCGCAGCAACATGACCGCGTTTCAAAGTTCCATTGTCACGGGTCGTAGCAAAATACGCAGCAATGATAACGAGAGTCAAAGCAAGTTCGAGTACGAGCGAATTCTTAATTCCAAAACTTATTCCAGAGTTTGCTAGCAACGTGTGAGCAGGAGAATTTGTATCATACCCGTTGACCGTTACAGCAAGCCATGTATTCATTTTCATGTTCGTTGTTGTAGGAGTGAGCAAGTACCATACACCTGCTCCTGCCAAAGCTCCAAGGACCTGGGCAATGATATAAAGTATGCCGTCAATCCATTGAGTAGAACCAATAAGTACCCCCGCAAAAGTTATGGCAGGGTTAAAGTGAGCTCCTGACGCACGTCCAAAGATAAATGTGGCAACTGCATAGGCTGCAGCAGTGACTGCGCCGGCGAGCAAGAGAATAGATGTTGAATTAATAATCGCGCCCCACGAACTGATTGCATAAATAGCAAATGCAACAAGCATAGTTCCAGCAAACTCAGCACCAACGCGCACAGGAAGAAGAGGGCTTAAAGAGTGAGAAGGCTTAGGGGTTGAAGATGTGTATACAAGATTGTCTGTCATATTACCTCGCTTATAGAGAACACTGTTATCGTATCAAGGGCTCCACCTATAATGGATAGACAATCACTTATCAATGCATTATCAATGCACTAGGCCACGTTGGGAGAACGATGCCACACCCATATTCACGTGCGAAAAAAGCACATCAAGAATCCGAATCTGCTGTTCGCCTTCAAAAGGTCTTAGCTCAGGCAGGATTTGGTTCACGTCGCAAATGTGAAATCATGATTACCGACGGCAGAGTGGAAGTCGACGGAGAGCTCGTTACTGAACTCGGTACCCGTGTCGATCCAAAGAAGCAAGAAATTCGTGTTGATGGTTCGCGCATTCGGCTATCAAATAAGCACGTTACTCTAGCACTCAATAAGCCTAAAAAAGTGCTCTCGGCTATGGATGACAAAAAGGGTCGCTGGACATTACGCGATATCATCGGCGACGGCTATGAGCGTGTATTCCACATGGGACGTCTTGACTATGACTCTGAAGGTCTTATCCTCATGACCGACGATGGTGAATTATCTCAGCACGTCATGCATCCTCGCTATGAGATTCCTAAAACTTATATCGTCACAGTTGAGGGTCGTATCGGCGGTAATATAGCGCGTCGTCTCGTTAAGACTGGAGTCCAGCTTGATGACGGGTGGATTAAGCTCGACCAGTGCACAGTGCTCGACCAATCGCGTGATTTTTCGATGCTTCGTGTCGTTCTTCACTCTGGTCGCAACCGTATAGTACGTCGTATCTTCGGTTCTATCGGTTTCCCCGTAGTTCGTTTAGTCCGCACACAAATTGGTCCTATTAAGCTTGGCGAGGTTAAGCCGGGTTCATATCGCGTTCTTTCAAAAGCTGAAGTTGATTCTCTTGCTAAGGCGGTGGGATTGTAAATGATTACTGTTGCAATTGATGGCCCATCAGGAGTTGGAAAATCATCAACATCGCGTGCACTTGCGCAGCATTTTGGCTATGCTCATCTTGATACGGGCGCGATGTATCGTGCTGCAGCGTGGTGGTGTATGTCTCAAGGGGAGCCTCTTAATAAAGTTGATTCCTCCGCAGAGACACAAGAGCGGCTCACTGAACTCGTAGCGCGCTTCTTTACTGAAGATCACTTTAGGATTTCGCTTGATCCTCAGGCTCCTGGTGTATGGAGCGATGGGGAAGATCTTTCAGAAGCTATTCGTTCAACGAACGTAGCTTCTCACGTATCGGTTATTTCCTCTATTATTCCTATTCGACATTTACTCATCGCCGCACAACGCGCTTATATAGCGGGAGAACAAAATCCAAACAGTTTCTCAAACGGCGCTGGAATAGTCGTTGAGGGACGCGATATTACCACCGTTGTAGCGCCGGAAGCAGAAGTTCGTGTCCTTATGACTGCACGCGAAGAGGTTCGTCAGGCTCGTCGTGATAAGCAAAATGGGGCAGATATTAGCTCCGCACAAGCGCAGCATTCCTCCGCTCACGTCGTTACAGATGATGTAGCTGCTCGTGATGCTCGCGATGCGCAAGTGACCTCCTTCCAAGAAGCTGCCGAAGGCGTGACCACTGTCGACAATTCCGACATGACCTTTGAGCAGACCTTGCAAGTCCTTATTGATATGGTTGACGAAGCTATCGATGAGCAACTTTTCAATAATTATGCTGATCAGCTGAGTGATTACGAGCTTGAAGATGGCGATGAACTCTATCTCGACGATACGAATTTCAACGACAGGACTTCAGACGAAGATAGTGATAACACTGTCGGAGTACTCGCTATTGTTGGTCGGCCGAATGTTGGTAAATCAACGCTCGTTAACCGTATCCTTGGTCGTCGTGCAGCAATTGTTGAAGATACTCCAGGGGTTACTCGCGATCGAGTGTCTTATGAGGCCGAATGGGCAGGAACTCGTTTCCAGCTCGTCGATACAGGTGGGTGGGAAGCAGATGTTGAGGGCATCGACTCCGCTATAGCTTCTCAGGCACAAATAGCAGTACAACTTGCTGACGCAGTCATTTTAGTGGTTGACGGAGCAGTTGGACTTACTGCAAGCGACGAGCGCATTGTCTCTATGCTGCGCGCAACAGGGAAGCCTGTGACAGTTGCTGTCAATAAGCTTGACACGCAGATGCTCGAATACGAAGCTGCAGAGTTCTGGAGTCTTGGTCTAGGCGAACCATATCCAATTTCTGCCATGCATGGTCGCGGAGTGGGTGACTTACTTGATATTGCTCTTGAGAAGTTGACAAAAGCAGAGAAGACGTCAGGATTTTTAGCTCCATCTCATCTTCGCCGTGTAGCGCTTGTGGGCAAACCAAACGTCGGTAAATCTTCACTTCTCAACCAACTTTCGGGAGAAAATCGTGCAGTAGTGTCTGACATTGCAGGCACTACTCGCGATCCTGTCGATGAGGTTATTAACGTCGATGGACAAGAATGGTTGTTCATCGACACCGCAGGTATCAAACGTCGCCTTCATAAGCAATCTGGCGCTGACTATTACTCGAGCTTACGCACGCAAGCTGCATTAGAGCGTTCTGAGCTTGCCCTAGTTCTCTTTGACGTTTCGGTGCCCATTTCAGATCAAGACTTACGTGTGATGAGTCAGGCGGTAGATGCTGGGCGAGCGATAGTACTTGTCTTTAACAAATGGGATCTTCTCGATGAGTTTGGACGACAGCGCATCGAACGTCTATGGCAAACAGAGTTTAACCGTGTGACCTGGGCCCAGCGTGTCAACTTATCCGCAAAGACAGGATGGCATACTAATCGCTTGAAAGAGGCAATGGAGACTGCTCTAGAAAATTGGGATAAACGAATTTCTACTGGAAAGCTCAATTCTTTCCTTGGACAGCTTCAGGCAGCACATCCACACCCTCTGCGTGGCGGAAAACAGCCAAGAATTCTCTTTGCTACACAGGCTTCGAGTAGACCTCCACGTTTTGTAATTTTCACGACAGGTTTTATCGATCATACGTATCGTCGTTTTATTGAACGATCGTTGCGCGACGAGTTTGGATTCGAGGGGACTCCAATTCAGATATCTATCAACGTTCGCGAAAAGAAAAAACGCAAGTAATCTTTATACTTATCGCAGCATTATTGCAACAGATATCTGTTATGAACTTGTGGGGTGCACACTTGTGCACCCCACATGCATATCATCATATTTCACGATTCGCACAAAAATGTCGTGACGACGTGCATGAAAATGAAAAATACACTATACTAGTGAAGGTTATTGAGTATTAAATGTAACGCGAGGACTGATGGCTGAAGGATCTTCTCACGGTAGGCGACGTTTTTCTGATAAATGGGGCAAGCACGAACTTGACGTACTCGCAGTACTGTCATCTGCTTTCCCACAATGGTTGACCTCTCGTCAAATAGCGCAACGTGTTAAAGCGTATGCAGACTCATATGGTGAGTTGGCAGATCAGGCAGCAAAGGCTGCATTCGCAAAGCAATTCCAACGAGATCGTGCAAAGTTGACGGCGATGGGTATCGCCATCGAGTCACGTCAGCCGGAATATTCGTCAAAGTCTGAAGGTCAGGACTTTGCTTCGTATCGACTACAGCTTGGTGACGAGCCGCGTACGCGTATGCATTTTGAGCCCGAGGAATTGCCAATTTTGGCAGCGGCAAACTATCTAGCACGGTCAATGGCAATGAGTGCAAAGCCAGCTGATAAAAAAGTTGATGATAAACATTCACATAAGGCGTCACGTACTCAGCCTCACGTAGCACAAGCGCCAACGCCAGGTCTTGGTCTCGACTCTATTGCTCCAGGTCTGGGAACTCAGACGATTCCCGATGACTTGGTGCGTGTCGTCGATTCTCGTCGTTTCACTGCGACTGTGCAGGTCGATGGGGAAAATATCAACGTTGCATACACGGACTCGGATGATCTTGCTAGTTACGTGCTTGAACATCCTGGTGCGACGATTGTGAATCCTCAGGAAGCTGTAGATGCCTTCGTTCGTCGTTTGAATGCAGCAACCGCTTTTAAAGAAGCAGATGTCAAATCAGCGAAAAAGGCAAAGCTGGTTTCTGCTGCTGATATCAAGAAAGAACTTGAAGCTCAGGCTGCCGATGAAGATATAGATTCTAAGAATGAACGTAAGTCTTCGTTCCAGACGGGTTCAGAAGTTGATCGTCGCCTGCGGCTCATGCTCTTCCTATCCGCTCATCTCGGTGAAGAGTACACTTTGAGTGAGCTTGCTGAACGCTTTATAGCAATTCCAAAGACTCCTGAGGAAGAGAAGAAAAACGTAGCTGTTATTCGTAAAGATATCGGTACGCTTACGACTGTCTCTGACGACGGAGAGCTCGCTGGTTCTCAATTCTTTGATATTGACTGGTCTTTGCTCGAGGCAGAGGGTATCGTGTCCGCAACTAATTCTCTTGGTTTGGAACGCCTTGCCGGTGTCTCACCACAATATATGAGTTTGCTTGCAGCATCCGTAAGCTACCTTGCGCATTCTCCACTGATGAGTCAGGCTTATCGCGATAGCGCTGACAATCTTTATGAACGTTTGCGTGAGCATAATGTTGCGGGAGATACTCCATGGCTGAGCTTAACTGGCTACGAGCTTGAACCTGCATGCTACGACGCTGTCAATGATGCGATTCAAAGTGGTAGCTTACTTGATATGGACTACACTGACGGCGCTGGCCGTACTCGTCATAAGCTCGTAGCACCTGCGCAAATTTACGTTGATGAAGGTGTGTACTACGCTGCTGTATGGACGGGAGTGACCGAAGCTGATCGCAAGACGCCAAGCGACCGAGCGTATGATGCTGATTTACCTCGCCACACGCCAATTCACAATGAGCAATCCGCTCAGTGGCAGACATTACGCTTATCTCGTATAGGACGTGTCGAAGTCGTTGAGCCAAAGCATAAAATTGATATTCCTGATGTACCGCTTGCTGAATTGCGTGAATGGAATTTTGAGAATGGGACTCCGACTGTTTTCATCACAGATGAGAAGAATCTTCCATTCGTTCTCAGTCTTCCAGACGCTCTCGTTGAAGATTATAAGGACGGACAAAGGGTCCACTTGACGGTATCGTCTGATTCATGGTTCGTTGCCTTTTGCATTGCACATGCTCGTCATATCCAAGCTGTTGGCCCGGCTACGTTACACTCGATGTGTGTAGCGCGAGCAGAGCATGAATTAAGTGTAAATACGTCACAAGAGTCGGAGCATTGATGGTTCCTGCGTGGGTTTGGGCTCTTCTGTGGATTTTCTTTTTTGTGTGTCTCGGTTATGGCGTTTACTTCGTTATTCGTCATGGCTTGTCTGCGGGAAGAAAAGTAGGGAAGACAGGATCCGTGATTTCAGAGCGGGTTACTCGTTTAAGCGATACCAATTTACCTGAAACTCCTGAAGATTCAGTACCATTTTTCATTCGACCGCTCTGGGAAGTATCAGACCGTTACACAACAGTGCGCACGGAGATTGAAGAGCGCAAGACTCAACGCAAACACAAGAGAGCCCTCATACGTCAACGTTGGGATTCTTATACTCTCACAGATTTAGAAACACTGGAGAATTCTTTGGAGACTTCCGCTAGCATAAGCGATTCGCGTGCTCAAGATGTTCAATAATACATAGAGACAACTGCTATAAACTCAAGAAACTTTTTGATGTCAGAAAAAATTCTCACCCCGGCACAGCGCTATGCTGCATTTAAAAATCGCCAACGTCAAGCGAAAAGTATTACTGGACTCTTCGCTCAAACATTACCTTTCGACCTTGATGATTTCCAAATCGAGGCATGCGAAGCACTCGATAATGGTCATAATGTCCTTGTAGCGGCACCCACTGGAGCAGGTAAGACAGTTATTGCAGATTTTGCCATTTATCTTGCTCAACATAAAAATGTTAAAGCGTTCTATACGACGCCTATTAAAGCTTTAAGCAATCAGAAATACCATGAACTCGTGGAGGTTTATGGTGCAGATAGGGTAGGACTCCTGACCGGCGATATGTCGATTAATTCTGAAGCAGATATCGTCGTTATGACTACTGAAGTCTTGCGTAATATGCTTTATGCAAGTTCAACAACTCTTGACTCTCTACGCTACGTTATTCTCGATGAAGTGCATTATCTTGCTGATCGTACGCGCGGGCAAGTCTGGGAAGAAGTTATAATTCATTTACCGTTATCTGTAAAAATAATTGGACTTTCAGCGACTGTCTCTAATGTGGAAGACTTCACTGCATGGATGCGCTCCGTGCGCGGGGACACGACACTCGTAATGTCAGAAAAGCGTCCAATCCCATTACTCCAGCATGTACTTCTTCAGGAAGACCCTCATCACGAACCTCGTATATTCGACTTATACCAAAATGAGGATTCTGACACGATTAATCATTCACTCGTCACAGCCTTAGACAACCTCGACCAAGCAGCACGCAGACAGTTGAAAGCTTCGTCTCAAAAATCCTTGGGACGCAAAAGTAAACGACACGCTTTGCAACAGCGTCCACATACAGGTCCGATACGTCATTACACACCGAAAAGGTGGGCAGTCATTGATGAACTTGACTTTCTCGATATGCTTCCTGGAATTTATTTTATTTTTTCCCGAGCGGGGTGCGATAAGGCAGTGTCGCAATGCTTGCAGGCGGGTCTTGAGCTTACCACTGAGGATGAAGTTCGTCAGATTCGTTCCATAGTCAATGACATGATTGATGGACAATTAACTCGTGATGAGATGAAGGCGCTTCATTTCGCACAGTTTGTCTCAGCTCTAGAGCTTGGATTCGCTGCTCATCATGCAGGTATGATTACGCTCTTTCGACATATTGTCGAGGCGCTCTTCGAGCGTGGACTCGTTAAGGTCGTCTTCGCTACTGAAACGCTTGCGCTTGGTATCAATATGCCTGCACGTAGTGTCATCGTTGAAAAACTCGAAAAATACAATGGCACTGGTCATGTCGCGCTGACGCCTGGCGAGTTCACACAACTCACCGGACGCGCAGGTCGTCGAGGTATTGACTCAATTGGACATGCTGTCGTCGTAGATCATCATGGATTTGCGCCAGCTTCTGCTGCTCGTCTCGCTTCAAAACGTGTGTACCCATTGCATTCGAGTTTTACTCCAACATTTAATATGGCAGTAAACCTTCTTCATACACACACACTCAATCAATCACGCCGCACGCTTGACATGTCTTTCGCACAGTGGGAAGCGCAAGAGTCGGCAGCGAGCCTCACAGACATGATAGAGGATACTCGTAGGGTAGTAGCACAATATGAGGATGCGATGCTCTGTGATCGCGGTAATTTTACAGACTTCATGCGTATTCGGATGAGTATTTCAGACCTTGAGAAAAAAGATCGTAGAGTTTTAAAAGCAACAAGCTTCTCCTCAGCCAAAGCACGCAAAAAAGCATTTGCCGCCCTAGATAAAAAGATTTCTGTACTACGCAGTCGTGAGCAAAGCCATCCATGCCGATTATGTGCAGATTTTGATACTCATATACGATGGGGACACCGATGGGCTCGACAGCAGCGTGAACTTGAACGACTCGAGAATCGTTTAGCATCACGAACGCAATCTGTATCACGTCACTTTGATCGTATCTGTACGGTGCTTCAGCAGCTTGATTATCTCGTACCCACTCCAGACGGTAATCTTTCTCTCACACCTCGAGGCGAACTTCTCCGTCAGATTTATAGCGAAAACGATCTTATCCTTGCGCAGTGCATCAGCGCCGGCATTTTCGACAGCATGACCGCTGAAGAGTGCGCTAGCCTCGTTACCGCATTTGTCTATGAATCGCGTTACGGATCGTCAAGCGAACCAGCACATTACCCAGGGGGAGCTCATGGTGCGATAGCAAGCTATGTTGCACGTATCAAGCATGTCGATCATAAGACACGTTTCATCTGCGATTCCTTTGATTTAGAGCCTTTTAAACCACTTGATTATGGTCTTGTAGAGGTTATGTTTAACTGGGTGACAGATAAACCTCTGACTGAGGTCTTACGCTCACGTGACCTTACTGCGGGCGACTTTGTTCGAACCTGTAAACGTACGAGCGACGTACTTAACCAGCTTGCAGACATAGGTAAGAACACAAATAATGAATGTCTACGCATTGTCGCACACAAAGCATATAACCTCGTTAATCACGGAATCGTTGCTCTTAATCCACTGGATTAAATGATATATACTCCTTATCCGTCTTATGAGTTTAGTACGGTTAAGGTAAAGAAAATACAAGGAGAATGACATGGCAGAACGCTCACTTCGCGGTATGAGTATCGGTGCGAAGTCACTTGAGTCAGACAGTAATGTTGAATTTGCTGCACGTACTGAGTTTACTTATATTTGTCCACGAGGACATAAGACGATTTTGCCTTTATCGTCTGAAGCTGAACCACCAGCCGAGTGGGAATGCCGTTGCGGCCAAACTGCAAAGCTTGAAAACGCTGAAGACGAAGAGGCTGATGAGATTACAAAGCCAACCCGCACGCACTGGGATATGCTTTTAGAACGTCGTACAGAAGAAGAGCTGAAAGATTTGCTAGAAAAACGTCTCCAGATGAAGCGTGAAGGGTGGTTCCCAGACTATGAGTAATCGGAAAATTGTTTTGCTGGATTTGGACGGCACATGTGTAAAGTCTGCTGAAGGTATTTTGGCATCGGTTAGGCTAACGTACACGCACTTTAACAAAGAAATGCCAGATGACCGTGAGTTGCAAACTTTCATTGGCCCAGCTTTGGTTGATTCTTTCATGTCGCATGGTTTCACCGAAGATAATGCGCAGGATGCTGTTAATTTCTTCCGCGAATCCTATACAAAGCCATTCTTTGACGACCCACAGGCACCAGGACAGAAAATTCCGGGATTATACCTTAGCCGCATGTATTTCGGGCTTCTCGGGCAGCTTCAGAAGCTACGCGAGGCTGGATATGTTCTTGCTGTAGCGACGTCAAAACCACAGAATGAGGCAAATCGCTTGTGCGAGCATATTGGACTTGAATATCTTGTCACAGGCATATATGGCGCATCTGGTGGCTTAGATACTAGCCGTTTGCATAAAGATCAAGTTATTGCGTTTGCTTTTGAAAAACTTCGCTATAACGAAGAAGCTGGCGACCGAGCAGTTATGGTTGGCGACCGTTGGACAGATATCGACGGTGCACATGCGAATAATATTCCTGCAATCGGCGCAGGTTGGGGCTATGCGGCTGATGGCGAGTTCGAAGAACATAATGCCGACGCCGTTGCGGAAGGTGTGGAAGATTTGCTTGATACAGTAAATTCCATATTTAGCCGATAATGTACGTTATGTCAGATTTGGATAATAGTTTGTTAGTTGCCCAACCCTAAAGTACTTCGTCACACTTTCTTCTGACATATTAAAAGTTGTGTCCTCGTATACAATACGTACGAGGACACAACTTTATTTTTTAAATATTCTAGATAACCTGTGCTTGATACAGTGCTTGTTGCTGCAACTCAATCTTTCGTTGCATACGTCGTTGCGCGAGCTCATCAATTGTGCTCATGGTCATAGATGCTTTTCGTGGCGTTGATTCATGAGCTTGCATAGTATCCTGAGCAGCCAACGCATCAGAAATTTCGTGCCACAACACTCCAACAGACACACCAAACACAGCATGCCCATTTTTTATGAGATTCATCATCTCAAAGTCTGATGTACATTCAAAAATATTAATACCGTCAGACATAATGATAGCGTTTTCAAGATCTCGAACGGAGCGTTTCTCAAGATAGCCTAAAGCAACTGTCACATTATTGAGATTGACTCCCGTGTCCAAAAGCTTTTTTGCGACAGCCAAAATCACTATATCCTTAAAAGAGTAAAGTCGGCGTGACCCTGATCCCGATGAAGGTGTAATGCTCGGCTCGACGATATGCTTTCGCGCCCAGTAGTCGAGCTGACGATAGGTAATACCAGCGACTTTCGATGCGATGACTCCCCTATAGCCAATCTCTGTAGCATCATTTTCTACAGTAAAGAGCTCACCTTGTACAGCGCTATGTGCACTTAAATCAGTACGATCTTCCAGCTTCACATGAAGGCTTAGCTGTGGTCTCACCAATTCATCAGTCATCGTCATCCCTATACTCTCTCAATTATCCACATGCAATTGTACGCACATAAATGTGACGATTATGTCGATATGGATTATTGATCGTATTATATTCTCATGCGATTGCTGAATGGGTAAAGAATACGAAGCGGAAACGCCCAATCATAATTTCATCACCATTCTTGAGAGCTTCATCATCAACACGTTTACGATTGACGTATGTGCCATTGAGACTGCCCACATCATGAATGGAAAATTGTCCATTCTCTCGTTTGAATACAGTATGTTCCCGCGAGACTGTATTATCATCAAGCAAGATATCGCTACTTGCATCGCGTCCCGCGGTAGTGACATCGGCATCGAGAAGATAACGAGCACCGTGTGCACCTCGTGTGGCTATAAGTAGTGCAGAATTATCATTCAATGCTGCTATTGTCGCCATATCTTCTTGGGTTAGAGGGCGCTCCCCTGTCGCTGTGACAGGTACAGTCACAGCTGGCATACCAATAACTGTTGTTTCACCTGCTGTTGGGATTGAAATTTCCATACCTTTATTCTACCGTTTTCGCGTACTTATATTCGAATGTATTTGCTAAAGCTGAAATAGTCACTTTATCTTTTTGAGCTACTTTTACGACGGCGTCATAATTAACTCGCAGTGTAGAACCTACTCCACCACTTATCTCTATAGCATCTTGCAAATTGGACTTATCGCCAATTGCTTTGATGACATAAGGTGACGTTAAATATTTGCCGTCACTCATCAGCCCGCTCGAAGTATTTATCACATATGTCGATGTTACAACCCGAACATCACCGATTTGAATAACTTCGGCACCCGCATTGCGTAACTCTTCAATAACAGTGAAGAGAGCAGCTGCCGTCACTTTCTGAGAGCCTTGTGTGATAGTAATTTCGACTCCTGGACCAGTAGCAGCAACCTTGCCACTCAAGATGTCATTTGCGTCTTGATTCAACTTCGCGACACGCTCAATCTCCTGCTGTTTATTTGCTGCAGACTGAATTGACGCCAGCTGACTATCCAGCTGTGTCTTTTGAGACTCTAAACGAGATACTTGATTATTCGTCTCATCCAGAAGAGAGACCAATTCCGATTCACTCAGCGAAGTATATGATGTATCAGTTATACGTTGTTGGGCCACAAAACCGAAACCGAGAGCAGCTCCGAGAAAGAGCAAAATCACAAATGCGACAATACTTCGAGTATGACGGCTATGCCGTATCTCTCGTATAAACTCCGACCATGTCGAAATTGTCTGCGTCGTCGTCCGACGTATCCCAGCATTGGTCTTTATCTGCGGGAAGACGCCAGTCTGCGTGTCATCAGCAAGCTTTTCAGTATCCGTTTGTCGAATCTGTTTATCAAAATTCGGCGTATCTTCGCTATGCAGAAGTTTTGAATTGACTTTAACCATCCTCGACCTCTATCACGAGCTAAAAATAAAACGCCGTATAGCAGACACATTAGAAAAGATACGTATGCCAAGGACCACAATGACAGCGGTCGTAAGCTGGCTACTCACTCCAAGAAGAGTACCAATATACACTAATAACGTTGCAGTAATGACGTTGGACAAGAAGGATATGATAAATACACGATCGGAAAAGTTACGTTCAAAAAATGACCGTGCTGCACCAAGTAATGCATCTAATGCAGCAACAACCATAATTGGCAAATATGGTTGAAGCCACACAGGTATGTCTGTATGCACAAAAATACCGACGACCACTCCGACTATGATGCCAAGAACTGCTGCCATATTAGTTTTCTTTCCTTTTTGCGTACTGAGTATCTACTGTACTCGCAGCTGGTAACTGAAGATTTGTCGAATTTTCTACAGCAAAATCAATGCCACGACCTGTAAATAAACCTTTGATATCGATATTACTTGTAATAGCACCCTTGAGAGTATCTCTGTGCCCTATGGCTTTAATAATGTAGGGGCTTTGTATGCCTGTCACGCCTACAAGTACCGTCCCACCTGCAGAACGTACGGAGGTTTGTGGCCCAAGACGAAGATCATTGACACTTATAGCTTCAGCACCACCAGCCCATAAGTACGATATTATAAGTTGGAGTTGTGCATCGGTGACATTTGTCTGACTTTGTCCATCAGTAACACGTCCCTGAAGAGTATTTTGCGCTGATGATGAAATAGTTGGATTCCGCAACGTCACTGTAATTCCGTCGCCCGCCACCTTTGATTGGGCATTCATAATATTGGTGGTATACACGGACGAGAGATTTTCGGCCTCTTTACGGGATTTGTTGGTGAGCTGTGTCAGACTGGAACGTTGTTGTGATATATCCGATTCCAATTTCTTAGCGTTTTTTGCCACGTCAGATACTTGTGCTGCAAGAGCTGCACGAACTTTTTCGCGTGAACGTCCTTGAAGGTTGCGAACTACTTGTGTTCCTGTGAATCCTACAATGATGCACAGTAAAAAAGAAATAATCTGTGTAACGATACGCCGACTTGGCGATATACGCATGGCAGTTAATGTAGAGTCCTCAAACATCGGATCAATCGGACGCGAAATCAAATCATCGATAAGTTGTGAGGAACTCTGTCTACGACGATCTTTAATATCTGTGACATCGTGTATCAAAGATGATGTATCCTTGTCAATCCGATGCTTGCCAAGTTTTCGTACATCAGCAGAGAATACAGAACGTACGCGAGCTGTATTTTTTATCGATTCTGGCGGAATGATACTGGGAATAGTGTTACTAGTGTGCTGCTCGCTGCTCACGTAAAGTCCCCCGAACAAGGCCTATTGCTTGACGAACATAGATAATTCCTGCTATCCAATACATTACAACGCCCCAAATTGCCAAAGCAGTTCCAGCTGTAGCAAGTAAACCAAAAATCGGTGCAGTTCCCAACCCAGAAATCATGAGAAGAGGAATATCGGCCATAATCATGGCAGTCGCTGTTTTTCCCACAAAATGCACAGGGAGCGGACCATATCCGAACTGTGCAAGGATTATAATTACTACACCTAGCATCAAATCACGTGCTCCTACGACGAGCAGGAACCACCATGGGATGAAACCTGATGTGCCTAAAGCTAAAATCGAGCAGAAAATTAGTAATCGATCAGCTATGGGGTCAAGAATCTGACCAAGTTTCGTAATTTGGTTCAGCTTACGCGCAAGAAAACCATCAAGAGCATCTGTCAAAGCAGAAAAAGCGAGAAGCACTAGTCCCCATAGCAAATAATCATGAGAAATGAGGACTGCTATAAATGGAATCGAGATAAGACGAAATAAGCTCACAAGATTCGGCCACGTCACGATACGATTAGTCGGCTTAAGCTTCAGAGCTTCCTTCTCTAATTCTTCTTCTGCCATAGCTCCCTTACATTCGTGATGCCTGTATAGCTGTAATGATAATAGCTCTAGCCCCGACCTCGTAAAGCTGATCCATGAGCGTATTCATCTTGTCCTTAGGAATCATAGCTCGTACAGCTGCCCATTGTGAATCATGTAAAGGCGAAACTGTAGGAGATTCAAACCCTGGCGTTATAGCAACTGCCTCTTCGACATGCTCAAGAGGAATATCATAATCCATAAGAACATACGAGTGAGCAGTCATGACCCCCCGAAGTCTGCGCTGGAAGACAACCAAATCACGGTCATCTTCATCTACATGAGGAGCACGAATTACAATTGCTTCCGACGTCACAATCGGTTCGCCGAAAATGCGCAGTCCGGCATTTCGCAAAGTCGTTCCTGTAGAGACAACATCAGCTATAGCATCCGCCACTCCAAGCTGGACAGAAGATTCCACCGCGCCATCTAAATGAACAACTTTTGCATTCAGGTGGTGCTCTGCCAAGAAGTCTGCGACAATCTTATCAAACGATGTTGCGATACGCTTCCCTTCGAGTTGCTCAATCTGTACGATATCGCTATCGCGTGGAGCTGCAAAGCAGAATGTCGACTCGCCAAAACCTAAACTCATTTGTTCGACAGCTTCGGTCTGGGAATTAAGAAGCATATCACGACCTGTAATGCCGATATCGATCATGCCACTTCCCACATATACTGCGATATCGAGTGGCCGCAAATAGAAAAGTTGAATTCCGTTTGCTTCGTCATCAACAACGAGCTGACGCGGATTTGAGCGTAATTTATAGCCAGCTTCTTTCAATAAATTCCATGCCGGTTCTGAGAGCATGCCTTTATTTGGCACAGCAATCTTTAACATATGCTTATCGTCCCCTTACGCTCAAAATCGTGACTGTGTCCTCGCATCTTCTGATGTGTATGCTTTTTACAAGTACTTGTACACGTCCTCGAGGGTAATACCATGCTTAATCATCATGACTTGAACATGGTAAAGCAGCTGGCTCATTTCCTCAGCAGTGCGTTCTTTTCCCTCATACTCGGCAGCAATCCATACCTCACCGGCCTCTTCGTTAATTTTTTTACCGATGAAGTGCGTCCCCTTATCGAGTTCTTCTACCGTTAAGGAACTTTCTGGACGATTCTGAGCTTTCTGACTGAGCTCTTCAAAAAGACCTTCAAATGTTTTCATGCGCGAAATGCCTCCTGTGCGTTAGCTCGAATGTCTGCAATTGCCTGAGCTGGGTCTTCAGTACCGTATACAGCAGAACCTGCCACGAGAACATCTGCACCAGCAGCTGCAACAATTGGGGCGGTGGTCGGGCTTACCCCGCCGTCGACCTGTATCTTGACGTCAAGCCCACGACGAGTAATCTCATCACGTAAACGGCGAACTTTGCTCATTTGATTATCAAGGAATTTCTGCCCGCCGAAACCTGGCTCAACAGTCATGATAAGAATCATGTCAAACTCATCGAGAATATCAAATATTGGCTCTACCGGCTCAGCTGGACGAACTGCGAAGCAAGCTTTTGTACCCATGTCATGAAGTTGGCGCGCTAAACGCACTGGAGCATGTGCTGCTCCCATATGGAACGTCACAGAATCAGCACCTGCTCGAGCAAATTCAGGAGCCCACCGATCAGGATCTTCAATCATCAAGTGTGCGTCAACAGGAATTGGGCTTACCTCGCAGATACGCTTCACAATAGGCTCACCAAGCGTTAAATTAGGAACGAAATGGTGGTCCATCACATCAACGTGGACTAAATCTGCGGTTTTGATAGCTTGCAACTCACGCTCAAGGTTGACGAAGTCAGCAGATAAAATACTTGGTGCAATTTGAATAGTCATGTTTCCTCATTTTATGGCAAATTCGAGACCTTGGAGATTCTCGATGTTTTTGTCTCAGTATCTGATGTTTTAGTTCGTTGTGCTATTGATTAGCGACATCATGAGTAGCTTTAGATGAATGGGTCGAATGGTGTTTCTTTACGATTTCCTTGGCCTCTTCATACAACTCTTTGTCACTCTTTCGTTTCGATTTTTCTTCCTCTGTTTCATGTAAGTGCTGTTGCGATGCTCGAGCATGCTCTTCACGAGATTCCTGATTAAGTTTTGCCCTCAACTGGCGTCCCGTCATCTTTCCCGCAGCAACTTGCTCTTCTAGCTCACTGACGTACGCGAGATGTTTTGTATAGGTACTTTCTAGCTTGCCGTTACGTTGTATGAGGACAAAAGCAACCACGCCACATACAAAAACGATAAGCGAGACCCACACGTTGACTCGAATTCCTAGAATTTCATGGGAGAAATCAATTCGTAAAGCTTCAATCCATGCTCGTCCTGCTGTGTACCACATAACATAGAGGGCAAAGAGAGAGCCAGCCTTAAATTTTTGAACAAGCTTATCTCCAAGCCAGAGAAGTAACGCGGCACCGACAAGATTCCACAGTATCTCATAGAGGAACGTCGGGTGAAAAAGTGTACCCGTTGGACACGTACTACCGTCGTAGCACACTTCGTTCGCGCCAATTGCATACGCAGAACTATTCAGCTTCAAGCCCCACGGAAGTGTCGTAGGAGCACCGTAGAGTTCCTGGTTAAAATAATTTCCCAATCGTCCAATCGCTTGTGCAATAAGCAATCCAGGAGCTAGAGCATCAACAAGAAGAGGTGTTGGATATTTCTTATAGCGACACCAGCCCCAGACACATAATCCTCCTACAAGCACTGCGCCCCAGATTCCTAGACCACCGTTCCAAATCTTCCACACGTCACCGAAATTTCCTGTAGGTCCAAAATAGAGGTTTGGTGTAGTAACGATGTGATATATGCGCGCCCCAATGATACCTGTAGGAACGGCAACAATAGCAATATCAAGAATCTGATCGAATGTACCGCCGAATTTCTTCCACCGCTTCGTGGTAATCCACACCGCAGCACAAATGCCCAGCAATATAGCAATGGCGTAGAAACGGATTGTCAATGACCCTATGTGGAAACTGGATATCGACGGAGATGGAATATAAGCTAAGTTTTTCATGCGAATCCAATCATTCGTGAATGTATAAGTTAAGTTACATATAAGTTATATGAGTGCTATATGAGTGTCAGAGTGTTCTATGATGCTCCATGCACACATGCAAAAGTCATGTACCTGCTCAGAGCTTCTTTTGTGGAGCATATCCCACAACCGCTGGGAGTACGCCACCCTCATCAAAACACGAATATTGACCTGTGTGGCACGCTGCTCCGACTTGGTCGACCTGAACAAGCACAGCATCTCCATCGCAATCTAGTTCCACCTTTTTTACGAATTGCACATGCCCTGATGTATCTCCCTTACGCCAGTACTCTTGTCGTGAGCGTGACCAAAACGTCACGCGACCAGTAGTCAGCGTTCTATGCAATGCCTCATCATTCATATATCCTACCATCAGAACTCGTAACGTATCATACTGCTGAATCACAGCTGCGAATAAGCCATAATCATCATGTTTAAGCCGTGGCTTGATATCGTCGAAATTTACATTGAAATCTTGATTGCTGTCTATGGTAGTCATATCTCGCTTTGCTCCATATCTTTTAAAATTCATCTAACTTCGTAGCCGTGCTTGCGTAGCTCATCTTTAACTTCAGGAATCGTAACAGTTCCAAAATGGAAGACAGAAGCTGCAAGCACCGCATCTGCGCCTGCCTCAATAGCCGGAGGGAAGTCTTCCACTTTACCTGCGCCACCGCTAGCAATAATAGGGATATCAACAGCTGCGCGAACGCCGCGAATCATCTGAAGATCAAAACCGTCTTGAGTTCCATCAGCATCCATTGAATTTAAAAGAATCTCACCTGCTCCAAGCTCTGCAGCATGATGCGCCCATTCTACTGCATCAATCCCTGTACGATGTTTACCGCCCATCGTTGTTACTTCATAACCGGAATCTGTGTGACGCGTACCATCAACTGTTACTTCACGCATGGCATCCACAGAAAGCACCAGTACCTGTGCGCCAAAACGGTCTGCCACGGCGCTAATGAGATGCGGATTATTAATCGCTGCAGTATTCACACCGACCTTGTCAGCTCCACTACGCAATAAACGATCTACATCTTCAACTGACCTTACTCCACCACCTACTGTCAAAGGTATAAACAATTCTTCAGCAGTGCGTCGAACCATATCATACGTTGTTTCACGCTCATCACTTGATGCAGTAATGTCCAAAAAGGTTAGCTCATCAGCACCTTGATTAAAGTACTCGCGTGCAAGCTCAACGGGGTCTCCCGCATCGCGCAGATTCTTAAAATTGACCCCTTTAACCACACGACCTGCATTGACATCAAGGCAGGGAATCACCCGAACTGCTAATCCCACATCTCCTCCTTGGATAAATTTCTCTCAAAACTCACTGGGATTTTTCTAGAACTTTCAGCGTCGTGTTTGTAGCTTTTACGAACGCCTCACGAGGTCTTCAGCAAGCTCTTTTGCGGCCAGTTGACCACAAGCTCCATCGATGTCAGATCCACGCGTGTCGCGCAAAGTGGCAGAAATTCCTGCATTATGAAGAATCTCAATGAACTGTGCTTCATCCTCTGGCTTAGAGGCTGTCCACCGAGATCCCTCTATAGGATTGAGAGGAATTGGATTAACATGAACCCAGTCATCACCATAATGGTTAAGGCGTTTTGCCAAGAGACGAGCATGCTCCGCTTGATCATTAATACCTTTCATAAGCGCATACTCAATGCTTACACGTCGTTTCGTTGCTGCATAGTAGTCATGTGCAGCATCGAGGACCTGCGTAGTATTAAACCGCTTATTCATTGGAACAAGTTCATCGCGCAAGTCATCGCTAGGAGCGTGGAGAGAGACCGCTAAGCGTATAGGGATATGCTCATCGATAAGCTTCCGGATACCCGGTACTACTCCAACAGTTGAAAGGGTGATGTTACGAGCTGAGATACCAAATCCTTCTGGAGGTAAAGTACTAATCTGGCGAATCGCTTTCATCATCGCCTTGTAGTTACCTAGGGCCTCTCCCATTCCCATAAAGACAATATTACTTAAGCGAGTAGGGCCTCCAGGTAGTTTGCCTTCCTCACACTGCAATGCAGCAATGCGTACTTGTTCGAGAATCTCTCCTGCCGACATATTGCGTGTCAATCCTAGTCGACCCGTCGCGCAGAATGGGCAATCCATGCCACAACCTACCTGACTCGAGATACACAAGGTAACGCGTTTAGGATATTTCATCAAAACCGACTCAATGCGTGAATTGTCAAAAAGCTTCCACAGCGTTTTAATTGTCTCGCCATTATCGGCTTCCTGCTCAAGAAGTGGTTCGATAAGAGTAGGGAAAAAACTTTTCTGTACCGTCTCACGTAAATTTGATGGAAAATCTGTGTACGTTGCTACATCAGTATTGTAGTGGGCAAAATAATGTTGAGCTAGCTGCTTTACACGAAACGCAGGCATCCCCAATTCGCGTGCAACATTTTTGCGCTCATCGTCACTCATATCGGCAAGATGAAGCGGAGCTTTACCACGGCGAGAGTGATTTTTTGCTAATACATCGCGAAACGCACCATGAGTACCGCCATCAGTAATACCACTTCCTAGGTCTAAAGTATCTAGAGTAGCCATAATCTCGCCTTTCTCTGATGATCGAGGTCTTATTGAAGTAATTTCACAGCCCTAAAGCCATGATGAGTATGCAAATAACCGGAGCACACATCAGAATAGAATCTACCCTATCAAGTACACCACCGTGACCGGCAAGCAGAGTCCCCATATCCTTAAGCCCCATATCTCGTTTAAGCATAGAAGCACATAAATCTCCAAATAGCCCTACTATTCCGACACAAATTCCAAGAATAATAAGCTCCACTACATGCTGTGCAAACTGTGTATGAGAATAAGCGAAAACGCCGATAACAAAAGAACCTATAGCAGAAAAAAGCACTGAACCTATCAGACCCTCTACGCTCTTTTTAGGAGAAATACGTGGTGAAAGTTTATGTTTACCAAATGCAGCACCAAATGCTAAGCCCCCAATATCTCCCAAAGATGGTAAGAAGATAACCATAAACTCAAACGCAACAGGATGATCTCGCGTAACAGGTAAAACGATAAAACTACCTAGTACTGTTATATAAAAAACCGCAAGTAGTGTAGCACCAATATGAGTGAGACGGGAATGCTCTAATTCAATGTGTTCAATATTATTTTTTGAATGTGGCGCTTTCTGAGATAAGGAACGCTCTACCTTTGCACTCTTAAAGTTTTCAAAACAAGAGAAAATAACAGATAAAGCAGCAGTTATCGTGCACCCTAATGCAGCAGTCAAAGCAGGCTGCTGAGCTGGAACGTAGTAGATGGCAGCTAAAGTGCCAACCGTCATAATGATAAGAGGAATGAGCGGAATGCGAATCCCAATAGTTGAAAAATCAACGCGCAACTCCCACAGAGCGATACATACGAAGATAATGACGAGCCACAAGAATATTTGCGTGTTAAAAATTAAGCTTGCGACAACAAGAATTACGAGGAGAGCACCAGTGACCACAGCTTGGACCATATTTCTACCGGTGCGTTTGTTGATTTCATCAAGCTTCGCCTCGATATCGTCTTCTGGTCGTGCCGTGTGCCCCATAGTACTCTCCTTGTCAGTTTCAAGTATTCGTTGAAATCAAAAACTGAAAACTAAACAGAAAGAATCTCTTTCTCTTTGGTAGCAAGCATAGTATCGATTTCGTCAGAAACTTGCTTTGTTACCTTATCAAGCTCGGACAAGAGACGCTTGCCCTCATCCTCACCATAGTCACCATCTTTGATAGCAGCGTCGATGCCTTCTTTTGTCTTACGCCGAATATTTCGGATAGCCACTTTACCGTCCTCAGCTTTTTCCTTAGCAAGCTTGACATAATCTTTACGACGCTCTTCTGTAAGCTCAGGCATGGTAACGTGGATAACATTACCATCTCGGCGAGGGTTGACTCCCAAATCGGAGTCTCGAATAGCTTTCTCTACAGCTCCTACTTGCGAAGCATCAAACGGTGTAACTGCTAAGGTACGTGCATCTGGTACACCAATTGTAGCCAACGACTTAATCGGCGTCGGAGCACCATAATAATCTACGACGAGACCATTTAAGAATGCAGGATTTGCACGACCAGTACGAATGCCAGCAAAATTCTCCTGAGTAGATTCCACGGTCTTCTTCATCTGTTCATGAGCTTGATCGACTACGGATGCCATTGTTTCTCCTTTATTAGCTAGAAATATTTAACTGCTCTCGTTTGCTACTGTGGACTAGTCTTCATTTGAAACTAACGTGCCAAGCGACTCACCCACAAGAGCACGAGTGACGTTACCCGCTTCTTCAAGACCAAAGACACGAATACGCATGTTGTTGTCTCGTGCTAGAGACAAAGCAGAGGCATCCATCACTGCAAGATTTTCTACCAATGCACGGTTAAAAGATACAGATGTCAGCAACGTAGCATTCTTGTCTTTGCGAGGATCTGCAGTATAGACCCCGTCAACACCATTCTTACCCATGAGAACTTCTGTACAGCCTGCCTCAAGTGCTCGCTGCACAGAGACAGTATCCGTGGAAAAGTATGGCATTCCCGCCCCAGCACCGAAAATGACAACGCGTCCTTTCTCCATATGGCGGATAGCCTTTAAAGGTATATAAGGTTCAGCAACTTGTCCCATGGTTATAGCGGTCTGTACTCTAGTCGGCTGCCCCTCCTGCTCTAAGAAGTCTTGCAATGCCAAACAATTCATCACAGTTCCAAGCATCCCCATATAGTCTGCTCTACTGCGCTCGAGGCCTTCTTTACTGAGCTGCGCCCCGCGGAAGAAATTTCCGCCACCAACGACAACAGCTACCTGGACACCTTGTTCGACAGCCGCATGAATCTCTTGAGCTATACGACGAATAACCTCAGTGTCCAAACCGATAGAGCCTCCGCCAAATGCTTCTCCTGAAAGCTTCAGCAATACTCGACGCTGCTTTGCCACTACGACGTTCCTTTCATCGGAATACAAATTGCTTTAATACTACGTGATAAGCCATACAAAAAAGGCAGTTGCCAGTAGTGACAACCGCCTTAATGAAAGAAACTAAATAAATTATTTATTCAGCATCTTCGCCCTTGCCAACTTCAACGCGAGCGAACGCGAGAGCCTGACCATCGACCTGCTTGAAGAGATCTCCAATAGTCTTAGATGGATCCTTGACATAAGCCTGCTCAAGAAGCACAACTTCCTTGTAGAAGGCATTCATACGACCCTCAACAATCTTTGGAATAATCTTCTCCGGCTTGCCTTCTGCAAGAGACTTTTCAGTAGCAACACGCTTCTCAGACTCAACAATTTCTGCTGGGACTTCCTCGCGAGTAAGCCACTTTGGAGCCATTGCAGAAATCTGCAAAGCAACCTCGTGAGCAACCTGAGCACCATTCTCATCAGTTGCAACCATAGCAACAATGGATGGTGGAAGTTCTACAGACTTGCGGTGTGCGTAAATTTCTACATGAGGTCCCGAAACCGTTGCAACCTGACCAAGCTTGACATGCTCATGGAAGAGCGCGCCAGCTTCGTCAATAGTGTCCTTCACAGTACCTTCCGTAGTGGAAGCTGCGAGTACTTCATCAGCGTTGGAAGCACCAGCTACTACGACAGCTGCTACGACCTTCTCGCCAAGCTCAACGAAAGCGTCAGTCTTAGCTACGAAATCTGTCTCCGAGTTGAGCTCAACTGCATAACCAGTCTTGCCCGCAGCTGTGTCTGCTACGGAGGATGCGATAAGACCTTCCTGCGCCTTACGACCTTCGCGTGCGCCCGCAGCCTTGATACCGGAAGCACGAATAATTTCCTTTGCACGTGCGATGTCACCGTCAGCCTCAGTCAAAGCTTTCTTCACATCCATCATACCTGCGCCGGTTGCCTCGCGGACTTCCTTGATGAGAGCAGCAGTAATCTGTGCCATTTTTATCTCCTCAAAACTAAAAACTTGGATTGTAGTGACTTACTCAGCCTTTGGTGCTTCAGCTTCTGCTTGCGCTGGAGTTTCCTCGGTCTTTGCGTCAGACTTCAAGAGTTCAGTTTCCCACTCAGCCAATGGTTGCTCAGATGAAGCTGCATTTGCAGCACCCTTTCCGCCGCGTGCAAGCAAGCCGTCAGCTACTGCATCTGCCATCAAAGCAGTAAGGAGCTCAATTGCGCGGATTGCATCATCATTCGCTGGGATTGGGTAATCTACAGTTTCTGGGTCAGTGTTCGTATCCACAAGAGCTACTACAGGGATGCCAAGCTTGTGAGCTTCTTCAACTGCGAGAGCTTCCTTATTGATGTCGACGACGAACATTGCTGAAGGAGTGCGGTCCATGTTACGGATACCGCCAAGCTGCTTGACGAGCTTTTCCTTTTCACGCTCAAGAAGAAGGAGCTCTTTCTTGGTCAAACCGCTGGACTTTACATCAGCAAAGTCCATCTCTTCGAGTTCCTTCATGCGTACAACACGCTTGGATACGGTCTGGAAGTTAGTGAGCATACCACCCAACCAACGCTCAGAGACGTATGGCATATTTACACGAGAAGCCTCAGAAGATACAGCCTGTGCAGCCTGCTTCTTAGTACCAACGAAGAGTATGGTACCATTGTGAGCTACAGTCTGCTTAACAAAGTCATAAGCCTGATCAATGAGGTCAAGGGACTTGAACAGATTGATGATATGAATGCCGTTGCGCTCTGTCAAGATGTACTGCTTCATCTTAGGGTTCCAACGACGGGTCTGATGACCAAAATGAACGCCAGCCTTAAGCATCTGGCTCATGGTAATTTCTGCCATGGGTATACCTTTCTGTCGGTTCTTGCCTGGCTATGCAAATTCACGTACAACTTTTGGAGCATAGCTCCATAGTCGACCGACATGAATCGTCGCACACATAGCGCGAATTGCACATCACTAGACGATAATTTCTCGAGCATGTGTTCGTGCGAATACACAAGCTCAAAATACAGATATGCAGATTCTAGATTACTAGAACCTGCATACATACATGCCTACTTATCTACTGTAAGAAGACTACCTGTTTTGTTTACGTATCTGTCGCATAGCAGCACGTCGTTCTTCCTTCTCCAGACGATCTAAATATACATGTCCATCGAGGTGGTCGCACTCATGCTGAAGCATACGTCCCATGAGACCCGACCCCTCTAGCACTACTTTTTCGCCACGAAGATTTATACCTTCTACCTTGGCATAGTCTGCACGGCGTGTCTTGTACCATAGCCCCGGAACAGATAGACATCCCTCATCACCGTACTGTTCTCCAGATTTTTCAACGAGGACTGGGTTCAAGACATAGCCGACACGGCCGTCGATGTTATACGAGAATGCTCGCAGGGACACACCAATTTGATTTGCTGATAATCCCGCTCGACCCGGATCGTCAACTGTGTCCAATAAATCCTGTACAAGAGACTCAATCGCTGGTGTAATCTCCGCAATTTCGTCGCATGGTGTGCGAAGGACGGGATCTGGTACTACACGAATGTCACGAAGTGCCATAAGTCCTACTCCTCCTGTTCCGCAGATGTCTCAGTGTCTTCTAATTTCTCTGTAGTTGCACGCAGGCGTTCCTGAAGTTCCGCAACGTTCTTGGTAGCAGTCTCTTGGGCCTTCTTGACCATCGGTTCGAGTTTTTCACGAGCTGCTTGTACCGTAGGCTGTACTTGTTTGCCGATTTGCTCGGCAGCCATCATGATTTTATACGTGGCAGCATCGGACATTGCAGAAGGTTTTGGAGCATAAACAATCTCATCAATAACCTGTGCATACTGCTTAATAATACGTGGACGCACAATCTTCATACTTGGAGTTAATGTTCCAGTTTCCTGGGTAAATTCCGAAGGAAGAACGACAAATTTACGCACAGATTCAGCACGAGAAACAGTAGCATTGGCACGATCAATGAACTCTTGGATATATGCACGTACTGCTTCATTTTTTGCGGCATCTAGAGCCGTCATGTTAGCATCAAGACCTTGTCCCTCGAGCCATGAGCGAAGCATATTCGGCTCAAGTGTAATCAACGCTGCAATGAATGGCTTATTATCTCCGACAACGACAGCATGAGAAACAATTGGACATGTGCCGATAATATCCTCCAAAGGTGCTGGGGATACGTTCTTACCACCTGCCGTAATAATGAGATCTTTCTTGCGCCCTGTGATATAGATGAAACCATCATCATCAATTGATGCAAGATCTCCCGTGCGCAGATAGTCTCCATCCATCGCTGCTGCAGTTTGTTCAGGATTATTGAGATAGCCGATGAAAACGCTTGGTCCTTTAATTTCTAGCTCATCTTCATCCGTGAGTCGCACCGAAAAACCTGGAGCAACACGACCAACTGCACCAATTCGATTATTATCCTCAAAGTTCACGATAGACGGAGCTGCTGTTTCGGTCAAACCATAGCCCTGAATAAAAGTCAGCCCATCGATACCATTAAAGAAATGGGCAAGATCTGTATTCATCGGCGCACCGCCACATGCCATGAACTTCATGCCATTGCCCATCGCTGAATGGATAGAAGAGCCCACAGCACTCATAAAGAAGTTATGTTTCATCTTCTCTGTAAAGCTATGCCCCTTACCGTCTTGCTCATCCTTACTCCATTGAATAAAGTGTTTAAAAGCTTGGGCGAAAATATGTCCTTTTACACCATTGCCCGCTTTTTGGGAAGCTGCGTTATATACCTTTTCATACACACGCGGAACTGCGAGCATATATGATGGACGGAAACCTCGCAAATCCGCAAGCAAATGCTTAGTATCGGATAAATAACCGATAATACCGTGCGCGCCAATCGCCGTGTACTGAATATAGCGCGCAAATGCGTGTGCAAGTGGTAAGAAGAGAAGCAGGCGTGTAGGATTGCCTGCTAACATGTTTGGCAGCACCTCATATCCGTTTTTTGCGGTATGCACGAAGTTCCTGTGAGAGAGCACTGCGCCCTTCGGCTGACCGGTAGAGCCTGATGTAAAGATAATAGTAAGCGGGTCGTCAGCTTTTACTTGAGATATAGCGCCATCAAGCTGCTCATCAGAAATCTTAGTCCCCCAGTCTGCTACAGCTTGCAAACCATGAGACATGAGATTAAAACTATACCGCACAGAATTATCAGACGATTGGCGTAAATCTTCTAAGATAATTGCTCGTTCATCTCCACCAGCGAACGCTACTTGAGGAGAAGTTTCCTTAACAATCATCGCCACCTGTTTTGCAGAATCTGTATCATACACTGGCACAGAAACGGCACCAATCGCAGCACACGCAAAATCAATAACACCCCATTCGTAGGATGTCGGTGAATAAATAAGTACTGTATCACCTTTTGCAATACCAAGACCGAGAAGGCCTTTCGCGGCTTTACGGACGTCATCAATCATATGAGCGGTAGTAATATCCGTCCACTGTCGTTTTGGACCACGAAGCGCCTGGGCAACGATACCCTCTGGGTCTTTCTCATACCGATCATTGAGCAATGCAAAGATAGTGTCATCGTCAGTAGTCTGATAGATGTTATCTGTAGTGTATTCACGTAACATATGCTCAATTATAGGCGTAAGTCTCAAGAATGTATTACGCGCAGTTTTCTGCCTACCAAAAATCAATACTGTGGCACATCCACTTCTGCCCCTTCAACCTAAAAACGACATTTACCCAGCACGGCGAAGATCCTAAAGTTAGACCAACATTGGCATCAAAGCACGTTGGGGAAACTACGAAACCATTGAGCGTGCGTAAGATAAATGGCAAATGTTTACGAGATGCGTCTGCCCACGGAATAAGTTGCTTGCCATGACGTTCTTCTTTAAGCAAATCTTTAAGATTGCTGATTTGACCTATGACTCGTGGTGTAACGAGAGAGTTTAGCATGTTGATAGACAATCTATCTCTCACCACGTCAAGCGCTAAACACGCCACGTTGCAACTATTTAATGCAAGCTGCTCACACGTATCTTTAGGAATATCTCCACATACACATTGTGCTATATGGAAACGAATATACTCATTCTTTCTGCCGATACTGTGGTATGTATCGAACACCAATTCTTCATCGAATTCATCCACGATAGAGTCTCCTCTATCACCCTTCTCATTTCAGGCGTATGGATCGCCTGCCAATACACATTTGCCTCGTGCATGTGAACGAGGCAAACAGTACATACGCGATATATTTTACCGGTGATCGTACGGGGTTGCAACTACCGGACAATTTTGGAACTGTCGCAATGTCGTGTATCCCGTTGAAGCCATCGCACGCCTCAACGCTCCAATATAGTTCATTGAGCCATCTGCGCGAGTACTTGGCCCCATCAAAATCTCTTCCATCGTGCCAACTTGCTCGAGAGTCGCTCGACGTCCGCGCGGTAAAGAAGCATGGGTTGCTTCACGCCCCCAATGTGTTCCTTGTCCTGGAGCATCTGTGGCGCGCGCAAGCATAGTTCCCACCATGACAGCATCTGCTCCCATCGCAAATGCCTTAACAAAATTACCTGTATTGCCCATGCCACCATCAGCAATAACTTGAACATATCGGCCGTCAGACTCTTCCATATAATCCTTGCGAGCTGCAGCAATGTCGGCAATTGCAGTAGCCATAGGCACATGCATACCGAGTATGCTTCGTGAAGATGAAACCGCAGAGCCACCTGTACCAACTAAAACACCAGCCGCACCAGTGCGCATCAAATGCATTGCAGCACGGTACGTTCCAGCGCCGCCTACGATGACTGGAACATCTAATTCATAAATAAACTTTTTCAGATTCAGCGGCTCATGAGTTATAGAAATATGTTCAGCTGACACGGCGGTACCACGAATAACGAAAAGATCTACCCCCGCATCGACTACTGTTGAATAAAACTCTTGAGTGCGCTGTGGCGTCAATGCTCCTGCTACCGTCACACCGGCTTCGCGTATCTGCTGAATGCGTGCAGTAATAAGTTCAGCCCTGATAGGCTGAGCATACAGTTTCTGCAGAAGAGCCGTTGCTTCCTCAGGAGCAACATGGGCAATTTCTTCAAGTTGCTTCGAAGGGTCCTCATACCTTGTCCAAAGACCTTCCAAATCAAGAACTCCTAGACCGCCCAACTTCCCAAGTTTAATAACAGTTTCAGGGCTCATCGAGGAGTCCATGGGCGCCCCCATCACAGGAATGTCGAATTGATAGGCATCCACCTGCCATGACGTATCCACGTCTTGCGGGTCACGCGTTCGTCGTGTAGGAACGATAGCTACATCGTCAAGCGCGTAGCACATACGTCCAGATTTGCCCATACCAATTTCAATTTCCTGAGTCATGAGCACTACATTAGAACACAACTGTGACGTGCGTATGCTTTGTTCACAATTATGTTCACGCTGTGAACCAGGAGCTTCTATAGAGGATGTACGCTAAAATTTGTTTCACAACACAAGTGTGAGGCAAGGAGCATTCATGACAATTCGCCGTATGAGAAGATACACACTCACCGTCATCAGCATCATTGCTTTAGCTTTCGCAACTGCGTGTGGCTCGCCCTCAGTGTCGTCACATTCTTCTGCATCTCTTGATAGTGCCACGGTAGATATCCTCACACCGTCGAGTAATAACTTGATTGACCCTCACACTCCAATTAATTCATGGTCGTCATTAGTCTCACATACAAAGATATCACTACAGTCTCGAGGCTTTTCTCATTCACACATCTACACTCATACGAGTCGGTCTGTATTAGACCAAATCAAGAAAATAAACTCCTTGACCGCCCAGTATAAAAAGAGCGCTTCACACCGCAGCACTATCGTCATCGCCCCGCTTCCAACTCAAAAGAACTCTAATGTTCAAACCATCACATCTCATTTTGGGGATTATGTCACGCTGAATCGCGAGCAAGACACAAACGAGAACAGTGCCATTACTACCGAAGAAAAGCAAGAAGAAAAAAATCTCGAACATCAACTCGCAACCTCCCTCCAAAGAGCACACGATAGCGGCATACATGTCATTGTCCTTGCAAATAAAGTCTCTGGATTCGAACCAGACTATTTCGTTGAGTTTTCATCAGCAAGAACTATCGCGCGTATCCAGACGGATAATCTCGTAAAAAAGCTCCGCTTAACTGCAGCAACGCGTAAAAAACCTAAGGCTATCGAAATCCTTCTTCCGATGAATGCAGGCGCATCTTTTTGTAGAGAACTTTTTGATACTACGTGGAAAATTTTAAAGCCGTACTACGCTACTGGAGTTGCATACAGTCCTTCAGGTCTTCTCACTACGAATAGTTCTACAGATGATTGGCGAAATGTATCAGTTGCAGATGATTCCGCAGCAGGTATCCAGGCAGCACTCGAAGTTCGTCTTACCTCATCCTCAAAGAGCCCACAATCGTGGCATACCATTGACGGTATCCTCGCGTATAACGACTATATTGCCCTGAGTACGGTAACAGCCCTTGACCATATGGGATTTACAGGGACAAGCGACACTGTAAATCCTGATATCACGCTGGAAAGTATCGTCAACTCTCTGTCTGGGCACGGTACCATCAATAAGCAAGAAGTTCCTGAACCACATCAGTGGGCAGCTACTCATTCCACTGAAAACACTGACACATCATCTTCATCCCAGTCTTCTAGCGTAGACCATCAGCAGTCTCATAACGATACCTCACGTACAAAACACCAATGGCCTATCATCACAGGGTACGGTATATGCATCAGTTCTGTTTCTCGTATCGTTGATGGAAAAATTTGGGTCAGTGCGATGGAAGATAGGATGCAGGCTGCATCTACTATCACAATCCTTACTGAACATGAGAGTACATCTATGAGCACTTCTCGTCTTAAAGAGCTCATTGGTAGCATCAACACGACGAAGAAGGAAGTGACGAATCCGCTTTTTGCGGTGAATGCGGATAATTTCAAGAAGACAATGCTCGATACTGGTTACGTTAATCCTGCGGATGCAGGATTGTAACTCGCCTAAGTTGAGCTATAAGCGCCGGATCAGCATAATGATCTGGCGCAATTTTTATGCCCCAATGCACACATTCATGGAGACAATGGTCGCTGGCACCGTCTGAGACATGAGCAAATACGCTACCACGATGGATATGAGTTCCTCGAGGTATATCCGTTACTGCTGGTTCAAAGGTTGATTTCCACCCGTTTGTGTGAGTAATAGTAACGACATCTTTACCAGCTACTTTACCAGAAAAACTGATAACGCCGCTTCTTGGAGCTTTTAATGATGTTCCAGGTTCAGTGCGTAAATCGATGCCTCGATGTCCGGATAGCCATGGTTGCGGCGGAGCATCAAATGCTCGTAAGACTTCGTGACTGTCGGTGGGCCATCTCATCAGTGACATGCAGTCATTGGGACTTACATCTTCTTTAAGCTCTGCTGCATATGGTTGTACAGGACTTTTACTAACAATAAGCGAAGCTTGAGCGTTTGGCATTTGGAGAGCGAGAATAAGGACGATACACATGCATGTCAGTAATGTCGTATATACGCCATGCCATACTCGCTTGTTAGGGGTTAAAACCTGTTTACAGTATATAAAATGTGTCTTTACTCTACATTGCATAAGTTCACTATGCATCGCGTCTGTGCATATATCATATGTATACAGGGAATGTGAACGAATGTGAACAACCGTGTCTTAACAAGCTAGCCAAAGTTCATCTCAAAACGACAAAAGCCGAGGTTTACCTCGGCTATGTGCTCCCCCTGCTGGACTTGAACCAGCGACATTCTGATTAACAGTCAGACGCTCTGCCAGCTGAGCTAAGGGGGAATGTCCTCAGCGAACTGCTGACAAGAACTAGATATTAGCGACATCTATTCTTTTTAGCAAGTCTATGCGTGTCTTCGGCGTGTTGCTCATCTCTATCGGTATTATCCATAGCCACAAATAACGCACTACTATCGCTACAACACAGAGCTCGGCACGTCAGGCATAATTTTATTTGCTCACAACATGCAAGACATCGTCAACCGGTATACGCGACGGGATAAAGGTATTAATAGGATGTGAACTTGCATACCCCAATGCTACACCGACGATAAGTTTCTCGTCGTTCGGAATCTGAGCAATCTCACGAACAATTGCAGGATATGTTACCAGCACATACGCAATTATTGAGTCTACTCCCTCATTCTTTGCAGCTAGAACAAATGAATTAACAAATGCCCCTGCATCGAAAGTTGACCACTCAGAAAGGTTTTGCCCCACCGTAAAGAATGCAAAGGTCGGTGCGCGGAAAAGGTTATTTTGTAACTCATAAAAATTAACTTGACCAGGTTTAAATGTCTCTTTGAACTCCGTTGTCCACTGCGCCATAGCATTTTGATTCCACTGCGGCCATTGGTCTCGATTTAGCGGTTGAATCTCTGCGGCAGTATCAACTCCCTGAGAGTGTGCTTCTCGGAAACGCTCTCGAAGCCGTTTTGCAGCATCGCCAGAGACTATATAGATTTTGGTAGGCTGAGAATTTACCCATGTCGGCGTGTGCTGGGCTACTCGAGCAATCTTGCGCACTATGTACTCAGGGAGAGGCTTATCCTCAAAATCCCTCACAGAATGGCGAGATTCAACTACATCGTTAAATTCCATTATCTTTATCTCCTATCACAATAGCGTTTATTAAGCCTTAGCTTTGCTCAATTTCCAGTTGTACCGACTCCTCGCCTCTCACAGCGACGTCATCGATAATGACCTTACGTATATCTGTACGATCGGGAATGATATACATTGGCTCTTCAAGCACATTTTCCATAATAGAGCGCAGACCGCGCGCGCCAGTACCACGTTGTATCGCCATGCGGGCTACTTCATGAAGGGCTTCAGGGGTGAATTCAAGAAGAACGTTCTCAGCTTCAAAAAGTTTCTGGTACTGCTTTACTAATGCATTTTTCGGCTGAGTGAGTATTGCTACTAAGTCATCTTCGCTCAGCGGCGTCAGAGATGTCACAACTGGCATACGACCAACGAATTCCGGAAGCAGTCCAAACTGTGCAAGATCATCGGGAGTGACATACTCAAGGAGTTCTTCATTTGATAAATCTGCTACGCTCCAATCAGCGCCAAATCCCATTGATCGCTTTCCTAGACGCTTTCTGATAATATTTTCAAGACTGACAAAAGCACCGCCACAAATGAAGAGAATATCACGCGTGTTTATCTCCACCATCTCTTGCTCTTCATGTTTGCGCGTCCCCTTGAGAGGCACGCTTGCGGTCGTACCTTCAATGAGCTTGAGAAGTGCCTGCTGGACACCTTCACCACTTACATCGCGTGTAATTGAAGTATTTTCGCCTGTTTTACGAGCTATCTTATCGATTTCATCGAGATAAATAATTCCGCGTTCTGCTTGCTCAATGTTCCCATGAGCCGCATGGAGGAGGTGCTGAAGAATGGTTTCTACATCGTCTCCGACATACCCTGCTTCTGTGAGTGTGGTCGCGTCCACAATTGTGAAAGGTACATTCATCATACGCGCAAGCGTTTGCGCCAAATACGTTTTTCCTGTACCTGTGGGTCCAAGTAAGAGAATATTCGATTTGAAAATCTCAACTTCATCAAGAGTACGTGACTGTGCCTCGTGGGGATGCGCGTGAGAAACCTTCGTAGCGAGTTCACGAGCTTGATCACTCAGTTGTACATTAATTCGCTTGTAATGGTTATATACGGCTACGCTGAGTGTACGTTTTGCTCGTGACTGTCCCACCACGTAGCTATCAAGAAATGCAGACATTCGACTCGGAGATATAAGCTTTACTGAATCATTATCTGCTCTTACAAGACGGTCATCAGAAATGATGTCAACGCACAGCTCGATACACTCGTCACAAATTGCGACGTTAGGTCCGGTAACGAGTTTCTGGACCTCGTTTTCGCTTTTCCCACAAAAACTGCATCGTGGAACATCATCAAAGCTAATGACTTCACTCATGCTTCTCCTTAAAAGTAATGCACCTCCAGTCTAGCAAGCTGAAGGTGCATCTTCATCACGTTATAGCCGCGCTCATAATAAGATGATTACTGCCGCTTGTCTAAGACGGCATCAACCATGCCATATTCAAGGGCTTGCTGGGCAGTGAGAATCGTATCTGTCTCGATATCTTTATGAATACGCTCTACACTTTGACCAGTATGCTGGGCCAATGTCTGCTCAAGCCACTCGCGCATACGCTCCAATTCACGTGCCTGAATCTCAATCTCAGTAGCCTTACCGAAATCCTGCCCCATAGCTGGCTGGTGGATAAGTACACGAGCATTCGGAAGCATTAAGCGCTTGCCATGTGCGCCAGATGCTAGGAGGACAGCCGCAGCAGAGGCAGCTTGTCCTAGGCACACAGTCTGTACATCTGGCCTAATGTACTGCATGGTGTCATAGACTGCAGTCATAGCGGTCATGGAGCCACCTGGAGAATTAATGTACATCATAACATCACGATTTGGATCTTGACTTTCTAGTACTAAAAGCTGTGCCATGATGTCGTCAGCAGATGCATCATCGACTTGAACACCCATAAAGATGATGCGATCTTCAAAGAGCTTGCTATACGGGTCCGAGCGCTTAAAGCCATATGCAGTCTTTTCCTCAAACTGCGGCATAACGTAGCGAGCCTGCGGTCCAGTAAATCCTTGAGGACCTGCAAGACGCTGAGCGCGAGAAATAAATTGTGCTTCTTGAGATGCCACGCTCTCCCCTTTCCTAATTCATACTTTCTGGAGTATCCACGATTTTATCGATGAAACCATACTCCAATGCTTGCTGAGCAGTAAACCAATGATCATACTCATTATCACGGTAAATCTCTTCAACAGTATGACCTGTCTGCTGCGCAGTAAGTTCGGCCAAAGTCTTCTTCATATCCATAATAAGCTCAGCATTAATGCGCACTTCCGAGGCAGTACCTCCCACTCCGCCAGAAGGCTGATGCATCAACACACGAGCATGCTTAGTGATATAGCGCTTTCCCGGGGTACCCGATGAGAGCAAGAACTGCCCCATGGATGCAGCCATGCCTACGGCAACTGTTGCCACATCAGGTTTAATAAGTTGCATAGTATCGTAAATCGCCATACCCGCAGTAATGGAGCCGCCTGGAGAATTGATATAGAGCCAAATATCTTTATCAGGATCCTCAGCAGCAAGCATCAGCATCTGTGCACAGATAGCATTTGCATTGGTATCTTTGACTTCTTCACCCAACCAAATGATGCGGTCTTTGAGCAGACGATTAAAAATAGGATCTGCCACCATCTGACCTTCGCCATCAGCCATCACTGGCATACGAGAAGTATTCAATGCCATAAAGGTCTCCTTATCTAAACTAATATCTATGAGATTACCGCTTTTACTTGACGGATGTCCTCATTTGCGCACTGAGCGCAACATTTCGTTCTCCGTGAGTCTATTTATCTGTATACTTATCCAGAGTGCTCGATACCAGTACTGATAATCCAACTGCTATACCAATAACCATCATTGAGTCAATAGAGCTATGTGATAACTCTATCATTAAGCAGCTTGCCATCAGCGGCGCCTTCTGGCTCGTCGCAAGAAAAGCAGCAGATGCTATAAGAGCTATCACGCCAATATGGAGTTGCGGAAAAATTGGCAAGAACACAATTGCAACAATTGCTCCAACTGCTGCCCCAGTCGCAATAGCCGGCGTCAACACACCGCCAGATGCTCCAGAGCGAACCGTCATTATTGTAATAAATGTCTTGAGTAAAGCAAAGACAAAAAGAAGCAATATGATAAAGTTCGTAGAAGTATTCGAGTTATAGGACCACTGCGCTAGTGCTCTTCCATTACCCATAATTGTTGGGGTAAAATATGCCACGAGTGCTGTGAGCACACCTACTAACGGTAATTGCCACACGATATGCACACTATGCGTTTGGCGTTTCGACGCCCAAGTCGTACCTTTCCTAAAGTAGTAAGCAATAAGTCCCATAAGCGGTCCAACGATGCAGCACACTACGATGAGTTGCCAACTCAATTCAATTTTCGGGATACTGTAGAATGCCTTATGCCCTTTCACAAGTTCACCGGTAAATGCAGCGACCGCGCTCGTCCCAAGTGCAAGCATTACCGTGCGAAGACTTACATCGGCAAGAAGCATCTCAACAGCAAAAAACATTCCAGCAAGAGGAGCATCATATACTCCCGCAAACCCAGCACCTGCGCAAACTGCTGTAATAACCGTGATGTCTCGGGCACTAAGTCTGAGCCATGCACTTATCCGCTGACCGAGCATAGATCCAAGTTCGCGAGGAGCAGTTTCTCGTCCAATGGACATGCCTGCGCCAACTATGAAAATTTGAAGAAGTACGTGGAGAATTGTGGCAAAGAAAGGCATCTTCTCACCTTTCACAGCTTTACTCACTGACGGTACATACGTCTTTCTGCGTAAAAAATACCACACAATTGCTGCGATAATGGATGCAGCGATGATACTGATAGCTCTTCGCCATGGGACGCCTGCGCCAGAGGGATTAGATACACTTTCCTGCGCTCCCTGCATTACATGCTGCACAAGTTCGAGAAGTAATGTTAATGAGGCCGAAAGTGCTCCTATCATCATGCCGAGTACGATGATAGTGAAGAGAACTATAGTCCAATTTTCTAAAGAAAGTTTCCTCATATGATTGATATCAGAAGGCTGATTTGCTATTGAAGTACTATCTGCAATACAGCTAACACTCATAGGGACGACACTCCTCAGTCGCATTACCATGCGTTCGGTCCTCATCTGCATGGTGCAAACTAAGGTTTAGTATAAACGAAAATGATAATTAAAGATAATTAAAGAAGAGTCCCAAAGCTATAAAACTTTGAGACTCTCACAAGAGCCAAAAATCTTGAGCAATGTCAAGTCTGTTTCCAGTAGGCTCAACTTACTTAGATTCGGAAGCAACCTCATCTGCTACTTCAGCAGCCGCACTAGCTGCTGCTACGCTCTGCTCTTCCTCGTCATCAGTGCCAAGGAATCGAGACAAGTCAACGACATTGCCTTCGTTGTCCTTAAAGGTCACCTGGCGCATAGCCATAAGCATACCCTTAGAACGTGCAACTTCCTGTACAGCCGATGGAAGCTGACCGCCCTGAACAATGGAATTAATAAAGTTATTTGGATCCATACCATACTGCTGTGCCACAGACGCGAGGAAGTTCATCACATCAGACTGGGACACCTGAACATCCATGGCTTCTGCCAATGTATCAAGAAGAATCTGGTCGCGAAGTTCCTTTTCAGCAGACTCAGATGCCTCCTTCTTCTGCTCAGCAGTTGCCTTGTCAGCCGTCACACCCATGTTGCGCAAATGCTCATCAGTATGAGCTGCAAGCATTCCCTTTGGTACAGGAATTTCAATACCCTCTACAACCTGTGCAAGGAATGCATCACGAGCATCGTTTGCCTGACGACCTTCAGCGTCAGCTTCTGCCTGCTTCTTGATATCTGCCTTCAAATCATCAAGAGTGTCAAACTCAGAAGCATCCTGAGCGAAATCATCGTCCAACTCCGGAAGCTCCATAGTCTTGACAGAATTAAGAGTTACCTTAACCTCAGCTTCTTCGCCTTCATGCTCACCAGCCGCAAGAGCAGACTTGAATGTAGTCTTCTCGCCAGCAGATAAACCAATCAATGCTTCGTCAATACCATCAAGCATATTTCCTGCGCCAATCTGGTATGAAATGCCAGACTGAGCATCTACAGACTCACCGTTGATAGCCGCATCAAGATCAATATTGACATAATTACCTTGCTCAGCTGGGTGATCTACGCTGACAAGGGTACCGAAACGCTGCTGCAAAGCTTCGAGACGAGTATTAACATCCTCATCAGTTACCTCTGGCTGAGCGACCTCAACTACCATATCGTCAAGCTTTGGAAGATCAAACTTAGGGCGCACTTCCACTTCGGCAGTAAACTTAAGCTTTACACCATCGTCTTTCTTCTGTGGAACATCCTTCAAATCAAGCTTTGGCTGATCCATAGGGCGAAGGTTCTTTTCTTCAATTGCATCATTGTAGAACTGTGGGACAGCTTCATTTACTGCTTCACCTACAACTGCTGCGTAGCCTACGCGTTGATCGACAATCTTACCTGGTACATGTCCCCTACGGAAACCAGGTACGTTAATCTGATTTGCAATGGACTTACGAGCCGCATCCAAATGGGTTTCGAGCTCATCGTCATCTACAGTAATGGTGAGCCTTACTTTAGTTGGCTCGAGGTTCCTCACGCTAATCTTCACGTGGCACTCCCATTCATACTAGAGTCTTCACTAGCTTGCCCTCTTCAAGACCCTTGTCTCAATTCTTCTCAAGGCAAGCATATAAGTCTACAAAGAGCAAGCAACCTTTATATGATAACTTTACTCAGGGACGGAGCAAGCAAGTTAATCTGCCACTCGCGCGCTCCATGCGCAGCCAAAAAGCGAGAAATATTTTCTTCAGTAAAATCAAACTCGTCTTGCCAACATAATCTGCGTAAGTATGCCGGCTTGAGAAGTATTTCCACCGGAGTATGAGTATCCTGGCTTACCTTTCCGATGAAATCTCTCGCTCGGATAAGGCGCTCATAGCGCGCAGGCTGATGTTCCCGCCAATACTTCATAGAACGTGGAGCACTAATTGCCTCCTCCCCATCGTTATCAGTGTCTATAGGCTGCACTAACTGAGCAGCTACCTGATAAGGCATACTTAGTGCCCTCTTAATGGTTTCACGCCATACCTTAGGCTTTACTTGCCGCTGCACAGCAGCATAACGCTCAAACATCTTCTCTCGCTCGTCATCAGTCTTGATGCGAACACGCTCATTTAAAAGTCGGATTTTCTCAAACTCTTTATTATTTTTAGGCTTTCGCGTTGCCGCTTCAATAATTGCCCTATCACTGAGAAGTAAAGTCGGAGCAATATCTAAGTCCTGTGCGAGTCGTTCGCGTTGTATCCATAATTCTCTCACAATAGACAACCCACGAATATCATGAGCAAGCTTCGTAATATGTGATACTTTGCGCCAAGGTTGAGGCGAGGGGTGTCTATCGGCGAGACCTCGAGCAAGTAAATATTCAAAATCCTGACATGCCCACTGCCATTTACCAGTTTTCTTGAGCTTACCCTCAAGTACATCCATAAGTTCTATGAGCACCTCTACATCGAGTGCTGCATAATTGCGTAAATCCCTATCAAGTGGGCGGTATGACCAGTCAGCTGCTGAATGTTCTTTTGCCAGCGTTAAACCAAGACATTGTTCTGTCACGGCTGATAGTCCAAAACGTTTCATTCCGAGGAGTCGAGCTGCATATTCGGTATCAAATAACGCACTAATTTTTAATCCGATGTCTTTAAAGCCAGGAATATCTTGTGTACTATCATGGATAATCCATGTCGCATCTCCTATAGCTTCATTAAAAGCATTCCAATCTACGCGCTGCTCGCCAAGTGCGATAGGATCCAATAATGCGATAGGCGCCCCTGTACGTTTAAATTGAATTAAATAATCACGATGTCCGTAGCGAAATCCTGATGCACGCTCCGCATCTGCTGCGAGTGGACCAGTTGCAGCAGCGTACAGATGCACGAGGGTGTCAAAATCTTGACGAGTCGAAATGACGTCAGGTACACCTTCTGCGGGTTTATCGAGCAATCGTACTTCGTAATCGTGTTCTTTCATAGCAGTGCAAAGTGTACTCGCTCACTCGTACACAACATGTGACTTCTCTACCCTGCCTATCAAATCGCTAATTATTTATATTTAGTAGACGACGAAACCATGACTTTCAAATTGTTGCATGACGCGTTTCTTCAGCTGAGCAGATGGACTTTTAGCATCTTCAAGAGGATACGGTATGCGCAATTCACGCCATTTAGGTCGTCCTAGCTGATGGAAACCGAGGACGTCGATATGCTCTACTGCTTGTCCAAAGGTCTCACAAATCTGCGCTACCTGCTCGACGTTTTCTTCAGAATCAGTCAAACCTGGCACAAGCACGAAGCGGACCCAGATTTTCTTGCCAGCTTTTGCCAGTCGCTGCCCAAATTCAATAGTAGGCGCAAGAGTCGCTCCTGTAACCTCGTGATACTTCTCTTCACTCCCCGACTTCACATCAAGAAGGCATAAGTCAATATCATCAATCATTTCGTCAGTATATGTGTGTCCAAGGAACCCAGACGTATCTAAGCACGTATGCACTCCCATATCCTTTGCCGCGTGGAAGGCACGAGAAACAAACGCAGGTTGCATCATCGACTCGCCTCCGGAGAAAGTAATTCCACCCCCTGTAGATTTAAAAAGATCTTGATATCGCGCTATCTTCGCAATCATTGCATCGAGATAGACAGGCTGTCCATCTCGCATCTTCCACGTATCAGGATTTTGACAATATTGGCATCGAAGCGGACAACCACTCATAAAAACAGTCATACGAGTGCCGGGGCCATCTACAGAAGTATTAATGTCCCAGCTATGAACAAACCCGATATCACCTGTACGCAATGCGTTTAATCTATCCCTACGATCAAGACCGATTGGCGATTCGAATCCTGACAAGCCCCCCATTAAAGTCTGACTTACATACTCTTTAGAGTCACGAAGCATGTGCGCTGTCGTGCTACGAAAAGCTGTCATGATAAGAATCTCCTTCGACTCTCTGCCTTAATCATTAGAAATTTTCTGCTTGTAAGGTTGTATCTCACATCTCTAGTGTCATTCTACTGAAACCTCAGTGTCAAAGACGACGAGTGTGACGAACTTCATAAAAGAGTTGGAGGACGAAGCCCAACGACTCCGTCCTCCTCGCATCTACATGTACATTTTCCACGAGCTAATTATTGAAGCTCTTTGTAAAAGCTTTTCAGCTCGCATATCTTAGCTCTTAGTCAGTAACCGCCCCAGAATGGAAAGTACGAGAAATGACGTCGAGCTGCTGCTCCTTCGTAAGCTTTACGAAGTTTACAGCATAACCGGATACTCGCACGGTAAGGTGCGGATAATTCTCTGGATGCTCAACTGCATCTTCAAGCTGCTCCTTACGCAACACGTTGATATTTGCGTGATACAGACCATGACCGTTACCGGCATCCAAGATGCCTACGAGGTTGTTGATACGCTCTTCCTCATCACGACCAAGACCGTCAGGAGTAATGGTATTAGTCAATGAAATACCATCAAGCGCGTCATCGTAGTCAATCTTTCCTACAGAGAACATCGATGGGAGCATACCATGGGAATCCATACCGTTCTCTGGGTTTGCACCAGGAGCGAATGGGGTACCCTTCTTATGACCAGATGGGAATGCACCTGTGTTCTTTCCATACTCAACATTGGAAGTGATAGTCAAGATGGACTGAGTTGGGACAGCACCACGATATACAGGCAAACGACGAACCTGGTTCATAACGGTAGACACGACCCACTTTGCGAGTTCATCAGCACGATCATCATCGTTACCATAGATTGGGAACTCGCCCTCAGTGCGGAAGTTGACGATAAGGTTATCGTCAGCACCCTCAACGTAGTTCTCAGTACCCTTAGCATCCTTATTATAAATTGGGAATACCTTCGCATACTTCACGGCAGACAAGGAATCCGCTGCAATAGACAAACCAGACATACCGCAACCGAGTGTACGATAGACTTCCTTGTCATGCAGTGCCATTTCAATGGACTCATATGCATACTTATCATGCATGTAATGAATGATGTTGAGCGCCTCGACATAAGTTTCAGACAGCCATTCAAGTGCCTTCTGATAGTTTTCCTTCACGGACTCAAAGTTCAAAGAACCGTCATCGTTGAGCTTGACTGGAGGCAATACACCTGGGTCGATGACACGGTAACCGCTCATCTCATCAACACCATCATTGAGTGCATAGAGGAATGCCTTGGCAGTATTCACTCGAGCAGCAAAGAACTGCATCTGCTTGCCTACACGCATTGGAGATACACAGCATGCAATTGCAGCATCATCGCCCCAGTGAGAGCGGATATCCTTATCGGACTCATACTGAATAGCAGAGGTATCGATAGAAATCTTTGCGCAGAAACGCTTGTAGGCTTCAGGAAGCTTTGGATCCCAGAAGATAGTGATATTTGGCTCTGGACCAGGCCCTAAGTGCTCAAGAGTTAAAGTATTGAGCAAACGGAAGGAGGTCTTCGTAACCATCGTACGACCATCATCGCCAAAGCCTGCATCAGACCATGTAGCCCAGTATGGATCGCCAGAGAAGATGTTGTCATAATCCTTAGTACGCAAGAAGCGAACGATACGAAGCTTCATTACGATATTGTCGATAATCTCCTGAGCTTCGGTCTCTGTCAAAACTCCGCGCTTGAAATCACGCTCGAAATAAGCATCGAAGAACGCAGACAAACGACCGATAGACATTGCTGCACCATCTTGGCTCTTAATAGATGCCAAGTAGCCCATGTATGTCCACTGAACAGCTTCCTTCGCATTCATTGCTGGACGAGAGAGGTCCAAGCCGTACTCATTTCCGAGAGCAATGAGTTTCTTCAGTGCCTTAATCTGTTCATCATGCTCTTCACGGAAACGAATCCAATGCTCAATCTCAGTTTCCGTAAAATCATTGCGGTAAGGAATGGAATCCTTATCACGCTTCTTGAACTCGATGAGCTTATTGACACCATACAGTGCCACGCGACGATAATCACCAATAATGCGACCACGACCATATGCATCAGGCAGTCCGGTCAGAATCTTTGCGTGGCGAGCACGCTTAATTCGATTAGTGTATACACCGAAGACTCCATCATTGTGAGTCTTACGGTAGCGAGTGAAAATCTTCTTAATTTCAGGATCTGGCTCCTTGCCAGCTTCCTTGATAGCCTGCTCAACCATGCGCCAACCGCCATTAGGCATCATTGCGCGCTTGCATGGAACATCGGTCTGAAGACCAACGATGACATCATCCTGGTCGTCAATGTACCCTGCAGGGAATGCATCGATATCCGCTGGAGTCTTAGTATCAACATCATATACACGCTGCTTGCGCTCGACAGCAAGATATTCGTCGTCAAGCTTCTTCCACAAATGCTTCGTCTTATCAGTTGCATCTGCAAGGAAGGTCTCATCGCCTTCGTATGGGGTGTAGTTCTTCTGAATGAAGTCGCGGACATCAATGTCGGACTTCCAATTACCATCTGTAAAGCCTTCCCAAGCCTTCGCCTGAAGCTCTTCAGCGGTTGCGGCATTTGTTTCTACAGCTGCCATTATTACTCCTTTACGTAATAATTCCGTACTGCGACGCAGCCCTTCAATTCGTTCTACGCCGAACACTATAAATTCTAGTCGCCGTTTTCCACCATTTTCGCTAAAATAAAGTGAGGTTGCTCACACTGTCAACCTCACTCAAACAAAATAGAGAGTTTCTCGACCAATTTTTCAATCTAATCTAAATTATCCTGAATTGCCATTTTTATCGTCTTACTCTCGTATCTTCTCGACTTCCCTATTCTCTAAACGCACTATTCTCTAAACGCATTCGTAATAGGAAGCCGGCGATCACGTCCGAAGGCGAGAGCAGTAACCTTCGGCCCTAACGGATACTGACGACGCTTCCACTCAGCACGATCTACCAAGCGCATAACAGTATCTACGGTTTTTTCATCGAAACCATCTTCCAAAAGATCCGCACGACCGTGAGCCTTTTCAATGTATGCTTCAAGGACAGAATCGAGTAAATCATACTCTGGCAAAGAATCTGAGTCTTTCTGCCCTGGACGAAGCTCGGCACTCGGTGGCTTAACGATAGAGTTCTCAGGAATTGGCGGTACTTCCCCATGCTTAAGTGCTTGCTCATTACGCCAACGAGAAAGCTGCCAGACCCGAGTCTTGAGCAGATCTTTAATTGGAGCATAACCGCCTACCGCATCGCCATAAATAGTGGAATAGCCGCATGCAAGCTCAGACTTATTTCCTGTGGCAAGAGCCAACAATCCTCGAGAATTGGAGTATGCCATAACAATGACGCCACGAATACGCGCCTGAAGATTTTCAGCCGCTATGCCATCGAGTTTTAGCTGATTCTGGAAACTCATAAATAATGGCTCAATCGGCTGAATCTCGTAATGAGCGCCAATGTTTCTCGCCAAATCTGCCGCATCATCCTTGGACCCATCAGAAGAATACATGCTAGGCATAGAAATACCCCAAACATTTTCGCCTCCACACGCATCTGCAGCCATCGTAGCCACAAGCGCAGAATCAATGCCGCCAGAAAGACCGAGAACTACACCCTTAAAACCATTCTTACGCATGTAATCTTTTAAACCTAAAACGCATGCGTTATATACTTCTTCGTCAGTATCCATATCTCGAGCAATTTCATCTGCGGTAGAAGTACCATCAGCGTGGAGTGTCCACAAGCACAAGTCTTCATCGAACTGAGTCAAGCGCGCAAGAATGTTCCCAGACTTGTCGATGACAAAACTTCCACCGTCAAAGACCAAATCATCCTGACCGCCAACTTGGTTGACGTAAATTACTGGTGCATCTACTTCACCCGCACGCTTGATGCACAGGTCTGTGCGCACATGATCTTTATTTTCTTCGAACGGCGAACCATTGATAGTAACAAGCACATCTAGATTACTCTGCGCCAGCTGGATGGCCGGACCATTATCCTGCCAAATATCCTCACAAATTGCAAAGCCTAAATGATACCCATCAATGTCCATTGTCAATGTATCGTGACCCGGCGTAAAGATGCGGAATTCATCGAACACCCCATAATTAGGTAGGAACTGCTTGTCATACGTATGTAAAATTTGACCATCATGCAACACAAGTAAAGTATTTGTCGGACGGTCGGAAGACTCTGCATGAGTAGTACCGACGGTACCGACAACTACGAAGAGAGCGCCGCATCCGTTGTCCTTCAACGTCTGAGCCATATCCTGAGCAGCAGATTCAGCGGAGCGACGGAACGTCGCTCTGAATGCTAAGTCTTCAATTGGATATCCCGAAAGAGTCATTTCAGGAAAGACTACAACACGAGCACCACGCTCATGTGCTTTTTGCGAAAATTCAAGGATACACTTCTTGTTTGCTTCAATGTCGCCCACACGAGTATTTATCTGAGCCAACGCAAATGGCAAAGAGGCTGCTTTAGTCATCGTTCTTCTCCTGATTGTTCTGCTGAGGGTGCTGAGCACCGTGCACCTTATGTGTCTGAGGACGATTCGCATGAAGTATACGGCGAATGCGCTCAACTCGGGGAGCAACTTCGTGTTCATAACCTCTATCTGTAGGGTGATAATACTCTCGGTCACGGAGTTCTTCTGGCATATATTCCTGAGTGGCTACGCCGCCGGGCACATCATGGGCATAGATATAGCCTTTCTTATTGCCAAATTGCTCCATAAGCTTCGTTGGAGCATTACGTAAGTGGAGCGGTACTTGACCAATATTCCCAGCCTCCACATCAGCTATCGCCGCATTAATAGCGTTATAGCTAGCGTTCGACTTTGGTGCCGTAGCAACTGCAAGTACTGCTTCACCGAGAATGATACGCGCCTCAGGCATACCTACCATGGCTACTGCTTGAGCTGCTGCTACCGTTACCTGAAGTACCTGCGGATTCGCCATGCCCACTTCTTCAGCAGCAGCAATCATAATACGGCGAGCGATAAATCGTGGATCTTCCCCAGCTTTAAGCATGCGTGCCAAATAGTGGAGAGAAGCATCTGGGTCAGAACCTCGCATCGACTTGATGAATGCGCTTGCGACATCATAGTGATTGTCCCCTGATCTGTCATAATTAATCTGAGCGATATCAAGAACAGAGCTGACGACATCACGATTAATAACAGGACGTCGCTCTCCCTTTTTACGTTGTCGTTCAATGGCTACCGAGCCTGCAGCAGCTTCGAGAATAGTAAGAGACTTTCTCCCATCTCCCCCAGAAAGACGCGTGATATCGTCAATCGCATCATCTGTGACTCGAATTTCGTCATTGAGCCCATCCTCGCTAGCAATAGCGCGCTTTACTATCTTCTTTAAGTCATCTTGTGTCAGAGCATTAAGTTTGACGACGACTGATCGAGAAATTAAAGGAGCAATAATCGAAAAGCTCGGGTTTTCAGTAGTTGCTGCGATAAATGTAATATCACGATTTTCCACGCTGGGAAGTAGCGCATCCTGCTGCGACTTTGTGAAGCGATGAACCTCATCGATGAAAAGCACAGTTTCCTGTCCAGTCGTGACCAACCGGTCATGCGCTCGATTCAGAACATCACGGATATCTTTCACGCCTGAGGTTACGGCAGAGAGCTCTTCATATGCTCTGCACGATTGCTTCGCTACGATATAAGCAAGAGTAGTTTTTCCAACTCCTGGAGGACCGTACAAGATAATAGACGTAGGTGCCGTACGACTCCCTGCATAGTTTCCAGATACTCCAGAGACAGGAGCTGCTACCCTACGCAATGGTGAACCTTCGCCTAGCACATGATCTTGCCCTATGACTTCATCCAAGGTCGTTGGACGCATACGAACAGCCAATGGTCTTACAAGTTTCTCTTCTACCGATGCTGTAGAAAAAAGGTCATCTACCATGTCATTACTTGCCTTCCCATACTGGCAAATCTTCGATGACATTCACATCATAGTCAGTGAAGATTACTTCACCCTCATCATGTGTCGGGTCAAGGTCAATCACACCATCAATTGCCCAGTCGTAATCGCCTTCAAGGTCACAAAGAATCTGGCGAACACGCCACGTGTGATGTGTACGTTCCTTGGAATCGTCCAGCATAAAGAACTTTGAGGAACGCGCATCAGCATTCGTAAGTAAGCCTTCATGATCTTCATAGAAGTCGTCCAAAGCAGCTTCCCACTCATGCACAGGCATACCCCAGCCAGAATCAAGCTCGCCAAGTTGTTCCGGCTCGTCTAAATCGATAAGCTGTACTCGCTTAAAGAGAGCATTACGTACAAGCGTGATTGTACCCGCCTTATGAGCTAGTACCTGGTCGATCGCCGGAGGCTGAGTCTGAGCTTCGCTCTCAGATTGACTAGTGAAATCCTCGCCACGCGTAGCAGCATCCGCGATGCCAGCAGCAGCTTCCCACTCATCAATAAGCGACGAGTCTACAGTACGCACGATGACAGAGAGCCAATCAATAATGGTATTAAGCTCCTCATTCTTCTTAGAATCAGGAACAGTACGGTCTAAAGCACGATATGCATCTGACAGATAGCGCAATAGAGTACCTTCTGCACGCGCAATTCCCAGTGAAGAAACATACTGAGCGAAAGAACTTGCCGATTCCAGCATGTCTCGAACAACTGTTTTACAGCTCAAGGAGTAGTCTGCTGCCCACGGTACATCATTCTTGTACTGGTTGAAAGCAGGAACGAGAAGGTCTTCAAGAGGCTTAGGGTATGTAATCTCTTGCAGGCGTTCCATACGTTCGTCATATTCAAGCCCTTCATCTTTCATATCCAGCATTGCCTTGTCACGAGCACGGCGCTGCTGCACACGAAGTACCTGATATGGATCTTCAAGGGTAGCTTCTACGGCGGAGACGACATCAAGCGCATAACTCGCCGACGTAGGGTCTAAGAGTTCAAGTGCTGCAATTAAGAATGGAGATAGTGGCTGATCAAGCGCTAAATCATCAGGCATATCAATAGTTAGCGCATAATCACTTGAACCGTCTTCAAGCTCCCATTTTTCTACAATCTGAGAATCCATGAGAGTCTGGAAAATTTCTGCAGCTTTTTCCTTAAGCTTTTCTTGAGTTTCTGCTCCGATTTGAGAATTTTTGATGAGGCGTACAATACGACTCCATGCGTCGCCACCCTGAGAAATTTCACTCAGAATCATAGAGTGAGTAATCTGCATGTGAGCCGTGAGTGTTTCTGGCTCCGATTCAATAAGCTTAGTAAAGGTAGCTTCAGTCCAGTTTACAAAACCTTCAGGAGCTTTCTTACGCTTTATCTTTTTGAGTTTTTTAGGATCATTACCAGCCTTTGCGATAGCTTTCGCATTCTCAATTTCATGTTCGGGAGCAAGTGCGATGACGAGCCCTTCAGAATCGAATCCAGAGCGCCCAGCACGTCCAGCTATCTGATGAAATTCCCGGGAACGTAAACGACGCTGCTTAAAACCGTCATACTTAGTCAGCGCAGTAAAAATAACAGTATGAATTGGCACATTAATGCCCACACCGAGCGTGTCTGTACCACAAATGACAGGGAGTAAACCTCCTTGCGCTAGATTTTCTACAAGTCGACGGTAGCGAGGAAGCATACCCGCATGATGAACTCCCACACCTGTTAAAAGCAAACGTTTCAAAGTTTTACCAAATACAGATGCAAAACGCTCAGACTTCAATGCGTCTTTAATGGCTTCGCGCTGCTGACGATTTGCAACACCAAGATTCGCAAGTTTCTGAGCAGTCTCAACGGCAGCTTCTTGAGCAAAATGTACTACGTAGATTGGCGCATTGCCTTTATCGACTTGTCCTTCGATGACCTGATGCAAATCTTCAGTCTTATACTCATAGCTCAATGGCACAGGACGCTTCGCATCAGCTATAATACTGACTTTCCGTCCACTCATTTCTTCGAGAGACTGTGCAATCCCTGATACATCTCCTAATGTAGCACTCATGAGTACAAACTGAGTCTGCATAAGTGTGATGAGAGGAACCTGCCATGCCCACCCACGATGAGGATCTGCATAAAAGTGGAATTCATCCACAGCTACGCAGCTCACATCAGCCTTATCCCCCTCGCGCAGAGCCTGATTCGCTAAGATTTCTGCAGTGCAACAAATGATGAGGGCATGCGGATTAATCTGCGAGTCCCCAGTAATCATACCTACATTACGTGCACCAAAAACGGAGACAAGTTCAAAAAATTTCTCAGATACGAGTGCTTTAATTGGCGCTGTATAGTAGGAACGCTTTCCACGAGCTAAAGCAGCAAAGTGCATGCCTAATGCAATAGTCGATTTACCTGAACCGGTTGGCGTATTGACTATGGTATGTTCGCCGGAAAGAATAGCAAGGATTGCTTCTTGTTGGTGTGTCCAAAGCTGGGCACCATGCCGAGTGGCGGTGAACCACTGTGCAAAAACATCGAAGATATCGGTTTCATCGACACTATCACCACTGTCAAGAGCAGAATGAATATAATCTGCCGCATATCCTAAACTTGCAGGTCGCGATACCCACTCCTCTACTGCGCCAAGCTCATCAAATTGCATGCAATTCCTCATCTGGTTGCTGCCCATCATGAGCAAGCCATAGGCATTCGCCAAAGCTAAAATCACTCATCTTCGCAGTAAAAGAAGAGTCCTCTGGCGAGCACGCATAGACACCTAAACGAACGGCACCTTTACCTTCATACATATGACAGATACGCATCTGCTCGAACTTCTCACCATCACGGGAACACTCAATACAAAAATCGTCGTTACGTCGGCTTAGGCGATACCACATGGTCTTGGTACTGGTATCAATTTCTTGGGTAGCCCAGTCGGAATAACCATGGTTCGTCACAACACTACCCAAATGCTGAAAGTCGTCGTTTTCGTATTCCACAGAACCTTTAAGCCAGTTGTCAGAGTCGAGATACATAACGACGCCACACTGATCAAAACGTGTGTGGCTACCAGAAAAATCAGTTTTTACTGTAAAACTGAAGAACTTCTCACGGGTTGTGAACTGGAAAGCTGGCGCATTATCGTTGCGGAAGTGATAATAAGTACGCTGCCATAAATCGGTATGAGGTTCCGTGGTAATACTCAACATACCAGAATCTATACTGAAATCATGCGGTTTACGTGTCCATTCAAACTGATCTAAATCCATGATTCTCCTTCATACATACGGTACATTCTCTTGCCATATTAGCAATTACCCATCACGAGATATTTAAGGTTTTTCTAGGATTGAAGACGAGACGGCAAATTACAAGACAGAAAAGGCTTGGAGCTTTTTCATTCAGCTCCAAGCCTGAACTATCGGTGTAAAAAGAATAGCCTATTTCTCTTCAGTACCGATTAAACGTTCTGCTACAGGTGCTGCTAGTAGCCCACCAACTATTGGAGCAAGAATGAAAATCCATACATTGCGAAGCGCGGAACCGCCTACAAACACTGCTGGAGCTAATGAGCGTGCTGGATTCACAGAAAGACCAGTAACGTTAAGCCCGACAAGGATAAGTAATGTCAAAGTCAAACCGATAACGAGACCTGCGAGATGTGCATTACCCTTAGACTCAGAGGTGACAGTCAAGATAACGAGAACAAAGATAAAAGTAGCGATAAGCTCAAAGATAAAACCACCAAGAGGGGTTACTCCTACAGCCAAATCGTTCTGTCCAAGACCTACCTTTGTAATATTCATGCCAGAGTTAGCTGCAAGGAAGAAAAGAAGAGCAGATGCCAAAAATGCTCCTATAACTTGAGCCACGAGATAGATAGCAAGATTCTTTCCATCAAGTCGCTTGTTCGCAAACATAGCGATGGATACTGCTGGATTCAAATGCGCGCCGGAAATTGTGCCAATAGAGTATGCAGCAGCAACGATTGCTAAACCAAATGCAAGTGCAATGCCTGCATGACCGATAGTTTTACCACCAAATACCACAGAACCTGTGCCTGCAAATACAAGTACAAACGTGCCAATCAATTCAGCGAAAAATTTTTTCATATCTTTACCTTTCCTTAAAAATCTTTCCTCAAAAAGAGTCAAAACTACGCTAGCAAGTGCTTAAGTATCATGAGACGCTTAAGCACTCATCACGATTTTGATACTATCTACTCCTCATCCTCTTCTGGGTCATAGTCGACGCCGGTTTCAGCGCGCTGCTCGTCAGAAATTGGAGCTGGAGCGCCAGTAAGTGGATCGGTACCGCCACCCATCTTCGGGAAGGCAATGACGTCGCGGATGGAATCTTCACCTGCCAGGATAGAAGCACAACGATCCCAGCCGAATGCGATACCTGCGTGAGGCGGTGCACCATACTTAAACGCCTCAAGCAAGAAACCAAACTTGTCTTCAGCTTCTTCAGCGCCAATACCGAGTACATCAAGCACACGATCTTGAATATCGTCGCGGTGAATACGCACGGAGCCACCGCCAATTTCGTTACCGTTGCAGACGATGTCGTAAGAATCAGACATTGCGTTGCCCGGATCCTTATCGAAGTTGTCAATCCAATCCTTGCTCGGCATAGTGAATGGGTGGTGTACGGAAGTCCACTTAGAGTGACCTACTGCTACATCATCGTCATCCGCTGCGAGAGTCTTAAACAATGGGAAGTCTACAACCCATGTAAACGCAAACTCATCCTTCTTTAAGATACCTTCGCGTTTCGCGATTTCGACGCGAGCTGCGCCGAGCAAAGTCTGAGATGGTTCCTTTTCCCCTGCTGCGAAGAATACTGCATCACCGTCATTTGCCTTAACAGCTGCCTTCAATCCTTCACGCTCTGCGTCGGAAAGGTTCTTAGCAACTGGTCCCTTGAGCTCGCCGTCCTTACCGAACTGAACATAAGCAAGACCCTTAGCGCCACGCTGACGCGCCCATTCCTGCCATGCGTCGAACTGACGACGTGGGAGGTCTGCAGCGCCAGGATATACGACTGCACCAACGTACTTAGCTTGGAACACGCGGAATGGAGTGTCCTTGAAATACTCAGTCAAGTCTACAAGTTCATTGCCAAAACGCAAATCCGGCTTATCAGACCCATACTTATCCATTGCATCTTTGTATGTAATGCGCTGGAAAGGAATCTGAACATCATAGCCTGCTACTGCCCACACGTCCTTCAAGACGCGCTCAGCCATGGCAATGACGTCTTCCTGACCAACAAATGCCATTTCCATATCGAGCTGGGTAAATTCCGGCTGACGGTCCGCACGGAAGTCCTCATCTCGGTAGCAACGTGCAAGCTGGTAGTAACGCTCAATGCCGGAAACCATCAAGAGCTGCTTCAAAAGCTGCGGAGACTGTGGCAAAGCATACCACTCGCCTGGGTTCAAGCGGGATGGTACGAGAAAATCACGCGCACCTTCCGGCGTGGATTTAATAAATGTAGGAGTCTCCACCTCTGTAAAGCCCATTTCGTCAAGAGCCTTACGCGCAGCCTTCGTCATAGCAGAACGCATAAGAAGGTTCTTATGCATCTGAGGACGACGTAAGTCGAGATAGCGGTATTTCAGGCGAACATCATCAGAAGGTAGCTGAGTCTCGGACTCATTTTCCAAAGAAGTAGAAACCTGGAATGGAAGTGCTTGAGATTTTGCAAGAACTTCAATCTTCTCAGCGACGACCTCAACCTTACCTGTATCCAAGTGAGCATTTTCATTGCCCTCAGGACGTTCACGGACCAAACCTGTAACTTCGATAACGAATTCACTACGAAGTGGACGAGCCATTTCTTCGTCATTGATAACGACCTGTACCAATCCAGATGCGTCGCGCAAATCAACAAATGCCACACCACCATGGTCGCGGCGACGATCTACCCAACCGGACAATGTAACGGCAGATCCAATGAGCGATTCAGTCACATCATGAGCATGATGAGTTCGATAAGCTGTCTGAGACACTTTACTTCCTCGTTTAACTTGTGGTTAATTTCTAGGGGCAAGAATACCAATACCGCTCTACGTCACATGAATACATAGCATAGCCACGTGAAATAGAGCGGTATGGAATCCTCGCGTTAATTATGTTAATTATTATGTGCAATCACAACAGTTTGATGTGTATACTCATCAGCAGGATTCCATTCAGTTGCGCAAGCCGGAATCTGTTCGCCTGTCACAATATTCTTGACTTCTTCCCGAGTTTTTTCGCCGTTATCATCGGTTGTCGAAGGAATCCACACGTATGGTATGCCCAGCTTGTCAGCATACTTAATCTGCTTACCAAGTTTTACAGATGTTGGCGCGACATCTGCAGCGATACCACGATTACGAAGCTCACGCGCAATCGCATTAGACGCAGCTCGATCAGCCTCATCCCATACAGCTACTAAAACTGCAGCTGGTGAGACGCGAGAAGCTGTTGCATGTGCAGTATGGAGCATATACGACATCAGGCGAGACAAGCCGATAGACATGCCTACACCCGGATACTTCTTTTTCCCTTGGGAAGCGAGATTATCGTAACGTCCACCAGAGCAGATAGAACCAAGCGATTCTGCACCTTCCAAGAAGGTTTCATAGACGGAACCGGTGTAATAGTCCAAACCGCGAGCAATCTTTAAATCAGCAATAACTGCACCTGGGCGAATCTTTGTAGCTTCGTCAACAATCATGGCTAGAGTTTCAAGCCCCTCAATTGCTAGGGCATACGCGTCTCCATCCTCAGCAACACCATGTGCCTTGCATAAAGTGCCGAACTTTTCACGCAGTTGTGTACCGTTTTCTGCACTCAGCTGTGCTAACTCAAGACATGCATGTGCTTGCTTTTCGCTCGCTCCACACTGCGAGATGAGGAGCTTTGCTACTTCATCTGCACCGATTTTGTCAAGCTTGTCAATTTCACGAAGGACACCTTCGATATCGTTAAGACCGATACCACGATAAAAGCCTTCAGAAAGCTTGCGGTTATTCGCATGCACGGTTGCTTGAGGAACGCCAAGTTCCCGAAGTTTCTCCAACGCTTCCACCATCGTCAGCGGAACATCTACTTCGTAATGCGCAGGCAACTCTCCATTTCCTACAACGTCGATGTCTGCCTGATAGAACTCACGAAAACGCCCTTCCTGAGGTCGTTCGCCGCGCCATACCTTCTGAATCTGCCAACGTTTGAACGGAAACGCAACTGTACCCGAGTTTTCAACGACATAACGGGACAGCGGCACTGTTAAATCAAAGTGTAGTCCCAGCCGTTCTTCTATTGGAGTGTCATTTTCATTCCCCACATCCTGAAGACGAGATAACAAATAAATTTCTTTGCTCGTCTCGCCTTTCTTGAGTAGGGAGGACCCTTTTTCGACAGCACTTGTCTCAATTCCTAAGAAACCATTGAGCTCAAAAATATGCCGAAGAGTGTCTATAACGCGCTGTTCTACAACACGCTCTTGTGGAAGCCACTCTGGAAAACCTGATAATGATGCACCTTTAGCCATGTTTCCTTATAATAGGTTATGTCACGGAAAACTAAACATGTTTTCCCCTGTTTCTTCAAGGAGTGCTCATGTCCCAAGACAATGCCACTACACCTACACCTTCTCCTGCCGCTTTTGCACATATGGCGGCTGGTGCAACAATGAAAAATCAAGCACACGTCAGTACTTACGGCGATGCAGATCTCGAAGCTGCTAAGGTCTTCGGTCGTATAGCAGATGACGGTACTGTATTCGTCAAAGATAATGGCGAGGAACGTGAAATTGGTCAATTTGCGGATGTAGAGAATAAAGATGAAGCACTCAATCTTTACGCGCGTCGCTATCTTGACTTAAAGGCAAAGATTGACCATGCACGCGCTCGTTTCGCCTCCTCAACCATCAAAACTCGTGAAATTGACGAAACACTAGAATCGCTAATTCAGGAAGTACAAGCTCCAGCGATTATTGGTGACCTCGAGTCTGTCCGTGCGAGCGTTGAAAGCCTCAAGGCATTCGGCAATCAGGCAAAAGAGAAAATCGCTCAAGCTCATGAAGCCGCTGTCAAAGCTGCACTTGCACAGCGCACGACAATCGTTGAGGAGGCGGAGAAACTTACTGCTTCATTAGGGGAATCAACAAATTGGCGAAATACTGGCGAAAAGTTTAATGACCTCTTCGTACAATGGCAGAACGCTCAAAAAACAGGTGCGCGCCTTGATAAAAAAACGGCGGATGCGCTATGGTCTCGTTTCTCCAAAGCACGTAACACTTTTAATGCGCAACGTCGTGCGTGGATAGCAGCACGTGACACAGCTCGCGGAGCTGCACGCGAGGCGAAAAAAGCAATCATCGCTCAGGCTGAAGAATTGAAGAATTCAACTGACTGGGGTGAGACGTCTCGCAAGTTCACAGCATTGATGAATGACTGGAAGAAAGCTGGTCGCGTAGGTCAGATCGAGGACGACAACTTGTGGAAGCAGTTCCGCGCTGCTGCCGATACCTTCTTCGATGCGCGTCAGGCAGACCGCGACCAGATGAACGCTGTAGAAAAAGAAAACCTCGCGCAAAAAGAGGCTCTTGTGGCAAAAGCTGAAGCTCTCCTTCCTGTTAACGACATTAAGGCAGCAAAGACTGCACGTGCCGCTCTCGCTCGAATTCAAGATGAATGGGATACCATCGGTCGTGTCCCTCGCGCCGATGTAGCTCGCATCGAGTCGCGAATGGATGCTGTGGAAAAGCAAATTAAGCAAGTTGAAGACTCTGAATGGACTCGTACCGATCCAGAAGCTAACGCTCGTAAGTCTTCCTTTGAGGAACAACTTACAGCTCAGCTTACTCAACTCGACGAAAAAATTTCCACAGAGTCTGATCCTCATAAGAAAGCTCAGCTTCAAGCAGAGCGCGATGCTAAAGCCCAATGGCTTGCTGCCGTGAAATAGCCTATTTACTGATACTGATGCTCCTCAGCCTTTCGCAACGATTAAGCTGATGAATATCTTTTAAAAAATGAGTGAGGTGGGAAAGAGTTTCCCACCTCACTCATTTTATGCGGAAGCTCTTTGCTCTGCTTACTTCATTCTACGCATCTTGAGTTTGCCATCTTCTTTACCACCCGTGAGACGATATACATCAAAAACGCCGTCAATCTTGCGTATAGACGCGAGTAACTGGTTGAGATGCTCTAAATCAGCCATCTCAAAAGTATATTGGCTTAATGCTACGCGGTCATCACCCGTAGACATTTGTCCAGACAAAATATTGACTCCAGCATCTGAAAGTACGCGTGCAATATCGGATAGCAAATGCCCTCGATCAAGCGCCTCCACTTGAATCTTTACGAGGAAGACCCCCTGCGTACTTGTCCATGTAACTTCTACCATACGCTCTGGTTGGTTTTTCTTGAGATTTACCACGTTAATACAATCAGCGCGATGGACCGAAACTCCTTGTCCACGAGTGACAAAGCCTACAATTTTGTCCCCTGGCACTGGCATGCAGCACTTTGCAAGTTTAATCCAGATATCATCGACGCCTTTAACTGAGACGCCAACAGAATTCGTGTGACGCGCCGAACCTGCTCTACGACGGAGAGGCATAACTGTTTGGTCAATTTCCGCTACTTCATCGTCATCATCTGTGACAGCATCTTTAATAATATGCTCGATGACATTTTGTGTAGAAATTTGTCCTTCACCAATTGCCGCATAAAGAGAATCGACATCCGGATAGCCGAGATCACCTGCTATACCTACTAGAAGTTCCAGTTGAGTAAAGTTATGAGTTGACAGATTCTTCTTGCGCAGCGCACGCGTAAGCTCGTCCTTGCCTTCCTCAATGTTTTCCGTGCGACGTTCTTTTGTGAACCACTGGCGAATCTTGTTTCGTGCTTTAGGTGATTTAACGAAGTTGAGCCAATCATGCGACGGACCCGCATTATTCGCCTTTGAGGTGATAATTTCAACGGTATCGCCGTTCTCCAGCTCAGTATCAAGCGGCATTAAGCGACCGTTGATGCGAGCACCCATTGTGTGGTGTCCCACTTCTGTATGAACCGTATAAGCAAAATCTACCGGTGTGCCACCGCGAGGAACAGCGATAATCTTACCTTTAGGTGTAAAAACGTACACTTGGCTTGCACCGAGATCGTCAACGAGCGAACCCATGAATTCGTCTGAATCTGGTACTTCGCTCGTCCAATCAGCGAGTTGCTTAATCCATCTCAGGTTATCCTGCTCGCTGAAGTCTGTAGCGTTAGCATCAATTTTCTTCTCACGAGCTTGGTCTTGCTTGTCAGGTGCTGATAGTGCTCTCCCTGCCTGACCATTAGCCTTATATTTCCAATGAGCAGCAATACCAAATTCCGCTCGGCGATGCATATCCCATGTACGAATTTGAATTTCTACAGGTTTTCCGCCAGGACCGACAACGGTCGTATGCAAGGACTGATACATGTTCATCTTTGGCATTGCGATATAGTCTTTGAAACGACCCGGGACCGGATTCCACCGCGCATGAACGGCACCAAGAACTGCGTAGCAGTCACGAATCGAATCCACGATGACGCGCACACCCATGAGGTCATAGATATCGTTGAAATCATGCCCACGAACAATCATTTTCTGATAAATGCTGTAATAGTCTTTTGGGCGTCCAGAGACACTCGCATCTATATGTTGCTCATCTAGATCTTCATGAATCTCAGCAAGAATCTGCTGCAGATATACATCGCGCTGACCTGCACGCTGATGAACCAAATCTACAAGTTCATTATAAATTTTCGGATGAAGAGTCTTAAAGCTCAACTCTTCAAGCTCAGTCTTAATAGCGTTCATACCAAGACGATTAGCTAGAGGAGCATAAACGTCTACGGTTTCCTGTGCCTTTTTCTGTGCATTAGAAGGCTTCACATATCGCCAAGTACGTGCATTGTGCACTCTATCGGCAAGCTTAATGACAAGGACTCGAACATCGCGACTCATAGCTACTATCATTTTGCGAATTGTCTCAGCCTGTGCGTGGTCACCTACATCCATCTTGGTAAGTTTTGTCACACCATCGACAAGTCCGGCAATAGTATCGCCAAATTCTTCTCGACACTGGTCTAGCGTGTAATCCGTATCTTCAACGGTATCATGCAAAAGCCCTGCCGCGACGACAGTGGGACTCATCCCTAAATCAGCAAGAATCTGTGCCACTGCAATCGGGTGAATAATGTAAGGTTCGCCGGAACGACGACGCTGCGTAGCATGCTGCTTTACCGCACGATCATATGCGCGCTGGAGTACGCTCAAATCCATCCCTGGATGATGCAGCTGAGCAATCTGTGTGATAGGCAGTAAAGGATTGAGCGGATCCGTACTTATTTCAGCACCTAATATGCGAGAGGTAGGCGTTTCCTTTGAGTCGCTGCGCACAAAATTCGTTTCACTCATATCAATCGCCTACTTTTCTTCTTCGCCCCGCACATTATGACAGCTATGAATATATTACGCTATTTACGTTAATTTTCAGCTTAGTCTCTTATCCCAGTAGAACCGAATCCTCGCGCTGAACGGTCTGAATCTGGAAGTCGCTGCGCCTCGACAAACCGCGCATCGACATATCGTTGAATGACAAGCTGAGCAATGCGGTCACCAGGATTAAAATGTGCCGTTTGATGAGAATCGAGATTAATCATCGGTACTTTGATTTCACCTCGATAGCCAGCATCAATAGTCCCTGGAGCATTGACTACAGTAACGCCTTGCTTGATGGATAAACCAGAACGTGGATGTACCAAGCCTACATAACCAGCAGGAAGTGCAATAGAGATACCTGTTGGTGCTAGAAAACGTTCAAATGGCTTTATATCAAAAGCTACAGTCGTACGCAGATCAACTCCTGCATCTCCAGCATGCGCATAGTACAAACCCGTCTTTTTAACGTCGTCGTTGAGGTACTTGACGAGTACCTCAACGTTTTCAGGTTCGTTATACGCCTCGTCATATGCCATTTAAGCTGCACACTCCTTGCATACAGGCTGACCATCTTCATCCGTGTATGCAAGCTGGGAACGATGCTTGACAAGGAAGCATTCTGAGCACACAAACTCGTCGCCCTGCATAGGAATGACTGTCACGCTCGCATCTTCATTACTCAAATCACTACCTGGTAATTCATAGCTTTCTGCGAGAGCATTTTCATCGTCATCAAGGTCAGGGTTCTGTCCTTTGCGTGAACTGTTGCTTAGTGCTTCGATGGATTCTTCATCTTCATCCTTGGAACGAGGGGTATCATAATCTTGTGTCATAGCCCACTCCTTTCAATATTCCTATGGTGCCATAGGATACTACATTTTTAGAAACAGACAAATCACGGCACGTTGATTTTTCACTCTATGAGTTTTCAACTGTCTCTTAATCTGCAAATTTTAGACAATAGCGTGATTTATGATAGTGGAAGAAAAGTCTGACAAGGGGTTGACAATGACCGATAATTCAAGCACACTGATTACTTTCGTACGCACAGATGATAATGGTGACGTGATTTTTAGAAATCCGCTGAATAATGAAATTTTCTCTGCAGAAGTAACAGATGAGCTTGAACAAGGTATTCTTGCAGCGAAGCAAATCAAAAAGGATATGCAAGGAGCTCCTGCACCTCAGAGCGAAAAAGCGCTCCCAATTTCCATGATTCAATCCCTCATCCGCGCCGGTCATAGTGCTGAAGAAATTTCTCAAGAGCACGGAGTTTCAGCGGCACTTGTTCGTCGTTTCTCTGGTCCAGTAGAGACTGAAAAAAAGTTTGCCATTGCTCAATTCCTTGATAATCTCATACCTCACGAAGGTAACGTTTCCAAAATATCCAACCTTTTAAAGATGACTATGGCGTCCATTGGTGCATCCTACGATGATATGAAGTGGAATGCTACGCGTAAAGGTCACGAGCCATGGAGCCTACAAGCCACCTTTGAATCACGCGGAAAAAGTGAGACCGCAGCATGGACTTTTAACCCACATGACCGTTCCGTAGTCTGTGTCAATACTCCAGCAAAAAGACTCTTCGGAGAAATAGCTGCGACTACCTCGCCAGTCGACACCGAACTTTTTACCTCTGACGCGGTTCCCATTATTACTGAATCTATACCAGCACAATCTGCTGAAAGCTCCGCTGTTTCTATGAAGACAGGTTCTTTCGACGAAGTCCATATGGACACCATGCGCAATGCTACTCACATGAGTACGGGAGCATTCGACGCAATCGTATCTCGTAGTTCTTCCGACTCTCTCGATTTGGATGTGCTAGGCGACGATAATAATCAGAATTCTTCCTCACATATTTCTGACAATCAGCCAGAAAGCTTTACTCCACCGAAACGTAAACGCTCGTCAATTCCAGCATGGGACGATATTTTATTTGGCTCAAAATAGTGTGCGATGCACACGTGCACGAATTGTGCATACTATGCCAGATTCTCAGGCATCACTCGGCTATATCGACAAACAGCGGAATATCAAGCTCTGCCGCTGTCATTGACCCGTGTACAGATGGTAGGCGTGTCGCCATATCTTGCTGAGTACGCGAATCTACAACCGTCACATCATTATTCGCAAATACAATAATGTCGCCCAAAATATGACGTGTTTGTTCATTCACAAGCCCATAAATTCCAGCATCAATCGCCTCTTGTTTCGTGTAGACCGCAACTTTATCGCCGAGATAATCAAGCCAACGGTTCTTAACATCGTGTGGATTAACATCCGAATAAAGGTAGAGCGACACCGCACGTGGCTCTCCACCAATAAGTTCAACGTCACGTTTGAGTTGCTCATGCTGCGCAATATCGATACGCGACGCAGGATTTGAGTTAATCATGCCATGATCAGCAGTAATAACTATAAGGGTCCCAGGTTTTGCTTTGCTGGCTAGAGAGCGAAGCTGAGAATCGATACGTTCGAAAGTACCAATCCACCGCTGATTATCCCACCCATACTGATGCCCCATCTTATCCGCATCCCGTATATACAGATATGTAAGTCCAGATTCATATGATGCCTGCGCAGCAGCATCGATGCGCGCTCGAGGGTGTGAGCCCGCGACATAAGTGCTTCCACGAAGAGCAGCTCGCGTCAGTGCTGAATGAGCAAACTGTGGCAATCCCACACTCGTAGCACATACACCATTGTCACGAAGAGCTTCAAAAATAGTAGATTGCCTTTGAAACTCTTCAGGATTAATGTCACCTGTAAATTTAATCATTTGGCTTATTTCACGTCGTTGTGGATGTAATTGTGAATACCCTGTCATGCCTGTCAGTCCTGGGCATGTACCTGTACCAAAAACGCCCATTGCCGCTACTGTCGTGCTTGGTACACACGATGATATCGGGGTGTCATTATCTCGATTGCTAAGAAGTGATCGTAGATAGGGAGCATGACCTTTCCTATCTACAATGTTCCAAAACCCCATTCCATCAATGAGTACCACGATAGCAGAGTCAACCTTCGGAAAATTAAGCTCGGCACGTAGAAGCCCCGCATCAGCATGCATAGCTGTGGATATTGGAGAACCGATTGCTGCACTCACAGCAGGTAAAACACTGCTGAGGTGGCGTGCTCCACCTCTGCCCTGATTATTGCACTCATCATAACGTACAACGTCTTGTAGTTGCAATAATTCCGCGTGCTCACCTGCTGAAAACCCCATGCTTCTCATTCAATCACACACCTTGCATATAATAGAGCAGTATGCTGCTCATGCTGCATAAAGAAGGAGTTTCATGGCACGTAAGCGCACATCAGCTGCAACGTATGATCCACGGCAAATCAAGGAAAATATCGTTGATACACCTCTCAATGAGGAAATGAGTAAGTCGTTCCTTGAGTATGCGTATTCTGTCATTTATGCACGCGCTCTTCCCGATGCGCGTGATGGTATGAAACCTGTCCAACGACGCATTATTTATCAAATGGGACAGATGGGTCTGACTCCCGATAAGCCTTATATGAAATCTGCACGTGTAGTCGGCGAAGTAATGGGTAAACTTCACCCTCACGGCGACTCTGCAATCTATGAAGCTATGGTGCGCCTAGCTCAACCATTTGCTATGCGACTTCCTCTGGTCGATGGTCACGGAAACTTCGGTTCCCTTGACGATGGCCCCGCAGCTTCACGCTATACGGAAGCACGCTTGGCTCCTTCTGCATACGGTATGAATGATTCCATCGGCGAAGAAACCGTTGACTTCACGCCAAATTATGACAATAAACTCGAAGAGCCGACCGTGCTTCCTGCAGCTTTCCCTAATTTGCTCGTCAACGGAGCTTCGGGAATTGCTGTAGGCATGGCGACGAATATGGTCACGCATAATCTGCGTGAAGTAGTTGCTGGTGCACAGTATCTCATGCGCCACCCTGATGCCTCTCTCGATGATTTAATGCGCTATATTCCTGGTCCAGATTTGCCTGGCGGGGGCATTGTCATGGGACGAAACGGTATTCGGGATGCATATACGACAGGACGTGGTACTTTCACGACCCGCTCGCAGACTCATATAGAAAATGTGACAGCACGCAAGAAGGCAATAGTTGTCACCGAACTTCCTTATATGGTAGGACCGGAAAAAGTTCTTGAACGAATTTCTGATGGTGTAAAGAATAAAAAGCTCGATGGCATTTCTGGCGCAATTGATTTGACTGACCGCCACAATGGGACCCGCATTGTCATTGAGATTAAAACAGGCTTTGACCCGCAAGCAGTTCTGACTCAGCTGTTTAAATATACCCCTCTAGAAGATAATTTCACTATCAACAACGTAGCGCTGGTCAATGGTCGTCCACATACGATGGGTTTGAAAGAACTTCTCCAAGTCTGGATTGACCATCGTCGACTTGTCATCAAGAACCGTTCTATTTACCGTAAACGCAAGGCTGAAGAACGCCTCCACCTAGTGGAAGGTCTGCTTCTCGCACTCATCGACATTGATGAGGTCATTGAGGTCATACGCTCTTCTGATGATGCAGAAGCCGCAAAGAAACGATTAATAGCAGTCTTTGACTTAGACGATATTCAGGCGCAGTATATTTTGGACCTTCGTCTTCGCCGTCTGACTCGCATGAGCCGTATAGAACTCGAAGCAGAACGCGACGATTTGAAGCGTAAAATCGAGGACCTTAATGAGATTCTTGGCTCTGCTGAAATTCTTGATAACGTTGTCATTTCTTCGATGGAACAAGCTGTTGAGCAATGGGGAGATGCACGACGCACAATTTTGCTTGATGAAGCGGATAATGGATCTTTTACCCCTGTCCAATCTGAAGTTGACCATCTCTCACAGGAAGATGACGTACAAACAGATAGCGCCGCACGTGTAGCTACTTCCCAAGTTCTACGAGCCGTCAATGCGCAGGTAGAGGCAAGTGCAGCTCTCGGAAATCTTCGTGGTGGAGCTCCTGCAGGAGCATTAAAACTTGACGATACCCCGTGTGTCATTGCGCTAAGTGCTTCTGGAATGATTGGTCGAATGTCTGACACAGCATGGGACGTCTATCAGTCACGCACTGTTTCTACAGCTCGAGCTGCTCAAGACACGATTATCTCTCTCGTCAAATCTTCCACTCTTGCCACGTATGGGCTCATTACTTCAGCAGGTAGACTCGTGACAGCACATACAGCAGATTTGCCACAGTTACCTGTATCTGGCACGGTTAGTGTCGAAGGTGGGGTGCGAGCTGATGAACTCCTAACCATGACAGAAAGCACAGATTCAATCAATGGTGAACATACTATTGCGGTCATCGCACTTAATGACGATGCCACTCCAATCGCTTTAGGAACTCGCCAGGGTGTAGTAAAGCGATGGAATCGCGAATCTCCTACTACAATGGACTCATGGTCGATTATGGACGTCAAAGAAGGCGACGAAGTTCTATATGCTGCGCCAGCTGCAGATAACGACCGTCTTATCTTTATTTCTTCTGATTCGTCTCTCCTTACCTTTGATGCGTCTCACGTGCGCCCACAAGGAAGAACAGCAGCTGGAATGGCAGGCATTAAGCTTGCTGATGGTGCACATGTACTCGCATTCGGAGTAGCTCCAGCCGGAAAGATTAGTTGGATATCGGGCAGTGATGATGAGGGGAAAGTCATCAGCCAATCAGGTACTGTAGTCCTGACTGTAGCGGGAGACGCCGAGGCGCTTCCTGGGACAGATGTAGGAGCTGCGAAGGTTACCCCACTTGAGCTTTTCCCAACAAAAGGGCGCAATACAGGCGGCGTACGCTCTCAGCGATTCCTCAAAGGGCAAAACACACTTATTGCGGCAACGGTTGCGACATTCCCCGTGCTTGCTGCAACGGATAGTGGACATCCAGTTGAGCTACCTGACGTCGATATGCGACGTGATGGATCCGGCACAGAGTTGGCTGCACCTATCGCATATGCGTCTCGTATGTAGCTGTCTTTAGTCTGTGCTTTACTACGCCAAACATTACTGCTACAACTCCATAAAATGCTAAAGCGTAGTATGGGAATGCAAGTACGGAAGAGAGCTGCGCGATGAGTCCAAAAACTGGTGGGGCGATGAGCGATCCGATGTATGCACTCGCCATTTGGACTCCTACCATTGCCTGTGAATTTTCTTCACCAAAAATGCGAGGTGTGGAGTGGATGATACTTGGGTAGATAGGTGCGCTCCCCAAACCCATTATGACAAGCCCACACGCAGTAACATATTGTGGCGTATGAAGAGGAATAATAATAATGATTCCCATAATTGCAAGTATTATTCCTGCTTGAATGAGCTGCATATCATTCATTTTTGCTGCCACAAAGCCACTAACGATTCTGCCGACTGTCATCCCTATGAAGAAGAACATAGCCCACTGGGCAGCAGAACTTTTCTCTAGACCGCGGGAAAATACAACGTAAGAGCTTGACCACAACATCGCAGTACTCTCTACAGCGCAATAGCAGAAAAACATAAAAAGGACCTCTCTAGCCATATCAAGTCGCAGGGTACTCATGAGTCCGCGCGGCTGTATCTGCTCGTGTCCTGCTAAATCTACGTTAGTATCTGACCTCGCCTTCGAACGATTTACCCATAACGGTATCGATAAAAGTACGATGAACGCGATAATTGATTGGATTAATGATACGTAAAGATACCCATTTTGCCAGCGATGCTGCTGATTCAACGCATACGACATAATGGCTGGGCTAACAACTGTCCCCACTCCCCACATGGCATGAAGCCAGTTCATGACGCTTCCTGAATAGTGTAAAGCGACATAATTATTGAGTGCGGCATCAATCGCCCCCGCTCCAAGACCATACGGGATTGCTACGAGACAGAGTACCCAGAAATTGGGTGATACGGAAAAGCCAAAGAGCGCCGCTGCAGTCATCACGACGGAAATGAGCGTCACCTTCGCAGCTCCAAGATGATATGTCAAGCGGTCGCTGAGAAGTGCGGAGACAACTGTGCCTGCTGTAATGATAATCTGTACGATTCCTGCGAAGGCAAGCGGCACATGGAATTGCGTGTACATAGTTGGCCATGCTGAGCCCATGAGGGAATCTGGCAATCCAAGTGATATGAAAGCCAGGTAAATCACTGCTAACAATAAATGCGCCATAAAACACTCCGTTGTATGTCGTATCGCGGCTTATCCACGTTTAACTCTTCCGCTATGCGTATACCGCATACCTATGAATTAAGCGTCTAATACGAACACTATCAGACGCTTATGAGAAAATATTTTTATCTTTGATGATTCTAAGTCCAGACCAAATGTAGTCTATGCATCAATCTTTGAACGATCAAAATCGTCTGCATTATCAACGATAAATTGGCGACGCGGAGGCACCTCATCTCCCATCAGCAAACTGAAGATTTCTGAGGCCTGCGCTGCATCATCGAGACGGATACGGCGAAGAAGACGAGTGCGAGGATCCATCGTCGTATCAGCAAGCTGGTCAGCATCCATTTCGCCAAGACCCTTGTACCGCTGAATATCTTCGTTGAAAGCTATCCCCTCTGCTTTCAGCTGCGCAAGTTTGACACCTAATTCATCTTCAGAATACGTGTATATGAATTCCCCTTTACGCTTCCCTGCTAATGCTATCCGATGAAGCGGAGGAACTGCTGCATACACATGTCCCTCAGTAATGAGCGGACGCATATAACGGTAAAACAACGTTAAAAGTAACGTTCGAATGTGCGCACCATCGACATCAGCATCAGTCATCATGACGACCTTATTGTAACGAGCCTGGCTCACATCAAAGGTCGACCCTGATCCTGCACCAACGACTTGAATGATGGATGAGCATTCCTTATTCGCCAGAATCTGAGCAGTCGATGCTTTCTGAACATTCAAAATTTTTCCTCGGATTGGCAGTAGCGCTTGGAACATAGAGTTACGAGCAGCTTTAGCCGTACCAAGTGCAGAGTCTCCCTCAACGATAAATAGTTCAGCAATGTCATCATTACCTGGCTGACAGTCGGAAAGCTTAGATGGCATAGAAGCAGATTCGAGGGCATTCTTACGGCGCGTGACTTCCTTAGTCTTACGCGCTTGAATGCGAGCGTGCATTTCACCGACAATTTTCTCTAAAACAGCCATCGACTGCTCTTTGAAACCTCTCTTAGATCCCGAAATCATCTCGCCAAACTGCTTATCTGTCATCTTTGTGACGATTGGTTTGACAGGTGCGGTTCCTAAGACGTCTTTAGTTTGTCCCTGGAACTGTGGCTCAGCGATACGGACGGTCACGACTGCGACGAGACCTGCCATAACGTCATCGCGTTCTATTTTCATAGAACTATCTTTGAGGTTATACTTGAGTTTTCGCGCATTTGCCTCAACATTCTTGCGAATCTGCCGTGTAATAGAATTCAAAAAGCCATCAACATGCATACCTCCGCCTGGTGTCTCTACGACATTGACGAAACTACGAATAACTGTTTCGTAATCGTTTATCCACCTCAGAGCGATGTCTACATCACATGTGCGTTTAATCATTTGAGCGTGCAAATCGCCGTTTTCCCCAACGACTTGCGTTTCTTCATCATAAAAGTCTTGCCCAGTAATATGCCAAATATCGCTTACAGACTCGCCACGAGACAAAAAGTCTACAAAATCTACAATTCCGCCTTCATGATGAAATACCTGAACTCGTGGATGTGACTTCTGTGACTCCTGATGAGCAGCCAGTTCAATAGATTCGGAAGTTTCAGTATCTTCTTTCGTTTCAGAAGAATTAGTTTGAGGGTCAAGCGTGTCAAACTCTGTACGGTCGCTATCGTATTTTTCTTCGTTAACTTTCTCATCAATAACAGTGATTTTTAATCCTGGAACAAGGAAAGAGGTTTGCCGGACACGATCGACTAATTGCTGATAATTAAAGACAGCGGTTGCATTAAAAATCTCGTGGTCAAGCCAGTAACGGATACGCGTACCAGTATGTTTGCCAGAATACTCTCCTACCACACGTAATTGTGTTGGTTTATTCTTTGCAGTTCGTTTAAACGCGGATTGTGGAGATGGATTTTTTGGATCGACATCCTTATAGATGCCTGGGTGCCCTTGATGAAATTCCATACGATATGTTTTTCCATCACGGTCTACTTCTACATCCAGACGCTCGCTCAATGCGTTAACAACCGAGGATCCTACACCGTGTAACCCTCCGACGGCATTGTAAGACGAATTGCCAAACTTTGCGCCAGCATGAAGTTTGGTAAGCACGACTTCTACACCCGATAGACCAGTTTTAGATTCTGTATCCGTTGGGATACCTCGTCCATTATCCTCAACTGTAATAGATCCGTCAGTATGCAAAGTAACAGTAATTTCTGTGCATGCGCCGGCAAGAGCCTCATCGACCGAATTATCAATAATTTCCCACAAACAGTGCATCAGCCCCTGACTATCTGTAGTACCGATGTACATGCCAGGGCGCTTGCGAACTGCGTCTAGTCCTTCCAGGACAGAGAGACTATCCGCGTTGTATTCTTCGCTTGCTGTTTTCTTTGCAGCCATGAGAAAATTGCCTCGTTCTAAGAAAAAGTAAGTTACACCTAAATTACACGAATACGAGTTGCAAGAATATGTGTGGCTTTATTCCTAGCCACACATATATCTACTCTTGATCTAAGAAGTCGCGCAATGTCTGGGAACGTGACGGATGGCGTAGCTTCGCCATTGTTTTAGACTCAATTTGGCGAATACGCTCACGTGTCACACCATAGACATGCCCAATATCGTCGAGAGTCTTTGGCTGACCGTCTTCCAATCCATAACGCATCTTAATAACGCCAGCTTCTCGTGGGCTTAACGTCTCAAGCACAGAGCGGAACTGCTCCTGAAGCAATGAGAATGCCACTGACTCAGATGGAGCGATTGCGTCCGTGTCTTCAATCAAATCGCCGAATTCAGAATCTCCATCCTCACCAAGAGGGGTATGCAAGGAAATTGGTTCACGGCCATATTTCTGTACTTCTTGCACTTTTTCTACTGGCATATCAAGCTCGCGCGCAAGCTCGTCGAGTGTTGGTTCACGACCGAGGTCCTGAAGCATCTGACGCTGTACACGAGAAAGTTTGTTAATCACTTCTACCATGTGCACTGGTACACGAATGGTGCGCGCCTGATCCGCCATAGCACGAGTAATAGCTTGACGAATCCACCATGTCGCGTACGTCGAGAACTTAAAACCTTTCTTCCAGTCGAACTTCTCAACTGCACGAATCAGACCGAGATTACCCTCCTGAATCAAATCAAGAAAAAGCATTCCGCGACCTGTATAGCGCTTCGCTAAGGAAACAACAAGTCGCAAGTTCGCTTCGAGAAGGTGGTCCTTTGCCTTCTTGCCATCACTTGCAGCCCATTTAAGCTCACGACGTTCCTTGAAGCTCATGGATTCAACGTCTTGCGTATCAAGGATATGCTGAGCGTATAGACCTGCTTCGATACGTTCTGAAAGATCAACCTCCTGATCAGCGGTCAGCAAATTGACACGACCAATCTGCTTGAGGTAGTCCTTCACAGGATCTGCAGTAGCACCCGTAGCAATGACACGGCGCTTAGGATTTCCTGCAGGCGTCAAAGAGTCATCATCATCTTTTGATTCGTTGAGAACGAAAGCACCCTCTTCTTGTGGCTCTTCGACCTTTTCCTGCTCATCCTCGTCATCATCAGATTCAAGTTCAGGGTCGTCCTCATCTTCAATGTCATCCTCAGAATCAACGATGGGATCGCCATTTTCATCAAGTTCCACATCATCAGCAAGTTCATCGTCCTTAGCCTCGATATCCGAGTCATCGATAACGTCATGGAGCTCATCATTTTCACTATGAGTGTCAGTAGACTCACTGCTGTTTAGCTGATTTTCTTCCTGTAGCGAAGCCTTCTGAGAGTCCTTCGTAGTCTTGGTTGAAGAAACCTTGCGAGTACGCTTCTTCGGCTCGCTCTTAGCTTCTGTCGACTTCGAAGTTTTTGCTGAGGATTTGCTTTTACTTGTAGTCTTTGACTTTTTTACCGTCTTCTTTGTAGTAGCCTGTGCCGTTTCCTCCTGCTCATCTTTTACTGCTGCAGTCTTCTTCGCTGTGGCCAACATATCCTCCTCATATCACTATGCTTCATAAGCGCAAAAGGGCGCACTTATGGCAAGTGCAAGTATTTCTATGAAAAGATAACCACTGCATAGAGACATTTATTCCTGAGAATTTGATGCCGTATCCTCCTCTTCTCCTTGGCGTGCCACCTGAGCGTACTTTCTGCACCATGCTGGAGTGATATCATGTGTGAGTGCATTGATAGTTATGCACGCGAGCGGATATTCATCATCAATTTCCAAAGCCTTAGCTGCTGCATATAGCGCTTTATCCACATAATTTTCCCACCAGAGCAAGTATGCTTGCGCCGCATAAAGTGCAGTACACAGCTCATACGGAGATGTTGTGATGCATTCATCCATCAGTGATAATGCTCTGTCTACACGTGAAAAATCAGGACAGTATTTCTTGTCGTGGAATATATCGTCCAGCTCCTGGTGAACGAACTCTGCGCTACTACGCGCAAGTGGATGCTCTACCAAGTGATGAAAATTTTTTCTATCAACCTCGCGTATGGACGCTAGAATAATGGCATCACGTAATGCAAGATGAGCGTTCATTCCCACGATGAATCGAGATAATTGACTGCTATCAAGCCATATATCTGTTCCACACTTACTGTTTTGTGCTAATCCTTCGAGCCAACGCTCAGGAATGTCGGCAAACCACTGCATCAAGAGTCCTGTATGACTATTTTTCTGGTTCTGACGCGCCTCAAGAAATGAAGCATGTAATTGAGAGAGTTCTTCACTCTGCACTTCTTTGTATGTATTCATGACATCCATTGTCAAATCTCTTACACTTGAACTCAATGCTCGTAAGATCATGTGAACGAATGTGAATAACACGCGTGTTTTACCCGTATCCTAAACTGTTATATGTGATGACATTATCGCGAGAAACTGTGGAACACCGCCTAGAAGAAATTATTCGTCAGGCTTGGCATACGCATGCTCTTTATTTCTCTCATACACCACGTTCTTCAGTCGAGGAAGTCCTCAATCTTGTCAAGGAGCAAGCAGTCTCATCGAATCAGGGCGGAAAACGTCTACGCGCATTAACTCTTATGCAAACCGCCTATACTTTTTGTCCTGAAGAGGTACGTATAGATGATAGCGCTCTCCTCGATCTCGCCTGTGCAATTGAAATTTTTCAAACTGCTGCACTCATCCACGATGACATTATGGACGATGCTGATACCCGGCGTGGTGCGCCCTCCGCACACAAAGCACTCGCGGTACAGACTAGCGCTTCTCAAGGGCAAGGTCTTGCACTCATGCTCGGCGATCTCCTCGCGACTCTCAGTATCCGCGTTGCTTTTACTGCGAGCCACAAACTTAGCAATTCTGATGAAATTTTCCGCACTTTTCTCGCGATGCATGATCAAGTAGAGATAGGTCAAATTATGGACGTCTCTATGGAAACTATAGAGCTTACTGATACCGATGCGATAGAGTCATCTATTTGGGCTACGTATATTAATAAAACTGCGAGTTACACGACGATTGCCCCATTGCTGATAGGTATCCTCGCTTCTTCGCACCCACAAATTTCTCAGAACGCCCAATCTTTTGCACAATCTGTCGGAAATGATCTCGGTGTTGCTTTCCAGATTCATGACGATCTCATCGACATTCTTTCCGATTCGCAGACAACGGGAAAACCCGTGGGCGGTGATATCCGTGAAGGAAAACGAACTCTCCTGCTCGCACGCGCATTACAGTTAGCCTCGCCTCATGATCGAGATACTCTTCTTGTCAAATTCGAGCACACTGCACACAGAGATAAAGAAGACGTTGAGATTATTCGCACAATTTTCCATCGTTCAGGAGCAATTGACTCTTTGATAGATGAAGTAGATAAGCTCTGGCAACGTGCAGCACACGCAGTTTTAACAACCTGTATGATGCATGATATTTCGCCTGAAAAAACTCAAGCACTTATAACAATGTGCTCACATTTCATCAACTAACTCAATGTATCAAGCTGCAGTAATATGACTTCCCTACACGCACCGTATCTTAACGAAACTATTGACGAGCGCTACCTCATTCTTCGGAAAATTGCAGATGGCGGTATGGCTACTGTTTATGAAGCTACTGATCAGCGCCTTCATCGTCGTGTCGCTGTAAAAATCATGCATTCGTCATTGGTAAGCTCTGACCACAGAAACCAATACGTTCAGCGTTTCCATCGCGAAGCTCAGGCAGCTGCTCACATCGAAAATCCCCATATCGTGCATATTTATGATGTAGGAGAAATTAACGGGGTGGGTTACCTTGTCATGGAGTACGTCGACGGTCATACTCTGCGCGAGCTCATGTATACACAGTCCCCCTTTAATGTGCGTAATACATTGACAATCATTTCGCAAGTTCTTGACGGTCTTTCAGCGGCTCACGATCTCGACATTATCCATCGTGATATTAAACCCGAAAATATTATGATTAACTCGCGGGGAAACGTCCAAATTGCAGATTTTGGTCTAGCTAAGCATATCAATAATGCAACTTTAACTCCCACTGGCACACTTCTCGGTACTGCAACATACATTCCACCGGAAACAGCGATGGATAATACTTCCGTCATTGCCTCTGATCTCTACAGCACCGGTCTCGTGATGTGGGAAATGCTCACAGGACGTCCGGCGTTCGAGACAAATAATCCTGTAACCGTTGTCTATAAACACGTACATGAAAATGTTCCGCGCCTTGTAGATCTTTTCCCTCGCATCCCAAAATCTGTATCAGACTTTGTCTCTCATCTTACCGAGCGTGAACCTTCACGGCGTCCGCCTAACGCAGGTGTAGCTCTTAAGGAACTACATGCTCTTTCTAATTCTCTATCGGAGAGTCAATTAGAAGTACAGGTTTCGCGCAGTGATATTCCTCATCCACGAATTCATACTGCTCCTGATGTATCATCAAAAATCTTATCCGGGAAAGATTCTCGTACACAGAGCATTCTTGATGACGCAACTCCTGCACGCATGCAACGCTTCAAGAAGATCCGCACGTGGATTGCTTCGTATCAAACTACCGTAGCCGTTACAGCTATAGTCATGCTCATTCTTATCATTGTGGGAACGGTCATGTGGTGGGATAGTTATGGTCCTGGAAGCTATATATCTCTTCCCGCAGCCTCTGACATCTCATGCCAAGATACTTCCCAATGTACAGTTCAGGGCGCAGACGCAACTCAATACAAGAAGCTCCTTACTAGTCGAGGATTAAAGTATGTCGTTACTTACTCGCATTCTGACACAGTTAAAAGTGGAAAGATTATTTCAACAACCCCATCGCGCGTTGGCTCCCATATTTCTAAAAAGTCCGCTCAGGTGACGATGGTAATTTCAACCGGAATACAAGAGATTACTATTCCTTCGGATATTACTGATCCAGATAGTGTACATGGCAAAAATCCGATAAAGACACTTAAAGATTTAGGATTTACTCGCATCTCGCACTCAGACAGCGAGGACATTTATTCAACCGAAGTTCCCAAAGGATCTGTCATATCTATAGAGCCAAAAGCAGGAAGAACTGTCGCACATAACCAAAAAATTACAGTAGTTCTATCTAAAGGTCTCAAGGAAGTAACCATGCCAGATCTTACTGGTATGACACGTGCAGAGGCGATAGATACGCTCAATAAATTGAAATTGAAGGCAACATACAAAGATGACTTCTCTGACTCGGTTCCTGCTGGCTCTGTCGTAAAACAATCAGAAAATTCAGGAACAAAGCTACATTGGAATGACAAAGTAACTATTACTATTTCTCAAGGTCCCCAGACCGTCACGATTCCTGACGTTCGCGGCAAAAGCATAGCTCGCGCACAAACTATGCTTGAGGATTTGGGACTAAGAGTAGTCATTAACAACAAAGGTGGCAGCGACGTTATGCGGCAATCCATCTCCCCGGGCGAAATCGTTTCTGTCATGACCGGTGGGAAAAAGACGAATATAACTCTGACCACGACTACTCAAAAGCCTGCAGACCTCGATGATGAAGACGATTAGATAGCTAATTGCCAAGAAGCTTTTTGGCATCTTGAGCATACATATCTACATACTCCTGCCCACTCAACTCTTGAATACGACGCATTAATTCATCAGTAAGATTGCGTATGTCATCATGTGTGATGTGAGATGCTGGCTTTTTTTCAACCTGGATAGGAACCCCATACACACAAGTAACACTTCCCTTATCGGGAATTGACTGCCCAGGTTTTTGCACATCACGAGTACCTATTAAAGCAGTTGGAACGATAGGACATCCTGTTTCAATTGCAAGCCGAGCAAAGCCAGTATGTCCCTTATATAAGCGGCCGTCAGGACTACGTGTCCCTTCTGGATGGATGCCGAAGAGTTCGCCCGAAAGAAGAACCTCTTTAGCAGTTTGCATCGCATCAGCAGATTTTGCACCACCTGACCTATCCACAGGAAAAACGCCAACAGATGTAAACCACCACTTTTTGAACTTACCCTTAAGTCCTTTTCCGGTGAAGTAGTCTGATTTCCCCATAAAATGTACCATGCGCGGACATGTCAATGGAATAACTGCATCATCGATGACTGCCAAGTGGTTTGCAGCAATAATAGCTCCACCAGACTGAGGTATATTATCGGTTCCAATAGCTACGGGGTTGAATCTGTGACGTGCAATTCCGCCGAGTGCCTTGACAAAAAACCAGTACAACACACATACCTCCACTGATCTTGGGGCTGAACGCACAACCTCGTAGAATAGTTTTATGACTAACTCCCACCTTAGCAAATCGCAAGAAAATGAACAAAATTTCAGTTCTGATGATGCACTATGGCAAGAATTCGTTTCCTCTCATGAAGATGACTTGAGAAGCGTCGAGAATTCACGCGCTGCAAAGAAGTTTACGAAGAAAGCTCATAGAATAGATAAAGAGGAGAAAAGGAAAGATGGACAAGAGGAAAAGTATCAGCATAAACTCAGTGTCAAAGACTTTGATTCTCAAGCATTCACGAGCAATACTCAGCCAACTCGAGGATATTCTATCTCATGGCTAGATGCCGATGATATGTCTAATCATTTTCAAGCACCACAACCTCAGAAAGGCACAGCTCAGTTGTCGATTGTCATCGGTGCAGTAATGATAATTATTGGGTTTATCGCAATTTTTGTCTCTTTTATGGCTATTCCCTTTGCTCAACTTATAGCAGCTGTCGGCGGGATTGTGCTCCTCATTGGCTTTGCCCTTATTGGAGTATCTCGTAAATCTTTATCGAGAGATAAGAGAGATCATAACGCACGCTCAGATAGTGCAATCGTCTAGGCATATCGAGACTATTAATGGCGCGGAACGACTCAGTGAGTCGTTCCGCGCCATATCTCATACTTCCGCTACATGCAATCTATTGCGGCACAAAGTTTTACCACGTTTACTTATTGAACTCTTCCTTGTAGTAGAGCAACGCCAAATTCGCCGCGCCAATTAAGCCAGCATCCTGCCCTGCTGTAGCTGCCACGATCTCCGAATGTGGACGGTAGGCACTAGCTTGTAGGAAACGTGAATAGTTATATCGCGCAGGATCGAGAAGGATATCTCCAACTGCCACTACGCCACCACCGATGACATAGACATCAGGATCGAGAACAGCAGATATAGCTGCCATCGTGCGGCCTAACCATTCGCCAATTTTATTAAAGGCATAGAGCGAGATGGCATCCCCCTCAGAAGCTGCCTTAGAAACCATCTTGCCGCGCAACTCATTAATATCTCCTCCACACAACTCAAGGAGACGAGCTGCATCTTGAGGACGACGACGAATGGCAGAACGAGCAAATCGTTCAAGTGCGTTACCAGAAGTATAGCGTTCAGCACAACCACGGAGACCGCAACCACACGTGTCGCCATCAGACACCATAGGCAGATGACCTAGCTCTGCAGCCATACCGTAAGAACCGCGGAAGAGTTTTCCATCGATGACGATTGCACCGCCAAGACCTGTACCGACCGTTAAAGCGACCATATTCTTGTGCCCTTTTCCGGCACCGTGGACATACTCGCCCCATCCTGCGCAATTAGCATCATTCTCCACAACAACAGGTACTTTATGGTCGATAAGCTCCTCAATACGGTCTGCAAGAGGATAATCAACCCACCCCTGAATATTTGCTGCAAAGCTAATGGTGCGACGGTCCTCTTTCACATTACCTGCTGCTGAGATACCGATTGCTACAATATCATCAAACGACTTTGAAGCTTCCTTAAATAGGTGTGCAATATGCTCATCGATGAGCTCTGCTTCTTCTGGTGTAGGTACTGTCCACTGACGCTGAATGACATCATTTTCGTCACACACGCCTACAGCGATTTTTGTACCACCAATATCAACTGCCAAAGAATGCATTTTTCCTCCATAAGTTTGGCTTACGCCACACGTGCACAACAATAGCACGAATACTAGGCTAATATACGTTCACGTTATTGGTAAGAATGTATTATCACCATGTAAAAAATGCGTGAGAGGAGTCAATCCATCATGACGACTCCCCTCACACATGAAGTTACATAATCTTACTTCTCAGATTTTACTTCTCATTGCGACCGTGACACATCTTGTACTTGCGTCCAGATCCGCATGGGCATGGAGCATTTTTGGCAGTACCCGGGAATGTGCGTCCATCAGACCAATCACTATGGAGTTCTTCACTCTTTGGACGCTTAGTTGTAGGAACCTTCCCCTCAGCATGACTGATTGGCGCTGCACCAGTAACATGGCCTTCGTATGAATGCGAGATATGCAACTGTGTGTCTTCTTCCTCTAACGCAGCAGCTGCTTCATCATCAGAGTCTGAAACGTCCTCCAATGGAGCAGAATAGCTCAAATCTTCCTCTTCTGATGCTTCCTCGGTCGCTTCAGCGTCACGCGCAACCTGCTCAATATCAATGTTGAAGAGTAGCTGAATAGTTTCTTCCTTAATGGAGTCCACCATGGAGTTATACATCTGATAGCCTTCACGCTGATACTCTACTAGTGGATCTCTTTGACCCATGCCACGAAGACCAATACCGTCCTTCAAATAGTCCATTTCGTAGAGGTGCTCACGCCATTTGCGATCCATGACAGCAAGGACCACACGTCGTTCTACAGAACGCATCGCCTCGGAGCCGATAAGCTCTTCACGCTGTGTGTATTCCTTATTTACCTTCGAACAAATTAAATCTGCAAGCTTAGTACGCGCCTTATCACCTTTGAGCTTACCTAATTGCGAACGAAGTGCTTCCTCATCAAACGCGCTGTCAGTTATGGTAGACATAGCCTTCCACAGCTCTGCCAAATCCCACTTTGCAGGTACATCTATCCCCTTTGTGGCACCATCGACATACGATGTGACGACGGAGCTCATGAACTTCTTGATATCATTTGAGATGTCCGCACCTTTAAGAACTGCCTGACGTTCTTCATAGATAACCGTGCGTTGTTTATTCATTACGTCGTCATATTTCAAAACGTTCTTTCGCGTTTCAAAATTGCGTGACTCTACGGACTTCTGCGCTGTACGCACACCGTTAGAGACGGACTTTGCCTCAATAGGCGCTCCCTCAGGCATTCCCTTCGCCATGACGCGTGCTACAAGCTGAGTATTAAATAAACGCATCAAATTATCTTCGAGAGATAAGTAGAAGCGAGATTCTCCAGGATCACCCTGACGCCCAGAGCGACCACGAAGCTGATTATCAATACGACGAGATTCGTGACGTTCAGTACCAAGGACATAAAGACCGCCAAGTTCCTTGACTTCTTCATGCTCTTCCTTCGCTTGAGCCTTCATCTCTTCAAGCGCTTGAGGCCACAAGCGCTCATACTCTTCTGGCGTATCTTCTGGTGAATACCCCTTGGCCTTCAACTTCGCATCAGCTAAGAACTCAACGTTTCCACCGAGCATAATATCGGTACCACGACCAGCCATATTAGTAGCAACAGTCACTGCCCCCTTGCGCCCAGCCACTGCGACAACCGCAGCCTCAGCTTCGTTATGCTTAGCGTTGAGCACTCTGTGAGGAATATTAACCTGTGTGAGCAAAGTGGACACAAGCTCAGAAGCCTCAACAGAAGCTGTACCCAACAATACTGGCTGACCCTTTTCATGACGTGCTGCTACATCCTTAACGATAGCAACAAGCTTTTCCTTCTGCGTACGGAAAATTAAATCATCCTGATCTTTACGAATCATCGGACGGTTTGTAGGGATAGGGATAACGCCAAGCTTATAAGTATTCATAAACTCAGCAGCTTCAGTTTCTGCAGTACCAGTCATTCCTGCAAGTTTGTCATACATACGGAAGTAATTTTGCAAAGTAATTGTAGCAAAAGTTTGGTTCTCAGCCTGAACTTCTACACCTTCTTTAGCCTCAATCGCCTGATGCAAACCTTCGTTGTAGCGACGGCCATGAAGCATACGACCAGTATGCTCGTCCACGATGAGTACTTCTCCACCTTGTACGACATAATCCTTATCGCGCACGAAGAGCTCCTTCGCACGAATCGCATTGTTAAGGTAACCAATGAGAGCAGTATTTGCTGGCTCATAAAGATTATCTATGCCTAAGAAATCTTCAATCTTTGAGATACCAGAGTCGAGTATGCCAACAACTTTCTTCTTTTCGTCGACCTCATAATCCTCGTCACGATTAAGCTTGAGAACGAGTTTTGCGAACTCGCGGTACCACCGAGTGACATCACCTTCAGCTGGTCCTGAGATAATCAATGGAGTACGTGCTTCATCAATCAAGATAGAATCGACTTCATCGACGATTGCAAAATTGTGCTCACGCTGTACAAGTTCAGACTTATTCCACGCCATATTGTCGCGCAAATAGTCAAAGCCAAACTCATTATTTGTGCCATACGTAATGTCCGCGTTGTACTGCTTACGACGCTGTTCAGGCTTCATATCAGTTAAAATACAGCCAACTTCCATACCCAATGCACGGAATATACGCCCCATAAGTTCAGACTGATAGCTTGCTAAGTAGTCATTGACAGTAACAACGTGTACGCCTTTGCCCGTAAGAGCATTGAGATAGCTCGGAAGAGTTGCGACCAACGTCTTGCCCTCACCGGTTTTCATCTCAGCAATATTGCCCCAATGCAATGCCGCGCCACCCATGAGCTGTACGTCAAAGTGTCGCTGCCCGAGTACGCGCTTTGCAGCCTCACGAACTGTCGCAAAAGCTTCCGGCATTAAATCATCGAGAGTTTCACCATCAGCTAGACGTGTCTTGAATTTAGCGGTCTGTTCTTTGAGTTCAGCATCAGTAAGTGCGCTAATATCTTCCTCGAGAGCGTTTACTTTATCCGCTACAGCCTTGAGCTTTTTCAGCTGCTGACCTTCACCCATACGCAAGACTTTTTCAAGTACTGCCACGTGTTTCTCCTAATTTTGCTCACATATGTGATTTGCCTACAAACTTTTCTCATAGTACGACATAGCACCGATAACGTTCAACAAAAAGTGGGGACGCCACTACTGGCATCCCCACTCATCTCTCTTGGACGCTAAAGGTTCTTCTGGCTTTCGATTTCAAATACACCGTAGCTATATCCATGACGGCGATATACCACAGAAGGACGATTAGTCTCACTGTTTACGAAGAGGAAGAAATCATGACCAATGAGTTCCATTTCGTACAGCGCCTCATCAATTGTCATCGGTTCCGCGATATGAAGCTTACGACGAATGACAATCGGGGTATCACCTACCTGAACCTCAACAGATTCACCTGGCTCAAGATCACCAGCGACAGCTTGCGCAGGGGTAAGCGGTTCATACTCTGCCACCACTTCATCAGTTTCTGGCTCTACAACACCCAAATCAACTGCTGCGGCTGCTTCATAGCCACGATGATGATCCTTACGACGATCACGTGTGCGACGAAGACGTAGCGTAAGCTTATCAAGTGCTAAATCAAGAGCACTTAAATCATCACTACTCGATGCTTCTGCTCGTACAACTGTACGTCCAGCAATCACTGTGAGTTCTACGCGCATCGCTGTATCTGCAAGACGAGGATTTCCTTCATGCGATAATACAACTTGGACACGCTGTGTATCCGGTGCAATGGCAGTTACACGATTCATCTTGCTTTCTACAACATCACGAAACTTCGGCTTAATTTGCAGATGACGACCAGTTACCACGATTTCCATGGTGACCTCCTTAGAAAGAGAATCGCTAAGACGTTAACCTCGTTGCTAACGTACTTATATTTTAACTCTTTTTAATTTTTTTTCTACTTTTTCCATCATAGAAATCTGCCATTAAACATGGTAGACTCAAAGTTTGTGAGACCTCTGGGTGGCCGCGGTGAATAGCACTGAGGAACTTCCGGGCTCCGTAGAGCACGATGGCGGATAACGTCCGCCCAGGGTAACCTGAGAGATAGCGCAACAGAGAGTAGACCGCTATTTGTTCTTTCTCATGAAGAGCAGATAGTAAGGGTGAAACGGCGGTGTAAGAGACCACCGAGCTACTGGCAACAGGAGCTGCATGGCAAGCCTCATCGGGAGCAAGGCCAAGTAGAATGCATCGAAACTGCTCGTTTAAGCATTCGGGTAGGCTGCTAGAGCTTGACAGCAATGTCAAGTCGAGATGGATGGTCACCCCTTTTATGAGGACAGAACCCGGGGTATATGAGGTCTCACACTAATTAAATATATCGCTCTGCGCTTGACGAATGAGGTCTGGGGAGTGCCCCTTTCGACCTGCAGCAGACCACAAACGTCGTAGCCTTACTTGGCGATCTAGTCCGCGAGTCTTTTTAGCGATTTTTTCAACGAGCGCATATGCAGAGTCGTAAAAAGAGCCTTCTTCCTTTGCCTCATCAACTACTCGACGAGCAATATCTGCGTCAACTCCCTTTCGGGTGAGCTCTCGGAACGTGCCACTCTCTCCCATATCACGCGAAATACAGTATCGTACAGCCTGACGAGCATATGCTTCATCATTAACGAGACCTACACATATAAGCCTTTGGACAACAACATCAACAATCTCATAAGAAAACTCTTTCTTAATGAGACGCTCGCGTAGAGCTTCAGATGGGCGGGCGGCAGCATCAAGAAGTCGTAGCGCCGCCTCTTGACACTTATTCTCTTCATCGCTTCGATGGAATGTTTCTAATGTAACTTCGCTAACAGCCTCGCCAACCGTACGCTCGCCACGTTTATCGACGTCAGTTAAATCGGCCTGTTGCTCATTAGCAATAGACCGATTTTTCATAAAATCCTCAGCGGAAATCACGCCTTACTCCGCAGAAGCTTCAGGAGAAGAAGTCGTATCAGAACCCTCTAAGCTCGTCTTTTCAGGCTTCGGAATAAGACCGTATTCCATTTTGACCTTAGTTTCAATTTCTTCTGTCAAGCCTGGATTATCAATTAAGAACTGCCTTACCTTCTCACGTCCCTGACCAAGCTGATCGCCATCATAGGTAAACCAAGAACCTGACTTCTTGACAATACCGGTTTGTAAGCCCATGTCGATGACAGACCCCTCACGAGAAACACCCTCGCCATAGAGAATGTCAAACTCAGCTGACTTAAAAGGCGGGGCCATCTTGTTTTTTACAACTTTAACTCTTGTACGGTTGCCGACAGCATCCTCGCCATTTTTCAAAGTCTGAATACGACGAATGTCCATACGCACAGACGCATAAAACTTTAAAGCCTTACCGCCAGTAGTTGTTTCAGGATTTCCAAAGAAGACGCCAATCTTCTCACGAAGCTGGTTAATGAACACTGCCGTTGTATTAGCCTGGTTGAGAGCACCAGTCATCTTTCGCAACGCCTGGCTCATTAACCGTGCTTGGAGACCCACATGACTATCTCCCATCTCACCTTCAATTTCTGCTTTTGGCACCAATGCAGCGACAGAATCAATGACGATAATGTCAAGAGCTCCTGAGCGGATTAACATATCAGCAATTTCAAGCGCCTGCTCACCATTATCCGGCTGAGAAACAATTAAAGAATCCGTGTCTACCCCTAGGTGCCGTGCATACTCTGGATCAAGGGCATGCTCCGCATCGATAAAAGCTGCTACGCCACCTTGTTTCTGAGCATTCGCCACTGCCTGAAGAGCGATAGTTGTTTTACCAGAAGATTCTGGTCCGTAGATTTCTACAATGCGACCACGCGGTAACCCACCAATGCCCAGAGCCATATCAAGCGCTAAGGATCCTGTAGGGATAACCTCAACATTTTCTATCGGCTTATCCCCCAAACGCATAGCTGAACCTTTTCCAAAGTTCTTCTCTACCTGTGCCAAGGCGGTATCAAGTGCTTCTTGACGCCTATCCTTTGCGGTGGCTGCATCTTTCTTCGCAGTTGCCATTGCTTTCTCCTTATATGTGAAGATACCTCCACTGTACTTCATCGCGGCACAGGTATAACACGTTTAAAAATCAATGTGTACTGATGTGAATAACTATATCAGACCTATCGAACATTTGTTCGAATATTGTGTGGTTGCCCTTAACTCCTCATTAAATCCTACTTATCTTCCACACCTATCGCCCAGCCGGCATAGGAGGAGCATTATGATCCTTGCCCCACCGACGAGAATCGGGAATATCCATCTGATCACACAGAACGTTCCATACGATGCGTGGCTCTTCACCACGAGCAATCGCTTCATTAGCAGTAATTGAGCCTAATTTATCTAAAGCTAAATCACTAGCAATTGAACGCCCATAGGAACGTCCAAAAACCTCCTCAAGTAGCTGCCAAAACTCTCGCTCACGCATAGACATAGAAAAACCTCGCTCTATAAAAGTCAATTAGCCATTATAAAACGAGGTATATCATCTCTTTACTACGCGCGCATCATTTGCTAGCGCAAACCAGCCTCTTCATACTCACGCACACGTTCAGCCACCATAATAAGCATGTCAGAGAGCTTGACATCTAATGCCTCAGTTATCGAAGCAAGAAGTTCTGAACTCGCCTCTTTCTGTCCACGCTCTACTTCTGACAAGTATCCGAGGGAAACACCCGCTTTCTGACTTACTTCACGCAATGTCTTGTGATCATTTGTACGCAATGTACGTAGAACATTACCCTGTACCTTACGCAGTGAGAAGCTATCCACATCGACAGGCTCACGTCGGCTCACAGAAGAAATATCTGCTACAGACTCATCACTTTCAGAATTTGCCCACATACGCCCACGAGCAGCTTCACGTTCGTTCTTCGCCTGACGAGCCTGCTGCGCTCTCAAAACTTGCTGCTGCGCAATTGCAACTGCACGAAGCTGGGCAGGTGTAAGGTTACGCATCATAGCTTGTTTGCTAGCTGCGCGTTTCATCTCCTCTACTGTAGGAGTCACTTGCTCACGTACGTGTACAGCTGTTTGAATCATAATTCCTCATTTCTGTCAGTACTTGAACCAACACCTATGAAGTCCGCTTTATTCCCAGCTCCCCACAACACGTATTAAATGTGAGTGTCGTCACAGCTGAACACAATGCAACGCAAATTCAAGAACTTCTCGAACCGTTGTACGTCGCACCTCTTCTCGCGAACCTGACAAATAGAGTTGTCGCGAAAAAACATTTGTTGGAGATAGTGCTACTGCGATAAAGACTGTCCCAGCAGGAATATCTCCATCAGGTCCCGGTCCCGCAACGCCCGTCGTAGATAAAGCAATACCGGAGCAATGAAAAACTTGCAACGCTCCTAATGCCATATGTTCAGCAGTGTAAGCGTTCACAGGACCATGCTCATCTAGGTAGCTCTCATCAACTCCAAGAATATACTTTTTTGCCGAAATCGCATATGAATTGATTGACCCCAAATATGTTTGCGACGCGCCAGGAATTCGTACAAAAGCATCTGCTAAGAGTCCGCCAGTAAGGGATTCTGCACAGCACAACTGTAGTCCCAAACGCTGGCAAGAATCTAGAACTTCACGAGCCTTATCATCTTGTTCCTCCGACGTGGAAGACATAATGCCTATTTCCTTCCCACCATTCGCTTAATTAAGGCTTACTACTTATCGCCTTTGCTCTGTACGCGAGGTCCAAATGTATTTACCAAGTATTCCGCGCCTGAATACAAGCAGAAGAATAACGCGATAAGAACAATAGCTACGCCTGCCCAATAATAAATCTTCCAGCCGAGACCATTCATGTTTCCTGGTAGGACAGACCACAACGGTAGTGTAAGCATTCCTAGCCCTATGCACTGAGTCAATGTTTTGAGTTTGCCAGCATGAGATGCTGCGATAACTCTGCCCCCTGCATCGATGACAAAGAAACGCATAATAGTGATACCAATCTCGCGAATAGCAAAAAGAATAGTAACCCACCACCAAATTTCACCAAATGCAGACAAAATGAAGAATGCAGACAGAATAAGAAGCTTGTCAGCAATAGGATCCATCAGTTTGCCTATATCGGTAACTTGATTGTATTTGCGCGCTAAATAACCATCTAATTTATCAGTTGTCGCCGCAATGATGAATAAAATCCCAGCTACCCATCGAAATGCAGTATTCCTCAAGCCAAAGGTACCGGCAGCAATTGCGAAATACATGAAGGCAAACATCATGATAATACGAATATAAGTTACAATATTAGGCGCATTATTCCAGCCCTCAAATGAGAACTTCTTCTTTTCTGCCATTTTTTTCCTCACGATTGTATGTCTTATCACTATCATAACGTGGCTCACGAAAAGAACCACATTATGCCGCATCTTCTAAGTTATTTTCCTCAGAGGGAGCATCAATGTTTGCTCTATCACCCCTGATAAATGCAAGAACCTCTTGTAATTGCGACGGCTGAACGAGGACTTCTCGCGCCTTCGAACCTTCGGACGGCCCCACAACCCCTCGTGATTCCAGCAAATCCATCAGACGTCCAGCTTTTGCAAAACCAATACGTAACTTGCGCTGCAGCATAGACGTAGACCCAAACTGTGCACCCACAACGAGCTCAGCCGCTTGTAAGAGCTCGTCCATATCATCGCCAATCTCTTCATCGATAGCTTTCTTCGTATCCTGCTGCGCAGCCATCTGCTCAATGTCTGCACGATATGAAGGTTTACGCTGAGTCTTAACAAAGTTAACGGCATCACGAATTTCAGATTCAGATACCCAAGCACCTTGTACACGGATAGGCTTCGGCTTGCCCATCGGGAGGAATAGCGCGTCACCTTGACCAATGAGTGCTTCTGCGCCAACAGAATCCAAAATAACACGAGAATCGGTAGCAGACGACGTAGCGAATGCTAAACGTGATGGAACATTTGACTTAATCAAGCCAGTGACAACATCCACAGACGGTCGCTGAGTAGCGAGAACTAAATGAATTCCAGCTGCACGCGCAAGCTGAGTAATGCGCTGAATGGAACTTTCCACATCATTCTTCGCAACCATCATCAAATCTGCCATCTCATCGACCACGACGAGGAGGTAAGGATACGGGGCAACTTTACGATTTGAACCAGCCGGTGCATGAACCTTTCCAGCACGAACTGCCTCATTAAAGTCTTTCACATGTCGGAAACCAAAGAACTGAAGATCATCATAACGCGCATCCATCTCCTTTACTACCCATTCCAAGGCTTGAGCAGCACGTTTAGGGTCTGTGATAATCGGCGTTAAAAGATGCGGAATACCAGCGTATGCGGTCAACTCCACACGTTTCGGATCCACCATGATAAGACGGACTTGTTCAGGAGTTGCCCGCATCACAATGGATGTCAGCATGGAATTGATAAAGGATGATTTACCCGAGCCAGTAGCACCAGCCACGAGTAGATGCGGCATAGCTGCAAGATTCGCTGTGACGAAGTTACCCTCCACATCCTTGCCAAGACCGACTGTCATAGGATTTGGGTCATTTATAGCCTCTGGAGAACGCAATACATCACCCAAATGTACAATTTCACGATCAACATTTGGAATCTCGATACCGATAGCGCTTTTGCCTGGAATTGGAGACAAGATACGCACGTCTGAGCTTGCAACCGCATACGCAATATTACGTTGAAGATTTGTTACTTTCTCTACTTTTACGCCAGGACCAAGCTCAACTTCATACTGTGTTACTGACGGTCCTCGCAAGAAACCTACTACATCAGCATCGACGCCAAATTCTTGGAAAGTGGCACGTAACGCCTGAATAACACGCTCATTCGCCTCGGTCCTGACTGCGTGTGGCTTACCTTTGACCAGTAAATCAAGGCTTGGTTTGCGATAATTGGGATCGTCAAAGTTTGAGGATGAAACTGCAACTTCAGCGTCTGAAGTATCTATTACTGGAGATGAATGAACATCATCTGAACCATCTCTTTCCTCCCCCTCGCCATCTGTCGGAGAAACAACTGGAGAAACAACTGGAGAAACAATAGCTGGAATTGCTACAGTTTCATCATCGCGTGACTGATTCGATAGAAAGCCATTTAATGCATCTTTGCGCCCTGCCTGCGCCTGCTCCACACCGCTCAAAAGTGGGCGTGTAGGACTGATGGTCTCGCTTTGCTCAGTAGAGATAGAGGGGGACGAGTGCACTGCCGACTGGCGTTCACGAGATGCATTATCATTGACACGCACTGCCGTGTCAAATGCCTTGTCACCTTCATACTCGTCAAGCTGAGTATCTGTTTCTTTATGAGTAAAACGCTGGAAAATCGCTTTCCACCATGGTATCCGCGATTGATTGTCTTCATCTGTACCATCGTGTGCAGGAACGCCAGGAGCAAATGCTAAAGTTTCATCATCATCGCTAAGCTCACGAGACGAAGAAACATCAGAATCTGAGTCAGTATCGCTCTTGCGAGTCAAACCAAGCAAACGCGGAATTTCAGCGATGTGCAATTGGAAAATCATCAATACGCCGAATATAGCGATAAAAATAAAAATCACAACTGCAAATGGTTTAGAAAGCCCCCAAGCAAGCGGGGACCCTAAAGCATGACCGAATATTCCGCCTGAATTGCGCAAAACTTCCCAGTTGAACTTCTTCATATCTGAAGCACGAAGAACGTCTGCTAATGAACAAATAGACCATACGAGAATTACCCAACCAGACACTACTCGTGTGTTTTCTGACTCCAAACTAGAATTTCTGATAAGGCGGAATGCCACGAAGAGCAGTATGATAGGCAGTATCACACTCATCAAGCCAAAAGCTCCACCAGCAATCATGTGGAGAAAACGCCCCAGCACTCCTTGTACTCGGAACCACTCACTCGCCATGAGAAGTACGCTCATAATAATAAGCGCAAAGCACCATCCGTCAAGCCGAGCATCATCATCTTGACTTCCCGCGCCAAAAACGTCTCGGATAAGAGTGCCAAAAGCACGCGGAATGAACAAGAGCGCTTTAACCCACCACGCTTCAGGAGCATGATACTTTTCTGCCGATGCGGCATTACTTGTACGACTCGAGGAAGTGCCAGTCGTGCTTCGCTTAGACTGAGCATCTCGAGGACTTTTAGAAGATGAAGTTGGTCGTGCCATAACGCTTAATAGACTAGCGAAAAACTAAGACCTTACGTCTCACCTTCGACAACTAGACACCACTACTCCACATTGCCTAAATGATGCTGTACATACTCATCCGCATGCTCGTCGAAAATATCAAATTCTCCCCGATCTGCACGTAGAACGAGTGCGCAGGATTGCTCAACAAGGTCGGTATCGGTCGCATTAAGCCAATGAACACGCGGGTCGCGTCCGAACCAGCCCATTTGTTTACGCGCTAGCCGTTTTGTCTTCTGTGCAATCTGCTCATATGCTTCATCTTCGCTAATTTCCCCGTTAAGGTAACTCAGTATCTGAGGATATCCCAGCGCTCGCGATGCTGTCTTTCCCAGTTTTCCGCGAAGCTCTTTAACCTCGCGAGTAAAGCCTTCTTGCCGCATGAGAGTAGTTCTCTTCTCGATTTTTTCATCCAAGATGTCACGCGAAAGATCTAAGCCTATCTGCACTGTGGGAATAACATAAGAGTAACGAGGCATTGTCGATGAGAATGGTTTTCCAGTCAGCTCGATAACTTCTAAAGCGCGAATTGTGCGACGAACATTACGCGCATCCATATGGGAAGCGGCCTCTGGATCTTTACTCGCCAACTCCTCAAAAAGAGCATCCTGCCCTACTCGTTCAGCTTTCTCTTCTATACGTGTACGGAGTCTCGCATCAGTTCCCGGAAAGCTTATGTCATCGATTGCTGCACGCGCATAAAGACCAGACCCCCCAACGAGAATAGGTCGTATTCCTCGCGATTGGAGATTGTAAATCTCACGACGAGCTAGCTCTTGAAACTTTGCAACAGACATATCATCGCTTGGCTCAACAATATCGATGAGATGATGACGTATCTGAGCACGCTCTTGCTCACTTGCCTTCGCCGTCCCGATATCCATCCGCCTATACATCTGATATGCATCCGCGTTCACAATCTCACATGAGACCCCAGTCAGACTTTCGAGGTGTTGCGCAAGATTAATTGCGAGCGCGGTCTTTCCTGATGCTGTAGGACCGATAATAGAGACAACTTTAAGGTTTGCTGTCGTCGCCTCATACGCCTCATGAGAATCGTCATAGTTAGTGCTGCAACTCATATGTATCTCCACGACGAATGTCAGGGTCTGCAATGAGATAGTGTGCCGAACTCTCGGTGACAGTACACGTGATAATGTCGCCGATGGCTGGCTGCTCATACCCCTCAGGTATTCCGATATGAACGAGATTTCCACCTCGATCTCGCCCCGAAATTCGCTGAGTTTGTTTATCTTTGTGTCCTCGCAATTCGGTGACAAGCACTTCTACTTCACGCCCAACAAAACTAGACATAATATTACGAGAAATCTCTTCTTGAATTGTGAGCAGTCTTTCTAAACGTTCATGAGATACGCGTGGATCTATCTGTTCCATTGTCGCTGCAGGTGTACCTGGTCGTGGCGAATATTCGAAGATAAATGCAGAAGTAAAACACGCTTGGCGCACAATATCTATAGTCTGCTGGAAATCTTCTTCCGTCTCGCCAGGAAATCCTACAATAATGTCGGTAGTGATTTGTGCATGTGGAATTGCTTCACGCACCTTGTGCAGAATACTCATAAATTTTTCTGTACGATAGCTACGACGCATCGCGCGTAAAATTCTGTCTGACCCCGACTGCAGAGGCATGTGCAATTGCGGCATAACATTTGGCGTCTGTGCCATAGCAGCTATCACATCATCAGTAAACGCTGCTGGGTGTGGCGAAGTAAAACGTACACGTTCTAGTCCTTCTATCTGCCCACATGCACGAAGCAATTTCCCGAACGCATACCTGTCCCCTGTCGAGTATCCGTAGGAGTTCACGTTTTGTCCGAGTAGTGTTACTTCTTTGATTCCGCGCGATACGCAGTCTTCAATCTCAGCAAGAATATCTCCGGGTCTACGGTCCCGCTCTTTACCGCGCACAGCAGGGACGATACAAAATGTGCATGTATTATTGCACCCTACAGAAATTGACACCCATGCACTGGCTTTGGATGCGCGCACAGTGGACAACTCACTAGGAAATTGTGTGAGCTGTGTAGCCACTTCTACTTGAGAGTGGTGAGTACGTGACGCTTTGTGAAGTAGCTCTGGCAGCGAGCCGATGTTTTTCGTACCAAAGACAGCATCTACCCACGGGGCTTGTTCAGTAATGCGCGCACGGTCTTTTTGCGCCATGCATCCACCAACGGCAATTTGTATATGTGGCTTAGCACGTTTGAGTTGTGCGAAACGACCAAGCGTGCCATACATTCGTGTCGTAGCATTTTCACGGACTGCACATGTATTGAGCACGATGAGGTCGACATCATTATCTTTAACCTGTTCCTGTGAAGCTTTGCGATATCCATCTTTTTCCAGCACACCAGCAATTCGCTCGGAATCGTGCGCGTTCATCTGGCATCCAAGAGTGTGTATGTAATATACTGGTGCGTTGTTCATAACCTTAGATATTAGCGAGCGCACCTTAAAACTTTCCTCTCCGTGTTTTATACTGAAGGTCGATAGTAAAGAGGTGTTTTATGATACTCGACCGTCAAAACCCTATCTCTATGGCAGATATTACTCAGGCGTTAGTTGGAATTGCAGATTCTATCCCTGAGCTCGATACACCAGAAAATGAAGAAGAGATTCTGAAATTTGGTCTCGATTTTGAGGCTCTTATGCAGGCATATCGCGGAGCCATGCAGGAAATTAGCACAAAGCTTGAAATCCTCGATGATGAATATCAAACTCGTTACTCTCATAATCCGATTCATCATATGGAAAGACGCATGAAGTCTATCACTTCTATAGCAGGGAAACTCGCTAAGCATGACCTGCCCCTATCCATCGAAAGCATTGAAAACAACGTGTTTGACGTCGCAGGTATACGCGTGATGTGTAATTATGTCGACGATGTGTACGCTATCGCAAGTCAGCTCAGTCGTCAAAGTGATATCGCAATTCTAGAAGTTAAAGACTATATTAAGCATCCGAAAGGATCTGGATATCGCAGTTTACATGTGATTTACTCTGTACCCGTCTTTCTCACCACTGGCGCGAAAGATATACCTGTCGAAGTGCAGTTCCGCACCATATCTATGGATTACTGGGCAAGCTTAGAGCATCGTTTACGCTATAAGAGCAACAATGATCCTCAACGCATTGCTATGCATGCAGCGACCTTACATAATGCTGCTAAAGAACTCTATGAGATTGATTTGCAACTCCAGCAAGTTCATCGCGATTTAGTGTCCGCTCCGCACAAAGATTCACTCTATGAGTAAAAATCAGGTAGACTTCATAGATAGATGGAAAAATAACGAAGGAGAATTATGACTGACTTCACTTCCACACCATATACATCCACTGACCAAGTCAGCTCCACAGCGGATGCGTCAGCTAACTTTACTATAGGCGTAACCCACGTAGATATAGAGAAAGCACAGCGCTCTGCTGTCACTCGCACCTACTTAGAAATGACTGTCGGTATCATTATCACTGCGGTCGTAGCTTGGGCATCGTATGCATTTGATTTGTACTATAAGTTCCTCGCAGCGACCGGCGTGTTTGGATTCTGGGGTCTTATCATCGCTCAGATAGCACTGGTTATATTCCTCTCTGCTCGTGTAATGAAGATGAGCACAGCAGTTGCACGTACTGTTTTCTACGCTTATGCAGCATTGATGGGGTTCACACTTAGTACTATTTTCGCCGTCTATTCGTATGGAAGCATCGTTATCGCTCTAGCATTTAGTGCCGCATTCTTCTTTGCGCTGACCATGTTCTCCTTGACAACCAAAATGGATGTCCTCAAACTCGGACCAATTCTAGGCGTAGCGTTAATCGTCCTCATCGTCGCCGAGGTCATCATGCTTATCGCAGGTATCAGCCTCAATACCATGGTTTTGTCTGGAATTTCACTCATTATCTTTGCTGGTTTTACCGTGTATGACACTCGTCAGACACGCGTTATATTGAGCTCCTTCGGAGATAATCTTGAAATGGTTAAGCGTGCATCTATTTACTGCGCATTAGACCTATATCTTGATTTCATCAATATGTTTATTGATTTACTCAGTATCATCAATCACGATTAACTTCAGAAGTTAATTTAAGAGAATCCTCGGCTGTCTACAGTCGAGGATTCTCTTATCTATCTAACTTGTGTAGAAATCTTCTACTTCTGCGTGCTATCCAACGAATGCACACCCAGATACTCACTGCTACGAGTGAAACTCCACCAGTGAGTAGTAAATCTTGAACAGTACTTGGTGCATTGAGCTGGAAGAACTTTGCGATAAAAGGTATATACGCACCGGCGACACCAGCAATTGTAAAGAAAGCTACAAGCCACCCCCTCCATGACTTAAGAGGCCTAGAAATACTTGCCAGCATCACAATACCTAAAACGAAGAGAACTGCTACATTGACTGTACGAAGCTGGACCATATGCTCTGCAAGATCTGTCCATCCCATAATGCGCGGAACGAAGAAGGTGGATGCAAGGACACTTACTCCAGTCGCTAAACCAGCGGGGATAGCAATGCGTAAGACACGTTGGAGAAAGCCCGGAAGATATCGCCGCGTATTTGGCGCTAATGCAAGGAAGAATGCGGGCGTTCCAATCGTAAACCAACCGATGTAAGTCATATGTCGCGGCAGGTAGGGGAAATTTAATCCGAGAAGTACAACTCCCAAGGATATGACCGTAGAATATGTCGTCTTCACGAGGAATAGGCTCGCTACTCGTTCCATATTCGCCATTACTTGACGGCCGCGAGCCACGACATCCGGTAAGTGGGAGAAGAGAGAATCGACAAGAACGACCTGAGCTACTGCTTTCGTTGCAGAAGCAGCATTGCCCATAGCGATGCCGAGATCTGCTTCCTTCAAAGCCAACGCATCATTGACGCCGTCGCCCGTCATAGCCACCGTATGTCCTTGCGAATGAAGCGCCTGAACAATAAGTTTCTTTTGATGAGGAAGCACGCGCCCCACTACATCAACATCTTCAAGAACAGTTGCAACCTCCTGCACGGTATCAGGAAGATCTCGCGCATCTATAGAGCGAGGCATACTCTCCCCTGTAAGTTTGACCTTATGCGCGATAGCGGCGACTGTTCGAGGATTGTCACCAGAGATGACGCGCGGGCGTACTCCCTGCTGTCTAAACCATGCAAGAGTCTGCTGAGCATCAGGACGCACTGACTCTGAACACACCACAAGAGCCTGAACACGCGCGTTAGGATTGATAATCTCTAATATGTCTGATTCGTCTACATCTCTATCTGTTTCATGGGATGTCGCAGCATAAGCGAGCACAAGGACGCGCGCCCCGCTATCCGCAATCTCTTGGACACGAGTCATCACCGCGCTCGAGTTAACAGACAAAGCTGCGGTAATAATTTCTGGCGCACCAAAGAACCATTGCTGTCCATCAGCAAGAACTATGCTGCTCCATTTGCGTGCTGACGAGAACGGCACACGACTTTTAAGTGACATCTGTGCAAAGGATTGTTCATACTCCTTTGCTAGTCCTTTTTGCACGGCTTGAGCGGTTGGATTTAAGACTTCCTCATGAGTTACTGCGTACAAAGCACGTTTGATATCTTCTTCGCCGATATCAGCATGTGGTAAGACAACGACATCATCAAGAGCTATACCCCCGTCTGTCAGTGTTCCTGTCTTATCGAGATTAAGCGCATCCACTCGTGCAAGAGTCTCTACAGCTTCCAACTCCTGGATAAGAGTATTCTTCTGAGCAAGTCGATACGCTGCGAGTGCAAAATTCAAGGATGTGAGCAAGACCAGCCCCTCAGGAATAAGACCTACTATCCCTGCCACAGCCTGAACGATAGCATCTCGCCATGCACCGGTAGAAATTGCCACGGTCCACCCGCCGACAAGCCGAATCTGCGACCAGATGAGTAAAGCGCACAGAGGAACCACGATGATAATCATGAACTTAAGAATCTTATTGATATCATCGTTGATATCTGAATGAGTCTTTGTGAAGACCTTCGCTTCCTCCGTAAGTTTTGCAGCATAAGAATGAGCGCCAACTGCCGTTACTCGGATAAGCGCAGAGCCGGAAACGGCTGTAGAACCTGAATAAACACTATCGCCGATATCTTTTTTTACAGTCCGTGACTCGCCGGTAAGCATTGATTCATCAAGTTCAAGTCCGTAATCTTCAATCACCTGCCCATCGGCTGGGACCTGATCACCTGACTTAATCCATAACACATCGTCAAGCACAATGTCATCATGACCGATTTCTTTATCTGCGCCGTCTCGGCGTACAGTATGCTTTGCGGCGACAAGAATAGACAACCTGTCGAGAGTAATTTTTGAGCGTACCTCAGTAAAGATACCGATGACGGTATTAATGATAATGACAAAGCCGAAGACAGCATCCTTCCACATTCCCGTGATAAGAACGAGCAACATCGCTGTGAGAATGATGGCATTAAAGAGCGTAAAAATATTGGAACGAATAATATCGGCTGCAGAGCGAGAACTTTCCGTCTTGAGCGTATTTGTTTCACCGCGTTGTATGCGTTCACGAACCTCGTTTGATGAAAGACCTGAGATACGAGAAACTTGTGAAATCTGTGAAGCCTGAGAAACCATAGAAATCCTTAATCCTTGACGATGGTCATCACCGTGTTGTGAGGTTTGTCTTCCACGATAGTCATCGCAGCTTTGAACAACGAATATGTATCCTTAGTCGCAGTTGACCTCTCAAAATTCCATAGAGCGGCATAATATTTTTCACTTACAGGAACACTTGTCTGATGAGTTGCATGAGCTGCGTCTGCCGCGCCATGAGAGATGCTTTGTGCTATGACAATTGCGACTCCATGCGAGCGTGCCGATATGAGAACTGGCATCCACTTTTTTACTGTACTTTCCGTAAGAGTATCTTTGGGAAGAACGATAATTCGCGGATATGCGGCGATAGCAGATTGTGCTAATGAAATCTGCTCATCGATTGACGTAGCACTTCGGTAACGTGCGACGATACCGGTTTTTTCGATATCGTTTGCAACTTTTCTCATGAAAGACGAGCAAGAGGACGAGTGGGGATGAAAAGATGCAATAACGTCTACAATGACGTTTTTAACGTCTCCATCATCGTCTCGTGACACGTACTGGCTCGCTTCACTGAGCGTATAGCTATGGCCTATCGCACTATTTCGTGGAGGGTCACATGCTGCCAGGCTTAAAAGAACTCCACATACAATTACAGCGACTGCGTTCACACGCAATCGCAAGTGTTGGTGTCTGTGCTCACGTTTCATAAGAGTCTATTCTATGAAACGCAATCTACGAGATGAAGCGTTCCACTTTCATATGCAAATGATATTTGTCGCGTAGCTCTGCGATTTTAGGCATTTCAGGAGATTTATGATGAGCATCGAGTTCTGCTTGGCTCGTCCACTGATCGATAAGCAGGATGGTGTCAGGATCGTCAAGCGGCTGATAATACTCGTAGCGAAGGTTTCCTTGACGTTTACGAATTGTCTGCACAATTCCGCACTCTGTCATTTCGCGTGCAAAATCTTGTGCGGCACCGTCTTTACCTGTGTATCGGATATTGATGGTAAGGGTCATCTATAGTATCCTTTCTTTCTTCAAAAATTCGTGCGCTACTGTGCTCGCAGACTTGCCTTGAACATTGACTTCATAGTTCATCGAGGACATCTGCTTCTCAGTAATTTTCCCTGAAAGCTTATTGAGAATCTTCTCCAATTCAGGATGTTCCTTGAGTGTTTGTGCTCTCATCAATGGTGCACCTTGGTAAGGTGGGAAAAGCATCTTATCGTCTTTAAGCACTGTAAGGTGATACTGGGAAATCTGACTATCTGTAGAATACGCGTCGATAATTTGCACGTCGCCATTTTCTAGTGCTTGATAGCGTAATGACGGCTCCATCGTGGCGACGTTGAGACGCAATCCATAAATGATTTTAAGACCTCTACCACCATCAGCTCGATCATTAAATTCGAGAGAAAACCCTGCTTTTGCTTCGCCTTGTACTTTACCCAAGTCAGAGATAGTCGTAAGACCATGCTCACGAGCATACCCTGATTTTACAGCAAGAGCATATGTATTCTGATATTTCATAGGTTTGAGAAGAACCAAATTATCCTGCTTCTTTATACCATCTCGAGCGGTAACGTACACTTGCTGTGGATCGTTACTTACATGCGGCGGATTCTTTAAAAGTGATGAAGTAATTGTCCCCGTAAATTCTGGATAGATATCAATTTTCCCTGACTTCAACGCATTATAGACAAAACTGGTCTTACCGAAATTTGGCTTTACTTCAACGGTTATATCGCTATTCTTCTCTATAAGCTCTTTATACATATTCATAAGAATTTCTGGTTCAGAGCCAAGCTTCCCCGCAACGACAATATGTGTTGTCTTATGCGAGTTCACAGCACTGACCATACTTGGAGTCGCATACGATATGCCGAGCGCTATACAAAGCGCAGTGAAAGTAGCAAGAGTCTTCTTCATACTCAGCTTACTCATCCACCCAATACCGTAATGAGCAACTATTGCTAGCGTTGCAGACGTCAATGCGCCAATGAGGATAAGCGGCATATTATTGCGATCAATTCCCAGCAAGATAAATGATCCTAGTCCTCCCGCTCCGATAAGAGCAGCAAGAGTTGCAGTACCGATAATCATCACTGCTGCAAGGCGAACTCCTGCCATGATAACGGGCATTGCGATAGCGACACGATATGTCTTGAGCTTTTCCCACTCACTCATGCCAAAGGCCTCAGCAGCCTCTTCAAGTTGCGGATCGACTTGACGAAGTCCTGTCAAAGTATTTTGCAGGATAGGAAAAATCGCATAGATGATGAGCGCTACAACAGCTGGAACAGTCCCGATACCCATAATAGGAATGAAAAGGCCAAGTAATGCGAGGGACGGAATTGTTTGGAAAATGGCCGTTATCTGTACAACAACATCTGATACTTTCCGCCAGCGTTGCAGAAGAAACGCGAGAGGGACAGCAATAGCAATAGATACGATCAGGGCAAGAAGTGAAATCTGAATATGCTGCCCAAGAGCTATCCACCAATCAGTTTGGCGATCGAGAAATGTAGAGATAAAAGCAGCCATCTATATACCCTGCCCATCAAAAAGTTTTGCGACAAAATCAGTTGCTGCATGGTGGGTAACGTCATGCGGTGTACCGATTTGTTCAATATTGCCATCGTGGACGATACATACGCGGTCAGCAATCTTTACTGCTTCTGTCATATCGTGCGTTACAAAAACGACTGTCGTCTTAAACTCTTTATGCAAATCTACGACCAACTCCTGCAATTGCACGCGACTCATAGGGTCAAGTGCAGAAAACGGTTCATCCATCAAGATGATATCTGGTCGAGTTATCAACGCTCTCAGGATGCCAATTCGCTGTGCCTGTCCACCAGAGAGATCCTGCGGCATACGATTCATAAATTCTTGCGGTGAAAGACCGACTTTATCGAGCAGAATCTCCGTCTGCTGCTTGATACGCTCTGGTCTCCACTTTTTCATCTTTGCGATAACTGCGATATTTTCTGCAACCGTAAGATTAGGAAATAATGAGCCAGCCTGAAGGACGTAGCCAACATCGAATCGTAGATCGCGAAGATTATAGTCAGTGACACGTTTCCCATTGACGAGAACATCTCCCTGCGTTGCCGTCTCAAGTGCATTAATCATCTTCAGCATAGTTGTCTTGCCAGAGCCAGAAGGTCCGACGAGTACAAAGAACTCGCCGTCACGGATAGTAAAGTTTGCAGAATTGAGAACTCGGTGATCCCCAAAATCTTTGACAACGTTTCTAAACTCAATCATTCACTCTTCCCTTTGCCTCGTCGCACAGTATGCACTTCACTACGATTGTTCTTCGCCCACAGCCACAGAGCTATATCAGTCACTCGTTTTACTAGAATATCAGTGTCATCTACTCCATACGGTATCTGAATCGCACCTTTTGTCGTCTTGTATTGGGATAGACGGTGAGAAAATTCTTCGATCGCCTGCGATCCCGGATAGATTCCGATGTGTTTCTTCATTGCAGCCATATGTACGACCGGAGTAGAGCCATAGTATACACTTGGCATACCCCAAGCGAAACGCAGTGAAAGAGAATCAACCTTCTCTACATTAAGTGCAGAAAGCACAGCACGCCAGAGTACGACAAGCTGCTTGCGATGATTATCGTCATCAATCGCTAAGAAGTATTCATCTATAGTCATCGCAAGTCATCTCTTTCATCGAGTAATCCTCATATATGCTTCACTGTGAAATTTTTTTGAAAAGTTAGAGAGCAAAGTCAATGAAACGTTCAGCAGTTTCTGCTGCAAAATGGTCCATGAATAACGACTTACCCGTGTCTAACGTCGCGATAGAATCCATGTCTCCCTGTGTAAGTTCAAAATCAAAGACATCGATGTTCTGTTCCATTCGCTCCTTATGGACAGTCTTCGGAATGACAACGATATCACATTGGAGCAAGTAGCGGAGACCTACTTGTGCCGCGGTTTTACCATACTTTTCACCAATCTTTGTGAGCGTTTCATTCGTGAAGAAATTATTTTCTCCTTCAGCAAAGGGCCCCCACGACTCATGCTGCACACCCAGTTTCTTCATATATTCATGGTTTTCCTGCTGTTGGAAAAAGACATGCGTTTCTACCTGGTTAACGGCTGGGACAATGCCAGTGAAATGAGCTAAATCAATCATGCGATTCGCTGAGAAATTCGATACACCAATTGCACGAATTTTTCCTGCTTCACGCGCCTCCTGTAAAGCACGATACGTGGAATAATAGTCACCAAATGGCTGATGAATGAGCATTAAATCAAGATACTCAGTTTTCAACTTCTTCAAAGATTCGTCAATAGATGCCTTCGCAGCTTCATACCCTTCGTTGTAAAACCATACTTTAGATGTGATGAAAAGCTCAGAACGGTCGAGAGAAGATTGCGCAACTGCAGATCCGACACCCTCTTCATTGCGATACAACTGCGCAGTATCAATGTGCCGATAACCTACCTCAAGAGCTTCACGTACTGCACGTTCAGTATCTTCTGGCGGAGTCTGATACACGCCGAAGCCAAGCTTAGGCATCTTTACGCCGTTATTGAGAGTTACATAATCCATAAAAAGTCCTTTACCCGTTTTATTTTTTACCCACACTACTCGGAAAAAGAAAAATGCTCCTCCTTTTATCGTTCATAGCAAAAAGGAAAGCGCTATATGATATGTGAGCGAAGGCACAATAATTTGATTTACTTATAATCTTCTACATCAAATTTGCGTTTTTTGAAATAATAGTCACGGTCTTCTTCTGTGATGTTTCGAACCACTCGCGCCGGATTACCAGCTGCAATAGTCCAATCAGGAATGTCGTGCGTTACTACTGAACCACCGCCGATAACGACGTTGGAACCAATCGTCACTCCTGGAAGTATGACGACATTACCACCTATCCATACGTTGTCCCCAATTGTTACGGGGATACCGTACTCGTATCCTGAATTTCGGGAATCTGGGTGGACAGGGTGACCTGCTGTATAGATAGAAACATTTGGTGCAAACATCACATTATCGCCGATAGTGACATCGCCCACGTCCAAAATAGTGGCATTATAGTTCGCAAAGAAATTCTTTCCTACGTGAATATTCGTTCCATAATCGCAATGGAACGGCGCTTCCACCCACGTGGTGTCGTCCGCTGTCCCGAAAATCTCTTGAAGAAGCCGATTGACCTGATTCATATCATCCGGATGGAGATTATTCAGTTTATAAATTTTTTTCTTACACTCGATGCGCTGCTCAGGAAGACCATCTCGATCTGCGATATATGGCAGAGCCGCGTGCATACGTTCCTCTTGATTTTCTGTTTCACGAGTCTTTGTCATTGCTTATCTCCTATACATCCCAAACTGTGCTATATTGTGCGCTAATTACTAGATTAATTGTCGCACTCGCTGCTGAAGTTGCGGAATTACTTCGCGCTCAAACCACGGATTTTTTGCCTGCCAAATATTATTCCGCCCCGAGGGGTGTACAAGTGGAAAATATCGTGGACCGTACTGTGCGAAATTACGCACAACATCAGTAAGGCGCTCAGAGGATTTCAGATTGAGATATCGTTTTGTCGAATATCCCCCAATCGTTACAAAGAGTTCAGCCTTTGGCATACACTCAAGTAAACGAGGATGCCATAACTGTGCGAACTCTTTGCGAGGAGGTAAGTCTCCTGACTTTCCAACTCCAGGGAAATAGGCATCCATATTCATAATGGCAATACGGTCAGAGGTATAAAAAGTTTCCATATCGACACCCAACCACTCGCGAAGTCTGTCTCCGCTCGGATCATTCCACGGCGTCAACGTATCTTGAGCGAAATGACCCGGCGCTTGACCTATAAGTACGATGCGTGCTTGTGGATGTATGGACAGCAGTGGTTTAATTCCTTGGCTCGTAAAGTCACGATTCATGTCATGCGCCATCATTTCGTCAACGATAACCTGAACTCGTGGCGTGTCCTGATGATCCGGATGATGCCATACCTGATCGGTGTACGCAGACACACGTTCGCGGAGCATATCTTGTGAAAGCATTACTTCTCCTTTTTCTGAGAAGATTTCGTTCTAAGGCTTGCGCCAATGATTACTCCCACGATGAGTGGCACAATCCACCCCATACCGTATTGAGACAGTGGTTGTAGCCTATTGAGTGCGCTTACTGCGTTATAGACAGCAGGCACTTGAGCTTTAAAGAGTCCTACAATAGATACAAGCAATGTTAGTGTTGCAGATGCAGTCGTCAATCCTATGCCCCACACAAAAACAGAGGTACGATAGTGGAAGAGTTTTCCACACAACGCAAGGATAATGAGAGCGATTGCTAACGGGTAGAGGAACGACAAGGCCGGCACAGAGACTGTAATAATAGCGTTAAGCCCAGCATTTGCAATGCTAGCAGAGATTATCGTAAACAGGATAGCCCAGCGATTGTATGTCATTACCCGCGGGAACAGACTAGTAAATGTTGTACTCAAAGATGTAATCAATCCAATTGCCGTTTTCGCGCATGCAACGGTAATAATGATGCCAAGAAGCACGCCACCAAATGTGCCAAAATAGTGCTGAGCTATCTTAAATAGTGCCGTTCCACCATCAGAGCTTACACCAATCACGTCGACAGATTGTGAGCCAATGATAGTGAGCACAACATAAATACCCACCATCATGGCAGACGAATATAGCCCCGATTTAATAGCACTCAACGCAGTGTCTTGAGGCTCTTTGACCCCAAGACCTCTCACTACATCTACCAAGATGACGCCAAATGCTAAGGATGCAAGCACATCCATAGTGTTATACCCCTCAAGAAAACCAGCAAAAAATGTATGCGCCGCGTACTCAGAAGACGGCTTAACCACAGACATATCTCCCATCGGATGTATCAACGCCACAATGACAAGAATTGCAAGAAATGTAAGAAAGATTGGGTTCAGAATTTTGCCAATCCAATCCAAAATCCCATGAGGCTTGAGACTAAAGAACAATACAACAGCAAAGAAAAGTATGGAGAAAATCCCCAATGCAACCTGCTGATTTTCACCCGGTAGGAGTGGCGCTACTCCCACTTGAAATGACACAGTGGCTGTACGCGGTATCGCGAAAAGCGGGCCAATCGTCAGATAGAGTGCTACCGTAAAGAAATACGCGTAGCCCTTTGATACTAAACTGCTCAAATCGAAAAGACCAGAGCTTCGAGAGATTGCAAGTGCTGCAATGCCAAGGAGCGGTAGTCCCACTCCAGTAACGCAAAACCCTATAGCCGCAGCCCAACTTTGCGACCCCGCATTCTGTCCCATAGACACTGGAAAAATAAGGTTCCCCGCTCCAAAGAACAGACCGAAAAGCATAGAGGCGACAGTGATGGTCTGCTTGAAATTTAACTTTTTTATCAATGCACTTACCTAAAATCACATATAAAGATGAAGATAATGACAATTAAAGTCTGCAATATGAATATACAAGTTGAGGCTAGATAATTACTAGCCTCAACTTCTTTCCGCGTATGTACGCATACTTGTCGACCTACTACGCCGTTATCGTTTATAGAGTATCGGACCAACTTACTCCCACTCAATAGTCGCCGGCGGCTTGGAAGTAACATCCAAGACCACACGATTAATCTCACGACACTCATTAGTGATACGCGTAGAAATTTGCGCAAGTACATCGTAAGGCACACGAGACCAGTCAGCAGTCATTGCATCCTCAGAAGATACCGGGCGCAGAACAATTGGAGAACCATACGTACGTTCATCACCCTGAACACCCACAGAGTGGACATCAGCGAGGAGCACTACTGGGCACTGCCAGATATCGCGATCAAGACCTGCTTTGGAGAGTTCTTCACGCGCAATCGCATCAGCTTCTCGAAGAGCCGCTAAACGCTCACGAGTAATTTCGCCTACGATGCGAATTGCAAGACCTGGACCTGGGAATGGCTGGCGCCACACCATCTCTTCTGGCAGACCAAGCTCGGTGCCGACTGCGCGCACTTCGTCCTTAAATAAAGTACGCAATGGCTCGATGAGATCAAACTTCAAATCGTCAGGCAGTCCGCCAACGTTGTGGTGAGACTTAATATTTGCAGCACCATCACCACCGCCAGATTCTACGACATCCGGGTAGAGGGTGCCTTGTACAAGGAACTTAATCTCGCTACCCGCATTTGCTGCATCAGCAACAATCTGTCGCGTGGCCTTCTCAAATGTGCGAATGAACTTCTCGCCGATAATTTTGCGCTTACGTTCAGGCTCAGAAACACCCTCAAGCGCAGTTAAGAAATCGTCAGAGGCATCTACAGTCACGAGCTTGATACCCGTAGCCTCTACGAAGTCATGCTTAACTTGCTCGACTTCGCCTTTACGTAATAGACCGTGGTCTACAAATACGCACGTGAGTTGGTCGCCAATTGCTTTATGCACGAGAGCTGCTGCTACTGCAGAGTCCACGCCGCCGGAAAGCCCGCAGATTACCTGTGCATCGCCCACCTGTTTACGAATCTTTGCTACCTGCTCATCGATAATGGAATGAGAATCCCAAGAGTTTGGAAGCTTTGCTTCCTTATGGAGGAAGTTCTCAATGATATCCTGACCAAGCGGAGTGTGCTTTACTTCTGGATGCCACTGTACACCAAAGAGACCACGCTCTTCGTTTGCCATAGCTGCTACAGGAGCGCCTTCTGTATGAGCAAGTACTTCAAAGCCCTCAGGCGCCTTCTGCACCGCCACACCGTGACTCATCCATGTGATTTGAGTTTCAGGAGAACCAGCCAAAATGCTATCAGCATTATCAATGAGCGCCTCAGTCTTACCGTATTCGCCGAGTGCAGCTTTATCAACCACACCTCCCAGCTGGTAGGACATGACTTGGAAACCATAACAAATACCCAACATTGGTATGCCAAGGTTGAAGATATCTGGATCAAGCATCGGTGCGCCGTCAACATACACCGATGCAGGCCCACCTGAAAGGATAATTGCTTGCGGATCTTTCTCCATCATCTCTGCGGCAGTAATAGAGTTAGGAACAATTTCAGAGTAAACATGAGCTTCACGCACACGACGTGCAATCAATTGTGCATATTGCGCACCGAAGTCGACAACAAGCACTGGACCGTTGGCCATTATGCCTCCAGATTTTACGGTAATACCTTATAAAGAGATACTCTATTATGCGAAATGTTATCGACAAACAAATTTGTACTCATTTCTTGTCTAAGTTCTGTTTCAACACACATCACGACACGCTCAAACGCTAATTTTTTCTCCTGAAATTGTAACATTTTCTTGTGTAATTCACAAAATCAGTAATCTCTTGTAGATACTGAAATTACTCGAATTAAACTACTTCTTTTAAGAAAAACGCGTTAAGTAATGTAACATATACGAACATTACCACCATTAAAATAAAACATTTACGTTCAATTCATAACTTGACTAAACAAACACTCTTGTTTTCGTCATAGCCCTCCCATAAAATTATAGGCGTATGAGGGCGGTGTATGCCGAACTCAGTAAGTAAAATAATGCACCTATATTGTAGGAGGCAAGGACACATGACAAGTCCTGTAATTGGTACTCCATGGAAGAAGCTTAATGCTCCAGTTTCCGAGGAGGCTCTTGAAGGCGTAGACAAGTACTGGCGTGCTGCTAACTATCTTTCAATCGGTCAGATTTACCTTCGTAGCAACCCATTGATGAAGGAACCTTTCACTCGTGAGGATGTAAAGCATCGTCTTGTAGGTCATTGGGGCACTACTCCTGGCCTTAACTTCCTCATCGGTCATATCAACCGTCTCATCGCTGATCACGGTCAGAATACCGTAATCATCATGGGTCCTGGTCACGGTGGACCAGCTGGTACAGCTCAGTCTTACCTCGATGGTACCTACACTGAGTATTTCCCAGAAATCACTAAGGATGAAGCTGGCTTGCAGAAGTTCTTCCGCCAGTTCTCTTACCCAGGTGGTATTCCTTCTCACTTCGCACCAGAGACTCCAGGTTCCATCCACGAGGGTGGCGAGCTTGGTTATGCTCTCTCCCACGCTTATGGCGCTGTCATGAACAACCCAAGCCTTTTCGTACCAGCTATCGTCGGCGATGGCGAAGCAGAAACAGGTCCTTTGGCTACAGGTTGGCAGTCCAACAAGCTCGTAAACCCACGTACTGATGGTATCGTTCTTCCAATCTTGCACTTGAACGGTTACAAGATTGCAAACCCAACCATCCTCTCCCGTATTTCTGATGAAGAGCTTCACGAGTTCTTCCACGGTATGGGTTACGAACCATACGAATTCGTTGCTGGTTTCGATGATGAAGACGCTATGAGCATCCACCGTCGTTTCGCTGATCTCTTCGAGACTGTCTTCGATGAGATTTGCGATATCAAGGCAACTGCTCAGACCAACGATGTTGATCGTCCATTCTACCCAATGATTATCTTCCGCACTCCAAAGGGTTGGACTTGCCCTAAGTTCATCGACGGCAAGAAGACTGAAGGCTCTTGGCGCGCTCACCAGGTACCACTTGCATCTGCTCGTGATACTGAAGAGCACTTCGAAGTTCTCAAGAACTGGCTCGAGTCCTACAAGCCAGAAGAGCTCTTCGACGAGAATGGCGCAGTACGTCCAGAGGTAACCGCATTTATGCCTGAAGGCGAATTGCGTATCGGCGAAAATCCTAACGCTAACGGTGGTCGCATCCGCGAAGACCTCAAGCTCCCTAACCTTGACGATTACGAGGTAAAGGAAGTTAAGGAATATGGTCACGGTTGGGGTCAGCTCGAGGCTACTCGTAAGCTTGGTGAATATACTCGCGATATTATCAAGCTCAACCCAGACAGCTTCCGCATCTTCGGACCTGATGAGACTGCATCTAACCGTCTCCAGGCTGCATACGAAGTTACCAAGAAGCAGTGGGACAACGGCTATCTCTCCTCCCTCGTCGATGAGAACATGGCTGTTACTGGTCAGGTAACTGAGCAGCTTTCTGAGCATCAGATGGAAGGCTTCTTGGAAGCTTACCTCTTGACTGGTCGTCACGGTATTTGGAGCTCTTATGAGTCCTTCGTACACGTCATCGACTCCATGCTCAACCAGCACGCTAAGTGGCTCGAAGCAACTGTTCGTGAGATTCCATGGCGCAAGCCAATCTCCTCCATGAACTTGCTTGTTTCTTCTCACGTATGGCGTCAGGATCACAACGGCTTCAGCCACCAGGATCCAGGTGTAATCGATATCCTCCTCAACAAGAACTTCAACAACGATCATGTTGTAGGCATCTACTTCCCAGTAGACTCCAACATGCTTCTTGCAGTAGCTGAGAAGGCATACAAGTCCACCAACAAGATCAATGCAATCGTTGCTGGTAAGCAGCCAGCTGCTACATGGTTGACTCTTGATGAAGCGCGCGCAGAACTCGAAAAGGGTGCTGCAGAGTGGAAGTGGGCATCTAACGCTGAAGGCGACGATGTTGATATCGTTCTCGCTTCTATCGGTGATGTTCCAACTCAGGAACTCTTGGCTGCTGCTGATAAGCTCGCTGCTTATGGCATCAAGTTCAAGTTCGTGAACGTCGTTGATTTGCTCTCTATTCAGAATGCTTCTGAGAATGACGAAGCACTCTCCGATGAAGAGTTCACTGAGCTCTTCACTGCTGACAAGCCAGTTCTCATGGCTTACCATGCATATGCTCGTGAGGTACGTTCCCTCATCTGGAACCGTCCAAACCACGACAACTTCAACATTCATGGTTATGAAGAGCAGGGTTCCACCACTACCCCATTCGACATGGTTCGTGTTAACAACATCGACCGTTACGAGCTCACTGCGGAAGCACTCCGTGCTGTTGATGCAGATAAGTTCGCAGCTGAAATTGAGAAACTCGAAGCATTCCGCACCGAAGCATTCCAGTTCGCAGTTGACAACGGCTACGATCACCCAGATTATACCGATTGGGTATACTCCGGCGTTAACACCGAAAAGAAGGGTGCAATTTCTGCAACCGCTGCAACAGCAGGTGACAACGAGTAAGGTTCCTTACCAGTTAACTGCTTAAGTCTCAGCGAGGTCTCATCCATTACGGGTGAGACCTCTTCTTTTTCCAAAATCCTGAACGAGCCATTAATCCCCCGTCGAGTTTCTCTCTTCGCCCCCGTAGCATAAACTAAATACTGTTTATAACACATGACACAAAGGAGTACCCATGAGTTTAAAAACCGTTTATATTGCAAGTCCAGAAGGTCAAAATGGAAGGAATGTCGTATCTGTTGGTGTGACGACTGCCGTCGCCTCAGCATACAAGACAGCTACATTCCGCCCTATTGTATGTCATAAAGATGCATTCACTCAAAACCTCATTAATCTCGGTAGTGTGAGCCAAACTTTTGAGGAGTCCCGAGTTCTCTGCCCCATGCGTGCACTCGATAATCATCAATCTGCACGTGGCGACGTCGCTCGCGCTTGGGAAAATTTTAAGCTCACGCACACCGATGCTGAAGCAGTTATCATTACAGGACAGAATGGCAGCTCAGTATTTGATCCAGACGGTTTCAACCTCGATCTTCGTATTGCTGCTGATCTATCTGCCCCGGTGTTTCTCGCCATTTGTAGTATTCCTCGTAATGCAAAGCAACTTCGTCGTACAATAGACGTCTGCATTCGCGACACAGAAAAAGTTGGAAACTCTGTCGCTGGTATATTCGTGACAGGTATCGATGTCAACGATTCCCAGAAAGTCGCCGAAATTTCTCAGCAGCTTGAAAGCTTAGAGTATCCTTATTGGGTAATTCCAGCACATGATTGCATGGAAGAAACTGATATTGAGCCGTCACTAGAAATTTTCCGCGAGGCAGCTCCAACGTCGGAAGTGCTTGCTGCCCTCGATAGAACTTTCAAAGAACCTACAACCCCATTTGCTTTCCAAGCTCAACTTCTTACAAAGGCAGCATCTGACAAACAAACTATTGTCTTGCCTGAAGGTGAAGAAGACCGCATTATTAAAGCTGCAGACTATTTGCTTGAGCGCGATATAGTAGACCTTATCGTGGTCGGGGTTGAAGAATCCATTAAGGCTCGTGCCACTGAGCTTGGTCTGAAATCACTGAACAAGGCAAAGTTCCAAGCAATGGATGATGAGTCCATCCTTACTCCGATGGTTGATAAGCTCGTAGAACTTCGCGCACATAAAGGAATGACTGAAGACAAGGCGCGTAAAACTCTCAAAGACCCATCCTACTTCGGGACGATGCTTGTAGTCCTCGGATACGCAGATGGTCTAGTTTCCGGTTCCATCAATTCCACTGCAAACACTGTGCGTCCAGCACTTCAAGTTATCAAGACTAAGCCAGGTCAGTCTCTTGTATCCGGCGCATTCCTCATGTGCTTTGAAGATCATATCGCTGTATTCGCGGATTGCGCTATCAATTTGAATCCGAATGCTGATCAGCTTGCAGAAATTGCTCTTCAGTCTGCTGAGACTGCACGTTCGTTTGGTTTGGAACCTCGCGTGGGAATGCTGACTTACTCAACTCTCGGCTCGGGTTCCGGCCCAGATGTTGATTTGGTTACAGAAGCTACTGAGAAGCTCACTGAGCGTGACCCTCATCTCGCAGTAGTCGGTCCTATCCAGTTCGATGCAGCATGGTCACCAGAAGTTGCAGCTACTAAGGCAAAAGATAATGCAGTCGCAGGTCATGTCAACGTCTTTGTATTCCCTGACCTTTCTGCTGGAAACATTGGGTATAAAGCTGTACAGCGTTCATCCGGAGCACTTGCTATCGGACCAGTACTCCAAGGCCTTAATAAGCCTGTTAATGATCTATCTCGAGGTGCTACCGTTGATGACATTATCAACACTATCGCATTGACCGCGGTATACGCTCAGCAAGATAAAGAGTAGGTGAATCCTCAATATTTTCTGAGAATTTTGTGCGCTGCTATCTTCAAAAGTATGCGGCGCAGAGTAATCTCACTAAGGGATATATAACAATTTGAAGGAGGACGAGCAGTGGCAAAAACTGTACTCGTTATTAATTCTGGTTCTAGCTCTATCAAGTATCAGTTAGTGGACTTAGAAAACGGCGAAGGTCTCGCATCTGGTCTTGTGGAGAAAATTGGTGAGCCAGTCAATGGTATTTATACTCACAAGTACAACGGTGAGAAACATCAGTTCGAAGATGAGGTTATCAAGGACCATGAACAGGGACTGAAGCGCGTTCTTCAGTTCTTCGATGAATATGGTCCAAATCTCAAGGAATACGACCTTGTAGCAGTTGGTCACCGTGTCGTCCAGGGTGGTTCAGTATTCCCTACTCCTGCACTTGTGACTCCTGAGACAATTGCTCAGGTTAAGGACTTGGCAGTTCTTGCTCCACTGCACAACGGTCCAGAGGCAACTGGTGCAGAGGTCATGACTCGTCTGCTTCCAGACGTACCTCAAGGATTTGTCTTTGATAGTTCCTTCTTCTTCCAGCTTCCAGAAGCATCAGCAACGTATGCTCTGAACAAGGAAGTAGCTGATAAGTATAAGATTCGCCGCTATGGTGCGCACGGGACTTCTCACGAATACATTGGTGGTGTAGCTCCACGGGTCGCAGGCAAGGATCCTGAAGGTTTGAAGCAGATTGTGCTCCACATCGGCAATGGTGCTTCTGTATCTGCGCAGATCTCTGGTAAGCCAGTTGAGACTTCCATGGGGCTTACCCCACTTGAAGGCCTCATGATGGGTTCTCGTACTGGTGACATCGATCCAGCCGCGGTATTCCACCTGATTCGCAATGCAGGTATGAACGTCGACGAACTTGATACCCTCTTTAATAAGAAGTCAGGTCTTATGGGTATGACTGGTCACGGTGATATGCGTGAAGTGCTTGCGCTACGCGAAGAGGGCGATGCAAATGCGAAGCTCGCTATCGACGTTTACGTACACCGTATCATCAGCTATATCGGTAACTACACTGCACAAATGGGTGGTTTGGACCTTATTACCTTCACTGCAGGCGTAGGAGAAAACTCTGCCCCTATTCGTCAGTTTGTTTGCGAGAAACTTGCTCCATTTGGTGTCAAGATTGACCTCGAAAAGAATGCGGTATTCACTTCTGAGCCTCGCGTTATCTCCACTCCAGATAGCTCTGTAACCATTGCTGTTATCCCAACTAACGAAGAGTTGGCAATTGCGCAAAAAGTAGCAAAGCTCGCTGAAGAGGGCGACGCTTACGGAAATAAGTTTAACGCGTAGTCTCTTTGCCTTTGCTGTGGTAGCACATTAATACCACATTGTTTGAGGGCTGTTTCAATGTGAACTATAGTTCACATTGAAACAGCCCTCAAATACTTAAAACGCCACGATCTTATTTATAGCGACACAGATACTAAATTCGGCTTAAAATTTCGTCGTGCAGTAATCCATTTGAAGCAAGAGCGCACCCGCCCCACGGTCCCGGTCTTCCACTGAGATCTGTAAATGTGCCACCGGCTTCAGTGACGATAGGCACGAGAGCAGCCATATCATATAGGTCAAGCTCTGGTTCTAGAGCAGCATCTACAGCTCCTTGTGCTACAAGCATATACTGCCAAAAATCGCCAAAACCTCGCAGCCGCCAGACTTCATCGGTAAGCGCTATAATCTTGTCTCGATTTCCACGCTCTTTCCATCCAATCAGACTTGAAAAAGAAAGCGATGCATCAGAAAGATTGTTTACACGGGAAACATGAATTTGCTGAGCATCATCAATCCCCTTACCCATATAAGCACCCTGTCCACGAAGAGCAAACCATCGAAAACCGAGAGCAGGAGCAGAAACGACAGAAGCTACAAGCTCATCTCCTGCCTGGAAACCGATGAGAGTAGCCCATACGGGAACTCTACGTACAAAATTCTTTGTCCCATCAATAGGATCAAGTATCCATCGCCGTCCAGCGCTCGCCTGCTGTCCTAGCTCCTCTCCATAGACCGTATCATCACTGTTATAACGTTGGATTCCTTCACGGATGGAGCGTTCTACCGTCCTATCAGCATCTGTCACAGGAGTATTGTCCGGTTTAGTTTCCACGTAAAGATCTACTGCTCCGAAGCGCGCCATACTTATTTCATCTGCCCTATCAGCAAACTCTAAAGCGTGAATAAGGTCATCATAGTACTGTGCAGATGAATCAATCATTTTTATGTCCTACCATCGTCGTCCACATTCCTACAAAATCAGGGATTGTCTTTTTTGTCGTTTCTATATGACGGATACAAGTATGGGGAACGACGAGTCCAATCATTGCAGCAAAAGTTGCCATACGATGATCTGCATAGCTCTCCATAACTTCACCGTGCAAATTATCTCGCGAAACCGCATGAATAGTAAGACCGTCCATAGTCTGCTCTGCTCTACCACCAAATCGATTAATCTCAGTGGTCAGAGCAGCGAGTCGGTCCGTTTCGTGCCCGCGCAAATGTGCGATTCCAGTAAACGTAGAATCTTCCCGAGCGAGAGCAGCGAGAGCAGCTAAACTTGGCGCAATTTCCCCAGCGGGACTTAGGTCGTAAGTACCTAGACCTTCAATGGAACCATTTCCAGTCACAGAAAGTACATGCGTGTCCTCATCAAATGTCACATCACCACCGAAGTCGCGCAAATACCCAGGAAGTAAAGCACCCGGCTGAGTCGATGAGCTCGGCCATCGAGGAACTCGCACGGTACCGCCTGCAATGAGAGCTGCTCCCAAGAACGGCGCTGCATTAGACAAATCTGGCTCAATAACTATGTTTGATGGTAATTGAACTGTGTGCGTCGGTACAGACCATGTTTTGTGCTTATACGTTGCTTTTCCACCCGCAGTCGCTATGTCTGTCATAGTCATGCGAATATGAGGCATACTTGGCAGTGTTTTACCAGTATGAGTTACAGTAATTTCTCCATCCCATCGCGCAGAAGCGAGTAGTAAGCCGGAAATAAACTGGGATGATGCTGAAGAATCAATTGATATATGTTTATCTTCATGAAGCTGATAATCTGTAGGAGGTATCACCGTAAACGGTAAATGCCCCTTTATCCCTTCGTAAGTTATCTTTGCTCCGAGCTGTTCGAGCCCATCGAGTAAAGGTTTCATCGGCCGCTTATACGCCTGATTATCTCCATCGAAATATACCGGACCATCAGCATACAATGCTAGAGCAGGAACAAAGCGCATAACCGTCCCCGCAAGACCACAAAAAACACGAATATTCCCTCGGAACTCGCCAGCGCGAGGAGGCACTACCGTCACTACTGTTTCATCACTGGTGTCGGTCTCACATATAACGCCAAGCTGTTCCAGTGCGGTCATCATCAGTTCAGTATCACGCGAGCGCAGTAGACCTTCAAGGCGTACAGGGTTTGATCCTAAAGCAGCTAAGACAAGGTAGCGATTTGATAATGATTTTGAACCTGGAACCTCTATCGTGGCGTCAAGAGGTCCACAAGCCAGTGGCGCCTCCCAAAGATTTTCTCGTGTCGTCAGCTCAGTCATGTTTTCTATCGTAACCGAGAATACGTTTAACGCTCCGCGTCTAAGCGCGAATGTCCCACTTCATGAACGATATCAGCAGGAATATTGTTGAGTGCGAAGAATCGATCCGCTTCCAATGCCGCAATATTTCGTGAGAAAAGGATGAACCATCCCATGAAGAGCATCACTGCTATCGCTTCCACATTCGTTAAAGTTGTATATCCTCTAAACCACATGAGATACGCAGTGGCGATGGCAACGAGGATAGCATCAGAGACAGCATAAAAGACGCGTGAGAATTGCTTAACAAACCATGGTAAGCCAACCATAAGCGCAGTCATAGGAACTGCAATCCCACGTGCAAAAAAGTTATGAAGAAAATGGTGTGGCGAGTATCGAAAGACACCAATTGCTCCAAACATGATAGATGCCGCGGTGAGTAAAGTCGCAAAAACAGAAATACGAATCATAAATTCACGTGTCTCAGGCTCACTCGCAAGATGACGCTCAAATAAACGATGCTGCGTAATGAGTTCAGATACTGCAAAGTAGCTAATAATGAGCATCGTCACTCCGCCCAAAATGAGCGTGTAGTTAAATACTGTCGCCCCAAGAGTCGTGCGGTCACCCAACTGGGAGAAATTGTTTTTCCACCAATATGGATCATCGCTGAGCATACCTGCGACAGTAACTCCAGAGATAATGAATACAGGAAGTAGAGTTGCTAGAATTCGAGAATTCATCATCACTGCCTGCACATAAACCGCGTAGCCAGATACTACAGCTAGAAAAATCACAATCGCGAACTGATATGTCGTAAAGGACCTTCCTATCAAATCGATGATAAACATTTGTGCTGCAGCGGTAAGTAGACCCACACTGATTGCATATACTATCGTCAAAGCAAGAGTTTCAACGGTGCGACGAAGCACATTCCACAATGTCTGTTTTTCATTACCCAATCCATTATGGGTATATCCTACTGCAAAAATAATGGCTGTCGAGGCTGCCAAAATCACAGAAGTGACACCCACACGTCGTGCAGTAATAAGCCAAATTGCAGAAGCATTGTTGAGATATACGGATGTACCGTACCCAGCAATTGTTACGGATAGAATAGCTGCAAATATTGCTATCGTTTCCGTGCGAAGGTGTCTACCCATTGCCTGCATCGTGATTCCTTTTCTCCAATTTGTCCCTTTATTATCGTCACTGTCGCAGACTTTTCCTTTGGACTTGTATACATCACAACACGCCCATATGCGAAAGTTTACATATTGATGTATAGTTTTCTCTTGTTGAGCTTAGCTCAGCAGATATTCGGGCTGTAGCGCAGCTTGGTAGCGCGCTTGTTTTGGGTACAAGATGTCGTGGGTTCAAATCCCGCCAGCCCGACCATTAAAGCTCTACTCTCTTCCGAGATGTGGAGCTTGTTTTTATTCAATGTTACTCCTACCTTGAGCTACTCTAACAGCTAGCTTTACATCCATTCCGTTAGAATCTTTCCTACACAGGTATGTAAACTCCATAGTTCCGCACATTAAATACAATTAAGGTATGTCTACTACTATTGATGTGTATCCAACGACGGATTATCTTCCACTCGTCGAAGAGACGAGAAGCCGCACGCAGGAACTCTACCAGAATTTGCTCAATCGCTATGGGATAGATAGTACTGTGGAGGTGAAAGCATTCTATCTGAGCAAAACCCGCGATGAGGAAGTGCAATATGTAAATCCGCTCACACGGTGGGAAGTCGGAATGAATCTTGGCTTTGCATATCTGATTAATGGTCAATGGCGCGCAAGCTCATGGCCATCTCTATGGTCTCGTGATCTAGTTAATCAATTTGACGTAGATGATTACGAACAATCCCATGGAGAGTATGGATATCCAGCATCTCAATTAGGCAAGGTAGCACCGCTTAGTTCTGATGATTTTGGTATCCCATTGACTGCAGAAGAATTATCACTCATCAATGCGCAAAACCATTCATGGTATGAATATCGAAACCTTGGTGGTCCAGCAGCCTCTTCAACCGGCTATGGTTTCGTTGTCGCGGCTCTAGCTGAAGAAACACGCGGGTATATAGCATCTGATGATGGAGCATTCGATTTTAATCATAGCGGTGAAACCGCTGAACAGTTTCTGACGTGGTGGGGCGATGAACAGATGCTTTTCTATGGGAAAGAATCTTTCCAATGATGAGTATGCGGTACACGTAAGAAACAGTTATCTCCTACATATCACGATTGCCAAGATAATGTTTGTATTATTCTCTCTTTTACCCAGCACCCCACTCTTTGTGCCATTAGCTGTATGTAGTACAGCCCTACACCTGCACATGGCAAGAGGAATATGTAGAACGGCAATGTGTAAATTCCTTTTGCTTCCCACAGTACGTAGCAGAGGAATCCTCCCACGAATGAGGCAACTATCCAGATGAGTTCAAAACTTACCGAACTCACATCATGATGCGTAGCCTTACGGCATACCGTCGTAAGGAGACATATCACACCAAGAGCGGCACATATCACAACAAGGCTCTCATGAATGTCTTGAAAACCAAACCAGCCATCATGTCCTGCCCCGAAAATAAGCCACTGAGCAGGTGCACTTCTCCCCCATGCCGAGATGCCAAGCTGAGAATAGTAGCTCGTCATAAATGTCGAATCTGCCCACTCGGATGCGAGCTTTCGGGTAAAGAAGCTTCCTGCATGACCTGGTTGAAGTAACGCATGAATCTCCTTACCAATCTCTAGCCACGCAGCATGTGCAGCCACGTCATGGTTACCTTTTCCTGCGCCATAGTAGAGCTGTGCCATACCCAAGTCCCACCATCCAGCAGGATGCCCATCATGGCGCAAATTAGCATGTTTTAGACCGAGATACAGCCACAAGTTAAGTGGCATTCCTTTACCAAAATTCTGAGTAGTAATAAGCCCGAAAAGTTTCTCTGACAGCGCTGGCATAGCTTTCGCACTTGCTGCCGCAGCCAGTGCTGAAAGCATATTCCACCATCCGCGAGAAATAAGGGATACGACGAATACCGCTACCACAATTGCTAAAGCGAAAATAATAAATGTACTCTTAATCGCTACGCCCACACCAATAAGCAAACAAGCGCTGAAAGCAGACCAGAATTTACGGGCACAAGAAACTTGGGTTAGAGAAGTTCGCAACATTTCTATGCCCATAAGCACAAAGAATAGACCTGCCATGTTAGGGTATACGAATGTGGCAAATGTGAGTAATGGTACACATGTAGCAGCAAAAATTGCAAAAGCGCTCATTACTACGCGTTGTGCTCGCCCCTCCTCATCACGTGATAGTGCAATCTGCTCAGTAAGCCGCCACAAAACCCACACGATACCGACAATCATCAGCGCATTAATTATTTGGAAACTGACTATATTGCGTACGCCGAATATACGAAAGATAAGTGTCATCCATAATGCTGGACCAGCTTGGAATGGATATTCTGAAAAATACGTATGCAAACGCACAGGTATACACACACCAGGTCGCATACTTCGAAGCTTCGGACAGGCATCTATTCCAAAATAACGTGTCTGGTCCGTGATGATAGCACTCGCAGCATTCACAAGACTTTGCGTATCGCTATAGAACGAAAAAATCAAGCACACCGAAGCAATCCATACGATTTGCGCAATGAATACCCATATAAGAAGACCGGTAAGTACCGTACGCTTGTTGTACCGCGAAAGATATTGTGACACAAGCGAGCACATAATCACTAAAGCAATGCACGCTATAACTGCCCACGCTGAAGGGGCACCAATACTGACATACGGAGCTTCTGTAAGAGTGCCATGAGGAGTAATGGGGCGAATAACACGAGAAAATGTCGTCAGGGCAACAAGAAAAACGACAATCAGTGCCCACATACACAACCCAACAATTGCAAAAATTGCAGGTAACGTACTATGAAGAAATGTATGTACAGAACCTGTTTCATCTTTCTTCTTATCATTCACGAAGCGTTCCACAAACACAACTTCCCTATCACATCACAGCTACACTTGTATATCCGCACATATCCACTCTTAGATTCGCATACTCCACGGGTCAGTGTTAATCCGCGTTACTTCAAGAGGAATATCGACACCATAACGGGTTAATAATGCCTCTGGTATGTCTGTTTGCGCTAAATTGAACCACAACTTTTCAATCGCCGCATGTGGCGTATTAATAAACGCCATTCCTGTCTCTTGCACAGCATCGAGTACTGGATGGTGTCGTAAATCACTTGTCACATAAACATCAGCACCGCATGCTGCCGCCTTTTTAATTTCCGAATCCCCTGATCCTGGAAGTGCAGCAACACGTCTAACCTGTCTGTGAGGATCCCCCGCGATAAGGATGCCCGACTGCGAGCGCGGAAGTACGTCTGATACTCGTTTTGCAAATTCTGCCAGAGAAATTGCCTGGTCGTATTCACCTATGCGACCAAGTCCTACTCTTTCAACTTCTTGCTTATCTTCACTGCGTCCATCTTCGCGAGGAACAAGCGCACCACAGTCCTTGAGTCCCAATGCCTCCACAAACGCTTTGCCCTGACCGCGCACGGCACTATCCGCATTCGTGTGCCCCACCCATAGTGCGCAATGATTCTCGATGAGTTTCGTGACCAACGCACCGCGAAAAGTTGAACCCGCAACTGTATGCGTAGCGCGAAAATAGAGAGGATGATGCGTGATAAGTAGCTGAGCACCAGCCGAAATCGCCGCGCTTACCGTTTCCTCTGTAGGATCGACTGCGCAGTAAATTTTTGACACCTGCCACCCTGTATCCCCTACAATGAGTCCAGGCTCATCCCAGTCTTCTGCATAACGCAGTGGGTAGAGCGCCTCAAGGACTTTTACTATCTGCCCCACAGTAAGAGTGCTCATTTTTCTCCTTCACGCCTCATTACAGTATTTAGTGTGCTGCCTGCTGCCAGTCAGGACCAGTACCCGTTGACACATCAAGTGGCACGGCAAGATTGACAACGTGCTCCATAGCATCCTTGACGAGAGTAGATACAATTTCTTCTTCTCCTTGAGCCACATCAACGACAAGTTCATCATGAATCTGGAGAATAATACGTGACTTCATTTTCTCATCACGTAACGCCTTTTCAGCCTTAATCATGGCAAGTTTCATGATGTCAGCCGCGCTGCCTTGAATAGGGGCATTAAGCGCACCACGTTCAGCAGCATCGCGTACATTGCGATTGCTCGAGCGCAGACCTGGGAAGTAGCGACGACGCCCAAACATCGTCTCTGTGTAGCCTTTTCGTTTTGCTTGAGAAACAAGCGATTCTAAATAGTCATGCACATCACCAAAAGTATCAAAATACTTATTCTTCAAAATATCAGCCTCAGCAGGTGAAATTCCCAATTGCTGTGCAAGCCCATAAGTGCTCAAGCCATACGCAAGCCCATAACTCATGGCTTTGATATGTGAGCGCTGGTCGCTTGTTATATCTTCTGGCGAGACTCCATAGACTAGAGATGCCACATAACGGTGGAAATCTGTACCCGACTTAAATGCTTCTATCAACGCATTGTCACCAGACAGATGCGCCATGAGCCGTAGCTCAACTTGCGAATAGTCTGCAGACAGTAACGAAACATTCCCCGACGAAGGTACAAACGCACTACGGATTTCACGTCCTGCTGCATTACGATTCGGTATATTCTGAAGATTTGGTTCCGTAGAGCTCAGCCGTCCTGTCGCCGCAACCGTCTGTTCAAAAGTTGTGTGAATACGTCCGTCATGAGCGTAGACAGACTCTGATAGCGTTTGTACAATCTGCTTGAGCTTATTAACCTCACGGTGCCGCAAGAGAGCCCCCAAGAAAGTATTCGCACGTTCATTATGTACCGAACGAGTATATAAAGTTTGCAATGCTTCTGCATTGGTCGTATATCCGCCAGATTTCGTCTTCTTTGTAGGAGGAAGCTGCATATCCTCAAAAAGTACTTTTTGAAGTTGCTTCGGACTTTGAAGGTTTATCTTCTCTCCTGCTTGCTCCCACGCGATATTCTGCGCCTGTTGTGCCTCGGCAGTGAACATACCTAGCATTTCTGCAAGACGCTTTTGATCAACCGCCGCGCCGGTCTTCTCCATATCAAAGAGGATGCGAGAGGTTGGAATCTCAATCTCAGTGAGTAATTCTAATTCTCCACGCTTTTTAAGCGTTGCTTGATAAACCTGCCCTAATGCTAAGTCCCCTAACGCATAGCGCGCTGATGTCATCGCATTACGTTCTTCTGCCTCAGCCGCATCTTCATCTGACTCATCTGTATCTGTATCATCTATATCAAAGTCAAACGTGCCTTGTGTAGAGCGAGAAGTCTGTGTTTCGCCTTCTTCATCTGCTATCTGTACGTGAACGTCTTCAGACACAAGCCATGCAAGGTCATAGTCGTCATTATCCGGGCGAATGAGATACGCAGCAAGCAGCGTGTCCATGTAAGGTACTGAAAGCGATAGAGACTGCGCATCGAGCATATGTAATGTCTGCTTATAGCCGTGTACTGTCAAGATTCCGGTATACGTGTCAAGTATACGTTGAATTTCTTCACGTACTGTCGCATCACTTAGCACGCGAGAATTTACAGACAGTGCTTTCCCCTGTGACGTAACGAGCGTTAGTCGCGATAATTGTGAAGCCGCTGGCTGAGGTACTCCTTCAACGTAAAGAGCAACTTCTGTCTCAGACGAGATTTTCCCTTCCCACTCCTTTAATGCTCGTATTGCGTCGTCGCTACTCAACACCACATCTATGAGAGTAACCGAGTTGATAAGGTCTTGAGCATCCGTATCAGACTGCACTGTAGCCACATCGCTTTGCTCTTCAGCGAGTGCTATACTGCGAGTTGGTTTGCCGTCATGCTTCGTGCTCGTAAATTTCGCAGACTCCACCTGAGTGTCATTAACGCCAGCAGCTTTTGACAAGGCTTTATATACACGTTTTTTAACGCCTACTCCAAACTCGAACGCCGACAATGCCTTATCGATCTTTTCTGACTGCGGCTTGCGTATGGCAAAATCGTCAAGAGAAACATCTAAATCCACATCACGTACGAGCGCATTCACACGTCGATTGAGTTTAACCTGCTCAATATTCTCGCGCAGAGCTTCGCCTTTCTTTCCTTTTATTTCTGCGGCATGCTCGATGATGCCATTGAGAGAGCCAAACTGTTCAATCCACTTTGCCGCAAAGCCATCTCCCACTCCAGGGACCCCCGGAATATTATCTGCGCCTTCTCCACGCAGCGCTGCCAAATCCGGATACTGTGAAGGCATAACCCTATACTTCGCAAACACCGCTTGCGGGTCCATCTGTTTCAAATCTTTAAAATGCTGCCCTGGGTAAAGAACAGTTATTTTATCGTCAATAAGCTGAAAAGCATCACGATCCCCCGATAGAACATATGACATGTCGAAACCGGCATCACGTCCCATAGTAGCCAATGTTGCGATTATGTCATCGCCCTCAAACCCAGTCTTTTCGACGTAGGAGATATCGAGAGAATCCAGCAAATCATGAATAAGCGGTAGCTGCGACAACAATTCTTCTGGTGCAGCGTCTCGAGTGCCCTTGTATTGTGGCAACATCTGATTGCGGAAAGTTCCACCTTTGACGTCGAACGCAACTGCAATGTGTGTCGGCTGAATCTCGGAAATCACCTGAGATAGCATGGTTGTAAAACCATAAACAGCATTCGTCACTTGTCCGGTGGACGTAGAAAACCCATCTGCTGGAAGAGCAAAAAATGCGCGGAACGCTAGCGAATGACCATCAATGACTAAAAGACGAGAAACCATGCTCTCTATCATAGCGTTTTGGGGATAGAAAGAACACGGTTACTCGTCAATAACGCGCTTGCTCTATTCGCCTTCAATTTGAGAAATGACGGCATCTGCGACTTCTAACATAGTAAGTCTACGGTCCATAGATGTCTTCTGAATCCAACGGAATGCTTCTTGCTCAGACAGTCCCATATTCTCCATAAGGAGCCCTTTAGCACGATCGACATGCTTGCGAGATTCAAGACGATTCTTCAAATCTTCTACCTGCTCGCGCAAAGCAGCCACTTCATCAGCAGTTGCTGAATCATCGCGCTTGTCATCATCTTCAAGGTGTTCACGCAAAGCACGCATCTGTTCAAATCGTCCAAAGGCTACATCAAGTGCCGGGAAAAGTTTGTCTGGAACGAACGGCTTAATGACATACGCCATAACGCCAGCATCAATAGCTTCAGCAACTAAATCCTTCTGAGAAAATGCGGTCAGCATGACAACTGGTGCTAAAAATTCTTCATTGATTTCTCGAGCTGCAGTAATTCCATCTTTGACAGGCATCTTCACATCCATAACGACGATATCTGGATGCTTTTCTCGTACAATATCTACAGCTTCTTGACCATTTGCTGCTTCTCCGATGACTTCATAGCCACCATCATTTAACGACTCGATGATGTCCATACGGTTAAGAGCTTCATCTTCAGCTACAACAACGGTGCGCTTTACACCTTGATTGTCAGACATAATGTATGCGCCTTCCTCAGTGAGAAATCATAGGACCACCGGGAAGTTCAGAACTTTTAACCTAGAGAGCTCCCCATTGAGACCTCGTCTACGTGCCCCGGGTGGGACTCGAACCCACACTGCACAGATTTTGAGGCTGTTTCCTCTACCAATTGGGATACCGGGGCGGTACTCGAAATACTATACAATGTCACTCGGATTATAGCAACTCCGCGTGTTTTGAGTACTCCTGAATCGTCACTCAAATCGTAAGTCTCGTCTTCTACCTATCCTAATTTCTCATCCTTTCTTAGCATTTTTTCACGCCTACACATTTTATGTAATCTCACTCACGTCAGCACCACACACAACACACACCGTAAAGGTTACAAGAATTAAAAAGAGTCGTCATATGCATCTCTGTAGAGAAACATATGACGACTCTTTTATCGTGTGGTGTCTTTTATCACGACACCTTAAAGAAATCTCTAATGAGTTTCAGACTAGTCGCGTGCACCAACAGTGTGTACATAAACGGAGTCGGTAGATCCAGCTTCGTTTGCAGAAGGAGCAGATGCGAGAAGAACGATGGTATCGCCGTCTTCCACCTTGCCAGCTGCCTTCAAAGTGTTGTCTGCGAGAGTCATGAGCTCATTACGAGAGAGACCATGATACTCAGTGTCAACCAAGATGCCTTCGGTGCCCCAAGAAAGGCCAAGCCAGCACTTAGTGTGCTCATTGTTGGTCAAACCGTAAATAGGAGCTGCTGGGCGCTCTGCAGATACGCGATGTACTGTTTCACCAGACTTAGTGAATGCAACGATTGCCTTCGCGTCTGCCTTATCTGCGAGCTCCACTGCTGCATGTGCTACGGCTGCAGTTGTTGAGAACTCTTCATCCTTGATAGCTGGGATACGATCAAAACCATGCTCAGTTGCATAGTTAGAGATACGAGCCATAGTGTCCACTACAACTACTGGATAGTCGCCGACAGCTGTCTCATTAGAAGTCATGGTTGCATCTGCACCATCGAGAACTGCATTTGCGCAGTCAGAAGCTTCTGCACGAGATGGAACTGGGGACTTAACCATGGAGCCAAGTACTTCAGTCGCAACGATAACTGGCTTGCCGTATGCACGAGCGAGCTCGATACAGCGCTTGGTGATGAGTGGAACCTGCTCGAATGGCATTTCTACTGCCATATCACCACGTGCAACCATGATACCGTCGAACTTCTTAACGATGTCTACGAGGTTCTCAACAGCCTGTGGCTTCTCAATCTTTGCTACAACTGGGATACGACGACCTTCTTCGTCCATAATCTCGTGTGCACGATCGATATCACTACCATAGCGAACGAAGGACATAGCAATGATATCTGCGCCTGTACGGATACCCCAGCGCAAATCTTCTTCATCCTTCTCAGACAGTGCAGGAACGGATACTGCGACACCAGGAAGATTAATGCCCTTATGAGAGGATACTGGACCAGCGACGACGACCTTGGTATATACGTCGTTGCCCTCTACCTTGGTTACCTCAAGCTGTACCTTACCATCGTCGATAAGGATTGGGTCACCAGCGTGGCAGTCGCCAGGAAGACCCTTGAAAGTAGTAGAAACCTTATCCTTGTTTCCTGTTACTTCGTCGGTAGTGATGATGAACTGCTGACCCTTCTCGAGCCATACCTTGTCGTCACCATTAGCATCTTCTTCTACCCAGCCACAACGAATCTTAGGACCCTGAAGATCAACGAGAACTGCAACGTTCTTACCAGTTTCCTTAGCAGCTTGGCGAACGTTGTTGTACACGTTCATATGCTCTTCGAAAGTACCGTGAGAGCGGTTGATACGTGCTACGTTCATACCTGCTTCAACGATTTCCTTCAAAGTTTCCAAAGAGGAGGAAGCTGGACCAATAGTATCGACAATCTTTGCCTTGCGCATGAATGCCTACCTGTTTCTTTCTAGACGGAATGGGTTTTTACACCCACATTTCACATGTCCTAGTTTACTGGAGCGAGCGTACTTTTTGACACGTGAGCTCACTTCAGTTCCCTAGTACACACATCTTCTGGAGTTGGACTCATTATTTCTGCGTTTCCAACTGTTTCATTTTTACGACGCTTGCAAGTGCTGCGCCACCTAACGACACGATAATAACGACAAGAGACAGCCATGTCGGAATGAGCGGAACTACGTGAATGCCCTGCCCACCATTGATAAACGGAAGCGTGTTGTCATGGAGAGCTTCCATTACAAGCTTAATACCGATAAATCCCAAAACAATTGATAGTCCTACGGGCAAGTACACGAGCTTATCAAGAAGCGCTCCTAGAAGGAAATACAGCTGCTGAAGGCCGAGTAAAGCAAAAACATTTGAAGTGAACACAATAAAAGGATCTTTTGTCAAGCCGAAAATAGCTGGAATAGAGTCAAAGGCAAACATGACATCTGTTGTACCGATGGCTATAAAGAGAACAAGCATAGGAGTAAAGACTTTCGCGCCATCAACGACTGTGCGAAGTTTTTCACCATCGTACTCTTTGGTCATCGGAATTACTGTGCGAATGCCGCGGATAAAAATATTTTCTTTATATTCCTCATCTTCATCCTCGCCCACCGCGAGCTTGATAGCGGTATAAATAAGAAAAGCGCCAAAGATGAAAAATACCCATGTGAAACGCTCAAGAATCGCTGCACCTGCAAGAATAAATATACCTCGAAGAATTAAAGCGAGTGTAATTCCCACAGACAGTACGTATTTTTGCAACTTTTTCGGCACAGCAAAGTTAGACATGATAATGACGAACACAAAAAGATTGTCTACGCTTAAACTATATTCGGTCAGCCATCCCGAATAGAACTCAATTGCTGGTTTTGCTCCAGATATAGCCCACATGATACCGCCAAAGATGAGTGCCATGACGATAAAGAAACTAATATGCTGAAGACATTCTTTAGTGCTCGGGACATGCGGTTTGCGTCCGATAAGAACTAAGTCGACTACGAAGAAAGTGGCAAGCACCACGAAAGTAGCAATCATGAACCACAGCGGGGTTTCAGTTATCATATCCTAGCTTTCTCACTCTTTACTCTGCTCTCTCCTATACTTCTCCTATTGTGCCTTGGTCATTTGACGAAGCTCCTTCTTTAAGTCCTGAATCTCATCACGCAGACGCGCTGCAAGCTCAAACTGGAGCTGCTCGGCGGCTGTATGCATTTGGTCAGAAAGTTCACGAATGAGATTTGCCAAATCTTGAGCAGGAAGTCCAGCCTCCAAAAGCTTGCGATGTCTCTCATCTGCTTGTTTCTCATCAAGAGTCGGAACACCAAGATGAGAATTGCCCACCTTACCAGAGTTCCTATATCCGCTGTCGAGAAGTTCCTCCGTGTCCACGTCTTCTTTGGCAAGCATATCGTTGACATCACTAATCTTCTTGATAAGTGGCTGTGGGTCGATGCCATGATCTTCATTGTATTTCATCTGGATATCACGACGGCGATTCGTTTCATCGATAGCCTTTGTCATCGAATCAGTCATATTATCGGCATACATAATGACTTTGCCTGAGACATTTCGCGCAGCACGACCAATAGTTTGAATGAGAGAGCGATAAGAGCGCAAAAAACCTTCTTTATCTGCATCGAGAATGGCTACGAGGGACACCTCTGGAAGGTCAAGACCTTCTCGCAACAGATTGATGCCCACAATAACGTCAATTTTCCCTTCACGCAGCTCACGTAAAAGCTCTACACGCCGCAAGGTATCTACATCTGAATGAAGATACTCCACCTTGATATCTCTCTCAAGGAGATAATCCGTCAAATCTTCTGCCATTTTCTTTGTCAAGGTAGTTACAAGTACTCGCTCGTTTTTTGCAACGCGATCCTTAATTTCGGCAAGCAGATCATCAATCTGCCCATCGACTGGACGCACCTCAACTTCAGGGTCAAGCAAGCCTGTAGGTCGAATAATCTGCTCTACTACCCCATCGCTACGACTCATCTCATAATCACCAGGAGTTGCCGATAAATATATTGTTTGCCCTATATGCTCAAGGAACTCAGGGAACTTAAGTGGACGATTATCCATAGCGGATGGCAAACGGAAACCATGCTCTACCAAGGTACGCTTACGACTCGCATCTCCCTCATACATTGCTCCAATTTGCGGAATTGTGACGTGAGATTCGTCCACAACAAGAAGAAAATCGTCAGGGAAAAAGTCAAGAAGAGTATGAGGAGGTGTACCAGGAGCGCGATCATCGAAATGACGAGAATAATTCTCTACGCCTGAGCACGTACCTATTTGCTCGAGCATTTCCAAATCATACGTAGTGCGCATCTCTAAGCGCTGAGCTTCAAGAAGCTTATTTTCCTTCTTCAACTGTTTGAGACGCCAATCAAGCTCCTCTTGAATAGTATCAATCGCATGTGCAAGACGGTCAGGCCCAGCAGCATAATGTGTTGCTGGAAAAATATGGATAGAATCCACCTCCTCAATTTCATCACCAGTAATCGGATGGAGTGTGGAGATCCGATCAATTTCCTCGCCGAAGAATTCGATACGTATAGCGAGCTCTTCGTATACGGGAATAATTTCGACGGTATCTCCTCGCACACGGAAAGTACCACGAGCGAAAGCAACATCATTTCGCTTATACTGCATATTGACAAAAGTCCGCAGCAAATCATCACGTTCAATCTGCTCGCCACGATTTAAAAAGAGCATCTGAGATGCATATTCTTCCGGTGTACCTAAACCGTAGATACAAGATACCGTCGCGACAACGACGCAGTCACGACGCGTAAGCAAATTTGCAGTAGTTGCATGACGTAAACGCTCCACGTCATCATTGATACTTGAATCCTTCTCAATGAAAGTATCCGTCTGAGGAATGTACGCCTCTGGCTGGTAATAGTCATAGTAGGACACAAAGTAATTTACAGCGTTATTCGGCATAAGTTCTCTAAACTCTGCTGCAAGCTGCGCTGCCAACGTCTTGTTTGGCTCGAGAATTAACGTAGGACGCTGAAGTTTTTCAATCATCCACGCAGTAGTAGCAGTCTTGCCAGTACCTGTAGCACCCATAAGGACTACGTCCGTCTCGCCGTTATTAATGCGCGATGCCAGCTCGTCAATTGCTTTTGGCTGGTCCCCTGACGGCTTGTAGGCGGAGACTACTTCAAATGGTTTATCAATGCGTTCGATACCGTTAAAACCCATAGTATTATCTTATGCGAATGTGTCTATCATGATGAGATTTTCACTATATCTATGCTGTAAGCCATCTTTTGATATACGTATCAATCTCATGCAGCATATTCTCAACAGGCTGCGTAGAGTCAATAACAACGTCGGAGATGCTTTCGCGCTGAGCTTGCGATGACTGAGATGCGATGCGCGCCTGCGCCTGTGCAAGAGTCATCGAACGTGTGCGTATCATACGCGCAATTCGTATGTTTTCCGGCGCCTCAACAGTTACAATATGGTCAAATACTAAACCTATTTGATTTGCAATTTCAATAGTCTCGTAGAGTAGCGGAATATCATGAACGATAAGTTTCGCTCCTGTCTTCCTATACCTGTCATCCAGCCATTTTCCTTGCTTATATACGGCTGGATGCATAAGAGAATTGAGAACACTGAGTTTATTCGTATCGCTAAATACATTGCGCGCAAGCCATGGACGATTAAGCTCGCCATTTTGTGTCAGACTGCTCGGACCAAATTCAGCCTGAATGTGCTGTAATATAGGGCTCCCGGGTTTTACAGCTTCGCGTGCGAGAACATCATAATCTACACGAGGATATCCGCAATCCGCGAGATGTTTACTTACTGTAGACTTCCCCGCAGCGATTCCACCAGTAAGTGCAATGCGAATCATAATCTTTTAGTACACGATATCAGCATCAATTACTTGATGCGCCATGTCAGCACGTGCCCCTATGAGTTGTACTTGAAGCTCATCCGTATGCTGCTTTGCTATGAGAAAGTCGTTCTGGCTAGCATCCATTACTGCTTTAGCTGCCTCATAAAGTCTCTCAGCGGCTGCCTCATCATCAATTGCTTTCTTGAGCGCTATCTGCGAAAGTTCATAACGATCATTCGCTATACGCAAATTAACTTGCGCGTTGGTAATCCTATCCTTCAGTGCTGATGCTTCATCGAGCTTTTTCGTCAACCTTGATAAGAACTCCTGCGCCCTATGGAGTTGAAGCTCATAGTACTGTGTATCAGTTTGGGCTGTTTCTAAAGCTCTACGTGCATTATCAAGTGACTCTTTACGAGCATTGACATTCTGTTCCAACGTTTCAAGTGCAGTTTGTGCTTGACTACGCTTCTCCTGAGCAGCCTTGAGTTGAACTTCGCAAGATGCTACCTGAGTAGATAAGTCATGAGCACGTTTAAGCGAAGCATTATATACGTTCTGCTTTTCGATGAAGTTACGCTGTGCTTCAGCGTACGCAATATTTGCTTTCGCTTCGTCCGCTTGGGCTACTGCATACTGTTCATTAAGTTCTTCAAATGTCGAGCGCACTTGTGCAAGTACCCCTGCAGCATCGCGTGCAGACTGAAAATTATGTATGCGAGACTGCATATCCGTTGCATCAATTGAGGTATATCGATCCTGATCAAGATAGAGAGAGTCTACTATACCGCCATTTGCCCAGTGAGCCCATTGAGGTGCATGCTGCGAATATCCAACACCAATTGCACGTGATGCTCCACGATATTGAGAAGCAGCTGTGTCCGTTAGCGCGCGCAAAGGCTCGGCGCCATAACTGTATATTTCAGTGGCTGGATAGCGAGTATCAATTTTTCTGTTATGCGAAGCCATCTGATGGTCAAGTGCTGCAGTACGGTCTATTGCCACTGCAGAATAGTCAGCATCAATCTTAAGCGGAGCGAGACCAGACTTCTGACGTTCGCCATTCGCTGTGACCACAGCATCTACTGCCCGAGCATAGTTGTCTAAGGACGCTGCAGAAGTAACATCAGCCTTATCGACAGTCCAGTCAGGGTGCTCATGCTGCCATATCTCGTGAGACTGTACATTAACGATATGAGCCGCTTCATTCCACCCGTTTGCCGCAAAAAAGTCAGCAACGTTTGCATCGGCTGTAACGGTCGTACCGTTAAATTGCACATTTTTATAAGCACTGTCGAGCTGGATTCGAGCAGTATCAACTTGCTGCTGAAGTTTTTGAACTTTCTGTTCTGCATCAGCTTTATCTTTCTGAGCAGTCGCGAGTACAGTATTCGCCTGGTTAAGCGCCTCCTGAACATCAGTCTTATGCTGATTTTCTTGTGCAAGTTCATTTTTTGCAGCATCAAGGCTTTGCTGAGCATTCTCTTGATCCGCTTGCGCAGATGTTAAGTCAGCCTCTTTCTGACTGCGTATATCATCATCAGTAGCATTGTCTACTTCAGACTGGAGCTGTGCTACATGTTCAGAAAGGGACTCTACATTCTTCTGAGACTGATTCTCTTTGTCTTTAAGAGATGTGATATACGATTGAACACTATTAACTTCTGCCCGTTTAGCATCAACATCTGCTTGAGCTAAAGCAACCGCATTATCACTTGCCTGAGCATCATTTGTTGCTGCAGAGAGATTTACTTCAAGACTATTAAGGTTATTACGCGCGCTCCATACGGTTGCAGACATAACCGCTTTAACTGCTTCTTGATATACAGATGTCGCCTGCTGAACTTCGCTTTGCGCATCTATCCATTCGTTATATGCACGCCTAGAAACTTCACGCTGAATTTCTAAATTTTGCCAGGCCTCTTTAAAAGCGTTCTGTGCATATTCCGCCGAGTGCCGAATAGCATCTTGCTCTTGCTGTGCTTTGCTGACGTCGGTTTGAAGCTGACCTGTCTTTTCTTGTGGTAAATCCACACGAGGCTGTTGCTGGATATAAGTATAAGTCTGACGACCTTCAAGTTCTTGCCGTCCCATCTCGTCTATACTACCTGTAGTAGCTGAGTAAGACGTCGTAGGAGACGAAGGTTGCGGGGCTGCTGGGGGTAAAGACACTAAAGAATTGTGCTCATCATGCACCGGTGCACTTTCTCCTTGCGTAGGCATTGCAGAAAGAACTGTCGAAAGAGAAGATGTAGAAGGCTGAGTGGTCTGAGGAGCCTGCGCAGACGGCGTTTGTGGCTCACCTGACGTGATGCCACTGTATTGAGAACGCACAACGGATGCTACTCCAGTAACTGCACCAACGAACGTAATACCTGCAAGAGCAGCGCTAGTAATTTTATGGGATGACGAGACAGCATGTTTTGCTGTTGCTGCCTTTTCACTAACCATATATTTTCTACTTTCTCTTTCGCGGTTTTCTTCATGCACTTCACAACCGCGTCTACAAAAATCCAAGGGAGACTTTACCGCACTAGAGCGACAAAATCTCCCTCAAATCTATTGTAAAACTTATGTAGTCTTACAATATAGCGTTACTGCTTAGTTCTTCTCGCTAAGCAACTGCTCGCGCAAAGCTGCAAGCTGATCATCAGATGCAAGAGTACCCTCATTTGATGCTTCAGAGCTATATGTCGTAGCTTCTTCAGCCTGTGTTGGTGCTGCTTCTTCAGTTACACCATCAGCTTCAGCGGAAGCGGCTGCAAGTTCAGCCTGCTTTGCTGCAAATACCTTGTGAGCTTCCCACAAATCATGAGCTGCTGCATACTGAGCTTCCCACTCTTCGCGCTGCTTCTCAAAGCCTTCAATCCATTCGTTAGTCTCAGGATCGAAACCTTCTGGGTACTTGTAGTTTCCGCTCTCATCATACTCTGCTGGCATGCCGTAGAGAGCTGGATCGAAGTCTTCGGATGCTGGATCAACAGAATCTGTTGCCTGCTTGAGAGACAAGGAGATACGACGACGATCGAGATCAACGTCAATGACCTTAACGAATACTTCGTCGCCAGGCTTAACAACAGTTTCTGGGTTCTCTACGTGACGATTCGCCAACTCAGAGATGTGTACGAGACCTTCGATACCATCATCGACGGAGATGAATGCACCGAACTGAACAATCTTGGTAACCTTGCCCTTAACAATCTGTCCAGGAACATGAGTGCGTGCGAAACGCTGCCATGGATCTTCCTGAGTGGACTTGAGAGACAAGGAGATACGCTCGCGATCGAAATCAACGTCAAGTACCTCAACGGTTACCTTGTCGCCGACCTTAACAACCTCAGACGGGTGATCGATATGCTTCCATGACAGCTCAGAAACATGAATCAAACCATCAACACCGCCGAGATCGACGAATGCACCGAAGTTAACGATGGAGCTAATAACACCTTCGCGAATCTGACCCTTCTTGAGCTGGGAGAGGAATGTCTCACGAACTTCAGACTGGGTCTCTTCGAGGTACTGGCGACGAGAAAGAACAACATTGTTGCGGTTCTTATCGAGCTCCAAAATCTTAGCCTGAATGGTCTGGCCAATGTATGGAGCCAAGTCGCGAACACGACGCATTTCAACGAGAGATGCTGGCAAGAAGCCGCGCAGACCGATATCAACAATCAAGCCACCCTTAACAGCTTCAATAACGGTACCTTCAACAACACCGTCAGCTTCCTTGATCTTCTCAACGTCGCCCCAAGCGCGCTCGTACTGTGCACGCTTCTTAGAAAGAATGAGACGGCCTTCCTTGTCTTCCTTAGTGATGACAAGTGCCTCGACGGTGTCGCCAACTTCAACGACGTCGTCTGGATCCACGTCTTTCTTAATAGAAAGTTCGCGGGAAGGGATTACACCTTCAGTTTTGTAGCCGATGTCGAGAAGTACCTCATCGTGATCAATCTTTACAACGGTACCTTCAACGAGATCACCATCGTCAAAATTCTTGATGGTGGAATCGACTGCCTTGATGAAATCCTCTTCAGTGCCGATATCGTTGATAGCGACCTTCTGGATTTCGTTCTTATTCTCTGTCATTAAAATAATTTCTTGACTTATAGCGGATAAAATCGTTCTTTAATTGTCCGTTTCTTGCAAGCATTCAACATTGTGTCTTTTCCCTTGCAAGCGACGTGTATATACGCACTTTTAACAGCACACCTATACAACGTGCAATTGTACGCTAAACGCTGCCCAAATACACCGATAAGCGGACATGCCATTACGACAAAGTGCGTTGAGCCATCTCAACTACATTTTTAAGAAGCATCGCACGTGTCATTGGTCCAACTCCCCCGGGATTAGGCGTATACGCGCTGACCTTGTTATAACACGCTGGGTCCACATCACCACAAATACGCCAGCGCCCTTCGTCTTCTACAAATACTCGTGAGACACCCACATCGACGGTAACCGCACCATCCTTGAGCATAGCAGGCTTCACAAAATGCGCCTGTCCCATTGCAGCAATAACAATATCTGCATGACGGATTTTATCTTCGACATCCACAGTTTGAGAGTGACATGTCGTCACTGTCGCATCCTTGCCTTTGAGGGAAAGCATGAGACTAATAGTACGACCGATTGTAATCCCTCGACCAAGTACACACACATCTTTCCCAGCAAAATCAATGCCTGCAGATTCAAGGAGTTCAATAACGCCTCGCGGAGTGCATGGTAAAGGAGTCGACGGCAGATGATCTGTATGAAGTACGAGCTTTCCAAGATTCCATGGATGCATTCCATCAGCATCTTTTTTAGGGTCTACATGCTCTAAAACCTTGAGCGTATCCACATTTTGAGGAAGTGGAAGTTGAACGATAAAACCTGTACATCGAGAATCTGCATTCAGCTCTTCTATCGCGTCAATAATTTCCTGTTGCGAAGCATTTGGCGGTAAATCAATGCGAATAGATTCGATACCGACTTCCGCACAGTCCTTATGCTTACCCTCTACATATTTAAGAGAACCAGGATCTTCACCTACTAAGATAGTGCCCAAGCCGCACGGCACGCCTTGAGTTTTCAACTGTCCTACTCGTCCCTTCAGATCTTCTTTGATTGAACGGGCCAAATCTGTACCACTTATGCGCAAAGGTTCTGTCATAATTCCCCTTGAAATTTCAAGACTTCGCTTCTAACTGCTACTATGACATAGTACACGCGAACAGGTCGCGTGCATGCGTGAAATTCATATCGCGCACATATCTATGTAAGGTAGAAAGAGTCAAGAGCGATGAAAATACTTCACAACCTTGACACCCGTTCTCTTATCCGTCGTGCACTCGCAACGGTTGCGGTCGGCGCGACACTTTTTTCTTTAGCTGCGTGTGGTTCACATAAACAGTCCACTCAAGCTGAGTCAAAGAAAACTGATACGACAACGCAAACTACGCATGTCCAAGATCCACTTAATGTCGTTGCTTCTGTCAATCAATGGGGATCCCTTGCTGCACAAATCGGTGGCACGCATGTCAAAGTCACTTCCATCATTTCGGGAACTAACGTTGAGGCGCATGATTTCGAGGCAAATACTGCAGACATTTCCACACTGTCCTCAGCGCAAGTCGCTGTAGTCAATGGCGCAAATTATGACGCATGGGCAACAAAGGCATTGCGCTCAGTAAAAAATACTACCGTCGTTAACGCAGCAAGCATCATGGGAGCTAGTGAAGCGGATAACCCTCATTTATGGTTTTCTAAGGATGCGCGCAAAGCTGTGGCTGAGTCTTTGAAGAAGACTTATTCTGAGCTTCTTCCCGCATCAAAAGACTACTTTGAGAAGCAGTTTGCCGCATGGCAGAAGAGTGAGGATGAACTTAACACAAAGATTACAGACTTCAAAACTAAGCATAAGGGTAAAACCTATGCGGCGACAGAATCGGTAGCCTACTACCTCTACTCTGATCTAGGTCTCAAAGACGTTACTCCCGAAGGCTATGCAAATGCGCGTCTCAATGAGTCTGAACCTACTGCAACTGATATTCAATCTTTCCAAACCGCAATTGAAGAGCATAAGATGTCTTTCATTGTCAATAACACTCAGGAAGCATCCGACGCGACGAATATGATTACGGGAATTGCCGGGAAGTCTGATGTGCCTGTCGTGGATGTCAGTGAGCAACTTCCAGAAAAGTACACCACTCTCACGCAATGGATTACTGCTTTGACAGATGATGCTGCACAAGCAATTTCTACTGCCGAAAGCGCACAATAAGTAGTATGCCTATCAAGGTGCTGAGTTAGTGAGTTGCTCGGCACCTTTTGCATATGACTGTATCTAAAATCTTAAGCATTTACGGCTTTGTAATTCTTCTCAAGAAAGTTACGCAGAAACTCTACTATGGTTGACACACAAAATCCCATCATTGAATTCAAAGATGCAGCGGTCAAACGCTCTCATCGGGTAATTTGGTCTCACGGTAATTTTTCCATACCACGTGGTTCTGTGACTGCTATCGTTGGCACGAATGGCACAGGAAAGACTACGATGCTTGCTGTAGAACTAGGCATTTTACCTCTTTCTCAGGGAACTGTACGTATCCTCGACAAGCCTGCAGGAAAGGCAAATGCACGCATTGGATATGTCCCTCAGAACTACACATCTGCGGGTGAAAGTAATATCACTGTCTTTGACTTTGTCATGCTTGGTATCAGTGCAAATCGATGGGGATTTATTCCGACGACCCGCCGCGAGCGCGATGCGGTGCGCCATACCCTTGAATTTGTTCAACTTACAGAGCAGGCACAATTGCGATTAAACGAATTATCTGGCGGGCAGCGTCAGCGCGCAGCAATTGCACAAGCACTAGTAAACAATCCTGAACTACTAATTTTGGATGAGCCTCTCGCAAATCTTGACGTTGCAAGTCAAAATTCTGTCATCGAGCTACTAGCGAGGCTTAACAAAGAGTTTGGCATGACTATTCAGATGGTAGCGCATGATTTGAATGTGCTTCTCCCCGTACTGACGGGTGCTGTGTACCTTCTCGACGGGCATCCTCATTATGCAGATATGGATAATGTCCTCGACTCTGATTTGCTCACTCACCTCTACGGTACGAAAGTTGAGGTCATTACTACACCTCAAGGTGACATGTTCGTGACTCATAATTCTCTCATCGAGCCTACTACACGTATCGAGCATGATACTCATAGTGTGGATGAAGCGGCTCATTGGCATACTCCATCGAGCGTATCATCGATTCATTCATCGAGTAGTGTGAGCTTGACAGACACAAATAGAGTACAGAATGAAGAGAGCGAGGGACATCATGACTTTTAAACTGTTAACTTTTAATTCTCAATGGATGACGACTCTCCATACTGATTTTGTTCAACGCGCTTTCACTGCGGGTATCCTTATCTCTATCGCTGCGGGTATTGTTGGCTATTTCGTCATCACACGAAAATCTACTTTCGCTGCACACGCTCTTGCACATATTGGTCTACCAGGAGCCACAGGAGCCGCACTCCTTGGTATTCCAGTTCTGTGGGGTATGGGTCTTTTCTCCGTCATAGGTGCACTTATCATCGGAGCTCTGGGCAAGAAGGCATCTGAGCGTGAGGTCGCTACAGGAACGGTGCTCGCATTTTCTACAGGTTTAGGCTTGTATTTTGCCAATATGTCCGCAGGCGCTTCTAAACAAATGCAGTCTATTCTCTTCGGCTCAGTTCTCACGATAACGTCCGACCAGCTTGTCATTTTCACCACTGTAGACATTGTGCTGTGCGTCGTGCTTTTAGCTATTTTCCGACCTTTACTTTTCAGTTCACTTGATGAAGAAGTCGCAAGAGCCAAGGGGCTCCCCGTTACAGCTTTAGGCGTAGTCTTTATGGTCATGATGGCAAGCGTCATCACCGTCGCCGTACCGACAGTAGGGACGCTCCTTATCTTTGCACTTGTCATTACCCCCGCTGATACTGCTGCAATGGTAACGCGTTCGCCTCTTCGCGCAATTGTAATGACGATGATTATCTGTCTCGTGTCTATTTGGGGCGGGCTTATCATAAGTACGATGTTCCCTATGCCGCCAAGTTTTGTTATTGTGACGATAAGTACAGTTATTTGGCTTATTGCAAAGAGTATTAAAGCTCTCAAGAAGTAGCATCAAGCTCTCCTAGTGCTGACCCGAGGAGGGCTTAACGATGCGGCTGTAAATGTAGGTTAATGCCGTACAACCGCACACAATGATGGCACACAATAATGGCGTTCCCTTCGCTTATTTAGCTTTGGAAACGCCACACATATATTACGAAAGAGCACTACAAATATTACCCAAATGCAAAGTAGTTAGCTTTTATTTCTTCTTTTTAGCTGCAGCTTCCTCTTCTTCGACACGTTGCAATGTACGGTCAGCCGGCTCTTCTGGAGCCATAGCATGATGTTTTTCATCTCCTGGCTGTGGATCTTCATAACCCAAATTCACATCAAGGAGACGCTGAGCTTCCTCTTCATCAAGTTTCTCACTAAGAGCAATTTCTGAGGTTAAGATGGTTCGAGCTCGTGAAAGCATACGCTTCTCACCTGCAGACAATCCATGATCGTTATCATCGCGCTGCGCCAAATCACGAACTACCTCAGCTACTTTATTGACATCGCCGGAAGCAATCTTTTCCTGGTTCAACTTATAGCGACGTGACCAGTTCGTTTTCTCCTCTACGATTGGAGTACGAAGAATCTCAAACACCTTAGCTACTGCTACAGCATCCACGATATCGCGAACACCAAGCTTTTCAACTGTATCTGCCGGAACATTGATGACAAGACCGTCAGAAGAAAGAACGGAAAGTTTAAGGTACGTTTTCGTAACTCCACGCAATTCACGCTCGGAAATCTCGTCTATACGAGCCGCACCGTGGCGTGGATAAACAACAGTGTCCCCAACCTTATAATCCATATAAAATAAGCCCTCCAAAGGAAAATGCAATGTATCAAGTTTGCCATATGGCGAGGACACGTCATTATGCCATGTATTGCGCTATGATAAATAGCGAATACGGCAATCAAGAAGAAAGCTGAATTATGAATACGTCTACATCGCGACCTGTCCAGCACACAATTCTCGTTGTAGAAGATGAACCTACGCTTGCCACTGCAGTTGCTCAACGTCTTGCATCTGAGGGGTGGGTAGCTCGCGTTGTAGGCGATGGGGCCAGCGCAGTTCAGGCGGCTGCTCAGATTAAGCCAGACCTTATCATTATGGACATTATGCTTCCGGTCATGGATGGGCTCGAGGCGACTAAGCGCATTGTTTCTACTCGTCCAGTCCCTATCCTCATGCTTACTGCTCGTGACGATGAAGCCGATAAGGTCATCGGCTTAGGCGCCGGCGCAGACGACTACATGACTAAGCCTTTCTCCATGCGTGAACTTATCGCACGGTGTAAAGCTCTTCTTCGTCGAGTGGAACGTGCAAAAGTTATCGCTAAGAACTCTGAGAATGAGAAAGTTCTCCAGTTTGCAGACCTCGTTATTGATCCTGCTCAGCGCATAGTGACCTTAAAAGGTGAAGTCATTCACCTTACTCCTACAGAATTTGACTTACTTTCTACCCTTGCTCGCAAGCCAAAGAGCGTCCTTACTCGCGAGAAACTTCTCGAAGAGGTGTGGGATTGGGTCGATGCATCCGGCACGCGTACAGTAGATTCCCATGTTAAAGCCCTGCGTCACAAGCTCGGAGCAGACATGATTCGCACTGTACACGGTGTGGGCTATGCATTTGAGCCACCGGTTCAAGAGTAGATTCATCTCTAGAATTTTCTAGTGTCACGTTTCTCTTATCTTAACGGTTGTTGTATCTAATCTTCCCTAGGATAAAGCACGTGACACTTTCGTATGTCTATTATTCACAACACGCATTTTAATAATCATGACACGTATATCACACTCTTCTCATTCATATAATCACTCTTCAAAATCCTCTTTATCTTCCACATCATCTTCTACCCACACCAATGCTGACAACCCTTCTTCTTATACCCGCTCTACGGGTACTACAGAAGCATATCCACAGCGTATAAAGTCCCGGAGAATGGCACATTCTCCAAGCTCTCATATAAAACGATCTATCAACTGGAGTCGTCCTCTCGGTCTCATATCGTCATTAAAGATCGAGCTGAGTGTCCTTATACTTTTAGCGACATTTTTTGCCTTCGTTGTTGCTTGGGCATTACTTAAAATCGGGTTCTCCGGCTGGATAGCTTTACCTGCGACACTGCTCGTTGCGCTAGGGATTACATACTTTTTTGCTCAAGGGCTTACTGCTCCCCTTCGAGAAATTCGCGATGCAGCAGAAGCACTTACACAAGGCGACTATACTAAGCGCGTCTCGATGGCGCTCGACAGCAATGATGAAATCGGGCAACTCTCTCGATCGTTCAACGTCATGGCAGATGAGCTTGAACATGCTGACCAGATGCGGCGTGATTTGATTGCAAACGTCAGTCATGAGCTTCGTACGCCGGTCTCCGCTCTGCAAGCATTAGTGGAAAACATGGCTGACGGTATCGTTGAGCCCACTCCTGCCAACCTTGAGGGCATTCTCAACCAGACACAGCGACTCAGCGATTTAATTGCATTCTTACTAGATTTGAGCCGTATGGAAGCCGGTGCTGCAAGCTTAGAAATTAGTAAGTTCAATGTACGCGAATTTCTTGACGATGTCATTGCCCCGTTGGAAATTGCTGATGCAAGCCACAATCACAGTATCACACTCGCTGTCCCCTCTGATATATGGATGGAAGGTGACGAAGATCGCTTACGGCAACTCTTTACTAATATCATCGCTAATGCTTTAAAGCACTCTGCTGATAACACGTCTGTCATTGTCGAAGCTAGGGAGAATGAGATTGACGGAACAGTCGTAACAAATGTCGTAAACTTTGGCTCTCAAATTGCCCCCGAAGATCGCTCCGACATCTTCCGTCGCTATGTCAAAGGTAAACATGACCATCCAGGCACTCAGTCGGGTGGTACAGGTTTAGGTCTGTCTATATCACGCTGGGCCGCAGGTTTGCATGGTGGCACAGTGCAAGTGGTTGATGACTCACGTGGCGTAAACTTTGAGGTTGTTCTCCCCCAATGACACATCAGCTAAGAATCGAACATATGTTCTATATATAGCCTTAGATAACTTATTTCCCAAGGTGTGTCGTTATACGTATTTTCGTCTTACTCATCTGACATACTAATCGAACAGATGTTCGAAAGGTGGTTGAGATGAGTATATCGGCGATTTCCGAAACAGTGCGCATAGGATTCCCATCTGTAGCACAAGATTACTTTTCTGGCGATTTTTCCTTCGACACACATATCATTACGCATCCAGATACATCCTTTATTGTCAAAGTTGCAGGATTTTCTATGCAAGGTGCAGGAATTTTTGACGGAGATCTCCTTATTGTTGATCGTTCTCTTGTCGCGCAAGAAGGTGATATCGTTATAGCAACTCTCGATGGTGAGCTCACAGTGCGACGTCTTACCATGGACAATCAGTGTCACCCTATCCTTCAGACAGAGAATCCACAGCATCCAGATATCCAGCTTTACTTTGATGAATCAATAACGCTGTGGGGCGTAGTCATAGGAAACTATCATCCTCAAAGGCCGTTACCAGCGAGGTAGTACAAGCGATTATTATTCCGTGATGAACAAGACCTCACACTGCTATAGCACCGACACACAACGACAATTCATTCTCGCTGATGCAGATAGTTTCTTTGCATCGTGTGAGAGAGTGTTCCATCCGTCGCTAGCAAATAAACCTATTGTTGTCCTCTCAAATAACGACGGGTGCGTCGTTGCACGCAATCTAGAAGCAAAAAATCTGGGAATTCCACGAGGAATTCCCTGGTTCAAGATACGTGAACAAGCAGCTCACGATGGCGTAATTGCTCGTAGCTCAAACTACGAGCTCTATGCAAGCTTATCGACCCGCATGATGCATATCATGAATTCCTTCCTCCCTCATCAACATGTCTACTCTATAGATGAATGTTTCTTCGAGGCTCACGAGTGCGAGGAAGAACTTGTTCGCATAAGTGGACGTATGCAAAATGCCGTATGGAAAGGACTCGGACTGCCTATTTCCATTAGTATCGCCCCCACGCTCACTCTCACAAAAATTATCAATCACTGGGCTAAGCGCACCTTTGGCACTCGCACAATTACAACATGGAACCAAGCAGTCGACTTCGATAAAAATTTTCTTGAACATATCGACGTTGCTCACGTATGGGGCGTAGGGAGGCATCTTGCACCTAAACTCATCGCTATGGGGATTACGACTGCTGCCGATTTACGAGATACGAATGAAGTTCTTATCCGTAAACAATTCAACGTAAATATGCAACAGACAGTACTTGAGCTACGAGGCATTCCTTGCATTGCTACAAGCACCTCTCAGGACGCTCTTGATGGAAAACGGACAACACAAATCATGTGTTCGCGTATGTTTTCACATCCTATCCGCGATAGCGCCACTCTGCGTCAAAGTATCAGCGTATACACTCAAAAAGCTGCACTTCGACTAAGACACCAGGGAAGTTTAGCTACAGGTATCTCCGTCTTCTGCTCCACTAGCCGATATAATTCTTCGGATACACCATCTCATATCAGAGGAACTTACACACTTGAGGAGCCTACTAATGACCCTCTTATACTGACACGCCACGCATGCGAATGTATTGAAAATCGTATCATTATTGGCGCACCGTACACACGTGCCGGCGTTATCCTGCACGGTCTCATCGACGAAGATAGCTATACTCCACTCGACATCTTTAATGTTCAGCACGATAAAGGTATAGGCGACATACTCGAAGCTGCTCATAAACGTTTCGGTGCGTACCACATAGGTATAGGATATGGAGGAATACGTGGGCTTGCACGAAAAAGTGGAGACACAGGGGCACATTGGAGTATGAAGCGCTCGTATCTTTCCTCTCGCTCGACGACCTGTTGGAACGAAATGGCGATAGTAAGAGCATGATGTATTACAATTACTGTTCCTCTTCAAGACTGCTATCTGCTATTACGACAGCACAAAGAACATCAGCACCGTGTCTTTTAAGCTTTCTGGCACACGCCCGAAGAGTAGACCCCGTCGTTGCAATATCATCAACGAGAATGACGCAATGATGATTCATCCGATGCGGCGCACATAATCGCAGGCTATGCAAAAGACGTGTACTTCGTTGTCTTCTATCGGACTGTGTCACAGACTTTTTTGTATGTTTTTCTATGGTTAATGCCCTGCACACATGCGATTTGAGTGCAGTCTTTGATTGACGTGAGTATATCTCTAATCCCTCACAAACGGCGCAAGCTATAGGAAGAATATGCACTCGACCACGCTGTTGGATAGACTTTTCAGACGAGGGAACGGGTATGACACATATCTCAAGAGAATCGCGCATGACCCTTGCTGATTGTTGCACACAATTGTCTAGCATAGATAACCCTTCATATACTACGAGTCGTTGCACAGCATTACTGAGAAAGTCATCAAGTTCTTCGTCATCGTGATCTTTCCACGACAAAATAGCCTGACGCACTTCATTACTATAGTGTGCGCACGAATATACTGGAATACTATGCGCGACGATACGTCTTCTATATCGCTCAAATTTATGCTGACATGCTTCACATACGATGCAGTCTCGCTCTAAGCACCCCGCACAGTGCCTCGGCCAAAGCACTAAACTGACCGCTTGCAAAAATGACATCCACACATTCATAACGTCTAAACTACGTCGAAATGGACTTGTTCATAAAGCTACGAAAACAACTGTGTACGAATGTGGATATCCGCACTACCACGGAAATTTAATTTCATCTATAAACGAGCTTATACCCGCCACCACGTACTGTAATGATTCTACGAGGCATAATGGGATTCTCCTCGATACGCGAGCGAAGACGTGTAATTGCCGTACTGAGTAAACGAGTATCTTGAAAGTCCGTATATCCCCATACATCCTGAATAAGTTTCTCACGCGTAACTGACTCTCCTCGAGCATGCATTAACGCAAGTAACAGAGAAAACTCTACATCCGATAAATTCACCTGCTGACCATGAAGCCACAGCACACGATCTATAACATCGATACTCATGTCATGCATAAAGACATTCATAAAATTACGCATGACTTCATTGGTGTCTGCTGGACCATTAACCTGAATCGCACGAGCACCTGCAAGTGCAGCTGGATAATCATTGCCAGCTTTATCCATGCGATCACCGACGAAGACGATATCTGACACACGGCACCCATGCAATTGAGCTAATTTACGAACGGCAAACGCTTTGTCGAGCCCTTTTTGTGCTACATCAATACTCGTCGCACCAGCAATACGAACATTAAGATCAGGCAACATTTGTCGTACGAGCTGCGCAAGATGTTCACGTTTTGCACCATCTGGATCCCAGGCTTCTTTTAAATCGACATGTGCAAGCTGCCCCAATGCCGAAAAAGTAATCTGACTACCGCGGTCCTCAATTTGCGCACCGTCTGTCTTGTCATACCATAGACCAAGTTGGCGAGCAGCACGTTCCAAAGCTTCGTAAGTACGGCGTCGCTGACTTTCAGTCAACTCGACTGAATAAACCTTGATAAATTTGTGACCGTCCCAATTATAGTAGGAAGTCCCTGTAGCCGGAAGTAGCGAAAGATGCGGAAGGTATGCGTGCTGAAACGCAGCATCAAGCACTTGTGATTCAATGAGCTCAAAACGCCCACCTGTAACAATTGCAAGGGGGAGCACGTGTGTAAGTGAGACAAAAAGTCTCGCAGTCTCGTCACTCATCGGCATCTTCGAGCGTGCAAGTGTATTGTCAAGATCAAAGGCAAGAAGACGAGCATCAGCCGAGACAGCAGAAAAATCTACATCTGCTGCCTGCACAATATGTGGCGTATGTGACACTGCTGAACCTCCAAACGTTACTATTGTAACGTATTGAGCTTAAAATATAGACTTATCTAAAGCTATTACGAAAAGCGCTACACACACCACTGCTATTCTAGAGACTATGAGTGAACTTCCTTGGGAAAGACCTACGTATCGGAACCGCCACGGTCGTGGTATTCGTCGCCCAGTCTTTGGGAATCAACTACCTTTCTACCGCACTGATTCAGGTTATTTCGATGAACAAGTAGCTGCTCAAGTAGCTCGTATAAAGAGTGCATGGCCTGAGCTCTTTACAAATGTTGAATGTGCGGTGGAAGACGTTCCTCCTTCTTCCCCGCTTGCTTGGGAAAACTTCAGCGTAAAGTTATCTCAAAGTTTCGAAGCAAGCCACGGTATATCAGCTCGGATAGCTCTCTATCGCAAACCCCTCGAGTTCCGTGCGCATAACCGCATCGAATTGCAACTCATCATACGAAAAGAAATCATACGACAACTAGCGCATTTATCAGGACTCAATCCTGAATACATCGACCCCTCATGGGACGAGTAGACAAAGCGTAGAAGGCTAATTAAGCACTGTCTTTGCATGAGTTACAGCAAATTGTATAGTATTAAGCTCCATAGATGGACAGGTAAGAGTTGCTCGGGCAGCAATATGCGCATCCGCAAGGGACTTTACTGAAATATTCTGTCCAACAACGAGTGAGGACTTATCCTCTTTTGACTGCGAAATCGTTGCAAAAACAACACCGTCACCAAAATCATCCACATTAAATGACGCCACAGAATGCGCAGAAATCGTAATTTCTTTCTCTCCTTTAGACTTACCGTCGCTACCGTATGCGACTATCTTTGCCTTACGCGTAGCTGGTGATGTGTTTGTGATATCAATCGTAGATTGCGTATCATCCGGAAGAGTCACTGCGTATGCATTATACGCTTGAGAAGCTCCTGAAATTGCAAAGTCTGTCTGACCATCCTGTCCGTCCACCTGTGTGAAAGCTGAAGCCTGGACAGCGGAAGTACTGTCAAGGAGTATGGACTTTGTCCCCTCTGATATATCATCAAGAGTCACTGTATAGACACGATGTGCCGTCAGATGGACTGTGCGCGAAGAGCCCTTCCCTTTATCTGTGATGTAAGTTAATCGAACTTGGGTATCTGTTGAGGCAAAAAGATTAAGCTGCGCAGATGATACTCCACTTACCCCTGGTACCACTTGATTTGTAGCGGCTGCATTCAGTGGCATGATGTCCTCGGATCCCAATGGTGTTAAGCCGTTCATATGGATAGCCTGAATAATAGTTGCCACAGGCGCACCACTAGCAATTACTTGGACATAAGTACTTTCAGCAGAGTTAAGTGCAGCGGATAAATCAACTGTCATCGTTGAATGTGCATCAACAGTAGCTTTAGCATTAGTCGCAAGATTCAGCTCCTCACCAGATTTTGTGCCCCATGCGTGAAGAGTAATCGATGTCGGCTTATCTGAAGAATTAGCCACGACGAGACGCTGAGACCACCCAGTATTCGTAGCAGGAATCAAAAAAGCCTGACGTGTACGGTAAGTCGTGCACTGCGCAGCAGACACGCCGCGTACATCACCAGTCGTTGCCCATGACACAACACTGCCTGTACCTCCAGTTAGTCGGTCAGCTTTCAATGTACGTGTTGTAAGAGTCCTAGCTGTAGAAGCATCACTGGTATCTGTCACGAGAGACTGTGCATTCATTGTCGCCCCATCTAAGATGAGCGACTTCGTATTTGTCTGATTTACGTCATCGAACTCAGCTTGATACAATGCACCAATTCCTGCTACTCGCGATGCCGACTTCAAATCCCCGGCCGTAGCCTGATAATCAGAATCGCCGAATTTTGCATCATCTGCAAGTGTCATCCCTGCTGGACAGAACAATGATGACGTCTGTTGAGCGACATTCTGCATCGTCGTAGTTGACTTACTAGATGGGGAGGGAATTATACCCTTCATCCAGCCATCCGTTGCGCCAGAGCTCATATAAAGCCCTGCCCCCAAGAGCGCAAGTGCGCTAAGAGTCGCACCTGTAACGCGTAGAACTGATAGTGCACGAGTCGTCGGCATATTATTCCTCTCCCCTTGTCACGATGCTTGGTAGCCCCAGAGCCAAGTAAATCAATATCATGATGCTCAGTATCGTTATCCACGAGTATCGCCACATACTTCGTTGCGCACGATGTAGTGCCTGGGTAGCGACGCCTTGGTCACTCATGGATTTAATGGAAATACGCACATATGCGCCCTGCTTGTTATTCACTACTGCCTCTGCATTGTCGCTCGCAGCAGCATTCGCAAGGTAACTACTAAAAGCACTCTCATGCCCGTCATACATGATGTATATACCGCCAATACCTGCATCACTCAAAGTATTAACTGCATCATCACTATTTGATTGAGCTAGCTGAGCTAAAGCATGCGCTACAACTTTTTCACTACGCGGCTGAGAAGTACCTTTTACTTGTTGTGCATCTACAGCTGCAGAACTGTCGATGATATCTCCGTGAGCAGAGTGAAGGGTAGAGTATGTAAGCGCTTCGCTATCGGTGAGCTTGACGACAGCTATACGACGATTTGATGCTGCTGACAAATAATCCTGTACAACCATAGGTAATGCTTCACGACTTGTCGTCAGCGATGAATGAGCCTCATATGCCATATAACCCCATGTGACGGTAAGCGCAAAAGCACACACAATAACGAAGGCACGGCTAACGCCGAAAGCGACTCGGCGTATAGCATCTTCACCTGATTTGGTTGGTTCACTGCTATCTGCCAGAGCGTGCACTTTTTTGTCCTTCTCTAGAACAGGAACAAAATGAGCAGTGGCAGGTCCACAAACCATACTCCCGGCTACAAGCAGACCAAGGACAACAATCATCATTGCAGGGAGAATCATACCGTAGACTGTACCGCTTACGCCACGTGCCACAGGAATATAAGGCGCTACAGTTGCTAGGCCCAGAGCCGCTACGAGACTTATCCATAAAATCCGTGCCGGACGAATGAGAGACGGCAAAGCCAGCGTTGCTACAGCGCATCCAAGAAATGCCAACATAGCAATGCTACTTAACGTCATCATCGTAGCTCCTAATGCGCCACCGCCATTCGCTATGATTATGCCCGTCAGACGAGTAAAGACAGAAACGTGTGATGCTGATGAAGCACCCTCACGCACAGAAATGTCGTTAAAAAGCTGAGAGATAATGCTTGGTTTCATCACGATGGACGTAAAAGTTGGAAGCAAAATCACGAGACTTGGAATCGCCATAGAGACAATCATTAATGCATGTTGACGGTAGATAAACATCATGATGATACCTACGATAACCATTGCGACGATAATTTGAGGCTCACTCGCTACTGCACAGGCGAAACATAGCGCAGCCCACGCAGAGATTTGTATGGAAGGTTCTGCTTGTACAGGCTCTTCTGTCTGATACACACCGATAGCTTTTGCAGCAAATGCTACACCTGCGGGGAAGAAAATCATGACGGTGATAAGTGCAATATTTCCCTGACTAAAAATTCCCGAACCATACCCAAATGCTACCCAAGCGCATGCGAGAGCACATCGAGAAATATTCGAACGAGTAAAAATGCCTGTCAACGCCCATACACTCATAAACGCAGCAGGAGCACCAAGGAAGAAAATAAGTGCACTCGTAGCCCACGCATGTCCAAAAGTAAACAAGCTTATGAACGCATAGACAAGGAGAAATGGAGAGGGAGGAAGTGCTACACCATCAAGTTGACTGAAACTAAAATACGTGGTGGCACTAGAGAAAAGCTGACGTGTCGTCGAGGCAGTAGAAATAAGTGAAGACGATACCAGATGCTCTCCACTGAGAACCCCTCGAACTATGTCAAAATTAAAAGTAACATGCACGATAAAAACAAGAGCTGCACACACTGCCAACCACATGTAGCGAATGCGAGACTGCTCACGAAGGTGCTTCTTAACAAGCGGACTAACAGATTCGTAATCATCTTGCGAAAGAAGGTTTGCCGTACGATCTGCATATACGCGCAACTGGTCGCTCGTGGCTACAAGCCCTGAAAGCTGAGATAACGAAACTGTCTGTACATTTCTCAATAAAGAACGCTGAGCGGATAAAGAATGCACATGCACTAGGTCATACCATGGAAGCAGCAATTCGCACAAAGCCTCGTATGGCATTTTCTTTCCGAAATTTGTAGCAGCGCGGATTACGGCCATAATCAGGTTCACAGGCCACATATAAATCCACCGCGGGCGGGCTACATCAGAGTATTTGTACGCATCACGCGCAATCAATGTACTTAGCGCACTATTGCGAAGTGTTCTTGCATCGTCAGCATCATAATGATGCACATGCCCGTTCCTCGTACGCACTCCACTAAAACGAGCTCGACGGTGCGCGATATGCGCTTCTGGCACAACGATGATACGACCTCCCGCGCGTACTACTCGCCTACCGAAGTCACGTGACTGCCCAAAGGTACCTGCAGAATAGCTAAAACCGCCTAAACGCATCCAATCAGCAATGCGTACAAAGGCTCCCGCTAAGCTGACTGCATACATATCTTGACGCGCATTGTACTGATCTTGATCGATTTCGCCATCCACCACGAGAGAAGTCACATTATGGCGCGGATGCGCATAATACCCGACGTTAGAGAGAGTGGCGCTATCCCACGAGAGTTGCTTAGCGCCAATCACACTGACCTGGGAATTATTACGGCGGACCTCGTTAAGCCTTTCCACATAATCCGCCTGCTCAGGTCGTGAATCATCATGTAAAAGCCATAAATATTCTAGAGCGTTACTCAGTATTCCTCTGTCTGTCGCATCATTGACAGCACGTGTTATGGCTTCACCAAACGATGCAGCATTTACAGTAAGAACATGCGTCGTCGTAGGAAACTGCTCCACAATCGATTCGAGTCTGTTAATCTCAGATGTCGATATGTGCTCCGAGTCACCAGTATTCCTCACGATAAGAACTGTGCTTGGCAAGACAGTTTGCTCCATCAGCGATGTCACAGTATCGCTCAGATAGCGTGTATCCTCTTCGACGGTTACTACTGCCGCCAAAGTTGTATCTATCGTAGGAGTTTCGTAAGAATCTTGGGAAGTATAACGTCGTATGTTTCCCGCTACACGAGAAAGCGCGTCGGCTAGAGATACTACCTCTGAGCTATCAATAGCGACAAGAGCTTCGGATATATGGTGCAGTCTATTCACCCCACCTACATTAGTAGAGCATAATGATATATTTTACATGTCTTTAGTAAAGAATGTGAATATCGCTATGACATCGCAGTAGATATTTCACCTTACCCCTAGACTATGAGTAAGTAAAAAGGGAAAGGCGTATCCGTGGGACATCGACCATCAAAACATTCGAATACCTCAGTTCAGCGTGTGTCAGTGTCGCACGCTCCCGCGCACTCACACGGGTATAAAGCCCCCATAGCTATGCGCACCGTTGCTATCGCGCTCACAGCTATCATTGTCTTCATCGCTGCTGCTGCTGGCGCGATAGCTGTGCAACTCAATTCCATCATTGACGACTCAAGCGTATCTGTCATCGCGCAAAAGAACGTGAAAAAAGAAATTATCGATCCGAATGCCGGTAAAGCTCTTGATATCCTCGTGCTCGGTACCGATAGTCGAGACGGAAATGAAAACTCCGCAATAGGTGGCGCCAGCGAAGTAGGAAATCACCAAGCAGACACAACTATGGTGGTGCACATCTCTGCAAACCGTAAGTTTATCAACATCGTTTCCATTCCCCGCGACTCCATGGTTTCCGTGCCGAGCTGTGAAACGTCGAAGGGTACCATTCCTGCACAAAGCCACGTAATGTTTAACTCCATATTTGCTAATGCGTACAACGTCGGCGGAGACTTAGCATCAGCATCAACGTGCACCATGAGTGCTGTCAATGCACTCACAGGGTTGAGTATTTCTCAGTTCATAACAGTTGATTTTGCTGGTCTAAAAAATATGATTGATGCTCTCAGCGGCGTAGACGTCTGTATCGCCGAAGATTTCCACGATGACAATACAAATTTAACTCTAACAGCCGGCCTCAATCATCTCAATGGAACTGATGCTACACAATATGCGCGAGTACGTCACGGACTCGGAGATGGCTCTGACGTCATGCGCACTGTCCGTCAGCAGTACCTCGTCAAAATGCTTATGCGTGAGGCACTCAACAAAAGCATTTTTACCCAACCACAAGATCTTTATCGTTTAGCGACCACCGCTTTGCAGTCTCTCAACATTTCTGAGGGCATGGCAAAATCAGGCACGCTCGTAGGACTTGCCTCGAGCTTGAAAAATTTCAAAACTTCAAATATTTACAGTCAGACAGTTCCCATCAAGACGGACCCGACCAACCCTAATCGCGTCGTGTGGGCGAGTAGCGCATCCGACGTTTGGAAACGTATGACAAGTGATAAGCCACTTACTGATGAAGCAACAGATACTGACGACAATCTAAACGATAGCAGCACTGCAGATTCTGGCAATTCTAGTAATTCCACTTCTGACAACTCTACAGGTTCGGCGTCAAGCAATAGCGACAACAGTAGCTCTACAAGTAGCTCCTCCAATAATTCTTCGAGCAGCTCATCAACGCAATCGAACAATTCTGCTTCTTCATCAAACGGCACAAACACTGCTTCAGGCACTGTTGACCCTCATACAGGTCTCATCGTGCAGGCGGACGGAACTTTAATCGATCCACAAACTGGAGGGTACGTTACGAAGGATGATGCGATTATCCATGATCAGCAAACTGGCTGGTATGTCGGTCTGGCACAACGTTATCTGAACTACACCTTCTGCAAAATTGAGAGCTAAGGACTACTTGTTATGGCGCGCATTCCACAAAATAATCCTTCGCAAGACTCTTCATCAACGACGCCTCCCCCAAGCTTCACGCCTCAGCGTACAGCTCGTAAGGCAGGAGCACAGCCGCATGAAGATGCCAGCAGATCTTACGACACCAGGAAAGCTCAGCAAGCTGAGAGGGATACTCCTCCAAGCTTTGCTCCGCGTTCTTCTCGCTCCACTCACGGAAGCACATCGTCACACGTTTCGGGGGGTTCTACACCTTCACAACCCCAGATTGAGCGCATAAATCCGCGCACACAATTTCAGACTTTTGCACCTTCCACGCGAGGACATGCTGGGGATGCACCGTCTGCACCATCTGTGCCATCTGGACCAGCAAATGCTCCTCATACTAAAAAACGCATAGGGACAATTTTTGCACGATTCGTCATTGTTCTGCTCGTCATTATCCTCGTATTTGGTGGGTGGCTATGGTTCTGGGTGGATGGTCAGCTCAATAAAACTTTTGATTTGACGCCATCGTCTGATAATTCCTCTACGAATTCATGGCTTATTTTGGGGTCTGACGCTCGTGATGGCGTAGTACAAAGCGACGATAGAGACTCCATTACAGGCTTTAGAACGGACTCTATCCTCGTGCTCACACAACCAAAATCCGGACCAGCATCATTAATTTCCATTCCTCGCGATTCCTATGTCGAGTATCAAGGCAACGGTAGCAAAATCAACGCCGTCGCCGAACTTTATGGGTACCAAGCTCTGGTATCCGTCGTCGAAGGAATCAGCGGCGCAAAAATTGATCACGTCGTACAAATCGGTTTTGACGGTGTAGCAACTATCGTTGATGCGTTGGGCACAGTCAACCTCTGCTATGACAATACGGTCAATGATGCATATTCACAACTTAATTGGACGGCAGGATGTCATGATGCTGACGGCACGACGGCACTTTCCTTCGCACGCATGCGATACTCAGACCCTGAAGGTGATATCGGACGCGCCAAGCGTCAGCGCCAAGTCATTAGCGCCATCATCAAGAAAGCTGCTAGCCCTTCTACACTTTCCAATCCAGTCAAGGCTATGAATGTAGCATCTGCGGCATTCAAAGCGCTTAAAGTAGACAAAAAATCAAATACTGCAAGCATGATATCTATGGCTCTTGCATTTCGTAATGCATCTGGCGCCAATGGTGTCTCTGGCAGTGTCTACTATGACAGCCTTGATTATCGTCCAGGAGGCGTGGGATCTGCCATTCATTTAGATACCCAAAAGAATAACGACTTATTTACAAAACTTCGAGCAGGCGAGATTTCTGCTGGTACTCAAGTTGGTGGATATACCGGCGCTTAAGGCACGGTTATCCACATCCGTACACAGTAGCTCCATCTCATATAAACGACCATGACCTTTCTTCCATAATAAGAAGCATGGTCGTTTCTTCTACGCAAGCCACTCAAGCTCACGGCATACGCACGTCATCTCGACGTCCCCTATGGCAACGTATCATGCGTATACTCAGTGTGGTACTTCCCCTCGTGAGTTATACAGTCATGGGTATATGGATGAGCGTAAATAAACAATGGCTTTATCTGATTTTTCTCATTCCGGCAGTACTTACTCAGTTGACTTCTGCACTCAGCCAGCTTTCTCCCATAACTGCAGATAATTACACTGCTCGCTCAGAATCTTCTACTCAATCTCAAGAAGACAGCAATTCTATCTCTCCTCTTCAGTTTTTCTCCCACAACGATCCGCAGCAACGTCCTATCCCTTCATGGCAGCTCATCGTGCACGACTGGCTCACGGCTAGAGATGCTCTCAAGCATGAAACTCACATGTACCCAGCCCACTTAGGACGAGCAGAAGATGAGTCCAAGAAAATCTCAGATTTTACTCTCGATATCATTGAACAAGGTCCCCATGCTCTCGTGGCAGGTACGACAGGGTCCGGCAAGTCCGTCCTCCTAGAAACATGGGCAATAGATTACGCACGACATTATGACCCATCTATTCTCAACTTTGTCTTTCTCGACTTCAAGGGAGGATCTACTTTCCAACGACTTGCCAGCCTTCCACACTGCGCAGGCTCGGTATCAAATCTCAATCTCCTACATGCAAAACGTGCAATTCGTGGTCTCATAGCCGAAATGCGACGACGCGAAGAGCTTCTCGCTTTCCATCATGTTAGCTCTATCGACGAGCTACATGAACCTTGTGCGCAACTCATTATCATGGCAGATGAGTTCTTTATACTCACACGGGAGATTCCTCAGTATGAGCAGTACTTTTCTACCTTGATTTCTCTTGGTCGCTCGCTCGGAATGCATTTCATCGTGTGCACGCAAAACCCGCTTAATCAAGTCAATTCTCATATTAAGGCAAATATGCCTCTGCATATTTGTATGAGAGTGACAGATCCCATGCAGTCACTCGATTTACTTTCCTCGCCAGTAGCTTCACGTATAGACGCCCATATGCGTGGTGCAGGGTTTATTAATGCTCCGGAAGGACCATCCACATTTATCGTGGATACCTATGCTGATGAACGTCAGCTTATGCGTAATATTGGCAAGGCTTCACGTTTCATAGAATCTCCACAGGCTCACCACATTTTTACGCCTCCACTACCCGACAAACTCACACGTCCTTACCGTGACGTCTCAAATGCTTCAAGTTCTCCTCTCTCACATGTAATTATTGGTATCATGGATACCGGAATCGTCACGCAAGACTACGACATCAATCTCGAGGCTCATAAAGTCATAGTCCTGACCGGCATGAGTGATAGCGATGCACATCTTGCATTATGCTCATTTGCTCAATCGCTCACAGTAGCGGGATGGACTATGTCCATTACCGATGAATCTTTTACTTCTGAGACAGAGCATAGCGTTCTTATCCACGAAAGCTGCGATGCTCGTGATATTGAAACGTTCGTCACTTCACGAAATACGACTCTCATATGTTTTATCCCGTCACTATCTCGCATATCTTCTCAGCTGAATACGACTGCCCGAAATGCACTAGCACATGCGCTCGTTTTACAGGGGAATGCATCATCGTTAGCTATGCCAGAATTTGGGAGAAATTTGAGCTCCGAAACGAAAGAAATTATGACTGATTATCCAACACCTCATCCGATGCGTGCAGTCAGTTTTGGTCAATCCTGCATATTTTTCCAATTTTTCGACCCTATTTTCGACGAAACTCTTGAAAAATCACTCCACTTATGGTTTTCTTAACAAGGAAAGTTGTAATGAGGAGGATTCATGAGCAGTTCCTATGATTGGCGTGCAAAGGCGGCTTGCCGAGATAAGGATCCTGAGCTCTTCTTCCCTGTAGGAAATACAGGTGCTGCCTATCAGCAGATTGAAGAAGCTAAGACCGTATGTCGTTCCTGCGAAGTCGTTGACTCTTGTCTTCGTACCGCACTCGATACGAATCAGGATTATGGCGTGTGGGGCGGAATGAGTGAAGATGAACGCCGTGCGCTCAAACGTCGTGCAATGCGCGCTCGCCGTACTGCTGCACTGGGAATGCACTAAATAGTATATGACAAACATGTAGGAATGGGGATTGATTATGTAGTCAATCCCCATTCCTACATGTTACAGCCTTAAGTTTTTCTAATTCTCTGCTGCACGCAGTGTGATATGAACGTCAATGCGCGTCCCTGATTCGCGACCAGGGCTCCATTTGATTGAACCATTAAAATCATTTTTCACAAACGTATTAACAATTTGCGTTCCCAGTCCCGAACCCGAAGATTTTGCCGACATGGTCTCGGCATCTGCCTCCGACTCGATACCTTGCCCATCGTCCTCAATAACAATGTCAAGGTCGTTTCCAGCGCGCCCCACAGAAATACGAATATTCCCCGTCTGGCGATTTTCAAAACCGTGCTCGACACAGTTTGTAACAAGCTCAGTTAGGACCAATGATAGCGGAGTCGCGTCTTGGGCTGGCATCATACCAAATTTACCGAGATATGAAATATCTATATGCTGATCTTTCGCTGATGCCAAATCAACACTCATACGCAGTAAGTTTGCGATGACAGAGTCAAAATCAACAATCTCGTCAACATTTTGGCTCAACCCCTCATGAACCACAGCAATTGTTTCGATTCGTCTTTGTGCTTCTTCAAGCTCCTTACGTACTTCTTGCGACTTCGTACGACGTGCTTGGAGACGTAAAAGTGATGAAACCGCCTGAAGATTATTCTTGACGCGATGGTGGACCTCAGAAATTGTGGCATCTTTTGTCTCCAACTGGCGTTCACGCCAACGAAGTTCAGTAATGTCACGACACAGTATCAACGCACCAGTAGCTTCGCCCTCAGACTTCAGTGGAAGAGAGCGCATAGAGATAACCGCCTGATTTGCTTCAAGAACTGCTGCAGCAGCACCTTTACCTGTGAGAACAAGAGGCAGAGCTTCAGGCAGTCCGATATGCTCTGCCAGATGGCTAGTGACAATTTCACTGAAATAACTTCCTACCATATCCCCTGCTACACCGATACGTTTGAATGAGCTGATAGCATTTGGCGCGGCATACGTGACAAAACCATCAGCATCAATGACGACAAACCCGTCCGAAACACGCGGATCATGACGACGATATTTACCTCGAACGAGGGAAAGGCGCTTCTCATACGGGAACTCACCTTCAGCAATCATGTAGAAAAGTTGCTTTCCTACGCCGATACTTGCCATCTCATAGTGACCGTTCTCACCGCGTGTATCCATGTTCGTCTCGCGTATAACAACTGCGAGGACGCGCCCTTGACGTACCACAGGTGTCGCCACATCACACACAGAAACTCCTGCGACTTCACGGTAATGATCCATACGGGACAGCGAATCAGATTTCCACGTATTTTCAACTAATCCAAGAAGTTCATCCTCTATCGGACCGCCTACAAGATCCTGCGTCAGACGAGAAATCACAGTAGATGGACGGCATTGTGCCGCAACGATAAATCGCTCCGGATCGTCAGCATCATCCATTGATGGTGGCAGTAAGAGTACTAAATCGGAAAAAGTCAAATCAGCAATAATCTGCCAGTCGGCGATAAGCGAATGGAGATGTCTCATATCCTCAGCATCATAGCCAGGAGTTTGAGAGATATAGTCCAAAAAGTCAGTCATAAGTTTAAGTTTAGCGCACAGAAAATACGGCTATAATAGCATTCATTATGGCTGAAGAAAATTCACATATGACTCCTGAGGTCCGCGACGCGTACGTAGCACAAGAAGACGCACGCGCTGAGGCAATCCGCGCGAAAGCTCAAGCAAAAGCACATCGTATCATCGCACGTGCTGAATATAAGGCTACGATAATTGAGCAGAAAGCCCATGGGACTTATCAACCTCGTGTACGACTTGACGTTCATGGACGCCCCAAGCCTGCTATGCGCGGCTGGATTCACCTTGTCACTGCACCTCTATCTCTCGCTGCAGGTATCGTTCTTATCTGTCTTGCCAAGCAAACTGGACTTAAGTGGGCATGCGCAGTCTTTATGACAAGCTCGCTTATTCTTTTTACAAATTCAGCAATCTACCATGTTGGTGACTGGAACTCAAAAGTAACCGATATCTTGCGTCGTATCGACCACGTAAATATTTTCCTTCTCATCGCAGGTACATATACGCCTGTTGCTTTTGCTCTTGACCCTCTCTGGCGTAATATCATTATTTCTACTATTTGGGCTTCTACTGCAGTAGCAATGCTCATACATGTCATCTGGATTAATGCTCCACGATGGCTCTATACTGTCGTCTATATCATCTTCGGAGTGTCTGGAGTGGCCTATCTCGGTCTCTTCTGGTTCTCCGCCTATGCAGGTCCAGCAGTAGTGTGGCTCATCGTTTCTGGAGGCCTCTGCTACATTCTCGGAGCACTTGTCTATGCACGTCGATGGCCAGATCCATGGCCACGTGTCTACGGTTTTCACGAGATTTTCCATACTGGAACAGTTCTCGGCTACGCGTGTCACATTGTCGCCATTTATTTTGTCGTCGTGTCTCTGTGGCACTAGAGTTGCACAAGACAATATTTCTAGCGTCATAGTAATCGAAAATACGAAATAAATATAGAGAAAGGTTCTCAGCACTTATACACAATGCGCTGAGAACCTTTCTTATGTTCCTATTTCTTTTTCGACTCGCTACTGAGCGAGTTTTTCTCTTAGTTTTGCTTGCTTTACTCCAGTGGCTCCGAAGAGAGAATTTCCACGGAAATCATGCGACCATTTGGCGCTTTATATTCCACCGTTTCGCCAGCCTTATGTCCCATAATGGCAGCCCCCACAGGAGATTCAGCACTAATGACGTCATAATCAGTTGCTACAGCAATTTCGCGCGAGCCGACGACATATGTCATGTCATTTCCGCCTATAGAAATCTTTACCACGCTACCATTGCCCACTAAGCCAGACTCTACAGGCTTGACGATTTGAGCGCCACGAAGCTTCACAATCAACTCATTAATGCGAGCCTCATTCTTTCCCTGAGCCTCGCGTGCTGCCTGGTAGCCACCATTCTCGCTTAAATCGCCTTCTGCGCGTGCAGCAGCAATTTTCTCAGTGATGTCCTGACGATATGGACCTTCACGCCATTCAAGCTCTTCTTTTAGCTTGTCATACGCTGCCTGAGTAATCTGGATAACGATATCTTCTTGATCTGCCATATCTCCTCCTTTGAGCGTGATGCCAAATATGATTTAGCGACCAGAAGTTGTAGAAATGATATCAATAACAAATACCAAAGTATCATCACCACCAATGCCAGCCTGCGGCACACCGTATGAGCCATAGCCGTACTGTGGTGGTATAGAAACTACGAGACGAGAGCCTACATTATGACCGGGAACAGTATTGTCCCAACCTTTAATAACCTGACCGACTCCGATGCCAAAATCGATAGGCTGATGGCGATCAAAGCTAGAATCAAATGGCTTATCTTTGCCCCAAATGACACCGTGATAGTTCACTGTAACGATGTCGCCTTTGCGAACCATCGGACCATCGCCTTCTACAATTTCATCACAATACAAACCTGCCGGAGCATCGGGGACGGAAAAAGTAATCTGTGGGTACTCGCCAAAAGTAGCATTCACCTGAAGGTTTGCGATATCGCTCATTGAAACTCCTTGAATGAACCCTCTTCATTCAGTACCTCGGACGGGACTCGAACCCGTAAGCCTTAAGCAGGCGGCGGATTTTAAGTCCGCTGCGGCTACCAATTTCGCCACCGAGGCATAGACAACAAAAAACCATTATGCCACAAGTTGCGTAAAATGCGAAATCATTATTTTTTGCGCGTCATCTCTGTGCGTCGTGCAAGGTCGAGCACAATCCCGTCAAGCAGACCATGCTCACTTGCGACATAAGAGTCCACAGTAAATCCGCTCTGAGCAGTTGCCTGACGTACTGCCTCAAGGACGCGTGACCACACGAGCGCCCCTGCACCAATCACATCACGACGCCCAGGATGTACGACCGTCAGCGTGTCGCGCTCAGTACGTGACATGCGCAAGACACGCTCATCGACCTCAAGGACGTTATCTATCGGCATATGCACGCCATCTACGGCGTTCTGTTCATAGACATCTTGTCCCAAAGCTACAGCGGTCATAGTGGTTACAGTGCCAGAAACGCCGATGATTGTACGCACGTCAGCGAGTGGAACGACACGCGCAGCGTGCTCGATATGCTTATCAATATCAACAATTGCCGCATCGATATCCGTCTGCGTTGGTGCATCACTTAAATTGTGCCGCTCACTCATACGCACAGATCCGATATTCATCGAAAATTCCGCTTTTACCTGTAAACAGTTATCTTTACCCAAGCCTCCTAGCACAAGCTCCGTAGATCCACCGCCCAAATCTACAACTAAGAAAGGCGACTGATACTTTGAAACATTGATGACACTTGTAGCCCCTAAGAAACTTAAACGTGCCTCTTCATCGCCAGAAATAATGTCTGGATAGATACCAAGCTTGCTATGGATATAGTTTTCAAACTCTTGCCTATTGCGAGCATCACGCGTAGCACTCGTTGCCACAAAGCGGATAGCATCCACTTTATGCTGCGAAATTATTTGCGAGAATTCGTCGATTGCCGCAAAAACACGTTCTAATGCTTCCTTACTAAACTCATGATGCACATCCACGCCTTCACCGAGTCGAACGACGCGCATAATGCGAGGGACAATGATTTCAAGATTGTCCCTATCAACACCGCCGTTGATAATGCCGTGAAGACGCACAATCATAAGACGTATAGAATTTGTACCGCAATCAATGCCTGCCACTGTAACACTCATGCCACTACCTACTCTTTCCTTCGTCCTCGCCCTATAGTCCCTCTAAGCGATCACCGACTAATGTCTGTAGGACCGCCATATGCCTGCTGCTATACATTCTTCACTATCAGATAAAGTTTTGCACTCGCACTATATCGATTGACATCATTCTACTGTGTACACCTACATACTCGAGGGTCAAATTCATCGGCAATTTCTTTCATCACTAAATCACCTATCGGATTTACTCCTGGCCCCATCGCAAGTGTCTGCGCTAAAATTGCGTGCAGACACTTGACACGAATCGGCATTCCGCCTGCGGTGATTCCTTGGATATGCTCTTCGCTATCCCCCAATCGGCGAGCAAGCTCATGGCGCACAGCAAGATACGCCTCATGAGCAGCACGATACTGAGAGGCAAGCGTTTCATCCGTCGTAAGCTCTTCTGTCAGCTCAGTAAGCCGTCCAGTTGCTTCTACATGCGAGATTGCTTTAGTAGCGCCAGGATGGCTCAAGTAAAAAGTGGTAGGAAATGGAATTTTTCCGTCCACAAGCGGTCGCGTCACAGTCGTCAGTGGTTGTCCACATATGCATCGTGCGCCAACAGCTACCATTCCCCGTGGAAAACGTCCTAATTGTTGAGAGACTACTTCAATATCATGCTCAGTAGCAGGATTCTCGAGGAAATAATCCACAAGCTCAGAAGCATTCGTATATACATGGTGTGGCCACATGGTCATCTTTTATCCTTACTAGTTACTGGGCTTTTGAACCAGTCGAGTTCTCAGCTTGGTCAGTACTTTCGATAGAGTACATCAGTTCGGTATACCACGGAAGCTGAGAGGAAGACGTGTCTTTCACCTTTTCTTTCGCATCAGACTGTGCATCTGATGGAGCATTCTTTACGATAACGCTACGCTCGCCCGGGAAGACGAATCCTAATCGTTTCCGGGCTTGAGATGTGACATATGCTTTATCAGACCACCGTTGAATATCATTTTCTAGATCAGCCTTCTGAGCAATAAGCTGTGCTTCCTGGTTCTTTAAGGAATTCAGTTGAGCCATATTCGTCGCATAAGTCTTAAAGACAGTGAGAAAATTCACCGTAGCAAGAAGCACAATGATAGCAGCGAAAAACACTTGAAGCGCTCCACCGCCGCGTCTGCGCGAGCGCATTTGGGTAACCGACTGATGACGTAATTGATTCTCTTTTTTCTCACGCCACGTCGAACGTTGTCGCTCCGAACGCTGCTGCTTCGCTGTACGTGTCTTCGTCTTTGATGAACGTAGTTCTCTCTTCTCATGCTGAATAGCACGAAGCTCATCACGTACATGTGGGGTACGCGATGTATTGGAAGAAGATGAACGAGACATGCGACGAGCCATATCTAAAAAATACCCATCGCACTCGACTGTTCGCATGAACAGAGGACTACGATGGGATAACTCATCTCACAACGCCACATACGTGCGTGAAGAAAATCACGCTACACACATGAGCGTAGAAATAAGGTCACATCTTACTTTTCGATGTACTTCTTGCAAGCCTTGAATGCAGAGTAACCTGCATACTGCGCATTGGAGCCGAGCTCTTCCTCAATCTCAATGAGACGGTTGTACTTAGCAATACGCTCACCACGAGCAGGAGCACCAGTCTTAATCTGACCAGTGTTCTTAGCAACAGCAAGATCAGAAATAGTAGTATCGGAAGTCTCACCAGAACGATGGGAAACCATAGAAGTGAAACCATTCTTGGTAGCGAGCTCAATAGCGTCGAGAGTTTCCGTCACAGAACCAATCTGATTGAGTTTAACGAGCAAGGAGTTTGCTGCGCCGAGCTCAATACCCTTAGCAAGACGTGCTGGGTTCGTTACGAGCAAATCATCGCCAACGAACTGGAGACGGTCACCTAGACGAGCGGTGATAGCTGCCCAGTCGTCCCATCCTTCTTCTTGGAATGGGTCTTCGATGGAAACGATTGGATACTCGTTGATGAGGTTCTCATAGTAATCGAGCATGTATGCTGCTTCACGCTCTTCGCCATCGAAGCGATACTTGCCTGTTTCCTTGTTGTAAAACTCAGAAGAAGCTACATCAAGGGAAATGCCAATCTGCTTACCAGGCTCATAACCAGCTGCTTCAATAGCAGACATGATGTACTTCAGGGAGTCTTCGTTGGACTTCATCTTTGGAGCGAAGCCACCCTCGTCACCGAGACCAGTAGCGAGACCTTCCTTCTTCAAAACGTTCTTCAAGGTGTGATACACTTCAACGCCTGCGCGGAGAGCATCACTATAAGTCTCGAAACCATAAGGGGAAATCATGTATTCCTGGATATCAGTTGCGAAGTCAGCGTGTGCACCACCATTCATGATATTCATATTTGGTACTGGCAAGATGTGACCATTAGTACCGCCAAGATAACGATACAAAGGCTGATCTGCTTCTTCAGCTGCTGCATAGATTGCTGCGAGAGAAACGCCGAGAATTGCGTTTGCACCGAGCTTGCCCTTATTTGGCGTACCATCAAGCTCAATCATGGTTGCATCAAGAGAACGCTGATCAGATACTTCCATGCCGATGACAGCAGGAGCGATAACCTCATTGACAGCCTTTACTGCATCGAGGACACCCTTGCCCATGTAGACAGACTTATCACCATCGCGACGTTCCCAAGCTTCTGCTTCACCAGTTGAAGCACCAGATGGAACAAGACCCTTGCCCGTGACGCCGAACTCAGTGGAGAGAACAACTTCTACGGTTGGGTTACCGCGGGAATCAAGAATTTGACGTGCGTATACACTTTCAATTGCGGACACAACTACTCCTTAAACTAGGTTGTGATTTCAATCACTAGAATAATGCGTTTTATGGACGATAGAGGACTCTCCATCAACTCTTTGGTGTGTGCTTCCACTCCAAATCATCAAGGAGCTGATTTGTCCATGTAATCACCTCGCTTGTCTCCATCGCTTCCTGCCCTAAAAGACCTTGGAATGGAGTCGGAATGATAAGAGTGTGAGTGACAGGCCTCCACTGGACAATCTTATAGATACGCTTGAGCCTGAGCATGACCGATTCTTGCGGATCAATGCCTACCACTCGAATATTCTTACCCTGCGCAATTAAGTCGGTAATGCCCATCCGACGAGCCCGACTTCTTAATCGTGCAATGTCGAAGAGAGTTCCTAACTCGTGAGGTGGATTGCCATAACGGTCGATAAGTTCACTGCGAATCTCCTCAAAGTCTTCCTCGGTACGCGCAGCAGCGATTTTTCGGTATGCTTCGAGACGTAACTTATCAGAGTCGATATAACTCTGCGGAATGGATGCTTCTACCGGAAGATCTATGGAAACCGCTACTGCTTCATGGCGATCAGGTTCCTTATAGTCTTGAACAGCTTCGGAAACCATGCGTACATAAAGATCAAAGCCCACGCCTTCAATATGTCCCGACTGTTCTCCCCCGAGCAAATTACCCGTACCACGCAGTTCAAGATCTTTCATCGCAACATCGTATCCAGCACCGAGCTGAGTATTTTGTGCGATAGTAGACAAACGGTCATGAGCAGTTTGTGTCATGGACTTCGTTGGATCGTAAAGGAAATAAGCGTAAGCGCGCTCATGCCCACGACCTACACGACCTCGAAGTTGGTGAAGCTGAGATAATCCGAACCGGTCTGCACGGTCCACAATGAGCGTATTAGCATTGGAGATATCAAGCCCAGTTTCCACAATGGTCGTACAGACGAGTACATCAATATCACGATTCCAGAAAGCTTGAATGACAGTATCAAGCTGCTTCTCACTCATCTTGCCGTGTGCAGTAGATACCCGCGCTTCTGGTATAAGTTCGCTAATGTGTGCTGCTGTCTTCTCAATATCCTGTACACGATTGTGTACAAAGAACACCTGACCTTCACGTAAAATCTCACGCCGTATCGCCGCCACCACTTGCGCATCTTCATATACTCCCACATAGGTCAGTACAGGAAGTCGATCTTCAGGTGGTGTGGCCAGAGTCGACATCTCTCTCAGTCCCGTAATAGACATCTCTAACGTACGCGGAATCGGTGTCGCCGAGAGGGAGAGAACGTCTACGTTAGTGCGTAGTGCTTTAAGTGTTTCTTTGTGCTCTACGCCAAATCGCTGCTCCTCGTCGATGATGACAAGTCCTAAATCCTTAAACTTAATATTGGGGTTTAAGAGCTTATGCGTACCGATGACGACATCTACCACTCCAGACTCAATGTCCGCAACAGTTTGCTTGATTTCTTTCGCAGTCTGGAAGCGACTCATAATTGCTACTTTGACAGGGAAACCTTCATATCGATTTGTGAAAGTTTCGTAGTGCTGCTGAGCGAGCAGAGTCGTCGGCACCAACACTGCTACTTGTTTGGAATCCTGCACCGCTTTGAACGCCGCACGGACTGCGATTTCAGTCTTACCAAAACCAACATCGCCACATATGAGACGGTCCATGGGGATGGGTTTTTCCATATCCCGCTTGACGTCATCGATAGTAGTGAGTTGGTCAGGGGTTTCTTGATAAGGAAAAGCGTCCTCAAGTTCGCGCTGCCACGGTGTATCCGGACTAAAAGCAAAGCCTTTCGTGCGCTGTCGTGCAGAGTAAAGAGCAACGAGGTCTTGCGCAATTTCTTTGACTTTTTTGCGTGCTTTTGCCTTCGTCGAAGCCCAGTCCGAACCTCCCAGCTTATTGAGTTTCGGTATCTCGGCACCGATATATTTGCTTAATTGATCAAGTTGATCAGCGGGAACGTACAACTTATCTTTAGGAGCATTACGTTTACTCGGCGCGTATTCAAGAACAACATACTCACGCTGACTGCGGGCATTACCTAAGCCCACCATACGTTGTTGAAGCTCGACAAATTGACCGATACCATGTTGTTCGTGAACTACAAAATCACCCGGTTTGAGCTCTACAAGGTCAATTGCTTTACGCCTACGGCTTGGCGTACGAGTTTGCGCAGCTACAGATGAACGACCTGTAATATCTTTTTCGGTAAGCACTGCGATTTGTGCAGTTTCATCGATGAAACCGTTTGTTGCGTGAGAGAGAGTATACTCAATCTCGCTTGCCTTACTTCCCTCAAGAGTAAGTGTTTGCGTGAGGATGCGTTGCAAGCGAGACAGCGTTCCTTGTGCAGCGCACGTAACGACAACATGTAAACCTAATTTAAGAAGATTTTCTATCCCTACTGTTGCCTTTGCTTCATTGCCACGATACTCATCTGGCTGCTGTGCGTGTAGAGCAACGTTACCTTCGAGAGAATCATCGACACCAAAATCAGTAATCTTCCACACACGTTGACGATTGGACTCTAAGTCATGAAGCACATCGCCATATGGGATAAAACTCGCCTTGTCGAAACTGATAGGCACGCCATTTTTTCCGCCTGTAGCTGCCACATGCCAGCTTGCTGCAAGAAACTCTTGAGCGGTCTTGTTCAAGTCATCCGCTGCACGTCGAACACGTTCCTCATCATGGATAAGGATGAGAGTACCTGGAGCGAAAAGACTATACACGGGCTGAGTATCATCGACAAGCGCTGGTATCAAGGACTCCATACCTTCTACGGGAATCCCCTGAGAGATAGATTCCAACATGTCGTCGGCGTGAGCAATTTTCCCTATGAGCGATTTTGCACGCTTACGAATCTCATCGGTAAGAGGAACTTCGCGACAAGCGCTCACCCACATGAACTCAAGGTTATCGCCATATGTACGCTGATCTGAAGCATGAAATTCATGGATTTCATCAATTTCATCGCCAAAGAGGTCAATGCGTACCGGACGTGGAGCCGTCGGCGGGAAAATGTCAACAATTCCGCCACGTATAGCAAACTGTCCTCTTTCCATCACAAGATCGGTACGCTCATAAGCATGTTCGATGAGCCTCGAAACGATATCATCCATATCGATGATATCGCCCCTGCGAAAAACTAATGGCTTGACGTCTTGGACACCTGCCACGATAGGCTGAATCAATGAACGAATGGGGATAATGAGAACTTTAATTGGTCCCAGTTCTGATGTAGCGACCGCTTCTGAGTCAGGGTGGGCAAGGCGGTAGAGTACTGCCATGCGCTGTGCCACTGTGTCTGCGCGAGGACTAAGACGTTCATGAGGAAGAGTCTCCCACGCATTCAAAATAGCAATATCGTCAGGGTTACCGTCATAATATGACCGAATTTCTTCTGCAGTTACGATAGCCTGTCTATCAGAGGCTACAACCACGACAATCGGACTATCACTCTTTTTCGCAAGTTGAGTTTCTAATGCTGAACGGACACCTGCAACAGCCCCAATACGCCGTATATTGCTCTTAGCACCACGTACTTCATCGAGAATCTTTTCATAGTCTCGAGCCTGAGCAAGCGAATCTGCTACAGATGAAAGTGTTCCATAGAGGCTGAGCCTATCGGCCATTAAACTTCTCCTGAGTCTTCTGTATGCCGTTGACCATAATGGATTCAGCAGCATCTGCCCCATCCATCAAGAATTCGTCGAGCTCTCTACGCTGAGTCGCATTAAAACCGCCAAGCACCCAATTAATAGTGTTCTCGTGAGCGCGCGACCCACGTGCAGCATGACCTACTCCGAGACGCACTCTACCGTATTTCGGTGTGCCCAGTGATTTGTCGATAGATTTAATGCCGTTATGACCTCCCGCGGAGCCGCCGGCTTTCACCTTAATCCGCCCAAAGTCTAAATCCATATCATCATGAAGAACGATGACGTGAGACGGGTCAATAGAATAGTACGAGCATAGGGATGCTACCGCCGTACCAGAATCATTCATATATGTCAAAGGCTTAGCGATAAAAAACTTGAAACTCTGCCCATCGAGCTGTGCTACGCCCCTGCCGAGTAGAGCGAGTCCTTTGTGGTCTGAAAAATTCACACTCCAGCGAGATGCAAGTACATCTGCCACCATAAAACCCATATTATGACGGGTACCTTCATACTTTTTTCCGGGATTACCTAAACCCACGATAAGCCAAAAATCAGATGTCATCTGTGCCCTTCGCTCATATATCAGTTTCTATATCAATTATCAGCTAAATCTTCGCCTATTAAGTCTTTATACCAGTATGCTACGTCGTGGTACTTTCCTAACACGGCGTTATAGGAAGCATGAGGGAGCAATCCATAACGTGTAAATCCGTGGCTTTTCATCAATGCTATACTGCCGTGATTGTCTGCAAAAATGATAGCAGTAAGCTTGCGAAAGCCGCGCTCGCGAGCAGCTCTCTCGAGCCATGCCAGCAACTGATGGCCTAGCCCCTGCTTGTGAAACTTTTTCGCCACGTAATAGCTCACTTCGGCGATACCGTCATATCCGGCGCGTGGATGAAAGCGCGATAGAGAAGCAAAGCCAGCGATTTCTCCACTCTCGCTCTCTGCTACCACGACAGGAAAATCTTCACGTGGGCTATGAGCATTAACCCATTCGGCACGCTGACCTAGAGTACGCGGCTCAGTATCAGCAGTTACTCCTCCAGCTACTACTGCCTCATTATAAATCGAAGTAATTTCCCGAAGGTCTGGAGATGACGCGCTCACCATGTCAGGTTTCACGTAGCGTATAGAAAAATTCATAATTCTTACAGTGTAATTCTCACGGTGTATCGCGCAATATCCTTCTAGCGATACACCGTGCGTCTATCTGCATGAACACGCTATATATGCATATACGTGCCGCAACATGAATGAGAAAATTACTCGTGCTTACGTTTGGTTAAGCCCCAAATCTCCTGAGCATATTGCTCAATGGTATCGTCCGAAGTAAAGCGAGCAGAGCGAGCAATATTCGTCAAACTCATATGCATCCATGTCTTCTGATCTGCATACGCTGCCGCAATACGTTCATGAGCCTTCACATATGATTCAAAATCTTCAAGCAAGAAGTACTCATCATTATATGTAATGAGTGCGTTATATATCTCATTACCTTCAGCCTGAATGTTTGGGATAGTCCCGTCCACGAACGTATCAATGACACGATGAATCGTTGGATCTGAGTCATAGAGCGTACGCGATGAGTAGTCATGCTTGTCATAGTGCGAGTAGACGGCATCTTTATCCATACCAAATATAACGATGTTGTCATCTCCCACTTCATCTTTAATCTCGATATTCGCCCCATCAAGAGTAGCCAAAGTCACAGCACCAGTCATCATGAACTTCATATTTGAAGTTCCAGAAGCTTCCTTAGAAGCTAGAGAAATTTGCTCAGAAATGTCAGCAGCAGGAATAATCAATTCCGCTAGGCTTACTCGATAATTTTCGAGGAACACCACCTTAATTTTGTCGTGGATAGATTCATCATTATTGATGAGATTTGCTAATTCGTTGATAATCTTAATAACCGACTTCGCAAAATGGTATCCAGGAGCCGCTTTTGCACCAAAGATAAAAACATGAGGAGTCATGTTTTTTGCTACTTGAGGATTATCTTTCAGCTCCAAGTACAGCTTTATGATGTACATAACATTCAATAGCTGACGTTTATACGCATGTAAACGCTTAACCTGCACGTCGAAAATAGCATCCGTGGAAACCTGAACGCCTGTAGTATCGTAGATATATCGCGCAAGACGTTTCTTTGCATCAGTCTTAACTTCAGCAAATCGCTCCTGCACAGCCTTATCATCTACATACTCATCTAACGCTCGGAGCTTATGAATATCGCTCCTCCATCCCTTGCCAATCGTCTTATCTATCGCAGCAGAAAGTTCCGGAGCTGCGATCTGAGTCCAACGGCGATGGACGATACCGTTGGTCTTATTATTAAACTTCTCAGGCGAAATCGTATAAAAGTCATGCAACGTATCCGCCTTGAGCAACTCTGTATGCAATTTTGCCACACCGTTGACACTATGCCCACCGATAATAGCAAGATGCGCCATATGAACATTGCCATCCTTAATAATCCGGGTACGTTCAATCACTTCAGAAGGTGTACCTTGAGCAACCTGCTCTTCAACGAAGCGACGATCAATCTCTTGAATGATTTGATAGACACGAGGCAAGACATAACGGAACAATCCTTCGTTCCACTTCTCAAGAGCCTCAGACAAAATCGTGTGATTCGTATAGCTCATGACTTTCACAGTCACATTCCATGCATCTTCCCACTCCATGTCATAGTCGTCGACGAGTAAACGCATAAATTCAGCTGGGGCGACAGCCGGATGAGTGTCATTGATATGGACCGCTACCTTTTCATGAATACGCTCAAGCGGCATGCCAAGTTTGAGATATGTCTTGATAATAGTCTGCAATCCAGCACTCGTCATGAAGTATTCCTGCATGAGACGCAGCTTTTTACCGTCATCCGTGGAATCGTCTGGATAGAGAATAGCAGTAATGTCTTGTACTCGGCGCAAATCAGCTAAAGAACGATAATTAAGTTCGTCTTCTTCAGGAATTTCCACATCCCACAAGCGAAGATTATTAACATTGCCATTGTTGTAGCCCAATTGCGGTACATCATATGGCACAGCTCGCAATACCTGCGCATTTCGATATACAGGCCGCAGATGACCATCTTCAGCCTTTTCTAGATAGACATCTCCGAAAAGACGGACATTGACGATATCGTGGTCCTTGCGCGTTTCCCACACATTGCCAATGGAACCAAACCAAGAATCAGGAAGCTCGACCTGATAACCATTAATGATACGCTGCTTAAACAAGCCATACTTATAGCGCAAACCATTACCAAATCCCGGGTAATCAGTCGTGGCCAGGGAATCCATAAACGCTGCAGCGAGGCGCCCTAACCCACCATTGCCTAAAGCCATATCATGTTCAGCATTTTTAACATCTTCAAAGTTAAGACCAAGCTTAGAAAATGCTTTCTTAACAGTATCAAGGATGCCGAGGTTCAAAAGATTTGTCTCAAGCATACGTCCCGGGAGGAATTCAATAGAGAAATAGTAGGCAATCTTTTCCTTGTTCTGTGTAAGCTCTTTATTACGTTCAATCCACTGTGGCGTGTAGTACCCGCGCACAGTCTTCGCTAATGCCACAAAAAGCTCAGAATTGGTGGCCGTATCGAAAGTAGTCATCTCTTCGCGATGAAGAGTTTGCTCAAAGTCAGAAATAAATTGTTTTGTCGTTAATTTCATTCTTTTCAACCATTTTCACTAATTGTTACTCATGCAAAGTGTGCAGCTCCCTATTTGAACGGGAACTGCACACCCTCATTTTTCTATGCTTTTAAGGAACGATACATATCCTCATACGCCTGTGAAGCTGTAGACCACGAGAAATCTACATTCATAGCACGATTCACAAGGCTCCCCCACTTATCTGGATCGTTCTTATAAAGATCCATCGCATGGAGGATGGTCTGCATCATCCAGTATCCGCTAAACTCAGCAAAGCTAAAACCAGTTCCGGTATTGTCCACTTCGTTATACGGCTGCACAGTATCCTTCAAACCACCTACTTCATGGACGATAGGAATCGTGCCATAACGCATAGCCATCATCTGAGAAAGACCACACGGCTCGAAGGCACTCGGCATCAAGAACATATCGCTTCCAGCGTAGATAAGTTGCGCCAAAGAAAGATCGAACGCAATAGATGCCGACACCTTGTCTGTATACGTATCTGCAAAATATCTAAATGCATGCTCATACTGTGGATAGCCTGTACCGAGTACCACGAGCTGCACATCGTACTGCACAAGATTATTTAACTCAGATACGATAAGGTCAAAGCCTTTCTGATCCGTCAGTCGCGACACTATCCCAATTACTGGAATGTCGGATCTTACCGGCAAGTTCATACGCCTTTGAAGTTCTTCCTTTGCAAGCACCTTGCCAGACATATCTTCTGCTGAAAAATGATGAGTGAGATACTTATCCGTCGCAGGATTGTATATCTGCGTATCAATTCCGTTTGTAATGCCCGAAAGCTTACCTGACTCCATACGTAGAATCTGGTCAAGTCCTTTGCCAAATTCAGCGGTTTTAATTTCCTCAGCATAGCTCGGTGATACGGTCGTGACACGGTCTGCGTATAAAATTCCTGTCTTAAGCCAGTTGAGCTGGTTATTCCAGCGCACAGTGCCATCGTAGTACCGCTCAGGACCTACGCCGAAAAGGTCCCAGAGAGTTCCAGCATCATACTGACCTTGGAACTCAAGATTGTGAATGGTAAGAACCGTACGGATAGCATGGTATGCATGAATCCAGTTGTACTTCTCCTTGAGGAGGAATGGAATCATCGCCGTATGATAATCATTAACGTGAACTACATCAGGTATAAAATCAACTTTTTCCATCATCTCCATGGCAGCTTGCTGGAAATAGGCAAAGCGTTCGCCGTCATCGTAATCTCCATAGACATGACCGCGGAAGAAGTAATACTGATTATCGAGGAAATAGTAACTCACTCCGTCACGTTTCAAGAGTTTGACACCAACATACTGGTGCCGCCAGCCGACGTAGGTGAAGAAATTCATAACGTCAGTGACTTCATGACCAAATTTAGTGTCAATTTCGTCATAGTACGGCATAACTACCGCCACGTCATGCCCTCGAGCGGCAAGAGTCTTGGGAAGTGCCCCCATCACGTCACCAAGACCGCCGACCTTGACGAAAGGCGAACATTCAGCGGCACAAAATAGTATTTTCATCGCGTCACATCCTCTGTAATCTGTTCTCCTTTAGCGACGACGATAGGCTCATCCGCTGTCCCACGAATCGTTACTCCTGGAGCAACTGTCACATTCTTATCAAGAATGGCATACTGCACGCGCGCACCTTGCCCAATCGTTACCTTAGGAAACACAATACTGCTATCGACCGATGAGTGCTCATCAATCATGCAATTACGAGAAATAATGGAACGAACCACAGTACCCTTGATGATGCTCCCCGACGCAAATTGCGAATCTTTGACGTGTGAGGTGGTAGCAAAATATGTCGATTCCTCATTCTTCACCTTGGTATATACCTTCTGATTGGAATACAACAAGGAGTAGAAACCATTAGGATTAAGCATATCCATGTTGGCATCGTAATAGGACTTCACTGAGTGGATGTTCGACACGTAGCCGGTGTATTCATATGCTAAAGAGGAGACAGACGTCAAAAGATCACGTAAAAGGTAGCGAAGTTTACGTGGCTGTGGCTTCTTGCGCTCTTCTTCCATGCGAGCGATGAGTTCTGAGGTGCGAACGACATAAATGTCCGCAGACATCTTGTAGTTGTCACAGTCATCATGGGCAAGAAGTTTGTCGCGCATTTCTTCCAGTGTGCCGTGTGACAGTACTGTATCGTCTGAGCTCACTTCTAAGACATCATTTTCCTGAGAGATGTCCGTGACGACAAGTTTCTTATAGACAACTGCTACATCACAATCTGACTCTTCAGCGAGCGCGATAACGTGTGCTACATCAATATTGCACAATACATCGCACCCCATATACACGGTACGATTACTGCCTGAGCGACGTAGATAAGTCAGAACCTGCTCGTAGTAATCATCATTGGTCGTATGACTTGCTAAGTCAGAATCATAGAATCCTAAGAACCAATGGCTCAGTTGCGTGTTGAGACCCCACTCGCGACCAGAGCGTACATGGTCGAATACCGAGCGCATATTTTTCTCTTGGAAGATACCAAAGACATTGCGAATTCCAGCATTTGACAACGCCGACAACTGGAAATCGAGCAGACGATACTTGCCATCGAATGGCAACGTTGCCAGAGGACGATGTTTCGTCAGCTCTTTCATATCAGGATTGCCGATGGTATTTCCTAAAATTGCTGAATAGTTATCACGCTTCATCTGGAACACCTACCTTCTCACCGTAACCGATAACTTGAATCTCATCAGTGCCATCGATGACAGCATCCACACCGATTATTGCGTTCTCTCCTACGATCGCACGTTTAACGTGCGCACCTTTACAGATAACCGCACCGCTCATGATGAAGGAGTCTTCGATGAGTGCACCTTCTTTAACTTGAACGTTTGTCGAGAGAATGGAATGGTGGACATCGCCTGAGACGAAACAACCATCTACTACCAAAGAATCTTTCACGTCCGCATTGTCATCGATAAAGTTTGGTGGCGCGATGAGATTCTTGGAGTATATTTTCCAGTTTCGGTCACGACTATGTAGCTCATTGTCTTCGCCAATGTACTCCATATTTGCCTGCCACAGTGACTGAATAGTTCCTACGTCTTTCCAATATCCTTGGAAATTATAGGTATACGCGCGTTCTCCCGCCTTGAGATAAGCGGGGATGACGTTGCCACCGAAGTCTCGCATATCTACACCAGACTTATCTGCATTAACGAGAACCTCCCGCAGACGTGCCCATGTGAAGATGTAGATACCCATTGATGCTTTCGTCGATTTCGGATTTTCTGGTTTTTCCTCAAATTCGACAATGCGATCATTCGAATCCGTATTCATGATTCCGAAGCGGAAAGCTTCTTCTAGTGGCACGTCAATAACTGCTACGGTGAGACTTGCCTTGTTTTCCTTATGACACTTGAGCATATCATCATAGTCCATCTTGACTATGTGGTCGCCGGACAGTATAAGGACATACTTTGGATTGATGGAATCAATGTATGCCAAATTTTGGTACACAGCATCGCTCGTTCCCGCGAACCATCGATTTCCTTCTGCTGCAGAGTACGGCTGTAGGATAGTTACACCAGAATTAATCCCATCCAACCCCCAGCTTGAGCCATTACCGATATGATCATTCAACAGTAGTGGTTGATACTGTGTAATGACACCTACATTCGCTATGCCGGAATTTGCACAATTTGACAGTGCAAAATCGATGATGCGATAGCGTCCTCCAAACTGAACAGCAGGCTTCGCTACGTGTTGAGTAAGCTTGCCAAGGCGTGAACCCTGACCGCCTGCTAGAATCAGCGCAATCATTTCATTTTTCATGATTCCCCTCTTTACTGACGAACATCACTGGTCGTCGATATATGGAAATTGTGTTTCGTGTGTATAAACCAAACTAAGTCAATCTACTTACGGCGGCGAGCATCCCTCCGCTTGAGCCTCCAGATACTTGCCCCAAGTGCTGGCATAGTAAAGCTTAACGTCTGCGTATAGTCTTTCCACTGCCCCGCTTGCGTGTGAGTTAGCGGATTATGGTCTTTCCATACACCGCCAAAGTCACTCATCTCGGTGTTCCAGACTTCCTCATACTCACCAGCGACTGGAACGCCTATCGCGAAACCACGACGTTCGACAGGAGCAAAGTTAAAGCAGCACACGAGGAACTCACCCTTATTGTTCTTACGCATGAAACTCAAGATGCTCTCATCACGATTATCTGCATCGATAATTTCTAGACCATCGTAGCTATAGTCATTCTGCCACAGCATGTTGTAAGATTTATAAAATTCATTAAGCTGGGAGGTAAATCCTTGCATCTGCTTGTTGAGCGGGTCACGAAGATTATCCCAGACAAGCTGATCATCGTACTTCCACTCTAGGAACTGTCCAAACTCACTTCCCATGAAGAGCAGTTTCTTGCCAGGGTGACACATTTGGTATGTATAGAGAGTTCTTAGACCAGCAAATTGGTTGTATCTGTCTCCCCACATCTTATGCATAAGGCTCTTCTTACCGTGGACGACCTCATCGTGAGAGAATGGCAAGATGAAGTTCTCTGAGAACGCATACATAAAGCTGAAAGTGAGATGGTTAAAATCAAACTTTCTATATACGGGATCTTCAGCGAAGAACTTGAGCGTATCGTTCATCCAACCCATATTCCACTTATAGTCGAAGCCTAACGCATCCCATTCGATAGGTCCGGTGACTTTGACGTCGCTAGAGCTATCTTCCGCAATCATCATGACATCCGGATGAAGTCCATGGATGACGGCATTCATTTTTTGGAGGAATCCAATACCTTCAAGGTTACGATTTCCGCCGTCTTTATTTGGCGTCCATGGACCTTCGTCATAGTCGAGATACACCATGTTGCTCACTGCATCGACGCGGATTCCGTCAAGGTGATAATACTCTATCCAGAATTTCAGAGATGAGATGAGGAATGACTGCACCTGATTCTTACCAAGGTCGAAGTTCAGTGCACCCCAGCCACGGTTATGTGCTTTATTATCATCCTGATACTCAAAGGTCGCAGTGCCATCATAGTAAGCCAATGCATCATCATTACGCGTAAAATGCCCTGGAACCCAGTCTACAATGACGCCAATATTGTTCTTGTGGCACTGCTCCACGAAATCTTGAAATTCCTCTGGTGTCCCATAGGTATGTTCGAAGGCAAAATACCCCATGAGCTGATAACCCCAGCTCATCCCGAGAGGGTGCGCCATCAAAGGCATCAACTCCACATGAGTATAATTCATCGAAACGAGATACGGGACCAGTTCACGGGTCAAATCCGCAAAAGTATATGGACTACCATCCTCATGTTTCTTCCATGAGCTCGCATGAACTTCATAGATATTCACAGGACGGTTCCTAAAGCCCCACCTCCTGCGATGAGCTAGCCACGCATTGTCACCCCACTTTTTGGGGGCATAATCAGTAATGACAGCTGCAGTACCAGGACGCTTTTCAAGGTAGAAAGCAAAAGGATCAACCTTATCCGCTACACTTCCATCTGCACGAGTGACGGAAAACTTATAAAGCTGTCCAGCTTGCGCATCCGTGCTGAAGACTTCCCACACCCCAGCATCGCTACCCGTCATGGCAAGTGGATGCTCATGCCACTGCGTGAAGTCACCGATGACTTCTACTGCGCGTGCATGTGGCGCCCACACACGAAAAACATAACCACTGTGACCATCGCGCTCTTCCTTATGAAAGCCAAAAACGTGCTGCGCGTTAAAATTCTCTCCAGTACCAAAGGTCCGGATTGCCTCAGATACGTCCATCATGTACCTCCCTCACGTCCTCTCTTTACACATTAGTCACATTCTGCGTAAAAGTCGAGGAGGAAATGCCACATCACACAAATTAAAGTAGCCAACGTGTGAATAACATGAGTTTTGTGCAAGTTTTAGCGAGAGCCTTATTGCAAGTTTTAGCGAGCATCCTTCACAAAGAGGACGAAACTTAAAGCAGGAATATACCCGCCATCGCACAGAGATATGTCATTATTGGCAAGCACAACGCGATATTTATCGTTGTCGCCAAGCACATCAGTGAGTGAAATTTGGCGTGTGGTAGCGACGACGCGATATGTTTTCTCGTCGCGTGTCACATCCCACGATATGAAACCTGAAGCCGGTTGCGCATGATGAATATACATACGATGACGGATACGGCGATAACTTTCTATAGTGAACAAACCACTATAACGTTTGTATTCCAAAAGCTGGTGGATAAATCGTACCGTTGAGTCATATCGCGAAAGATTATCCCAATTAACACGATTTACACTATCTGGCGCGTTGTAACTGTTCATCGCGCGCATACGGTCAAGAGCTGTAACTTCTCCCTCTTCGCCCGTAGGATGAAGTTTCGTACGCAAGAACTCTTGACCGATTTGCATAAAGGTCGCGCCTTGCATCACGATATTCAATGCTGTAGCGAGCTCTACTCTTTTAACGTGTGTCGATTCATCGTCACTTGAGTTGAGTTCCCAGAGTAAATCGTTGAGATTGTAATTGTCGTGTGCCTCGACATAATTAACGACTTGGCTCGGTGATGAATACGTGCCAAGTTCATCGCTACCGAGCAAGGCTTTAGCTACCACGTCTTCCGTCCATGCACCAGAGACAAAGCCTTCTCTCAACTGTCCATAAACTTCAGCTCCCTTAACGGCATCTCTACCGATAGCATTGAAGAAACCTATGCCGGGAGTCAGAGCTGCATTACTCACACTTGCTTTATCACGAGGTTCTAGACCAGTTCCCATATCCCAGCCCTCACCATACAGCACGATATGGGGATCGATGTGATCCACAGCTTCACGCACAGCGTTCATCGTATCAATGTCATGAAGACCCATCAGGTCAAAGCGAAAACCATCTACGCCATATTCTTCAATCCAATAAGTAATCGAGTCAATGATGTACTTGCGCATCATCTCCTTTTCGCTTGCCGTCTCATTGCCGCAACCTGAGCCATCAGCCCACAATCCGTCACGATTGACACGGTAATAGTAGAACGGCACAGTCAGCTGGAAAGGATGCTCTGTTCGTGAATATGTATGGTTATACACGACGTCGAGAATGACACCTAGCCCTGCATCGTGGAAAGCAGAAATCATGCTTTTCAACTCACGCGGAGCACAGGAACTATCGGTAGGATCCGTAGCATAAGTCGCATCTGCAACATTGTAATTTCGAGGATCGTATCCCCAGTTGTACATCTGCTCGCCGTGAGAATCGTAGTGCTTAGCATAGTCAGCAACAGGCTGAATTTGAACGTAGTTGTATCCCTGTTTTTTCAAAAAATCAAGGCCAGTAGGTGCTCCGTAGCTATTTTGCGTGCCAGCCAACGCTGCACCACGATATGTGCCACGCAAGTGCTGAGGGACACTCGTCGTATGTGACATAGTAAAGTCACGCACATGCATTTCACAGATGACAGCGCTACTGAGATCACTGTCTATGTCATTACCGATGGCGTCAGCGTCTAAATTAGCCTGCGTGCTTTGTGCACTGTACCGTGAGCGAAAACCTTGCGGAGTAACTGCTTCATGAGACCATAAAACTGTGCGTTTCCCATCCCGACTAGCAGCTCGCCCATAGGGGTCAGGACTTAAGACTCGAGAACCGTCTCGATGCGTAATATAGAAGGCATACGCTTTACTCTCAAGGTTTGCGTCTACATTTGCGAACCATACTCCATGAGTATTGTTCGAATGGTCCTCTGCATCACACGTGCTTCCACGACTCATCTGTACGGTTCGCCACACACTCGCATCACGATATTCATTATCGAAAATAACGAGTTCCACATTTCGTGCGAGAGGAGACCAGAGCCTAAATCGAGTATTGTATGGCGTATACCGCGCACCTAGCCATCCAGAGAATGCCCATTTCTTATCAAAAGACTCCGCGTCAAAAGATACGTCCATACCATGCGGACTATCAATGGGGCAGAGCGCACTTCCTAACGCCGCTTCCCTACTATAATAAGCGACGTTATCTCCCTCGACGAGCCAAATATGTGTAGCAGCCTCTTCAGGGCGAAAATATACCTTATACTGCCCAGACTTATATGACCAATCTCGATTTCGTATAAGGATGTTGACGCATCCACTCCCAGAGTTTATATGGGTATGAGGAATCTGAAAGTAAGCAACAGGACCAAATACATCCACATCCTGAGGATTACGAGGGTCGTGCCACGTGTCTGCATGAAATATACAGTTGACTCCCTCATCTCCATCACACCATATCCACGCGCTTCTCGAATTTACGCATGCATCATGCAGACTGTAGTAATGAACTACTAAGTACGTCATAAGAAGCGTCACACATTAAACTTAAATTCAACGATGTCGCCATCCCGCATGACATAATCCTTGCCTTCAAGACGCATCTTTCCTTCTTCTTTGACTTTGGCGTAGGAGCCCGCTTCCATCAAATCATCAAAAGATACGATTTCAGCCTTGATAAATCCACGTTCAAAGTCCGAGTGAATGACACCTGCAGCTTGAGGAGCAGTCCATCCTTTGTGAATCGTCCATGCACGCACTTCCTTCTCACCTGCTGTGAGATAAGTCTGCAAACCTAAGGTATCAAAACCTACACGAGCAAGCTGATCGAGACCCGACTCTTCCAGCCCAGCATCAGCAAGCATTTCGCGCGCATCCGCCTCATCAAGTTCAGTCAAATCCGCTTCAAACTGTGCATTAAGGAAAATTGCCTGTGCCGGAGCGGCCATATCAGAAAGCTTTGTCTTGAGTGCTTCATCCTGGAGCTCATCATCATCCATGTTGAATACATAAATAAATGGTTTTGCAGTCAGGAGCTGAAGCTCACGAATCTCAGCAGGATCTACCAAACCATCCTTAGCGGCTTGATCGATAGTTTTACCTTCTTCGAGCACTTTCTGTGCCTTCTTGACCTCGTCTAAATATTCAGGCTTAATCTTTTTGCCACGTAAATCCTTTTCGAGACGAGGAATCGCGTTCTCGATAGTCTGAAGATCAGCCAAAATAAGCTCGGTGTTGATGGTATCAATGTCGTCCGTTGGATCAACTTTGCCATTGACGTGGACGATGTCATCGTCGCTAAATACTCGCGTGACTTCACAGATAGCATCCGCTTCACGAATATTTGCAAGGAACTGATTGCCTAAGCCTTCACCCTCAGAAGCGCCTTTGACGATACCTGCAATGTCGACAAAGGTCACTGTCGCTGGGACAAGTTTTGTGGTGTTGACGATGGGAGCAAGAGCAGCCAAACGCGAATCCGGGAGCGGGACGATACCTGTATTTGGCTCGATAGTCGCGAATGGATAGTTTTCCGCTAAAACATTGTTGCGGGTCAATGCGTTAAAAAGTGTGGACTTACCAACATTCGGCAAGCCGACGATACCAATTGTTAATGCCATAATGTCTCTTATCCTAACGAGAACCCTCTACGGCATCAATTGCCGCGATGACACTACCGCGGAATCCTGTCTGCTCGAGAGCAGCGACACCCTGGATTGTCGTTCCTCCTGGGGAGCATACAGCATCCTTCATTACAGCAGGGGCAAGCCCTGTTTCCAGCTGCAAGGCACCCGCTCCCTTTACCATACCTGCAGCAAGTCGATATGCGGTCGCACGAGCGAGACCATACTTCACTCCTGCATCTGCTAATGCTTCCATGAACATCGCTGCATAGGCTGGTCCGCACCCTACTAATGTACCTGCTACGGATAGATGTGCAGCGTCGACAAATTCAACTGTTGCGATAGGATCAAAAAGTTTGCGAAAAGTCGCCAGCTCATTGTCTCTCAGCGTGTGCGTAGCCTCTGCAACGACGACTCCCTCACCGATAGCAATAGGAGTATTAGGGATAGTAGAGATGTGATGAGACTGAGCGCCAAGAAGATCAGTCCAGTATGAATTCAATTTTCCTGCAGCAAGAGAAATCACAGTCTTGCTCGCCCAGTCAACACTAGCCTTAAATTCATTAAAAATAGCATCAATTTGATACGGTTTAACCGCTACGATGATGATATCGCTGGCATCCACTACCTCTCGAGCATTTTTCATTGCTTCAACTCCACGAGGCTGTGTTTTTGCAGGCAGTGCTTGATAATGTGCTGCGCATGCTACGATTTTCATATCGCGCACAGTACACGTCTTACGCCATCCATCGACGATAGCTGTCGCCATATTTCCAAATCCGATAAAGCCAACTGTCTGTGCCATTACTGCAAACCTTCCAAATCGCCAAGACTTAATGCCTCGTTATACAAGTGCTTAAAAACATCGGCTGTGCGAGCACCGTCATGCTCAAACTCACTCGTTACCCATGCATGGGAATTACCTACGCGAGATAGTGTGTCGAGCTGTAGATGTGAGTCGACATACATATCATTGAAATACACAGCACAATGTATTGGAACCTCATTGCGCTCCAGCTGATTGATGTCATAAATTGTGCCCCAATGAGTATCCTGCATCATGACATCTACTGCTGGCTTAAAGGCGCGAAGAGCACTATCCTCCTCAAAAATTTCTGGGAGTGCCGCTTCGCCGATGAGTATGACAGGGCGAGCCGTCTCATCGAACTCAGGTGTATGACGTAAAACGTCATTTGCTGCCCAATTAATGGGAGCAATATCCTCATGCGCATAGATAAATTCTTGGAGTACCCAGTACAATTCATCACCGTACGATGTAGTACTGCTGAAAAGTTCCATGAGGAAACCATCAGAAAGCACTTTTCCTGCATTCCCATCTTCTTCACTAAACGCGGTGTCGATAGTCCAATGCATCCGTTCAAAGCTTGGCTTCATGCCGAAATCTGCGCCAAGCATTTGCAGGCGACGTACAGATACGGGGTCGCCATTGGGAAGAGTGACATTCCCCTCAGCAATAATGTCAGCAATGCGGCTTACTCGTTGCGCATCATCAGGATATCGCTCATAATACTGCTGAGTCTTTGCTATCATGCGCGGGACAGTATGTTCATACACTTCATGTGCATTCATAGGGATATGTGGAATTCCACCGGTCACAAAACTTGCCGAAACTGCTTGAGGGAAGAGCGACAGATATGTCATAGTCAAGAAGCCACCATAGCTCTGCCCCATAGTCGCCCATTTCTTGCCGCTAAATTCAGTAAGACGGATGAATTCACAGTCACGGATGATAGAGTCTGCAAGAAAATTCTTGAGGAATGTTGCCGTCTCTTGTGCATTGCCTCCACGACGACGAATCACACGTGAATCCACGCGAGATGAGCGTCCCGTTCCTCGCTGATCGATGAGCACCACACGAAAATGTTTCACAGCTTCTTTAAGCCATGGAATGGAATCTACAGACATAGGTCGGGGACCCATGCCGCCTGGCCCTCCTTGGAGGAAGATCATCAGCGGCAAATCACGGTTTACATTCTCAGCAGAGGTAACCACACGATAGAAAATCTTGATTTCTTCACCGCTGAAAGTCTCAGCTGGTGGCTGAGTAAGCAAGCTGTCCCACTCCCAGTGCAAAGGCACACTGACGACATTATCTACCACATGTAAGCCCGGAACGTAATAGCGTGAAATTTCAGTCATACATGAAGTGTAGCGCATTCAAACGGCAAACGCTGGATGAGCTGGATGAGGATTCTCACTGACACTATTACAACGTATCGTTCTGCTCTTTATAGTCGAAGTGTTTGAAGCGAGCATCTGCTCTATACCCAGATACATCGACGCATGCCAAACCTACAAACGCTCCCGTAAAGAACCCCCCATAAGTTTGATTGACATATTCATCAGAGAGAAGCGCTGCATCAAGTTGTACTGGAATTTCATGCCAATTCTCCCCATCGAAGGAGTACTCATACGTATACGACTGAGTACGCACTTTCGTTTTTAGCCATACACCACTGATACCATCTGGTATAGCGATTGCCTTATCTTGCAGGAAAGTCGTATATGTCTGGCGGTTATTTTGAGCTACATCGATGACTCGGCATTCGCGTTTTTCATCCCACGTGACATAGATCCATGACCAGCAAAAATCGTTATAGTAGTTCGTTAATCCCGCCATTGCCATATATGTTGTGGGATTAAATTCGAGATAGACGTGTGAGTCAAAATTAAAAGCTTGCCAACGTCGCGCGACAAGAGACAAATCAAACAGGTTTCTTAGGGAGCCCTGTCCATGAAGGACAAGTTCTCCGTCTCCTACGTGCCCCATTTTCTCTGTGAACGGGACACGCAGAGTATTCCAATTCAAGTCGAGTTTATGAGAGTCAAATTCATCATGCTGATTGTGATGGCTGGGTACATCTGTTGCGATTCCATCACGCGGAGCATCTACATAACGTTGACCGCCATGACCACCTACGATGTACGGCCATCCGTCATCATCCCATTCAACTTGCTGAATAGATGTCTCGCGTCCTAGCGTGCTCCATCCACGCGGATCATATGCTGGTTCATTGTCGTGATGCCACGGGCGAGCGCACAAAGATGCGTAGTACCACTGCCCTGAAGGAGTATTTACAAGAGCGCCATGCCCTTGTTTTTGTAAGTACGAATCAGGAGTGTCAAAATTCGTAATGAATGGGTTACTCGGCATTCCCTCAAAGCTCATTGCTTCCAAGGTTTGTGAACGAGCCACGGACTCCTGATGCGTATAGACAGTACCTCCTTCTGCACAGAAGAGATAATAATATCCGTTAATTTTATAAAGATGTGGTCCCTCTACAAGTTTTGCTTTCGTGCCGCGCCATATGGTCCGCGCAGTTTCAGGCTTGAGAGTCATGGTCGACGTATCAAACTCTGTCAGAGTAATTCCATCGAAAGGATGATGATACTCTCTAAAATCCCACGTTTGCTGAACTAAATATTTACGTCCATCATCATCGTGAAATAGCGATGCATCAAAACCGGTAAAATTTAAGCGAATCGGGTCAGACCACGGTCCGCGTATATCTTCGGCAGTAACAAGATAGTTAGTACCATCCTTAAAGGCGCCATCTACCATCGAAATATTCGAATAGACCAACCAAAATTTACCATCAGCATAACTTAAGTCAGGAGCCCACACTCCTCCAGAAGACGGTACACCGCGCATGTCAATTTGTTCAGGTCTCGTGAGTGGACTCGGTATAAGGCTCCAGTGAATCATATCTTGTGATTCATGCAAACGAACGCCTGGGAACCATTCAAATGTCGAATTTGCGATATAGTAGGTGTCTCCTACACGAATCATTGACGGATCTGCGTTAAAACCTGGGAGTACAGGATTAGAAATCTTCATTATATTTTCCTCTCCGATGAAGAAATGGATAGAAAATAAATCGTATGAAAAGAAGTGACGGGCTGTGAGTGACGACGAAAACAGCCCGCCACACATCTTAATTGCTCTTAACCTTTGACTGCGCCTGCTAGTCCGCCTACTATCTTCTTCTGGAAAATAGTGAAACAGATCAGCGCAGGAATCATGCTCAATGCTGTAAATGCCAGTACTTGCGCCGTATCTACAGAGTGCTGAGTGCTAAACATCTGTACGCCCAGCGGTAATGTATACTTTGATGAGTCATTGAGTAAGAACAGCGGTAACATGTACGCATTCCAGCTTGCGACGAAGGCTAAAATACCAACCGTCGCTACACCCGGCCAACTCAGCGGAAGTACCATACGGAAGAAGAATCCCAAGCGTGAAGAACCGTCAATCATTGCAGCTTCCTCAAGCTCTTGCGGTATCGATTGCAAGAATGGGACCAAGATAATAATTGCTTGAGGCAGACCGAATGCAATCTGTGGCAAAATGAGTCCGGCATGAGAATTGAGTAAATGTAATTGTTTGAGTAGCAAATATAACGGCGTAATTGCTACCGTTATAGGGAACATCATTCCTGCCGCAAAGAGCGAATACATCACATTACGCAACCGGAAATTATATCGCGCAAGTACAAAACTCACCATGAGGCTCAGTACGACAATCCCTACCATGGTTGCTACAGAAACGATCAGCGAATTGACAAGCTCATGCCAAAATATATTCGAGGTAAAAACCACACGATAGTTCTCTAGATTCCACGGGTTTGGAAGACCAGCAGGATCTCGAGTAATCTGAGAATTTGTCCTAAATCCTCCGATGATGATGTATACCACTGGAAGTATGCAGATAAGAACAAGAATGAAAGATAGCAGATATACTACCGGATGCCCCCATGGCGTCTTCTGGGACTTACGCATCTTCAGTGGATCATATGTATGCTGTGATGAACGTACACTCATCGTGCCACCTTCTTACCGTTCTTCCTATTTTTTACAGTATTTTCCCGTGTTGTAATCGCACCATCAAGATCTCTATTCAGCACAAAATGTTGATAGCTTAATGCGATAACGAGAGAAATGACGAAAATCACGACTGCAACTGCTGAACCATAACCGTAATTATTTGCCAATCTTCCTTCGCGCACCATGTAGGTCGCCATAGTGGATGTGCCTGCAGTCGACGAGACATATTGTCCCCAAATGATATAGACCAAGTCGAAGAGCTGAAGCGAACCAATGATAGACATAAATGCCCAAATACGAATAGTCGGAGCGAGCAATGGAAGAGTAATGCTCCACTGCTGCTGCCAGAAACCAGCCCCGTCAACTTTTGCAGCCTCATATAAGTCTTCTGGAATAGACTGCATACCTGCAATCATCAATATCACAGCGAAGCCTATATATTTCCATGTGATGATAAGCATCAACGTCCAAAACGCAATCTTAGGATCAGAAATCCAATCAGCGCCAGGCAAACCCCAACTCTTCAAAATCGCATTGACAGCACCGGTTGTTTGAAGCATTAACGACCAACCTGTACCTACGATTACTTCAGAGACCACATACGGCACAAAGATAAGAGTACGAATGATAGCGCGCCCCTTAAACTTCTGATTTAGTAAGAGCGCAAACAAAATTGCTAACGGTGCCTGAATTACGAGGGACGCCACCAAGATGAGCATGGTATGTAAAAATGCCTGCTGGAAATTCGCATCTTGGAAGATGACCACATAGTTCTGCAAACCTATGAATGTACCGTTAACATTTGGCTTTCCATACCCCTTCCACTTAAAGAAGCCATAGTATGCTGCCATAAACACTGGCAAGATGACAAAGCCAAGGAACATTATCAGCGCTGGTCCCGAAAGGACAGCAATCTCAATGCCTTTTTGAAGCTTATCTTTGCGTATAGAAGAAACTCGCGATCGAGCTTTAATGTGTGTCGCACTCATGATAGTCTCCCTTGACTCACATGTCACATAACAATTAAAGAATGGTTTACAACGTCATTTATTGGAAGGAGCAGGACTACGCTAGGTCCGATGAATGGGAATACTGCATCTGCTTAACGCAGTCCTGCACATATGCGATGTCTAGCTTCGCTAAACACGTCTAGTCTTTAGATTTATCCCTTAGACTTATCCCTTCTTTGCTGCAGCTTCTACTGTTTTGATAATGTCAGTCGCAGTTCCTTTGCCTGCAAGTAAGTTCACTACGCCCTCATTAAGCGCATTACCCACATTCTGACCAAGGACCGTATCAAGCCACAAGGACTCTGAACTTGCTTTCTTGTAGACATCCATAGCCTCAAGAATCGCAGGATTCGTCAAGACACCTTGAGCACTCTCAGCGGCAGGAATCGTAGCGAACGCAGTAGCATACTTTTCCTGATATTCCTTCGTCGAAATAAAATTGAGGAAGTCTACGGCTTCTTTTGGAGCATTCGCACTGACAGCCATGGCATCTGCTCCACCCATAATCGCAGTAGGGTCACCCTGACCTCCATCGATCTTAGGGAAAGCAAAGTAGCCGAGGTCCTTCATATCCTTCTTATCAGGAGTCAAATCACGAATTACGCCCGGATCCCAAGACCCCATAAGCTCCATCGCTGCCATGTGGTTTGCAATCAAACCTGCTGATGAGCTTGCACCCTGCTGTGCAGGAGTAGTCAAGTAGCCATCGTTGAACGCATTCAAATCCTTGAGTTTCTGAACATCTTCGCCTGCACGGACCCAGCATTTATCCGAGAAATTCTTGGTCTTCTGCGCCTGAGTAAACGCTTTAGATGAGCACTCACGCAATGCAAACCAATAGTACCAATGCGCAGCAGGCCACGCGTCTTTACCTCCCAAAGCAATCGGTGTAATGCCAGCAGCTTTCAACTTTGCTACTGCATCTGTAAATTCTGCCCACGTCGTAGGAGTTTGAGTAATGCCTGCCTTCGCAAACAAATCTTTCGAGTACCAGAAACCACCAGGCAATGCATCTAATGGCATACCATAAATCTTGCCGTCGATAGTCTGTGACGTCAGTGCAATCTTCATCTCTTTCTTTGCATTACTGCTCAGCTTGTCAGTAATATCCATAACCTGACCAGCTTCAACCTGATCGCGAAGCTTCTGCCCTCCACGACTAAGGAAAATATCTGGCGCGGAATCAGGATCCTGCAAAGCTGTCTGAAGCTTTCCATCCATATCCTCATTCTGAATCGCCTCAATCTTGACGTTGACCTTAGGATTCTTTGTCATATAGTCCTTAGCAGCATCTTTCCAGAACTTAACACCATCGCCGGTGGTGGAATTCTGCCATACAACAACCTCTGTCTTTCCATCAGCGCTGCCGCTAGAAGAACTTGAGCATGCCGCCATGCTGACGAGCGTCACAGCAGCTAAACCTGCTGCAGCTATCTGTTGAAACTTCATTGTCTTTCTCCTAACACACTACCATCATTGGTAACTTTCGAAACTTTCGAGAATATGATAGAAGTTTTTTCTTCTCCTCCATCTTTGGAAGAGATTTATAACAATTTTCACTACCACTTTCTCTATTTTTCCGACAATTTCATGGTATTATCTTGAACTTAATTAGTCAACTCATCAAACTATTACTCTATGTATCTCATTGCTCCATCTGCCACATCACAGGCTAATTTTCAATGCTTTAAGAGAAATTCCCCTACAATAATTTTGAAAAAATTCGAAACTTTCGTAAACTTATTAGCATAAGCGCGTTAGCAAACACTGTTAGTAGCTTTACGAAGCCCTTTGTAACGCTACGTCGCGCGCCACATAGCGTACCGTATTGCGGAAAGAATACTCCCATGACATCACACTCATCGCATGTAAATTCTCAGAAACAATTATCCGATATCGCCGAGGAAACCGGATACTCTATCGCGACTGTATCAAAGGTGCTCAATGGGCGCTCAGACGTTGCACCGGAAACGCGCGAAGTGATTACACACGCCTTAAAGCAAGCACACTATGCCCGCCGCACAAATTTATCTGCAAAAAGCAGTTACATCGAAGTCGTTCTCCAGTCTTACGACACTGTATGGAGTCTTGAAGTACTGCGTAGCGTACTCAACAGCGCAAAACCTTATGGACTCAGTGTCATTGCAACCGAGAGCGGAGACCGCACGCACCCTGATAGCGATTGGATCAATGGCGTCATTCGGCGCGCACCATACGGAGTCATTCTCGTGTTCTCCAAACTTACTAGCGTGGAACACAAAAAACTCGACGAGCATCATATCCCCTATGTCATACTTGACCCTGCTGGAAACCCCAATGCCGCAGATTACTCCGTTCAAGCAGATGACTGGACTGGAGGGCTTGCTGCCACACGCCATCTCATAGAGCTTGGGCATACACGCATCGGAATTCTGACGGGACCGATGTCCATGCTATGTTCCCGAGCGAGATTTGACGGTTATAAAGCAGCACTCGATGAAGCTCATTTAGATTTCGACCCATCTGTCGTACGAGAGGGAACTTTCAACACTCTATCCTCCTTTAAGCCCGCCATGAGTCTCTTATCACAAGAAAACCGCCCAAGCGCCATTTTCGGATCCAGCGATTTGCAATGCATGGCTCTCTATGAAGCTGCGCGACGCTTAAATATCTCCATCCCCAACGATTTATCCATTGTAGGATTTGACGATATCCAAAGTGCGCAATTTTTGAGCCCACAATTGACTACCGTTCGCCAGCCGATAGATTTGATGGCGCAGTCTGCCCTCGAAATGATTTCAGCACAGCAGAAACATCAAAAAACTCTTACAAAACGTGCGATACTCCCCACGCGTCTTGTCGTCAGAGACTCCACGCAGACTTTCATTCCGCAAAATACCTCAGCATCTACGCCAGATTCTGACCTTACAACTGTTTGTCCGCATGATCGTCAATAAAGTCATAAATCACGTTATCTACCGCGCTGCTCCAAAAGTTTCCCTCATGCTCACCTCCTCGTACTTTTATACAACGCACATCACTACCTGTATCACGAAGCAGATGATAGAGCTTTAATGTCTCGTCGATATTGACAATCTCGTCAGCATCACCGTGAAGGAGCAGCAAAGGAGGATACTTTTTCTGGTGTGAGACAATACGTACAGGACTCATATCCCATGCTCTCTGACGAATAATTTCATCAGTATTATCCCAGCTTTGAGTCTGACTCATACCGACGATAGGCTTCTCACAACCGACGATATCTGGGCTAGGATTACGCTCTTCTCCGCTCAAAATGCCATAAATATCGCTCGGCGCAAAGCATGAGACAACGTAGTCAACGGCATCATTTATACCAGAATTCGTGCCGTCATCATATCGTTTATCACCTGCTGTCATAGCTACAAGAAGCGCAGCATTTGCCCCAGAAGAAGTTCCCCATATCCCCACACGTTTACTGTCAATGTGATATCGCGAAGCATGAAGCTTTAAGAATCGAATTGCAGATTTCACATCCTCAAGGTAGGCAGGAAACGGGTTTTCTCCTTGTAAACTGTCACGGTGACTAATAGTTGCTACAACATATCCTCGTGCACTGAGATTAAGCAATCTTCCAAAGGCATACAAACGATGAGGAGTCGTCCACCCGCTACCTTGGACGAATACAACGAGCGGATATTTTTCATCAAAACGCTCTGCTCTCATCGGAGCAATAATGTCCATAACTGCTTGGGGAACATCGTCTTTATATCGGACTGAATCGCAGATGGCAAATTCTCCATCGAATGTATCACTCGCAAGTACACTGTCAATAACTCTCTCGTTAGCACTATCCGAATGAGGCAAGTACGTGTCACGTAGATCCATGTTCCATGCTCCTTTGCAATTATTCATGCTGAATCTATCTCTCTATAGTAACGCTTAACTCATATCCCTCATTCGAGGGATAACGTCGCACAGCGCAAAATGTTAGCGTGAAAAAGTGAGTGAAGTGTACGACCATCCCATTCGTGTAATCGTGGTGGAAGACCAAACTCTCATCAACGAAGGTATTCGCATGCTCGTAGAGCGCGATTCGACAATTCATGTCATTGCTCAAGCGTATAACGGCAATCAAGCTATTGAAATGGCACATTCACTTCATCCTGATGTCATTCTCATGGATATACGCATGCCGTTCGTAGATGGGATTCAGGCTACGCAAGCTATTAAGCATGCTTTACCTCACACTCACGTTATTATTCTGACATCATACGATTCGCCAAAACACCGTTTCTACGCGCACGAGTTCGGCGCGAGTGAGTTTCTGCTCAAAGACATCGATGCAGATGACTTATGCGCCACCATCCGCGAAGTAGCACACCACGACACCGCTTACCGTAATAGTTCTAGTTCACTTCCTTCCACTGCATATGTAAGTCGCACGCTTAACTCTTCTACCATTCCACACGGGAGCAGTCTCGCTGATGAGGAGTTTAATGAACTTACTCAGCGCGAGCGCGATGTCATCATACAGATTGCAGAAGGCGAAACGAATGAGCAAGTAGCTCGTTCTCTCCACATCTCTGTAGAAACTGTCAAAACGCACATTAAGCACATTCTACCGAAAATTCATGCAACGAACCGTTCACAAATCGTAGCGTTTGCTTATGAAAACGCGCTGCTCTATAAGTACAATCCTTATACACCGTCACACCAGATTTATGACGATAGACGCCCTTCCACACATTAGGTTTGCCTCCAGCTAGAGTACACCTTATGGCATCGTCAAAGTTGAGTAGCTCAGAGCATGATGTTTTGAGACTGATTATCCGCAACTCAGGCATTTCTCGCAATGAACTGGCACAAACCACAGGTTTGAGCATGACTACTATTGCTCATACATTGAAAAAGCTCAAAGAGCTTCGCTATATCACTCACACACGTTCAAATATCGCTTCTCAAGGTGGCAGGCCTTCCGATTCTTATAGTTTTGCATATTCACGGTGTATCTGCATAGGCGTAATGGTACGCAGTAACGTTATTCATCTCATAGCAACGAATTTACGCGGCGACGTCGTTCATCACAACTCTTTTAACCTTACGGATTTTCATACGGCAAGTTTCTATGATGGCCTTGCGCTAGCAATCGAAAAATTTATTTGTACTTCACATATCGATACGCGCCACATCCGCGGCATTGGAGTAACTGTTGCTTCGCAAGCGGCAACAGATGACTCTAGTGAGACGCTCCTTCAATCTGCGATTGAGTCTCACGTCCCCTACCCCGTACGCATCATGCGCGAACCATTAGCACTCGCGGCAGCCGAAACGCTTTATATGCCCGAGATATCTCATGCAGTCTGCCTGTATCTCAACACCACGATGAGTAGTGCTTTTATCGAGGACTACCGTTACGTAAAAAACGCAAGTTTCGTTGAGCATATGACACTCTATCCGTATATGCCTTCATCATCAACCCACCTATCGCCCCTAGACAGTCCTTCACCTTTAGTGTGCGACTGTGGTCAGCACGGATGCGCAAACCTCTATTGCAGCGCACAAGCATTGCTCCACTCAACTGCTCATCCGGCTCAATCTGTCCAAAACTTCATGAACACGATACGCGACGGTGACTACGCCGCCAATCGCGTCTTTGACACGTATAAAAATTCCCTTGCTTTGCTTATCCACAACATCCGCATGGTCCATCGCATACCAGTCATCATCGGAGGTGAAGTGGCAAAATATATGGATAGTGCCGACATTGTAGAATTACGCTCACGCACGCGCACCCTTGCTCCCCAAACTCTCATACCTGAGCTTGTGGCAGGTACGACACCCTCGGTGATAAAAAGTGTCTGTCACAGCAATCAAGCCATCATTGGAGCTGCATATGTACTTGCACAGGACTATTTAGATTCTCTCTTGTCCTAGGTCTCATACGACGAATGACAAGAGAGAAAGAAGATATAAAGCTCGGCTTAAATTTGGCTCAGCACTACTCCTGCGCAAGGCCTGCAGCTCGCACAGCTGCGAAGCCCGCCTTCAAATCATCAAGAATATCATCAATATTCTCTGTACCGATAGAAAGACGGATTGTAGAATTGGTAATTCCTTGAGCGACAAGCTCTTCTTCCGTTTCTTGCGAGTGTGTCGTTGATGCAGGATGAACGACCAAAGACTTAACATCTGCAACGTTGGCGAGGAGGCTAAACAGCTTAAGATTGTCAATGAACACTCTCGCAGCATCTTTGCCACCTTTAATATCAAAGGTAAAGATGGAGCCAGCACCATGAGGGAAATACTTCTTATAAAGAGCATTATCCTTACGACCTTCGATACTTGGATGGCTCACCGATGCAACTTCTGGAACAGTTTGTAAGTATTTAACTACCTTCAGAGCATTATCTACATGACGTTCAACACGCAAGGATAGGGTCTCTGTACCTTGCAAGAGCAAGAACGCATTAAATGGAGATATGCATGCACCAGTGTCACGAAGGAGAATGGCACGAACACGGGTGACGAACGCTGCCCCACCTAGTGCCTCATAGAAATTTAACCCGTGATAACTTGGATCAGCAGTTGTCAAGGTTGGGAACTTACCTGGCACCTCAGCCCAGTTAAAGGTACCCCCTTCGACGATGACACCACCCAAAGAAGTACCATGTCCGCCGATGAACTTCGTCGCAGAGTGAACTACGATATCTGCCCCGTGCTCAAGCGGGCGGAAGAGATAAGGTGTAGCAAACGTATTGTCAACAATTACTGGCACATGATGACGGTGGGCAATCTGAGAAATTGCCTCAAAATCTACCAAATCAGAATTCGGATTTCCAAACGTTTCAAAGAAAACAAGCTTTGTATTGTCTTTGATGGCGTTCTCAAAGTTCTCAGGATCAGACGGGTCAACGAACGTCGTTGTAATGCCATCACGAGGAAGTGTATGTGCAAGCAAGTTGTAAGTACCACCATAAATAGTATTTGCGGCAACGATATGATCACCACTCTGTGTGATATTGCGCACTGCATAATGCACGGCGGATGCACCAGATGCTACAGCCAAACCAGCTGTGCCTCCCTCAAGAGCAGCAATACGCTTCTCAAATACGTCTTGAGTAGAGTTTGTCAGGCGCCCATAGATATTTCCTGCATCAGAAAGATTAAAACGAGCTTCAGCATGGTCAAAGTTCTTAAAAACGTATGACGTAGTCTGATAGATAGGGACAGCGCGTGAATCAGTAGCAGGGTCAGCCTCTTCCTGACCGACGTGGAGCTGGAGTGTTTCAAAACGGTATGCATTATCAGTCATGGTGGTCCTCTCATATTGTGTAAAACTGTTTATGCAACGGTGAGATTCACCATACGCTTCGAAGAAAGGCAACACACGCTTGCACCTATCATGTTTGCTTATAACGCTTTATAAATGCCTCTCTGCGTGGAGTTCTTTGTGTAACTTTCGAAGCTTTATTTCCATGTCGTATCAAAAATCTTCTTGGTAGTCTCAAAGGTCGATCACTGAAAAGATTTATCTTTATGGGGAGAGTAGAATTGTTTCTATGTTTTCTTCATGGCTGAAGAAAACATAGAATTTGAACTTTTGAGGAAGAAAAGGATAATAATGAATCGTAAATTCTCATCCATTCTAGGAATAATTACTATTATTCTAGGTCTAGGATTTATAGTTCCGTCAGCAACTGCAGCAGAGCTCTCAACCTATTACACTGATCCCATAATTTTCGAAAAACGTTGTGACTTCATGATTGGGAATCAATGCTACGATCATTGGGTACCTACCCATGAAACATGTAGAGGTGTATTTAATTGGGGCACACCGACACAGCAACGTCAATGTATGGCAGTTGAAGGTGCCGGATCAAGGGGGTAAATATGAGCATTCCATGGCATGCAATACTGATTGGATTAGGAATTATTGCACTACTCATCTTTATCTCTTATTTCGCCGTCCAGAGTCATCTTGATAGAAAAGCTGAACAACTTCAGCATGGTGACGAATTTGACCGTCAAGCTGCGCGCGAGTTAAGAGAGATATCAAGAAAAATAGATCAGGGAAGGTCATATCCGTAGAAGGACAGCGCGAGATTCCTTAAGATTCTCGTTAAGAAATACCCGAGCATTATGACAAGACTCAAGCATAAGCTCACAGTTAATCCGAAAATATGAACTGCAAGTAGCAAAGTTTTCTCATACGCGATAATGTGAGAGAAACGTTCAGCATCGTGCTCTCTTGTGCCGATTTGCAAATTACGGAGGTCCCTATGACAGATACACACGTACTATATCAGCGTAATCCTTTATACATCCCACGCATCGCAGCAGTTCACGATATGTGTGGCTATGGTAAGTGCTCATTAACTGCTGCCATTCCTATCCTCTCCGCAGTAGGATGTGATGTCTGCCCCGTACCTACCGCACTTTTCTCTGCACACACGATGTACAAAACCTATACCTTCCATGACACTACTGACATTTTGAGCGACTATCTTGATGCATGGAAAGCTGAAAATGTCGAGCTCGACGGTGTCTATTCTGGTTTCTTAGGGTCCCCTACACAAGTTGACCTTGTGGAGCGACTCTATTCAGAGTACCCTTCTGCTCTTCATTTCGTCGATCCGGTCATGGGAGATGGCGGAAAGATGTATCCTACATATACGCAGGAGTTATGCGATGCTACTCGACGTCTCGCACATGGCGCAGATGTGCTCATGCCAAACCTTACTGAGGCTTCAATTCTGACTCGTAGTGAGTATAGTGGGCAAAATATTTCTGATGATCACGTTAACTCCGTGCTGGACGCACTTTTTGCTCTTGGCGCGCATAACATTGTCCTTAAAGGCATCGACCGTGGCGATGGTAAATTGCGCAACTTTGTAGCAACCGAAGAAGGAGGCTCTGCCCACAAAGTCGAGCTCGTTCATGACAAACTTCCGTACATGATTCATGGTACAGGTGATGCTTTTGCTTCTTCGCTGTGCGGTGCAGTCATGGCCGGAAAATCCTTGGAAGAATCGGCTCATATCGCAGGTGAGTTCGTACGTTCTGCTATGGAGTCCACCCGTAATCAGCCTCATTTTGAAGAGCGCGGGGTAAGTTTTGAACTTGTACTGGGCGAGCTTACTCATCTTGTCGATTGATAAGCAAAACCTGACTGAGAGCACCCCGCAATTTTATTCCCTCTTGTCTGCCATACACAGCGGTAAACATGAGATTGAGTAACGACACGGTTATTCACATTCGTTCACATATAAGTTTTTAGCTGTGGTTCGAGCTGCTGAAGTGGTCCACTAGATATATGAACACTTCAGCAGTTTCTTTAACACGTACAATAGATAGCCTCCCCACACACTCATCTTCACAAATCTCGTCTGTGAGGCGGATTCCTTCACGGCGCGCTCATTCGCAAGCTCTTGGCGCATTCGGCGAAGATTATGCATGTGAGTATCTGACTAAACAAGGCTGGACTATTATAGAGCGCAATTGGCACTGTCGTTATGGTGAGATTGATATCATAGCGAGATGTCCTGAGCCTTCTGGAACTACAGACTCTCTCCTCGTTTTCGTAGAAGTGAAAACCCGTACATCACAAGCCTATGGGACGGGATTAGAGTCGATAGATGCTTCTAAGCAGCAACACCTGAGAAAAGCTGCCATTCTCTGGCTTTCATCACAAAAGATGGAAGCAGATTCCTCTCCGACGCTTGTTCGCTTCGATGCTATAGAACTAGCAGTACGAGGCTTGCACGTTACTCAACTTACTCATGTCAGGAGGATATTGTAATGAATATCGGTACTTGTTCAACCATTGCCTTATCTGGCTTAAAGGCGCATCTCGTCACCGTCCAAGCTTTCGTTTCACAGGGACTTCCCTACTTTACGATGGTCGGACTTCCAGATTCAACGGTTTCTCAAGCTCGCGAGCGCGTACGCTCCGCCTGTAAATCAACCTATTTTCACTGGCCACAAACTCGCGTGACTGTCAATCTTACTCCAGCATCTTTGCCCAAACACGGTTCAAGCTTTGACGTGAGTATAGCAGTGAGTATTTTTGCCGCCACTCACAGCATCAATCCAAACCTACTGAACGATGCAGTCTTCCTCGGTGAACTATCACTCGACGGCTCAATTCTCCCTGTAGTAGGAATGTTACCGCTTATGCAGTTTGCTACACAATGCCAGATAAGTCGAGCATATGTTCCTGCAAGTCAACTAGCTGAGGCTCAGCTAGTTCCTGGGATTAAGGTCATTCCGGTATCTCACATCAATGAGCTTCTTCGAGTGCTCAACGCACCGCCAAGTCTCATTAATGAGCATTTTTCAGTTCACTATCCAGCTTCATCGACAACTCCCATTGAGCAGTTTGCTGCTCCTATGCAAGAACCATCTTCTTCGAATGCTGATTTCAATGACGTCATCGGGCAAACTGATGCGAAATGGCAGCTCGAAATTGCCGCCGCCGGCGGGCATCACGTTATGCTTGTAGGCCCACCAGGAGTGGGAAAATCTATGCTTGCTCAACGGGTACCATCAATTCTTCCCCCTCTCAACGATACGCAAGCCACAGAAGTGGCATGTATTCGTTCTGCGCAAGGTCTACCGATTGCTATCCCCCTCAGCCACACGCCACCTTTTGCATCAGTGCAACATAATGCCACGCTCAGCGCTCTTGCAGGAGGAGCAAATGGAAATCGTATTGTAGCCGGAGCGATGACTCTTGCGCACCGTGGCGTACTCTTCCTTGATGAAGCGCCTGAGTTTAAGCATACTGTACTTCAGAGCCTAAGAATCCCACTTGAAACCGGTAGCATTACTCTTTCTCGAATGAAAGCAAACGTAGTTCTTCCTGCACAGTTCATGCTCATACTTGCACAGAATCCCTGCCCATGCGGGAATTTATGGAATAGTACTAAGATATGCGAATGCCAACCAATAGAGCTTCGCCGGTACAACAACCGCATTAGCCAGCCGATTAAAGATCGTATCGATATTAAAATCAATGTACCTTCTCTAAAAACTCTCGATAAGCCTCACTGTCACAATGACTCGTATAGTCCATTTCTTGGAGACCATATGACCTTTGACAGCAAGCATATGAGAGATACTGTACTGCAAGCTCGCAAGCAGGCATGTCGCCGTTTTCAGTCATGCCCGTGGTCCACCAATGCTCAGGCACCTGGGACATGGCTTATGGAGAATACTCCCGAGCGACTTATTTCTCACACCAACCATCTGCTTGAATCAGAAGAAATCAGTATCCGTGGAGCTCACAAAATCTTACGAATTTCTTGGACTATAGCAGACATCTTCGGACGCACCCAGCCTACGGATGACGATTTAGAATGCGCGACACGCTTATACCTTCCCGATATTTAGTACCGCTTTTATCTTTACAGCACATTCCCCTTTGAGGAGTTCTCATGTCATTTATCCCCAAACCATCATTGCAAGCTACAAGTCGCGGACTTCTCACTTTGATAGCAAACGGAAGTGACCCCGTGATGAGCCATCTCATCCACACATTTGAGAATGGCGACGTGGTCAAACTTGTTCATAGGCTGCAAGAATTAGCTATCCTTTATGAGCGTAGTTTTATGGTTCCTGACTACAACGATCTATCATGTCTACTGCGTAAGCAAGATGAACATGGCTCACTTATGAGAGCACTCGATAAGTGCATAGTACCATGGCTGATAGCATTGAGACCGTATGCTCACATGAGCTTTTCCGCTTTATCGTGTACACTCACACAAAATTATAATTATTGGCTTATCTGTCCTCATGAATCATGCTGGCCAGAACAATTTTCAGACCTGCCGCTACATACTGACGAGGACGTTCCCCTTTGCCTATGGGGTCTAGGAGACATGCATGCACTTGTTTCATGCCCGGAACCGATAAGTATTGTAGGATCGCGAAACGTTGACGCATACGGCAGAACGACTGCTTTCAACGCTGCTAAAAGTGCGGCAAATCATGGGCATCTCGTCATCTCAGGTGGTGCAATGGGAACCGATGCAGCAGCACACTGGGGAGCAATTAGTGCAGATGAAAATTCGCACTGCGCTGGAAGAACTATCGCTATCATGGCCGGAGGTCTCAACCATATCGGACCTGCACGCAACGCCACGCTCTTTCAACGAATACAAGAGTATGACGGAGCCATCATCAGTGAGCTTCCACCAAACGTCATTCCCGAGCCGTACCGTTTCCTTAAACGTAATCGTCTCATAGCCGCGATGAGTTCTGTCACGCTTATAGCCCAAGCGCAGCATCGTTCTGGTGCACTTAACACCGCCACGTGGGCAGCAGATCTTAATCGAACAGTCGTGGCAGCACCAGGAAATATTAACACCCCATATAACACCGGGTGCAATCGTCTTATCTACGATGGGAAAGCCAGTATCCTCGTGTCAGCTCACTCGCTAGAGGACTTCTGCCATAGTCCACATGAACGCCTTATGCCTTCCACCGACATTGAGATAAATCCACCACAACCTGCTCTCCTGAATCAATAAATCTTACTCCCTCATCTTCGAGTAACTTTCGCTGCCGATCCGGACCGCCGAAAGCAAATCCGGGAGCTAATGCGCCTGACTTAAAAACTACTCTATGACAGGGAATCACACCTTGCTCAGGATTCGCATGTAAAGCAAATCCGACGAAACGAGACGCGCGAGGGGATCCTATCAACGCCGCTATCTGTCCATATGTAGCAACCTTCCCTCGGGGAATGCGCTTGACAATGTCATAGACACGTTCATTGAAAGGCTTAAGAAAGAAACTTTCATCTGTATCTCTAGCATCGGTATGAATTGAACTCATGCCTTAAAGATACAATGAGCGTATGAATAGCACAATGTATTCTCAAATCTCTTCAGCATGGAAATTCATTGAAGAAACCAGCTACGATTTTGACGATGCTCTCAGTACAAAAATTCGCCAAACCGCTGAGCATGATGCACATGAAAGCGGCATAATTTCTAGTTCTCAAGCTCACTTTATAAGGCTCCAGGCGCGTCTCATGCACGCCCGTACAACTCTCATCATCGGGGTTGGCAGCGGTATGGAAATTCCAGCTCTCGCAGACGGGATGAATCATGAAGGCCAAATTACGGTGGTCACCTCGTCGGCACAAGTTTCTCAGCGTACTCGTGACATATTTGATGCTATTGATGAGACATCATCGACGAAACTTCGTTGCGTGAATGCTGACGCGCAGGTTTTTCTTCCGCGTCTTAATGCTCATGACTACGATATGATCCTCGTCTCATCACTACCACACAATTATGAGGCAGCCGTATCTGATGCGCAGCGGCTTCTGCGTTCTGGAGGCATACTTATCCTCACTGACGTTATGGCGCTGATGTCACCCGACTGCAAGGGTGGGGTCCCTAATGCCGCAGATAGAAGTGAAAAAGCTGTGACTATGCGCACAATTATTAAGGAACTTATGGAAAGCAACGCTTATGACACTTCATTAATCAGTGTGGGAACAGGTTTGTTACTCGCTGTTACACACTAAAAACTAGTATAGAAATTTCTGTACTAGTTTTGATGCTAGCGGTGCTAGCTATGAAGGGGTTCTAAATTTTGTGTAGCAAGACGGACCGCTTCATGCACGTCGTCTGTCACAATTAAGCGATTTACATCTTCTCGTGATATTTTCCCTGAAGGACACACTGTATCACGAATCCACTTAATTAACCCGCTCCAATACTTCGTACCAATTAGCACAATAGGGCGTGTGTGTGTTTTATGAGTCTGGACTAAAGTCTCTGCTTCAAAGAGCTCATCAAATGTGCCGAAACCGCCAGGTAGAACAATCAGGCCATCACAGTAGCGCATAAACATAGTTTTGCGTGTAAAAAAATAATGACAGTTCATCTTAAGAGTGACGTACTCATTAATTCCCTGCTCGTGTGGTAACTCGATTCCGATGCCGACAGACATTCCTCCATGCTCATAAGCACCACGATTTGCCGCTTCCATTGCTCCAGGACCACCACCCGTAATGACAGCATAGCCTTTCTGCGCAAGGAGAGAACCAATCATACGACCTTGCTCATACTCTACCGAATCCGGTTTGATACGCGCTGACCCAAAAACACAAATCGCTGGACCGAGATGACCAAGCAATGAAAAGCCATCCCTAAACTCGTTATGAATACGCTCAAGCCTCTTGATATCTTCGACTTCATACAACTCATCTTGAGTAAAAGACTCAACATCAGTATCAAATTCACGTGTAAATGCCATGGTCTACCACCTCTTCTACATAATCTTACGACTGTGCTGTGTCATGAATGGTTGCCTTGAGCTTGAGCGCACTATACTTATTTGACTGTCGACTCAGCAAGACAGAACCAATAATCGCAGATATCAGCGATCCGACAAGCACACCAAAGCGCGCTTCATTACTGAGCTCAGGCTGCTCGAACGCGAGAGAAGCCATCAAGAAGGCAACTGTGAATCCAATACCACACGCTGTGGCAATAGGAACTAGGTCGCGTACCTTAAGCCCCGCCGCTAATCTTAATTTGAATACATGTGTAGAAATCCATGATGCCGTAATGATGCCAAGAGGTTTACCCACGACAAGCGCAATGACAATACCTAGCACAACAGGAGATACGAAAAGGTTAAAACTTAGAGTTTCAAAATGTATACCCGTAGCGAAAAATGCAAAAATTGGAAGGGCTACAAGCGCAGAGAAAGGCTGTAATTTCTCCAAATAACGCTCAGCACGTGCATCATGATCACCGTGTATAGGACGAGACGGCGTCAAAAGCCCGGCAAGCACACCAGCAAGCGTAGGATGCACACCAAGCTCATGCATGCTATACCACATCAGTAGTCCCGATAGAATTACTAGTACCCACGGGACATTTTTGCGACGGATAGCCCACGCCCAGATAAAAGCTCCAGCAATAATCCCCAAAGTCCACCATCCACTTCGCAGGTCAGAGAAAAGCACAGCGATGAGGATGATACCAAGCAAATCATCTACGGTAGCAAGTGTCATAAGAAATGCGCGCAATGCTCCTGGCAGAGCCTGAGCAAATAACGCAAGTACTGCAAGAGAGAATGCAATGTCTGTCGCCGTTGGCACCGCCCATCCTTGTGAAACTATGTTCCACGGAAAAATCTGTCCGTTAGCCACTGTCTCTACACCATTTTTCCCTAACGACCCTATCCACGTCGTTGCAAGGAAAAATACCGGCGGGACAAGCATGCCACCGACAGCCGCAATCATGGGCACGGCTGCAGCGCGTATATTCGATAAAGATCCGGTAGTGAGCTCCTGCTTAAGGTCCAGTCCGACAACGAGGAAGAAAATAGTAAGAATCGCATCTTGAACCCAACCATCTACGCTCAGATGCAAATCCGTAAGAGGGATAGAAATAACAAAAGAACGAAGGCTTTCAAAACTTCTAGAGACACCTGGAATATTTGCAATGATAAAACCAGCAAGTGCAAAACTAAGCATAATCAAGCCAGAGACGCGATCTGACGCAGCAATGCGTTTAAGGTGTGCTGCCAACCGAGAAATCTTATGACGACGAGAGGCGCTACTCGGCTTATTATGCTGTATGGCCATAGCACTCCATTCTAGTTAAATTCCAACGATTTCGTCCTTCTATCATACAGTATTGCTTCACATTACGCCTGAGCTTACATTTGGTTTTACACCCACATCGCAGTAGGAATCAAGCAAGACAGATGAAATAGTGAATTTATTTTTATGCTACATCTCTATGCAACACGCCGATTTGCACATATCCTAAAGCAGTGGTTATTATATACGAGTTGCTTGAAGTTAAGACTTCAAGCACTGCGCCGATAGCCCAACGGATTAGAGCATCTGACTACGGATCAGAAGGTTGCAGGTTCGAATCCTGTTCGGCGCACAGACTAAAAGCCTCGGTTTCGTCCGAGGCTTTTGTGTATATCGACTCCCCCCATTATAGGGAATTCAATGCCTCGACATTGGACTTACGGCTTTAGACGCTATATAACCTATATATAAAGTGTGCTGTTATACACATACCAGAATGCGTATAACAGCACACAATTAGACTCATAAACTTTTAATCCATGCAAATCCTGCCCAGGCTCATCGACGAATCAATCGAGAAATCAGGGCGAGATGGCTTCACTCCTGCTTCAACGAGATTAGAACCAAGCATAGCAACCATCGCTCCATTGTCTGTGCATAATCTCAGCTCCGGCACTCGTACCTCTACACCATGCTCTTGTCCCGCTTTTATAAGCGCTGTACGTAACTGTGAATTTGCGGAAAAACCACCACCGACAATGACTGTTTGAGAATCTAGATGTGCAGCTGCAGCCATTGTTTTCTTTGAAAGTACAGTTGCGACCGAATCTGCCAACGCCGCACATACATCGTCAACATTTATAGCATGACCTTGAGCAGTTTCAGACTCAATCCACCGCGCTACAGCAGTCTTCACACCGGAAAAACTAAAATCATAAGGATGCTCAGCAGCTGCTTTGCCCTGAGTTAGCCCCTGTGGCACCCGCAATGCATGAGGATTGCCTTGACGCGCATGACGATCGATATGAGGCCCGCCTGGATACGGAAAACCGAGCAGACGAGCTACTTTATCGAAACACTCCCCTGCAGCATCATCAAGCGTAGTACCTACCACAGAAACATCTGTCGCAATATTATTCACGCGAAGTACAGAAGTATGTCCGCCTGATACTATCAACGCAAGTGTGTTAGCAGGTACCTGACCAAATTGTAATTGTGTGACAGCGACATGCCCAATCACGTGGTTAATGCCGTAAATTGGCTTATTTGCAGCATACGCAAGCGACTTCGCCCCAGAAACTCCCACAGCTAGACATCCAGCCAAGCCAGGTCCTGCTGACACTGCAATAGCATCAACATCACTTAACTCCATATGGGCATCAGCAAGCGCTTGTGAAACCACAGGCACGAATGACTCAGCATGTGCTCGTGAGGCGATTTCAGGTATGACACCACCATAGCGCGCGTGCTCATCCATAGATGAAGCAACGACGTTAGATAGCAAAGTTTTTCCACGCACAACTGCTGCGGCTGTCTCATCGCACGTTGATTCGATGCCTAAAATTACTGGTTCACTCATCATGCCTACTTTATACTAAACCCTACAGGATTCCTGAGTAGCCTGCTATTTTCTTTATCGATAGTGCAAGCCATAGTGTATGCGTCAACGTTCTCAGGCTGATAGTAATGCTTTCGCACGCCGATAGTAGTAAAACCATATTTTTCATATAGCGCCAACGCCGGAGCATTATTTACAGCAACCTCAAGAAGCATTCTTTGCGCGCCGCATGTGCGTGCTTCCTCTTTCATTGCTTTCATAAGGCGCACTGCAATATGTCTGCCTTGGTAGGATTCCTCTACGCCAATCGTCATAATTTCTGCATCATCACCGTCAAACCAAAATCCAGCATACGCAATAATACGCCGCTCATCATTACGCACGACAAAATACGTTCTGTCTGGTGCTAAAAATTCCTGCTCCACTGCTGCCCTACTCCATGCACCTTGCCCAAATAATTCTTGTTCAAGCTCAGCAATCGCATCGATATCGGTATCATCAACAGCAGGTAAATCGAGTCTCTCAGGAAAATACTCGGAATATGAAGATTGCATATCTTGCATCATCGTTACTATCGACGTCCGCCTACGGGCATTGAAATTGCTGTCTGTCCGAGAATGTGTTTCTGTGGCGCTGGAATCGTAACGTCGGGGCGACGCAAATATAGTGGCTCATCTGATATGCTCTTACCCTCATGCTGAGCACGTACTGCGCAAGCTGCCGTGATAGCGAGTCCAGCAGCTTTTGCATCGTGAAGCACCGATTCCTCCCTAATCTCACCAGTTGGAAGTTCGGTCCATGCATCCTTATATTTCGTTGCACCATGACCGATAATGTCTATGAGCACATCGCTACTCATACAAGTATGATCCAGTATCGCCACCACACGTTCAGCAATATGCTCTGCGAAATCTATATCTTTTGCAAGAAGCTCATTGCCCATGTCATCGTACAATGCGAAGTACAACTGTTTACGGCGGGCATCGTTGACAGCTAATGTATAGTGTATTTTTTGCTTTGCATGTGAAGAAGATTCGAATTGTGCCATATTCGCCTGCTCAAGTCTATTCCACGCATTCTGAATGCTCAGCACATCCATTCCGAGTATCTGAGCATGAGTAGCAAACGCCATAGCACGAGCCGCGACAATTCCCGCGCGAAGTCCTGTAAATGGAGCTGGACCTGTGCCGACGATGATACGTTGCACCTCATGCGGAGTCAGATTTGCCTGTTCCATTACCCGCGCAATGTGCGGTTCTAGTAATTCTACATGCGATCGCGAATCAGCCTCATATAGCGGTTCATACCCCACAATTCCTACCGTCGAGCCGTACGAGGTGTCAATGACGAGAGTCGGTTCGCTATACAAGGAAGTTATCATGTCGGCGTCAAACAGAGCGTGGAGCGCAGTTACCATATGCGACGCAGGTATAAATGTCATAATTCACTTCTCCAAAGTATTCAAACGTTCAATCCACGAGTCGCTATGCGCTGTCAAGATTACAGTACGCGCACCGTCACTCGTAAGTTCATCGGCATTCATTGTTGTATCTGATTCGATACTGCGGTCGATAGATATATCAAGTCTGTCTGGCGAAAGAACAGATGCCATCATTGCACCCCACTCAATGAGAATCACCGTTGAGTCGTCGGGGTCTTCAAGAATTTCATCAAGTCCCAAAGACTCAAGCTCATCCAAGAGACGATTGATGGCGCGCCGTGTTTTCTGTTCATCAGTGAGCCCTGCCATAGCGTCATCATTGTCTGAACCAGGTACTCGATAGGCGTCAACGTGAACCATATGAGCATGCTGACCGTCAGCAAATAATCCGTCAAGTTCACGTGCGATGGTGAAAGTTGGTGATACTATCGGCTCTCCGATTTTTAGTCCTTCGCCTACTCCCTGCGCAAATGTTGTCTTTCCTGCGCCTAATGGCCCCGAAAGCGTAACTACATCTCCACCTTGCAAAAGCTGTGCTACACGCCTTCCCAGCTCATGCATCTGTTGTGCAGTAGGTACATTAATACTCACACAAAAATTCATGAATTCATCTCCGATACCGTAACGCGACCATGCGAAGCGATAGCCTCTAGTACCTTCTCAAGTGCATACAACGGGTCAGCACCTGACGTCTTACACTGTTCGTCCGCCCATGCAAGCATCTGAATGCATGCAGCAAGACCTTGCGACGTCCAACCGCGTAAATTTCCGCGTGCTCTACTGTACAGCCACGAATTCGTCATTTTGACTTCTTCTCGGCTCACTTGACCGCTTTCTACAGCTGCTACTTTTGCAATATTACGTATATTCGCTGCTAATGCTCCGATGATAGCAATGGGCTGCGTACCTTGAAGCACAGCGTTGCGCATGTCAATGATGGCTCCCGCCACATTACCAGCCATAGCTTTATCTGCTACATTAAAGCCCGTTACCTGAGGATTTGCGATAAGGTACTGCGAGACAATATCTACTGTCAATGGGTTCTCATCGAAGTCGTTGCATAGCTGCTCACATAAGGATGCAATCTCACCTGTGCGCCCCGTGAGCACTCCTGCAATGAGTTCCATAGCATCTGATCTCATAAAACGTCCGCGCTTTTCGAGTTCACCCGTGATAAACGACTTATAATCACGACTATTTTTGAGCTGAGGAACGTCGATAATCTGTGCTTTTGCCTTCTTGAGACGATTAACAATGCCGGAACCTTTCTGCCCCGGATTCTTGCGACAAATAACTACAGAATCGCCCACTGCATAAACACGATGTTTCTGAGCAAATTTTTCAATCTCAGCAGTAAGCTTTTCAGAAGCATTCTCAAGGTTATCTATACACAGTAACGCTCCGTCGGAGAGTAGTGATGGGCTGATAGCTTCCACAAAAGCATATTCATCCATCATCGCCGCATCTGCATCAATACGTTCCATATGAGGAATCTGGATACTCACATCATGTATAAGTGCGTGTAGTCTTTGGGAATTAAGGTACTCATCCCCCCCATTTACTACATAAACTGCGCTCAACGTCATGTCTCTAATTTCCTTGTCAGCGTGGACAATCTCCACGTAGTCACTTGCCTTTCCCGTAACTTTTACGCATCTGTATGCTAACTTCCTCTATACCTGCAACTCCTAACTTATCTGTGTGAATCACTTGTCAAGTAAGCAATGATGTCTTTACGCCATATACGCATCTGCTCCTTTATCGTTCTGTGATACATACTTTCAAAGAGGATGTGTCTTTTTATACCTCTTATAAGCATTGCCAAAAGACCTCCTAAAATTATGCCCAGGCCGTAAAATGCACACATTTGAATCGGCGTGCAATGAACCACAGCGCATGGCAAGGTTGCAACCCATTCGCAGATGCGCGCCATGATGGTCGTCGCCACACCAGCGCACCACGCACAGCCAAACCCTATGTGTGGACTTATCCAGCTTGTCACAAGGCTCATAATGCCGCATAGAGTTGCTATATCCATAGGAATGCTTATGAGCATATTGGCAAGTACAGCATATACAGGGACATCAGGCGCGAGCACTACGGTAATAGGAAGGGTGCATATCTGTGCACAAAGCGTAACGCTGATTGCATTACTCCACGATTTTGTAAACCAATGGTCAAGTATTGCTTTACATCGCTCTGAGAGGGCTACTATTCCTAGAACTGCTGCACACGACAGCATAAAACCTATGCTCATAGACACAGTCGGATCCATAATAAGTGTCATTATGGCTGTCCAGCACAAAGCACTCTGCGAATGAGCTCTCCGTCCAAGCAGAGTGAAGCCTGCCATAAGCGTCCCCATAACTTGTGCACGAAGTAGTGACTCCGACGGATACATGAGAACACTCACGCATACGATGCTTACAATGATTGTAAGAGCACGAACTCTGCGTTTCCACAGAAACCTTCTGCTTAGCCACGTTACAAATCCTGAAGCAAGAGCGAAATGACCTCCTGATACAGCGAGAACATGCATGATTCCAGCGGTTTTAAAATTTGCTTTTATCCTTCGCGCGACGTGTTGAGCATCACTTGCCGCTTCATCATTAGGGGTAAGAGAGGTAGCATCGATTACAGCATCATTACCCATAACGCCCATAGTTACCCCAGGTACAAGAATTTGCGCGCTTGTATCTAGTTTATGAGTTTGACGCAAAAATGCTTGATGAATGTATGACACTCCTCTCTTCCATAACGGCGGCGACCTTGTCTTTGTCACGCATTGTACACATTTATTGTCTACTTCTATCCATAAATTTTCTCGTCCCCAGCGGGGCTGCTGTGCTTTTCCGCTTATAACATAGCGCGCTCCATCCTCCACTGTGCACATATTGCTATCGGAAATAAAAAGTAGAGCTGATGCAGAAGAGACTTGGGAAATTCCTTTTATCTGAGCCACATCTATTCGAAGATGCACACTACATGTAAAACCTCGCCGACTACTCGACGTCATAGGACTTACTGCATAAGCAGATACTGTAATTTTCTCACTATATGCTGGTTTTAATGCTTCGTGTGAGATATCCGATAGCATCACACGCGCATGAAGGAAGGAGCTCAGAACGATAATTACTCCTACAAAGGCACATAAGAACGCGTTACACAGTATTCGCTTTAAGCGCGTTAAGCATGAATACTGCATGTATGTACATACTGCGCTGCCGGCTGCACTCACGAACATAATTACCCCACATATCGCAGAAATCCCTAGATATGCAGCCAGACTTGTTCCGCTGGACTGTGAAGCAGTCAACGTTCCTGCAACAATCCAGCATGCCGAAGCCACCGTGACAAGTCGGAAATCTTTATCACTGAACGCTGACATATGAACGCAGCTTCTCTAAAGTTTTCGTACCAATGCCCGATACATTCATCAGCTGATCGACTGTAGTAAATCTACCGTGTGATGCACGGTAATCAATAATTCTTCCTGCAATGGACGGGCCTACTCCCGGAATTTCTTGGAGCTGCTGCGACGATGCTGTATTAATATTTATGAGCTGATTTCCCTGACTTTGTGATTGTAGCTGTGGCTCCTCCTGAGCTTGAGTTTGAGTCTGGTCTTGCTGCTGCGCTTGGCGCTGCGCATCTTCTTGGATCTGTTGCTGCTCTTTAAGTCCTGACGAGCGTGCTTGCTGATGGCTATCTGCAGATCTCGTTGAGGAAGGCTCTTCTTGAGAAGATGCTGAAATGGTAAGTTGCGTGGAAGCAAAGTTATGACCTTGAATCATTAAAAGTGTCAAGCTCACACTCAGTGCACATACTAAGATAAGAATGACTATTGCACTGTATTTCACCGTAGACAGAGAGCTCTTTACCGCACCCGTAATCGTATGATTCTGCTGTGCGGAAGCATGTCTTGCTGAAGGATATGCTTTTTGACTGCGCTCACTATCCTCGAAACAATCACCACTGTCTAAGAGTTGTGGAAGACTCCACTGTCTATCTGAGTGGCGAAGCCCGCGCAACTGCGAGACCTTCGCAAGCGGTCTATGAGTCTGAATACTTTTCATACTCATAGATTGTCAGTTCAGAACGTTCGAAGTGACATACGATATGCATATGTGCACCGATGTGGATAACCGTGTCGTAACACAAAGAGTATAAAACCTAAAAGCGCCTACGGTATCCTGCATGGGGACCCGCAAGCGCTTTTATCTTCTAGTAGTAGCCGTTTCGAGTGTTCTACTCTCCCGGAACAATAGATACAATCTTTGGCGCTTTGACGATAACCTTACGCGGCTCTACCCCGCCGAGGCGTTCGATGATAGCAGGGAGTGCTAACGCGCGAGATTGTAGCTCTTCGGCAGAAATATCTGGGCTTACCTCAAGTTTTCCGCGAACTTTACCCTTAATCTGGACAACAGCCGTAACCGTATCCTGTCCAACGAAACGTTCGTCAGCTACTGGCCACGGTTCACGAGCGAGCGACTTCTCATGTCCCAACTTATTCCACAACTCTTCAGTAATGTGAGGAGCAATCGGAGAAAGCATCAAAATGAGTGGTTCCACGGCTGCACGTGGCACTGACTTGAGAGAAGTTAAATGATTGTTGAGCACGATAAGTTTGGATACAGTCGTGTTAGGACGCATATTTTCCATCTCAACAGTTACATCAGCAATAGTATTGTTCAGAAGCTTCGCGGTCTTCTCATCCAACTCATCATCAGTAACAACGACATTACCAGTGTTTTCATCGATAACGTTGCGCCATAAGCGCTGTAAGAAACGCTGAGATCCTACGACGTTCTTCGTATTCCATGGACGTGACTCATCAAGAGGTCCCATGCTCATTTCGTAGAGACGGAATGTATCGGCGCCATACGTATCGTACATGTCATCAGGAGTAATGATGTTTTTGAGCGACTTACCCATCTTGCCGAACTCCTGGAAGACTTCCTGCCCATTCCACATAAACTTTGGAGTACCGTTCTCGCTAGGAACTTCCTCTACCTCAGCAGCTGGAACGTACTGACCCCGTTCATCGGTATATGCATACGCTTGAATATACCCCTGGTTAAAGAGCTTATGGAACGGCTCTGGCGAAGATACATAGCCAAGATCGAAGAGAACCTTGTGCCAAAAACGCGCATAAAGTAAATGCAACACAGCGTGCTCTACACCACCGACATAGAGGTCAACTCCACCGGAGGCACCAGCTGTGTCATTGTGATTTGGGCCAAGCCAGTAGTCGAACTCATTGTCCTCGACCATGTGCTCAGTGTCGTTAGGATTGATGTACCGCATATAATACCAGCATGATCCTGCCCAGTTTGGCATGGTATTCGTCTCACGCCTATAAGCTCGAGGACCATCACCAAGGTCAAGGGTCACATTCACCCAGTCTTCATTACGAGACAGTGGTGTCTCAGGCATAGACTCGTTGTCGTCAGGATCAAAAGTGCGTGGTTTATAGTCAGGCACCTCTGGAAGGGCTATAGGGAGCTGATCATCTGGCACGAGATGCGCGACTCCATCCTCGTCGTATACGATAGGGAACGGTTCTCCCCAGTACCGCTGACGGCTAAAGAGCCAGTCGCGCAAACGATAGGAAACAGTTCCTTTACCAACGCCTCGCTCTTCTATCCACGCAATTGCTTTAGCAAGTGCCTCATCTACGGTTAGGCCATTGAGATTCAAGTCATCTGAACCTATGTGGGTAGATGTCACATGAGAGTTGATGACTACACCATCATGAGAGGTGTATGCCTGCTTACCTTCGTAGTCGTTTTCAATAGTCTCGCCTGACATAGCTGATGGAGCTACCGTATAGATAACCGGCAGACCAAAAGCCGTAGCAAAATCAAAATCACGAGAATCTCCACCAGGAACTGCCATAATCGCACCAGTGCCGTAGTCCATCAAAACATAGTCTGACACGAATATTGGGATTTGTGCACCAGTGATAGGGTTAATACCATATAATCCGGAGAAATAGCCAGTCTTCTCGCCATTATCGGCTACCTTATCCATAGCAGTCTTAGACTGTGACTGACGACGATAGTCTGTCACAGCTTCAGAAAGATTTGCATAGCCTCCACGCCAAGTTTGAGGCACATCAGCAGACCAGTTCGAAGGAACATGCTCAAGAATCGGATGCTCGACGGAGACGACCATAAAAGTAGTACCAAAGAGCGTATCTGGTCGAGTTGTATAAATCTCGAGATCTTCGAGACCATCGTCCGTTGGAACCTCAAAATGGACAGATGCTCCGTGTGACTCGCCGATCCAGTTGCGCTGCATGGACTTAACTTTATCCGTCCAATCAATCTCATCGAGATCTTCAATCAGCCGATGCCCATAAGCGGTAATACGCATAGACCACTGAGAAAGTTCACGCTGATATACAGGGAAATTGCCGCGCTCAGATCTGCCGTCTGCAGTGACCTCTTCATTAGCGAGTACGGTCCCCAGACCTGGGCACCAGTTCACAGGAGAGCGAGAAATATATGCTAAGCGAAACTCATTCAAGACATCCTCACGCTGCTTGGCACTCAAATCATCCCAAGCGACGTCTTTAAAATCAGGAATTTGCTTTTCGCCAGAACGGAACTTCTCCACGAGCTCAGCCACAGGACGAGCACTACCCTTCCCGCCATCTGGACGTACAAAATCTTCATCATAGTACGACTCATAAATACGGGAGAAGATCCATTGAGTCCATCGCACATAATTAGGGTCGATTGTCGCAAAAGAACGGCGATTATCCAAGCTCAAACCTAAACGATGGAGCTGTCGCTGCATGTTCGCGATATTTTCCTCAGTGGTTATGCGAGGATGCTGCCCTGTCTGGACTGCAAACTGCTCAGCTGGAAGACCAAATGCATCATATCCCAACGCATGCAGGACGTTTTCACCCTTCATGCGATGGTAGCGTGATACGACATCAGTCGCGACATAACCAAAAGGATGCCCCACATGAAGACCACGACCTGACGGGTACGGGAACATGTCCATCGCGAAATACGGTTTGCGGCCATCTGCGTGGTTACCGTCTCCATCAGTCAAATCACCGGATACATTAGCAGCCCAGAAAGTTCCTTCTTTATCCCACTTTTCCTGCCACTGTTTTTCAATCTTCTGAGCCAGTTGAGCGTTATAGCGCCATGCTGGATCCTGACCATTAAACTGTTCCATTTTTTCGCTTTCATGCATGGTTGAGACAAGATTAAACTAATTAGAAATTATCATGGCTTGCTTGGACTTTCAGACGTTTTTACTCGAGTATTTCTCGCCGTATGAGTACATATAAGTGCGTATAACCACTGATGCAGAAACCGCACTGAGACAAATGTTGTTATTGTGCAGGGTCGAGAATAATCTGCTCAACATATGGTGCCTTCATTGCGCGCACATACGGGAGAGAACTTTTGCGAGCAATAGGCCTGAACGCCTTCTCCCATCGCTTTGACAATGCAAAATCACGCAACTGATTCTGAATCTTTGCATGAAGACGATCATCACCAGCAGGAACCACGATTCCGTATGATATCGTTGAATCTTTAATCTCAGTCACACTAAATTTCTGTCCTGTCGCGGCATGTGTAAGTTGCTCTAGCGCGACAACATTTCCCACTATGACGTCTACCGTCGCTGTGGCCAACGCGGATAAACATTGCGAGTACGAATCTTGGACAAACATTTGCTTAGCTGTGCTTTCAAACGTAACAAGTTGCTGAGGCGTGAAATCGTCTTGAAGTTCGCCTTTGACAACGCATACACTTTTATCTTGTACTTGTGTCAGCTGCGTTGAATTCTGTAATTCCCTGACGTCACTTCCCTTATCATCCTCTGTGCCGCCACGAGTCATCAACCCCATATGCGACTTCATAAAAGGTCCTGCAAACTCGGTGGATCGTCCATTAGTATATTTTTGGGAATACATTGAAGCTCCGACGAGCATATCAATCTTGCCAGTGGCAAATAAATCATCCTGAGTAGAATCGTTTACGTCGACCCATTCAATTTGCCGTGACGAGTATCCCAAATCAAAAGCAACCGCACGCGCAACAGTACCTGAGAAACCACGCATAGCACCATTCCTGTAAGTGCTAAGTCCTGGCCTATCAAATGCTATCCCAATCTTAACCGTTGGACCGATTACGTCACTCAATTCCAAACCGCATGCAGCAACAGAAATAAGGATAACAGCGCTAAGAAACGCAACTATACCTCGACGGATAACCTTGCGCACCATGAAAAGCACATTCCCTCAACTTCTTACAATAACAATAAACTCTACTTAAAACGATTTGAACGTGTAAAAACCCATGCTGCGATGCCTGCGAGCGCAAGTGAAATCGCGATGATAATCCAAAAACCAAACGGAGAATCACTTAATGGCATCCCAAGCATTCCCCTTTGGAAATTCATGCCATACATGGAGAAAATCATAGTAGGTATCGCCATCACGAGAGAAATGATAGTGAAAGTCTTCATGACATTATTCACGTTATTCGACACAATCGTGCCAAACGCATCAGTCATTCCCTGGAGAACGGACTGATAGATGCTTGCCATTTCTATAGCCTGCTTATTTTCTGTGATAACGTCTTCAAGTAAGTCAGCATCATCCTCGTAATAGCGGAATCGCTGTAAATTCGTCAACTTTTCAAGTACAACTTCATTTGATTTCAATGACGTTGTAAAGTAGACCAACGACTTAGACAGCTCCATAAGCATCAAGATTTCGCGATTTGCCGTGGAATGCTGAAGACGCATTTCAAGTTTATCGCTCTCACGGTCAATAATGCGCAGGTAGCGCAGGTACATCGTAGCGTTTCGATACAACACTTGAAGGATAAAACGCGAACGCATGAAAGTGTTAAAACCGCGGATAGTTCCATCCATAAACGGTTGGAGGAGTAAAGAATCCTCCATGCACACAGTGATAATAAGCTCATCAGTAACGATAATGGACAACGGGATGGTCTCATACCAGTCACGTCCGCCACGCTCTTCCACTGTCGGGATATCCACGATAATCATCGTGTACCCATCTTCTACATCAACGCGAGAACGCTCTTCATCATCCAGTGGAGCTCGCAAATCAGCCAAATCAATCTTACATTTATCAGCAATGTCTGCTAATTCCGCATCTGTAGGATTTGTCAGGTTTACCCACGAGCCACGCTCAGGTTGTGTAATTTGTTCGGTGCGCCCGTTCACTGTGCTAAAAATTCGCATCATAGGCTCTCACCCCTCCCCGCAGACACACAACACCCCTGCTGCATGCGGTGAATGCTCTTCTCGTGGAGCTAACGGGATTCGAACCCGTGACCCCCTGCATGCCATGCAGATGCGCTACCAGCTGCGCCATAGCCCCAAACCCCACTCACTTTACACGAGATTACGCTGTGACGCAAACGCTCGCCACGCGCGTGTATCACTCGATTATCGGGCTAGCACTCGTGTCCTATCGGCGGTCATCCTATGCATTCGTACCAAAGGAATGCATAGGATGACCGCGTACACTACAACTGCGGATTGTCCCAATCTTGCGTGTAAGCCGCTACAGGACCATGCGCATACTCCACTAAGCGATAACGCTCACTGCCGTCTGTCATATCAAAAAGCATCATTCTCGCCCAGAACGCATTACGCACACTGACAACATCGACATAATCACTATGATGTTCGCTCCATCCCATCAATGTCTGAAGTGTCTGATTAATCCATGCTCCATGTGAAAATACGAAAAGCTCTGTATCAGAATCTACCGAATGAGCCCATTCATTTACTGCTTCAGCGCCGCGTTTCCCAACTTCAGATTTTGGCTCTGCACCGTGACTGAGCTCACCATCGCCAAAGTTGCGCCAGCTGTAATAATCTTCAGGCCAGCGTTCCTTCATCTGTGCTACCGGCATTCCTTCTAGCTCTCCAAAGCCCCGTTCCTTGACACGCTCATCCGTGTGAATTTCAAGACCTAAATCATCAGCAAACGCATGCGCGGTCTCTTGTGCACGAATCAGTGGCGAAGCAACAACGAGCTGTTTTGAGTTAGATGGCTCGACATAAAGTCTCTTGAGCTCCTGAGCGGTCTGATGAATTTGCCACCGACCAGCCGCGTCTAAAGGAATATCAATCTGCCCTTGTAAACGATGCTCTGCATTATACTGCGTACGACCGTGACGGACTAACGTGATGTACCGCGCATGATGAGCAAAACCTTCTGGGACAGTGATGTCATTGAGCGGTGCAGAATATACCATTTACTCTGCGCCTTCTTCACGTGTAACCAAATCTTCCTCATCTGTACTAGCTTCGCTATCATGCTGAGGCAGATTCAAATCAATGCGAGGACAATCTTTCCACAAGCGCTCAAGGTCATAGAAATCGCGGGAGTCCTGATCCATGACATGTACGACAATATCACCAAAATCGAGAAGAACCCACTGTCCTTCCTCGAGCCCCTCGCGAGTACGTGGATCCATATGACACTGAAGAGACATCTGTTTTTCAATCTCTTCTGCAATGGACAGCACGTGACGTGGTGACGTTCCCGTTGCTATGAGGAAAATATCAGTAAGTCCTAACGGCTCAGATACGTCAAAAGCGACAATGTCTTCGCCTTTCATCTCATCAGCACCACAAGCGGCGACACGTGCTGCTTCAATAGATTCTTTAAATGCTGTCATAGTGTTCCTCTCGTTTCTTTTCGCAAGGCTACTTTGCCGCCCACTACTCGTCGTTGCGTTCCCATTTTGGCTTCCAATTTTCCACCACATGTTGGGTATTCTCAGAATAGACCATTGCATCATCTGGGACGTTATGACGAATTACAGAACCAGAACCGGTAGTGACATGATCGCCCACACGTACAGGTGCAACGAACATATTTCCAGCCCCAACGTGGACATTCGAACCAATCTCCGTGCGATTCTTATGGACACCATCATAGTTTGCAGTAATAGTACCGCCACCGATATTGGTGTGATGAGCGATGTGTGCATCGCCGACATAGCTCAAATGCGGAACCTTTGTACCTTCATCGATGTGAGCATTCTTCATCTCCACAAAAGCGCCAGCCTTTGTTCCTTGAGCCAAATCATTTCCTGGACGCAGATAAGTCCACGGACCAATATTTGCTTCTTCACCGATATGCGTTTTCTCCACTCGAGAACGCTCTACGCGAGCACCGCGGTCAATTACAGCATCAATGAGTGTTGTATCGGGACCAATCACTGCTTCTGTTGCCACATGCGTCTCACCCTGAAGATACGATCCCGGCAAAATTACACAATCTGCTTCAAGGACAACATCATCTTCAATCCATGTCGCTTCCGGGTCCAAGATAGACACACCTTCGCGCATCCAATACTCGCAGATTTCGCGATTATATGCTTTTGCTAGCTTCGCAAGTTGTACTCTATCATTTACTCCCTCGACACGCAGAGGATTATCGACGACAGAAATTCCCACTTGAGATATCTCACGTGCATTTGACAACGCATCCGTTAAGTAAAACTCACCCTGTGCATTAGATGAATTCAAAGTCTCAATTGACTGCATCAGTACACGCGCATCGAAAGCATAGACAGATGTGTTAACTTCATTGACAGCAAGCTCTTCATCTGTACCGTCTTTTTGCTCTACGATGCGCACGAACCCTCCAGCCGAGTCACGAATGATGCGACCATAGCCAAACGGATTTTCAAGCTTACACGACAAAATCGTCGCGCCATTACCGCTCTTCTCATGCTCAGCGATAAGAGTGTTGAGCGTATCAGCATCAAGCATCGGCATATCGCCCGCTGCAATGACAATCGTACCGTCAAGGTCACCACGAGCTTTAAGCTCTTCTAATGCACACTGAACAGCTCGACCAGTACCTGGAATTTCGTCTTGATTAACAATTACGGCGTCGTTGTTATAACTTCGTGCCGCACTAGCTACCACCTCACCCTGATGACGGACGACCACAGCGATAGATTGCGGACAAGTAGCTTCCACTGCTCGCATGACACGCTGGAGAAAAGTCTTTCCTGCCAGAGAGTGCAACACCTTTGGCGTGGATGACTTCATACGAGTACCTTCACCTGCTGCAAGGATGATTGCTGCTGTAATGCTCATTTTGCTCTTCTCTTCTACTCTTCTACCTCGCCACTTTCAGCGACTGGAATTAGGTCTGCTATGGAATCCACGACATGACTTGGACGATATGGATACGCTTCAACCTGGTCTTTTGTCGTGACTCCCGTGAGCGTCAGAAATGTATGCAAGCCAGCCTCAACACCTGCGATGACATCGGTATCCATACGATCACCAATCATCGCTGTTGATGCAGAGTGAGCACCGAGACGGTTGAGCGCAGTGCGGAACATGATAGGGTTCGGCTTGCCGATAAAGTATGGCTCGCGCCCCGTTGCCTTAGTGATTAATGCTGCGACTGCACCAGTCGATGGCAAAATTCCTTGATCTGATGGACCTGCATTGTCTGGATTTGTGCAGATGAAGCGAGCACCACCGAGGATAAGTCGAATCGCAGTTGTGATTGCTTCAAACGAATAGGTACGAGTTTCACCGAGGATGACATAGTCAGGGTGACGGTCAGAGAGGATATAACCCGCCTCATGTAACGCAGTAGTTAAACCCGCCTCGCCTATGACATAGGCAGAACCTTGCGGAATTGTCTGAGAGACGAACTGCGCTGTCGCCTGTGCAGAAGTCCAAATATGGTCTTCTGGAATATCAATGCCTGAAAGCTTCAAACGAGCAGATAAATCACGCGGAGTATACATTGGATTGTTCGTTAGCACCAAGAATTTGCGTCCATTATCGCGTAAAGCCTGAATGAAATCTGCCGCTCCTGGTAGTGCTCGCTGCTCATGAACGAGTACCCCATCCATATCAGTAAGCCACGTATCAATTGTATGTACAGTCATGTTGCCCCTTTCCGAGACGTACTGTCCTTTTATCAAGAAAGCCGGTGACAGACTTGCTGAACACCGGCTCCCCTAAGCAGCTCCCCCACCTGGATTCGAACCAAGACTAAGGGTTCCAAAGACCCGTGTGCTGCCATTACACCATGGGGGAATTCTCTACAGACTGTACCACACCCTACGAACGAATGCAGCACAGCCGCGTCACATTTTTCTCTTAGCCGAGTTGGAACTCGCCGTGATGCGTTGGATAATTATTGAAAACATCAGCCATCGACGTGTCTTCGAAGACGGCCTTAATACCTGAAGCCAAAAGCGGCGCAATAGACAAGACAGTCAAATTTTCCCAGCGCTTTTCAGCTGGAATAGGCACAGTATCAGTAATAACGACCTCGCGCGCACCGCACGACTTCAAGCGTTCCACAGCAGGATCAGAAAATACACCATGCGTCGCCACGACCGTCACAGATTTCGCGCCGGCAGCCATAATGACGTGACATGCCTCGACGATAGTACCGCCAGTGTCAATCAAATCATCAACGAGGACACAATCCTTACCTTCCACGTCGCCGACTACACGATTTGCGACTGCGTGATTTGGACGAGTGATATCACGTGTCTTATGTACAAAGGACAATGGCGCGCCGCCAAGACGAAGAGCCCACTGCTCGGCGACCTTGATACGTCCAGCATCTGGAGATACCACAGCGACATTGCTTAAATCAAGCTGATCACGAACGTAATCTACAAGCACAGGCATTGCTTGCAAGTGGTCTACTGGACCATCGAAGAAACCTTGAGATTGTGCTGCATGCAAATCAACGGACATAATGCGATCTGCTCCAGCAGTACGCAACAAGTCAAAGACAAGACGTGAAGAAATCGGCTCACGACCTTGATGCTTCTTATCTTGACGAGAGTACGGCATCAAAGGGCACACAGCTGTAATGGAATTTGCAGAAGCACGCTTGAGAGCATCAATCATGATGAGATGCTCCATAATGTACTTATTTGTCGGTTGAGTAGCAGTCTGAAGCACAAAAACATCGGCTCCGCGAACAGACTGCGTATAGCGGACATACATTTCGCCATTTGCGAAGTCATACTGCGTAGTTTCGAGCACATCAACACCGAGCTCGCATGCCACATTCCGTGCCAACTTTGGATGAGAACGACCTGTAACCAAAATTAGATTTTTATCAGGCTTACCTTCGAGGACTGCACTCACAGCAACTCCAACCAATTAGTAGACAGTTATTGCTTTCATGGTAACCGTAAATCTTGACACATGAGTCTTAGGAGTTTTGCTCGTCAGCATGACTATATAAGCCATGTTTACTGATGTATTGTACGACTCCATCAGGCACGAGGTACCACACTGGTTCCCCTTCATAACTACGCCGCCGAATATCTGTAGAAGAGATAGCAAGAGCAGGAATTTCAATTACATCTACTGCCTTATCAGGCACTCCAAATTTCTGCGGATTCATCACATAGCCCGGACGCGTCACTCCAACAAAATGCGCTATATTCCACATTGCATCGGCATCCTTCCATTTCATAATTTCTGCCAACGCATCTGCACCTGTAATAAAGAAAAGATCAGCATCTGGGCGAAGAGCGCGTATATCACGTAAAGTGTCAATGGTATACGTAATGCCCGGGCGGTCGATATCTACACGTGACACGGAGAACTGCGGGTTAGCGGCTGTAGCAATAACCGTCATCAAGTAGCGGTCTTCCTCATTTGTGACATTCTTCCCCTGCTTAAAAACAGGTCGTCCTGTTGGGACAAAGATAACTTCGTCGAGGTCATACACCCATGCCACTTCAGAGGCAGCGACCAAATGTCCGTTGTGGATAGGATCAAAAGTTCCACCCATGATGCCGATGCGCGCACGCTCATGGAAATTTCCACGCGCAGATTTACGATGCGTGACTCGTATATGAGACGCGGGGACAATACTAGACATCGAACGAATTTCATTAATGGACACGTGTTTTCTCCTTCAGCGTATCCTCAGCTCCATCTGTCACGCTTTCTTTAGCATCGCTAGCAGTTACCTGCGCACTCGCAGCATGAGCAGCATTCTCCTCATCCCACTGCTGCTGTACGAAACGGCGAATCTCTGCATATGTGGGAAGAAGAAACTCCGGCTGATAAGACTTACGAACTTGAGCTACGTATTCCGAAATATGAATCAGTGTATCCGCCATAACGTTGACATCGTTATCACTCTCCGCCTGACGGAAAATATCAATGCGCTTCTCTACTTCAGCGATAAAACCTGCGACGTCTTCACGATTATCTGGATCATGAACATCTTCAGCATCCCCATCTGGCCAGCCAATAAGTACAGCATCACTATATTCGAGCGCACTGCGCTGAGCTACATTCGCAATACCGTCTTCAATAGCAACAACAAATACATAACGAACCGTGCTCAATCTCTCCGATGCTACCCTGAGCATCGTTCGTGGCGTAAGCTCCTCTGCTGCCAGCAAATCAGCACTATCTACACTGTTATACGTCATTATGCGCGCACCTGCCCTGTACCGTATCCTATCCAATGAGTCGTCGTCAGCTCTTCAAGCCCCATAGGACCACGAGCATGCATCTTTTGAGTTGAAATACCAAGCTCTGCACCAAAGCCAAACTGTCCTCCATCGGTGAAACGCGTGGATGCATTTACCATGATAACCGCGCTCTCGATAGAGCGTGTAAATGTCTCTATCGCAGAATAATCCTCACTGAGGATAGCTTCCGTATGCCCTGTAGAATGCCTATTAATATGGTCGATAGCGCACTGCTCGTCATCGACGACGGCTATCCCCATGATGTAGTCGAGATACTCTCTGTCCCAGTCCTCATCTGTTGCTCTATGACATGGTATTCCAGCAGAGTTAAGGATTACGAAAGCACGCTCATCGCATCGCAAGTTTACGTTTGCCTGCGTGAGAGCAGTTGCTACACGCGGTAAAAACTTTTCAGCGATATCTTTATGGACTAGAAGTTTCTCCGCAGCATTGCATACGCCAACTCGTTGAGTCTTAGCGTTAATAATAACAGGAATAGCTTTCTCTACGTTAGCACTTTTATCGACATAAATATGGACGTTCCCCGCACCGGTTTCAATGACAGGAACAGTAGCATTTTCGGCCACATACGAGATAAGTTGTGCACTGCCACGAGGTACCAGTAAATCAACATATCCGCGAGCGCGCATGAGTGCCTGTGCGCCTTCACGACCAAAATCATCGACTGTTTGGACCAGTGATTCATCTACTCCGCGCTCTTGCAGGACATCATGTACGATGCTCAACGTCGCCGCATTAGTACGCTGAGCTGCGTGCCCACCACGAACAATCACTGCATTGCCAGATTTTATGCACAGTGCGATGACGTCTAGAGTAACGTTTGGACGAGCTTCGTAAATCATACCGACTACACCCATCGGTACCCGCGACTGCACAAGCCTCATGCCGTTGTCCATATTCAGCCCACGCACAACTTTACCGATAGGGTCTGGAAGCGTAGCTATATGACGCATACCATCGAGACTGGAGCGGACTCTAGCACAGTCGAAGAGCAATCTATCCAGCAACCCTACTGCCATACCGTTTTCTTTAGCGTCTTTCATATCTATGGCGTTTGCATTTTCAATCTCTTGAGCGCGCGCATCAACGGCATCAGCTATAGCTCGCAGCAAGTCGTCTTTCATCTCAGTAGTCATATTTTTCAAAGCATGCTGAGCGTTTTGAGCCTTGCGAGCACGACTGCAGACCTCATCTAACACGGTATCTACTTCTTTATTGCGTATATCCACGTGTATATCCGTACTGTCCATCTTGAGATTCATACATCTCATTCTATGCACACGTACGCCTATTTCGACCATTCATATCTGTAAAATTGGACCTATCCGCTATGCGCGGAGTTATTATTTATCATCTCGTCACCGGAAGGTACATTGTGGAACTTTTTCATAGCACCCGCAGCACCGACGTCACTGTAACCGCTAAGCAGGCTATTCGCAAGGGTATTGCTGATGATGGTGGTTTATTCGTATCTGACGGTTTAGGTTCAGTTACTGTAGATGTCGACACCTTGGTGGGAAAAACTTACCAAGAAATTGCTCTGACTGTTTTAAGTGCTCTCCTGCCTGGCTTCTCAGAAGCTGAGCTAAAAGAATGTGTCGCTGGAGCTTATGGACAGCAGTGGAAAGATGAAACAATAACTCCTCTCAAAGAGCTCGGAGACGACTATATTCTTGAACTCTTTCATGGACCAACCTCCGCTTTCAAAGATGTAGCTCTTCAGATGCTCCCTCGTTTAATGGCGCACACAACGTCTGGAACAGATGCAGCTTCACCTACACAACGTGTCTTGATTTTGACGGCTACGTCTGGAGACACTGGCAAGGCCGCTCTTGAAGGTTTTGCTGGTGTAGACTCCACTGGTATCGTGGTCTTCTACCCAGCAGGTCAAGTTAGTGAAGTTCAGCGCTTACAAATGGTTACACAACAGGGGGCGAATGTAAGCGTCGTCGCAGTACGTGGTAATTTCGATGATGCTCAAAGCTCAGTGAAGAATATCTTTGGCGATACTTTGCTTGGTTTCGACATTGATGCTCAGTCGCATACACGTCTATCTTCTGCTAATTCGATTAACGTAGGACGTCTCGTTCCGCAGGTCGTCTATTATTTTGCAGCGTATGCGCAGCTTTTGGCATCTCAAGTTATCAATAACGGCGATGAAGTAGATTTCGTCGTGCCTACAGGAAACTTTGGAGACATACTCGCAGGCTACTACGCCATGCGCCTTGGGCTTCCTGTCGGTAAACTTGTAGTGGCGAGCGACAAGAACAACGTTCTCTATGACTTCCTTACCACGGGTATTTACGACCGTAATCGTGAATTCTTTACCACTATTTCTCCAAGTATGGATATTCTAATTTCCTCAAATCTAGAACGAATGCTCTACTACTTCAGTGATGGAGACACTGAGCTTATTTCTCGCCTTATGAGTGACTTAGCTTCAACTGGTCGCTATGAAGTACCGACCGAGATTATGTCTAAAATTCGCCAGGTCTTTGACTGCGGATGGGCTGACGAAGATCAAGTTCGTGAGGCAATTGCAGACTGTTGGGATCAAAATCATTACGTCATAGATCCGCATACCGCATGCGCTTATCATGTGCTCAACACTACTGAAGGCACGCCAATGGCTCCTCGCATTATTCTTTCTACGGCAAGCCCTTATAAATTCCCTCGAGCTGTCCTTGAAGCGTTGGGACAAAGTGCGCCTGCATCCGACTTTACTTGCATGGATGCTTTGCATGAGTTCAGCGATATGGAGATTCCTTCAAACCTACGCACGTTGGAAGGTATGGCTCCACGCTTTACGGGTGAAATTGATGTGGCTGACATGGCAGAGTATGTAAAGGATATGGCTACTCAATTTGCTCAATAAGACTACAATACGTACCTCCCCCCCCTATCTCTTTTACTTCTTAATGAGAAATAAAAGAGACTGACGTACATGTGGTAGTTAGTGAAAACATTCTTTCACTAACTACCACATGTACGATGAATTGCTCCGACTCAAACTGTTCAGCATTCACATTACAAAAAACTTAGCGTTAGGCTAGCTCCGGCATCTTCAAAGTGCACTCATCCAGTAGTTCTTGTGCATGCTGCAATGAAGTCTTTGACTGAGAACCAGAGAGCATTCGTGCTATCTCCGCAACTCGCGCTTCGCCATTGACTTCCGTAACAGTAGTGGTTGCTTGTGAAGCACTCTTCGTCTTTGATACTACAAATTGTTCGTCCGCCCATGCAGCCACCTGGGGCAAGTGCGTTACAACGATAATCTGAGCTCCCGCAGCAAGACGAGCGAGTCGCTTGCCAAGCTCAACAGCCGTGGCGCCACCCACGCCTGCGTCAATTTCATCAAATATAAGAGTCGGCACGTTTCCCCGCTGCTCTGATAATTCCATTTGATCTATGCGTACACGTTTCTTTTCAAACGCAACAAGTTCTAGAGCTAACATCAAACGACTTAATTCACCGCCTGATGCACTTTTCCCCAACGAAAGTCGCGGAGCACCTGGGAACGGAACAAATTCAAAGACAATATCATCCGCACCATGCACATCCAACTCTGAACTTTCAGACACGCTGACATAGAGGGCAGAACCTTCCATAGCCAAGGATTTAAGCTCTTTATTGACATTCGCGCTCAGCTCCTCCGCTGCTACAACACGCGTCCGTGTTAACTCCTTAGCAGCTTTACGCACAATTTCCATTGCCTGCGTGAGTTCGACTTCAAGCTCATGAATCCGCTCAGGAGAGGCGTCCAAATCTTCCAACTCAAACTGCGCCTTTTCCTTCCACTCAAGCACATCTTTGAGAGTTGGGCCCCATCGTTTTGTAAGCTCACTTAAATCATGAATTCGCTCGTTAATCTTGTCTAAATCGTTCGGATTAACGTCTTCATTGCTACTCTGACTGAGCATATAGACAATGTCTTGTACCTCATCACGTAAGGTCTCGAGACGTGACATAATCTCCGACATCTGCTCAATATGGCTTACAGCATGCAGTTCATGGATAGCGCGGGTTAGAAGTTCACTCACACTTGCTTCATCGTTATCATTCTCACTTGTATCTAATGCTCGCAAAGCTGCTGCTTGGGCTATAGCAATTTCTGTCGCATTCTCGATATAATCGCGTTGCGATTTGAGCTCATCATCTTCACCTTCATGCGGATGGATAGCTTCTATGCGCGAGATAGCATCTTTAAGATAATCAATCTGTGCTATAGCTTGAGACTGCGTAGACTTGAGCTGGTCAATCTTTTCTTTCAACGTGCTGTAGTTTTCGAAAGCCTTACGATAAGTATCTCTTTGTGTGTCATTCGCGGCAAAATCATCTAGAAAGTCACGTTGCCGAGATATATTCGCGATTTTTAATTGTTCTGACTGCCCGTGAATAGTCACGAGTTTGCTCGCAATAGACGTTAAAACCGTACGAGGTACTGTTTGCCCGTTTAGCACTGCACGAGATCGTCCCTTCTGAGGAACAGTTCTGTTGATAAAAAGCTGATCATCTACACATTCTGCACCTGCGTTTTGTGCTAGCTCTTTAATATCATCGCTACCTGAAACACCGAATATCGCTTGGACTCTCGCTTGGTCAGAGTTCGCGCTTACACGTTGAGATTGTGCCTGTGCTCCAGAAATGAGCTCAATCGCATTAAGCAGCATAGACTTGCCAGCACCCGTTTCTCCCGTAATAGCATTCATACCTGGATGTGGCATGATACGAGCCTGACTGATAGGGCCAAGGTTCCTGATTTCAAGTTCTTCAAGCATCAGAGTGTATACCCCTTCTTCTGAGAAGCCGTCTCACGCCACCCTTTTACAGGTAAATCAAATTTACGAACTAATCTTTCCGTAAATGGAGCTCCGGAAAGCCGTGCAAGTCTCAGTACGCTTGATGACTGTCGGATATTTACGTGCGAGCCTTTCGGGACGATACACTGACGACGCCCATCGCAGCAAATCCAGCCTTCACAACTTGAAGCTTCCAGCACAGAAACGTCAAAGGTCGATGTGGAACCAATAATCATCGGCCGAGCAAACAGTGCATGTGCCGCTATAGGAGTAAGTTGTAATGCTTCAACATTTGGCCATATCACAGGTCCACCGGCAGAAAATGCATAAGCAGTCGATCCTGTCGGAGTGGAGACAATAACTCCGTCGCACCCGAAGGAGCTCGTTGCTACACCATCAACCTTAATTCCCACTTCGACCATGCGAGAGCGATCTTCATGCTCTAAGATGACGTCATTTAATGCCCAATCACAAAAACTCGTCGTACTTCCCGGCAGATAGAGTTCTACAGCCGCAATCATGCGTTCCTCTATGGAGTAATCTCGTGCAGCAATTTTTTCCATTGCATCTGAAAGTTCAAAACTCTCAAATTCAGCAAGAAAACCGATATGCCCCGTGTTAATCCCGATAATGGGCACATGCGTACCCTTGACAAGCTCAGCTGCACGCAAAATCGTGCCATCGCCACCAAGGACTATAACGATTTCTACATCATCACTTACCGGTTTAGCATGCTCTCCAAATGTCTGCGTATCAGGAATGTCATCGCGCACTTGGACAGCAAATCCAAGATTTGTCAGCTGTGACAACGCCTGATCTACTACAGATGTATGCTCACGCAACGCTGCATGAGTGACTACTACTGCCCTACGATTGCCTGTCTGATTCATGTGAACACTCCCGTCAGTGACCACTATTTTATCGCGTACACGAAATTACAAGCCTATAGGCGAGTTATCCACAATAGATATTCTTGATTGCCATGAGTCCCCGTAATCGCCGATGGTATGACTCCACGTACATCGAAGCTATAGTGTTTAGCGCAAGAAGTGACTGTACTAATCGCCTCTTGTCTATGCTCTTCCTTGCTTACAATGCCCCCCTTACCGAGCTTTGCTCGCCCCACTTCAAATTGCGGCTTAATCAGTAAAACACCATGCGCCCCCGGCTTTGTAATTCTCGCAATTACGGGGATAACGTATGTCAGAGAGATAAAAGACACATCTGACACCGTGATTTCGGGCGAAAAGGGAAGAGTTTCAAGGTTAACGTCACGTATATTTGTACCGCTCATCTCAATTACTCGCGTGTCTCGAGCAATACGTTGGTCAAGCTGGTTATGTCCTACGTCAAGTGCGATAACTTTTCGTGCTCCTTTGTCGAGAAGTACCTGGGTGAATCCGCCTGTTGATGCACCGATATCTAAGCAGCATGTGTCTTCGGGCAGCGGGAAACCTTGTGGAATGAAAAGGTCTAAAGCATTGAGTAGCTTAATGGCTCCGCGTGAAACGTAATGTCTAGCAGAATGAGCATCTTCTATCACACTAATTTCGTCCGTCGCATTTACCTTTAAGGATGCTTTTACCCTGTCTAATTTCCCATTGACTACGACCGCTCTTGAATCAATGAGCTGATGTGCTCGTGAGCGCGTGGAAACAAGACCTCGGCTGACGAGTTCCTTATCAAGCCGTTGTACCATGCTACTCTACCTGCTCATTTAATTCATTCTGCAAGTCTGATAACACATGAGTGTAGTGCTCGATAATAGTATCGAAGTCAGTATCTTCAGAGAAATCATGTGGCATAGTAGACATAGAACTTTCTAAGACAGTCTCTGCGCAAATTCGGGGATGGCAAGTTCTTCAGCACTCCCCACTCGATGCTGATCAACTGCCTCCCACGCAGCACTCGCCGCAGCACGTAATGCGTGAAGACTAGAGATTGGCTCAGTAGCTGATTGATCATTAATACTGACACGAAGCGCAGCATCTTCAACCCACGCCTGGGCGTTCTCACATACAAACACGTTATCGTTATGCACTACTTCAGGTTGCTTCTGGGACAGCCCTAATAAATCTGCACAAATATATGTAGGGCGAAGAATTGGCTTAGCCTGAATAATCTGCTGTGCATTGGCTACACCTGTCAAAACTACAGCACTGTCATATCCACCACGATTTGCAGCTTCGATATCAGTATCTAATCGATCCCCCACCGGTAAGCAATCATGGGTCTCAACCATGTCCTCGGTTGGACTAAAAAGTTTGCGTGCTTGATGATACATAGCAGCTTCAGGTTTGCCTGCAGAGGCAATTGGCTCGTGACCTGTTGTCGCAATGACCGAAAGCTGAAGCGCACCATTTCCTGGAGCGATGCCTTGCTCGCGAGGAATTGTCATGTCGCGATTTGTCACAAAATATTGCGCACCGTTTTCTATAGCGTAGGATGCTTGAGCAAGGATAGACCAACTAATTTCAGGGAACCACGATTGAATAACAACATCCGGTTTCTCATCGGCACTATCGACAATAACAAGACCAACATTTTCCAGTTCAGTCTTCAAATGGTCTTTGCCGACGACGAGTACCTTGGAACCCGGTGTAAGCCGTTCACGTAGCATCGCTGCACTTACCATCGCTGATGTAATGACATCACTGCCGCTCGCAGTCACGCCAAAACTAGAAATTTGCTGAGCTACAGTATCAGGATAGCGTGATGGATTATTTGTCGTATACGCGATGCGCATGCCTAACTGAGCTGCCTGAGAGATACCATTAGCAGCATTCTCTACAGGGTTAGCACCGCGATACACTACCCCATCTAAATCCAGCAATGCCAGCATATATGCTTCAGCAAGGGGTTTATCGCTTCCCTTAATGCATGTTGGGTATGAATTCACGATGCCTACCTCACTTAAAATTAGTCTGTGTCTTCCTCGGAAACTTCAGGCTCTTGATTGTCAATCTCAATACCTAAATCACGAAGCATATCTTCGTCGACGACTTCAAGATCATTATCGACAAAAGTATCTTCAGTATCGAGCTCGTCAACGTCTGCATACTGATTTTCGAGGTGGTCGAGCAAACCGTTAAGCTTATCAGCTTCATCCTGGCGTCCAGCAAGTTCTAGGAAGTTCTGTTCAGCTTGCACAGCGCGCATACGATATGCACCACCGACACCTTGCGCATGTGCAATAGTATGAACAACCTCTATCGCTTTATCAAAAAGATCAAGGTCAGCCAACGCACCGGCATATACCAAAAAGAGTTCCGCTTTCGCCTCACCTTGAAGATGTTTAGCATCGTCAGATAATGCTATATCTACCGCCTTTTGAGGATTCCCTAAACCTCGCTCACAGTCTGCCATGAATGGCAAATAATCACCATAACCATTCATACGGTGTGCAGTGCGGAATTCGCGCAATGCAAGTTTGTAGTCTCCCTGTCGGTACGCGATAAATGCTAATGTCTCGCGAGAAACATCGACGCGCGAAGCCTGCCGTGCTACCCATTTAGCATGCTCCATAGCCGCATCCGGATCATCTTCTTCAAGAGCATAAGCCGCGAGCATGTGCAACCCAATGTTTTCAGCATGTTCTTTGGAAAGCCCACGAAGACGCTCTTTCTCATCCTTGGAGAGCATCGACCATTCAAGCCCCTTCGGCATTTTTGGCTCATCTGGACGACGGTCGGTATACGGGTTCTGAGACGGGAAACTTAATGTACCATCCGAATTCTTGCGTGGATTGTCATAATTTGCAGAAGCGAAGCGACCTTGGTGATTTCCGCGCTCATTACTAAAGCTACGGCGATTTCCACGACCGTCGGTACGGTCTCTAAAGTTATTATCGTGTCCGCCTCTGTCAGTTTGATTATTACGTCTCGTATTACGCTCATTTGATTTGTTATAGCGAGGATTGCTGGTACGCTCGCCACGATCAAAACGACGTTCTTCACCACCATCACGACGGCGATCAGAATTAAAGCGGCGGTTACTCTTACGATTACCGCTATGCTCAAAATGACGGTTTCCACGAGCTACTCCACTTTCTTCATGACCGCTGCGACCTCCACGACGAGAGCCGCCACGATTGCTACCGCCAAACTTACTGCCACGGTTTCCACCAAAACGACGCCCACCATTGGAATTACCGCTAGAGCGGCGACCAGAATGATTATCTGCCATTATTATTTAGCCTCCACTGCACCGAGTGCCTTCTTGCCTCGACGTACGAGAGCAAAACGATTAAAGAGGAAATCTTCGCTGCTAAGCACAGCTTCAGCGTCCTCAACGCGCTGATTATTTACATATACGCCGCCGCCTTTGATGGTCTTACGCGCTTCCGAGATGGATTTAAACAGACCACATGCTACACCCGCTTCTACGACACGAGCACCGACTTCTACCGTCGCGAAGACTTTCTCGCCGTCAGCCCCATCAACTTTCACTCCCTCAAGAGCAGATTCAAGGGTTTCCTCGTCAAGATCTGTCAATTCACCTCGACCAAAAAGAGCAGCAGAAGCATCGATAGCACCCTGAGCAGCTTTGTCTCCATGAACAAACGAAGTCACTTCCCACGCGAGAGTGCGCTGTGCTTCACGAGCACCAGGGTTAACTTCTACTTCGCCTTCTAAACGTTCAATTTCTTCCTTTGGGAGGAAGGTAAAGAATTTCAAGAGTTTGATAACTTCACTATCCGGCTGATTAAACCAGAACTGGTAGAACTTATATGGGCTGAACATCGTCGGATCGAGCCAAATCGCGCCACCCTCAGACTTGCCGAACTTCTTACCGTTGGAGTCAGTAATGATTGGACTTGTCATCACATGAACAGAAACACCACGAACCTTACGAATAAGATCGAGACCGGAAACCAAATTCCCCCACTGGTCAGCACCACCGGTCTCAAGAGTGACGCCAAATTCATCGTAGAGATGTAGGTAATCATTTCCCTGAAGTACCTGATAACTGAATTCAGTAAACGAAATACCCTCGTCAGAATTCAAACGACGCGCAACAGTATCCTTTGCTAGCATTGTGCCAAGACGGAAATTTTTTCCTACATCACGAAGAAAATCAATTGCGCTCATTTGAGCTGTCCAGTCATAGTTAGACACAAAACGCACAGGGTTATCACCCGATGTCTCTAAGAATCGAGATATCTGAGCACGCAAGCGGTCAGTCCATTGCGCGACAATCTCCTTAGAGTTTAGCGTGCGCTCTCCACTCTGCCGAGGATCGCCAATCAGCCCTGTGGCTCCTCCTACTAACGCTATAGGGTGATGACCAGCGGCCTGCAGGTGTCGCATGAGGATAACCTGGACAAGGTTACCGATATGGATAGAGGCAGCGGTAGGGTCAAACCCTGTGTAAAAAGTAATAGGGTTTCCATTCAGAGCTTTTGCAAGCTCCTCGCGATCGGTGGACTGATTGATAAGTCCGCGCCATTCGAGTTCCTCAAGGACGGTACCAAACCCCGCTTCCTTGTAGTTCCTCACCTGTGTCATGGAAATCCTCCCAAGTGATGAATTCACACTGTTTCGTTGTAAAATGTACAGTCCAGTTTCGCATGTGAGTGAGACTTTTGCACTTTAGACTTTCACATGATACGGGTAAAGGAAACATCTATAAGTGCAAGAGTTTTATACTGGTTAGTAACTTCTGATACACGAAAATCAAAGGAGATAATCATGCGAGTCGAAGATATCAAGACCGTCGCTGCAATTGGGGCGGGGACTATGGGACATTCGATTGCTATGGAATTTGCTGTCCACGGCTATAATGTTCATCTCATTGATATGAGTGAAGATGCTCTTTCGCACGGACTTGACATGATTCGTCATGATGCAGTAGAGCTTTCTGAGCATCATCTCATTGCAGGTCAAAACATAGATGATATCTTGGCACGAATAACAACTTTTACCAGCATATCGAACGGAGTCCACGATGTGCAGTATGTCACCGAATCGGTAGCGGAAAAGCTCGAGATTAAGCAATCTATTTGGAAACAGGTTGAAGAAAACGCTCCTCAAGATGCAATTTTTACCACGAACACTTCCGGACTTTCCCCCAGTGCCATCGCCGAGGTATTAAAAACCCCACACAGATTCGTTGTGGCGCACTACTGGAATCCAGCGCATCTCATGCCACTCGTAGAAGTTGTCCCTTCAAGGAGCACCTCGCAAGATACAGTTGATACGACTGTTGCCTTCCTTCGCACTGTTGGTAAGAAAGCATATCCTCTCAAAAGAGAGTGTCTTGGTTTTGTAGGTAACCGCATTCAGATGGCAGTCATCCGGGAGGCACTCAATATCGTTTCACGCGATATCGCAACTGCTGAAGATGTCGATAATATTATTAAGTATTCCTTAGGACGCCGTTGGAGTATTTTAGGGCCGATTATCAGTGCAGATTTAGGTGGTCTTGATATCTTTGAGAGTGTCAGCGAATATCTTTTACAAGACGCAGATAACTCAACAACGCCGAACCAGCTCCTCGCCGAAAAAGTACGTAGAGGAGAGCTAGGAAATAAAACTGGTCGCGGATTTTATGATTGGAATGGAGACGAAGGTATACAGACTGTAGCACATCGTGATGAACAGCTCATGAAATTCCTTGAGCGTGATGTTACAACAGAATAGTAATTTGCTGTATCCTGCCGATATAAACATATACGTGGGGGGGTGAAACGAAGTAAGTTTCGCCCCCGCATAATTTTTCCTCGAAAAATTTTACTTTTCGAATTTAGAAGTCTTTTCTTCACTCGATAGGACGTTTCCATATGCAATTTTGGCATTCACAATGACATCGTCGCATCCCTTTTCGCTTGCAATTAATGCGCACTGGCGTAGTGCATCCATGCACTCTTCGTATGTACCTTCAATCACAGTTTCAAAAGGTGTCACGCGTGCTTGCGGAAATCGATCTTGAAGGTAGTAGATTACACGATCAATATCTGGTATATAATCGCTAACTTTCATCGGCAAGACTTGAATAGCGATACTACAGTTGTTCATTTTTGTCCTTTCTTTTTTTGGGGGGGATTCTCGTGTAAGAGTTTAAAAGCTACCTGGAGCCTTATACGCACTTCCATCGCTAGAAGACTGAGCAAAATCTTGCAGAGAATTTACTGTTTTTTCAGCGAAGGCAATCTGCTCTTTCACACGTTCATATGCAGTCCCGCCCTTGCCGAGACGAGAATTTACTGAGCCAAGCGTAGAAAGAACAGTACGCACTTCTGGAGCAACATCTGCAGATAAGAAGTTGGAGAAGACAGACTTAAAGTCACTATCGCTCAAGTCCCATAGTTCTATTCCACGCTCTTCAGCTAACCTTACGCATTCACCCGAGAGCTCATGTGCATAGCGGAACGGAACCTTTTGCTTCACAAGCCATTCAGCAATATCCGTTGCCAACGCAAAACCAGTTGGTGCTTGGGATTCCATTCGATTGAAGTCAAATTCCATCGTCTCAATCATTCCAGTAAACGCAGGAAGCACTACGCACAAAGTGTCTACTTGGTCGAATACAGCTTCCTTATCCTCCTGCAAATCACGTGCATAAGCAGTCGGCAAGCCCTTAAGTGTGACCATTAAACCTGTCATATCACCTATCAACCGACCCGCCTTACCTCGGGCAAGCTCAGCGATATCAGGGTTTTTCTTCTGTGGCATAATGGATGAGCCTGTTGAATATGCATCATCCAAACGAACAAAGGCAAATTCCTGCGTATTCCAAATAATAATTTCTTCACTTAAACGAGAAATATCCACGCCAAGCATCGCTGCAATGAAAGAGAACTCTGCTACAAGGTCACGCGAAGCAGTTCCATCAATGGAATTCTCAGTAACTGTACTAAAGCCTAGCTCGTGTGCAACTGCTTCGGGATCAAGACCAAGAGTATTCCCGGCTAACGCCCCAGAACCATACGGAGAAGCATTGCACCGATTATCCCAATCAATTAAACGTTCCACATCACGTAAAAGAGGCCAAACATGAGCCATAAGCTGATGCGATACGAGAACTGGCTGAGCATGCTGCATATGTGTGCGTCCCGGCATAACAGCATATCCAGCGCTCTTTGATTTTTTGATAAGGGCTTGTGCAAGCGCCAGGACTTCACGACTAATGAAACGTGCCTGTCTGCGTAGCCACATACGAATAAGGGTAGCTATCTGATCGTTACGTGAGCGTCCTGCACGAAGTTTCCCTCCCAGCTCGTCTCCTGCGATGGCAAGAAGACCACGCTCGAGCGCAGTTGCCTCATCTTCATCAGATTCAATAGGTGTAAAATCCCCTGAATCCACTCTGCGTTGAAGCTCATCTAAAGCAAGCTCCATACTATTGAGTTCATCTAAGGTCAAGTGTCCCGCTCGATTCAAGGCACGTGCATGAGCACGGGAACCTGCAATATCGTCATCTGCTAAGCGCCAATCAAACTGAGTTGATTTGCTCAGCTTTGCCAGCGTATCGGATGGACCAGATGCAAAGCGTCCACCCCATAATGCAATACCTTCAGTTTCTTGCGCAGTCATCGTCTTTAACTCCATGCCAATGGGAAATAATATTATTTTGATTATACAGAGACATCTCCACAGAGTTTGTAACTATGACCTTTAATATATCAATCTGTGAATTTTGTGTTTTGTGTGTGAAGGTATGATAAGCCGAAAACCCGGAAAGGACCAGGCCTGGCAAGCATACAAGGGTCAAACGCTAAACCAAGAAGAAACCGGGCTTATAGGACAAAATGTGTTGCTGGCTAGTTAGTAATAAAAATCTTGTCGGTGCTCGCTCTTGTGGAA
>NZ_JBHTHQ010000020.1:0-1114 GCF_042676605.1 Alloscardovia venturai | reverse complement strand
CTTTGACACACTCTTATGTGTCGCAGGATTAATCAAAGCAGAAGGAACCACCACAAACTAAAACAACATGCACATAGTGTGTTGCGAGTCTATTAATAGGGAAGATTAGAGCTATGGAGCCATTAGAAAATCACAGTCTTGAGCATAATCCTATATTTTTTTCCTCACAAGAGGCGCATGAGTGGCTAGCGGATTATCTAGGTTCTCAAGATTTTCAAGTTAGTCAAATGGATGATTCAATTGCTATTCAGCTTAATGGCGGGATTGTGCGTATCGACATTAAAGAGGCCTCTCTTGAGTTTCATGGACTGTGGAATAAAGATATGTCAGGAAGCGACTATCGTAAGGCTGCTGAGACTGTAAATACGTGGAACTCAAATTTTGCGCAACCGAGTACATTTCTACAGAATGCAGAAGATGGAAAAGTTTGTTTTCATTCATTTATGGTTACCGATAACTATGCAGATAGCCTTGATGAAACAGCTCAAGAAATACAGAATGCTCTTTTCTTAAATGACATCTATTTTGCTTGGCTAAGTGAAGCTCTCTATAACTCCACAATTATGATGACACGAGAATGGGATAGTTATGGTCAGGCTCGTGCGGTGTCAACGTTGAAGCATGTCGAATCAGTATTTCGGAACAACCATATTTATGTATCTTTCAATGAAGAAAATACAGCTGTTGTTGGCGTGTGGTGTGACGAGCGGGTTCCCGTGATAATTTCTTCTCCACCTTCAATCATGGGGAAAATTCTCATTGAAGCGAGGCGGACCTATCGGAAGAATCAAGCTCATCGCGATATACTCGTAGATTTAGCTTTAGCTCTCACTCAAAGCATAAAGAGATATAAGGTATCAGTCTTTTCTAATGAAGATTGTTATGTAATGGGCATTGAGACTATAGTAGGATTCCGCTCTCAAACTCCTGATGAAGACATCTATGCAATCGTAAATGCAAGTATTCTGCGTTTGCTCGATATCAGCCAACTTACCAAAGGAGCTATCTCTCGTGATAATGGATAACTCTTGTGTTGATGATAGGCATGTTGTTTTAGTTTGTGGTGGTTCCTTCTGCTTTGATTAATCCTGCGACACATAAGAGTGTGTCAAAG
>NZ_JBHTHQ010000019.1:0-2039 GCF_042676605.1 Alloscardovia venturai | reverse complement strand
GCATCTTTGCTGCACCGTTAAGCACGAGTGTGCGCAAGATTTTCTTGTGCACACCTTAGCCGCCCGCACAATTTTTTGTGGAGTTCAGGTAAGGCGAGTATGAAAAATGTGCCTCCTACTTCTGGGGGGGGTAAGAGACACAAATATAGTACAGGCCGCCCCTAGGGGTGGTCTCTTTCGCATTAAACCTTAAAACTTGTTAAAAGGTTTTATGCCTTGTGCTTGCCCGCAATATCCATCCAACGGCGACGGATAGTCAACCCTGCACCCGCGGCGGCGAGGACAAGGCCTGCAACTGCGAGGCTGGTGACCTGTGCACCAGTCTGAGCCAATGGCGCAGCAGTAACACCGTTCCAATCATCACTGTCTTCTACTGGAGTGTCATAGCATGTACCCTCAGTATCCCCATGATTACCACCATTTGGATCGAATGGATGATCGTTATGGGATGCGCATGGCACGATAGGTGTACCAGTGGTGTGGCCGCGGTCGGTATGATTCATCGTGTTCATACCAGTCAAAGTGCCCTTGACTTCTACGTATTCGCCAGGCTTTAATACCAGGTTAGACCAGTTTGCTGGATACTCCAGATTGGTTACCGTACCGGAGCCTGCGATGGTCTTGTCATCTAACGTGATCTTGGTCAGGTTGACTTTACCGGTGTTGATGATACGGAACACGATACGGGTGCCGTTCTTGGTAGACTTCAAGGCTTCGCTTGGTGTGTTACGGTCACCCAATTCCACGCCAGATGCTTCGTCATACTTGATGAGCTTAATAGCAGGGGTTTGGTCTGGTGTCTTGGTCCACACCATGTTGCTTTCACGCTTAACATCGTTCATGGTTTCCACGAATGTGTTTTCTACGCGATCGCTTACGCCTGTACGTGTCATTTGCACGTACGCTGTCCAGGACAAGTCACTATCCATAGCAGATGCAATATCCAAGAATTTCTGTGTTGCTTCTACGGTGAATACACCGTTCGATTCGGTGAAGGTGAAGTATCCGGCATCTACACCGCTACCGTCGATACGGCTACCCTTGGAGATGACTGTGCCATCATTGAGGGTGATATCGTTGTTGATATAGACTGCCCACTGGCCAGTTAGCTTATCCAAGGATTCATTGTAATCGTCAACAATCTTCCAGTTCTTGATCTGCTTGTAGGCACGGTTACCAGTGATCTTGGAGCTATCGAGACGATACAAGAACTGATGATCCTTATAAATACTCTTACCATTCGCACTTTCGCCGCCTACCTTGACGGTGACATCCTTCTTCGGATTAATAACCTTCAAAGGATTAGTAACCGTGTTCGTCACATCCTCGCGATCGTTCGTAATCTGGGTGGCTGTATTCTTCACGACATACCCGTCGTTGACCTTTTTCACGGTCATAGGAAGAGTAATAGTGTAATCCTGGCCGAGCAGTTTTTGGTCGATTGCAGGGTCTTTGGTCACATCCAACGTCTTATCAGCGTAAGCCTTTAAATCGGTTGGCTGTGGGTCACCCTTAATCACGTCGCCCAAATACTCGGTATCTACGGTCTTAGCGAACACATAGACGACACCATCCTTAACCTGGATATTAAACTTAGAGGTGACGTCCTTACCGGATGCGTCTAAGATTTCAATATCCTTGTCATTGAGCTGGAGGTATTCGTCATCATAGTCATCGACCATGCCAAGACGATGCACCTTATAAGCAGTGTCCTTCAACGTGGCTGCGCTTAAAGTGAGACGGTAGTAAATATCGTCACCATAGTAAGCAGTCTTGCCATCAATATTGATACCAGTCTTGGTCTCATCCTTCTTATCAGGAGTAGGCTGGACTGGCTTGTTGGATACCACGTTTGATGGGGTCAGTGAGTTGTTGAGTTTCAAACCCCACTGATTATCCACACTATGGTCTGTTGGAGCGTTCTTGGATACCGTGCCTTCGAAGCGTACCTGGAAACGATGCTTAGATCCCGCGGTCATATTCGCTGTCACGTAATCCTTGTTGAGTTCGATAGTGAACTCATGCTTTTCCGTATCAAC
>NZ_JBHTHQ010000018.1:0-1666 GCF_042676605.1 Alloscardovia venturai | reverse complement strand
GCATCTTTGCTGCACCGTTAAGCACGAGTGTGCGCAAGATTTTCTTGTGCACACCTTAGCCGCCCGCACAAATTTTGTAGAGATCAGTGTTTTTATTCCTTTACGTTGTCAGACCAGACTTGTTTTGTCATACAGTTTTGTGTTACAATAGTGGTGTGACCCTGGATAGAGGTATTGAAGTTTGAGAGCTCTGCGAGTAAGCATGGCTACACGCTTGACGATGTACTCTACGCAGTAGCGCATGTTATAGATATGCAGAGTTTCACTCAGGCGGGTGTGCAGTACATTAAGCTTGTCGGCGATCATCATGGCGACTCACTTGTTCCGCGACTCGAAATCATTATGAAAAGAGATAAGACGGGACGTATCCACGTTTTTCATGTGAACGCTTTACAAGATAATTTTATGAACTAGAGACAAGGAGTAAATCATGAGTGATTACCCAGATTTTCCATGGGATGAGAGCCAGGCTGTTACTCTTCACGGCAAGGAAGCACAACAGGCAATGAATGAAATACTTATGCGTGCTGCCGATGATGCTCCTACTGTTGAAGAAGCGTTATATCGTTTGAAAACGGGGCGCCCACGAGTAGAAGAGTCTTCTGAGACAGCTATTTTGAATATTCGCGTGCCTAAGTCATGGTTAGATATGTTGGACGCGCAGGCAAAAAGGCTTGGCTCATCGCGTAGCCAGTTAGCACGTGATATTCTCCATCGAGGAATGCAACCAGCATAACAAGCGTGCGTATTTCGTTTTTGGGTTCTCTTTACTTTTCTAATGGTAAAGGGACCCAAAGTATATTAAGGGTGTTTTTACGAATTGTAAGATCTCGTACATAAATACCTGAATATTTTCAGTATTGTATATTTCTTTACCAGGTCAAATTACAAATTGCATCCTATTATATTCACTTATGATGCCTCTTAATATCTGTGTATCAAAGGCGTTTGTTTTCTACAAATTTTATAGTGAGCAGCAGAAAGCAAAACCGAAAATAGTGTAGCCACTTAGCCGGTAGAATGTTTTACGCATAAAAGGTTATTACTCCGTGTTTTTAATGGATATTGATTTCTTAATTCAACAAACATGGAACAGTACAATATTTATTAAGTAAATATATAAGGAGACTTTATGGTAGTAAAGATTTCACGTTTTGACCCTGCTAAGTATCTCACATCATCTGAGGATATTGCTCAGTATCTTACTGCTGCTATTTCTCATGGAGATGCGAAACATTTCGCGTTTGCTTTGGGTGATGTTGCTAAAGCGTATGGTATGACACGTCTTGCTGAGCAGAATAGGTGTGGGGCGTGAAAGTCTTTATACGACTTTGTTTGGCAAGCATGACCACAATTTTTAAGGTTCTTACTGTTCTGGGTGTGGATGTTTCTTTCCAGTCACATCCTCAAGAACAGGTGACTACTCGTCCGCAACTGCAACCAGCATAATTTACTGCTTGCATATGAGTAGAGACCACCCCTAGGGGTGGTCTCTTTCGCATTAAACCTTAAAACTTGTTAAAAGGTTTTATGCCTTGTGCTTGCCCGCAATATCCATCCAACGGCGACGGATAGTCAACCCTGCACCCGCGGCAGCGAGGACAAGGCCTGCAACTGCGAGGCTGGTGACCTGTGCACCAGTCTGAGCCAATGGCGCAGCAGTAAC
>NZ_JBHTHQ010000017.1:0-4320 GCF_042676605.1 Alloscardovia venturai | reverse complement strand
ATCAAACTGATAAGTACGACTCCCACAACTAGTAGGCGTATACGAAACAACCTGACCATCCCCACCATACGACCAAGATGATTTCTGCTGTGTATGCGTATGAGAGTCATCAAATTCTTGTACAGTGAGGCGCCCCAAAGCATCGAATCGGAGTGTATGTGTCGTAGGCTGTGTATTCGTTGGATCTGTATAGTCAAGCAATTTTACTGTTCTATTTACGCGATCCATCTCAACGCGGGATAGAAGATTCCCGTCTACCAATGTCTCTGTAAGTTCACCATTGTCGTATACGAATTTAAGTGTAACGCCATCAGGACCTGTCTGGCTTAGCTGACGTCCTGCGGCATCATAAGTAGCGGAAGTAACTCGACCAAGTCGGTCAGTAACCTTTACTACTTTATCCTGATTGTTATACTCCCGACAAGTAACTCCACCCAACGGATCAGTGATAGCAGTAATACGGTCACGCGCATCATATTCATAACGAGTAACTCCACCTACGCCATTTGTAGCTTTGACAAGACGTCCTGCTCTATCGTACGCGAATTTGCGTATCCCGTAATTGATATCTCGGCTATATGTAACTCGTCCCATAGCATCATAGGAATATTGGCTCTTTCCAACTCCTGGAATGGTTGATTCAACGAGACGGTTCATACAATCATACGTATACGTTGATTTCTCGCCAGCTGGGTTCACTTGTGCTATCAGTCGGGAATCTGCATCATATGTATATGACGTTATCCCACCATTAGGTGTGACAATCGTTGCAAGACGACCACAAGAGTCGTACGTATACTTTGTTTCTCGCCCTTCAGGAGACACTACGGATACTATACGACCAGATAAATCACGCGTAAATTTTGTACAACCACCTTCAGCATTAATGATTTCTATAACTTTTCCTGAAGCGTCATAAGAAACAGACTCACTAGCTCCAGAAATATCTGTGAGTGTTACTGGACGACCATACTTGTCAAAATAAACAGTTTCATCGACTTGTCCTTGAGTATCTAAGCTATGGACAGAGCCATGAAGGAGATTACCTGTAGATTGCTGTGATACTCCTGTAGGGTCCGTAATCTTAGTCACGTCCCCTGTCTTCGTGTATGCATAATTCCACGCTGAGCCTGACGGATCAACAATTTGGGTCAGCCGAGATAGACTGTCGCGGGTAAATGCCCATCGAGCGCCATCAGGTAAAATAGTCTCGCTAACGTTACCTAAATCATCAAAAGTCTGCTCAGTGGATCTGCCTAAAGGATCAATAACACGAATAAGTTCACCATGAGGAGCATATTCATAACGTGTTATGGTGTTGTCTGGCGCAGTAATAGCCACGAGCCGATTATGTGTATCATACTCATAATTCCACTTATGTTTATCTGCTTGCGTAACCGTCTTGAGCATTCCTTTATCGGTATACTCAAAGTATGTTGCAAAGCCTAATGGACTAATAGCTTGAATGATACGCCCAGCATCATCCCGTACAAGACGCGATGTATCGCCCAGAGCATTCATAACACCAATTAAATCGCCATACTGGTCATATTCGAAAGAAATCGTTACACCCGTTGGGTCTATAATCCGTTCAAGCTTACTATCAATACTCCACTCTAAGAGCGTGACACCTCCTACAGCATCAATAATTTTGCTTGGGTTACGGTCACTATCATTCGCATACCAGTACGACATCGTAGAACCATTATCAGTTGAGACGAGAGTTACTCTGTCATAATCATCCCACTCGTAACGAATCTGAGCTTTAGTAGGAAGTACAGTTCGAGTCTCGCGACCACGGTCATCATAAAAATGAATAGTAGTATCCCCGTCACGGTCACGACTCATGACTAGATTGCCATGCTCATCATACGCCATAGATTGGCGGTTACCGTGAGAATCGATAAGCCCAACAGTTCGACCATAACGATCAGCAATCCACGTGTTTGCACGCTTGCCATCATTATCAGAAATAGTTGTCACATTTCCCGGCAAATACGTGTACCGAGATGTACGACCAAACTGTGAGGTCTGTGATGTAACTCGTGCTTTGTCATCATACGTATTAGTTACTTCAACTACACCAGTAGCACTGATGACTTTCTCGATGAGCTTTTGTCTGCCAAGAATGTAAGAACGATGACCGTCATGAGATACTACAACTGTAAGATAATTATCCTCGTACTCATATGACACAATTTGCCCATCGCTCGCAACGAGCGAAGAAACAAAGCCCAATGCGTTGTAATTCACCGAGATAGAGCGACCTCTTGCGTGCTCAAGAAGAATAATGCGATTAGAATCATCACGAACGGCGCGAACAGTATCCGACTTATGAGATGAGTACGCAACCCACTGGCCATCTGTATCGAACACCCATTGTGTCCCATGATTATCATTAATTAGCCACACATCACTAGAGGCACCGCTATCTGCAAAGTCTCCTATGAGTCGAGTTTCTGCCAACGTCGTCTTACGAGCCCAGAAATTCTCATTATTTGCACGGGTAGCATCATTATCAATGTTGAGAGGGAAAACGCTCTGACGACCATCATCATGAATCCAAGTTACTGAATCATCAGTAATGACCATACGCTGATCCAGAATTGATGACCATCCGATGCCATATACGCCAATACTTGGCGCATCTGATAGACCAGAATTTTGCATGTAAGCAATATGCGAATTGTACATTCGCATACACGCCAAGCTTGAAGCTGCGCCCATGAACGCTATATCAATTTCTGGCTCTACGAAATTACCAGTAACCGTATTGACAGGATCATCCGCAAAGCCAGTAGAAACAGGCATTCCCGCGAGACTCAACTGAGGCACTAGCAATGCTTGGCGTGTGGTAGATACTCCAGCAGCTTGAAGCGTTGCGAGTAAAGCTTGGTCAGATAATGACACGACACTACCTTGACCTCCTGCAGTCGCAAAAGCATTGGAAATGACACTTAACCATGTAGCATCATTATCATTATTTTGGTTATAAGCAGAAAACGTAGTAATCAAATCTGCCATACCGTTAATTAGCGTAGCGGAATTTTTCCACGTCCATGCAGATTCAAGAGAATTATATGCATTAGAAAGCGCAGAAATCTTAGCTGTAACAGTACCCGTCGTACCTCGCACCGTATTAACAAACGTGTCAAGATTATCTGATATCGCCGATGAAACGTTCGTAGTACCGCTTGCAGAACCAGGTTGTGGCGTATCACGGCTTACTGCTTTTGTCTGAGGAGCACTAATACTTGGTTTAGTACCTTCTTTTAAATCTTTTTCAGAGATTTTTGGCTCACTATGTTGCTGAGCATAGACGAGTGATGGAATACCAAACCAACTTTTATCATCTATGTGACGTTGCCACTCAGCATGTTTCTTTTGCCATTCGCGTGCTTTTTCGCGACGTTTCTGTTCAGCTTGAGCAGCAGCTTGAGCTTGGCGCATACCTTTAGCTACAGCATCAAGTGCTGCGACAAGATTATCCCTATCAGTATTTTGCACAGCACAATTCGTATCGAAGATATCTCTAAAATAGCCTTGGAACTGATTTTTCGCAGTAGAGGCACCGTTGTTATACGCTGTGTTGGCATCCTGAAGAGCAGTAGACATACTAGTACAAGCAGTAATGAAATTTTCACTCGCATTCTTTTGAACACTCGTATAAACGTCCTCGGTATTGCCCTTTAGATTTACCACGAATATCAATCCTCATTCTTAATGCAACAACTTTTATCACATATAAAAGAAAAGGGATTTATTCCCACTCACACACGTCATCATGCCGTGAAAATAAATCCCGCAAAAACCTAGGAGTAGTCTACTGACCGCCACCAGCAGTGAAAATATTATCAGCAATCTGCTGAAGTTGCTGACGAAGCTCTTCAAGTTCATTCTTAGCCTTTTCTAAAGCTTGACGAGTCTCAGGCCATGTCTGACCTCGGAAACGCTCAGCCAAAGGACCATCCCACACATTGGGATCAGACAAAGTTTGCCCCTGTGAATTGAGCTGATTAATCTGGTCAGTCAGCCCGCCATTAATGATGCTCTGAATCTGCTGAATAGAAGTTTTCGCCTGCTCCGTCGATAACACACGACTCACGTCCCGCTCCTTCTACGCTGCCATTCACCACGAATAGTGATAAGAATAATCCGTACTCCATGTACTTCTTCAAGTCTATCTGTACAGTAAGACGTATGCATCAAGCAGAGTTGAGAGCTATATATTTTGTACTTTATATGGTGGCGTATGGTGGGGATGGTCAGGTTGTTTCGTATACGCCTACTAGTTGTGGGAGTCGTACTTATCAGTTTGAT
>NZ_JBHTHQ010000016.1:0-62483 GCF_042676605.1 Alloscardovia venturai | reverse complement strand
CGCTCATCGGTGCAGGACTCGACGCTCTCATCCAGCAAGGAACCACAGGAAACGTAGACTGGGGCGAAGTATTGATCAGTACTGGTATCGGTCTTGCAACAGCTGGAGTATTCAGCGCAGCAGGAAGCGGAATTATGAAGATTCCTACAGTTCGGAGTCTTGTTACAGACAGTGTCGAGAAAATCGCAACGAATTCTGTAAGACAATTAGTACTTAAAAGTTCTTTAGGTTTTGTTCGTAGTACTGCAGAGGATACTGTCGGTGGAACGATTAGTGATGCGATTAATAAGACGAGACGTGGTGAGAGGTTTAGTTTTAGTGATTCTTTACTCGAGAATTCTGTTGGTCCGCAAGCGCTCATTGGTCGTGTGGGTGGACAATCACTCGAGGTTCGTGGACGGTTGCATTACGGTGAAACGTATGGTACTTCTCCTATACAGTTTGGTAAGAGGGGGTATGACAAGGTTAATAGTCATTTTGGTGAGGATGCTACTCATATTAATTTGCGTACGGGTGAGTTTGACGCGTCTACTTTGTATGCTCCGGGAGAGCATTATCATTCGGGTAACGCTATGGGGTTAGGTGACGTGTATACGCGTTCTACTCCGAGGGTGCATGTTTTTGGCCCGTTTACTGATACTTCGGTGAAGATTAGTTATCAGCCTTCTGCTCATTCGCATACTGTGTCTCGTACCGTTCATGTTATTGACCTATTCCATTAAATGAGTTAAAGAAAGATGAAATAGTATGAGCAAGACTGATAACGATAATACAAGTCTTCTAATCGCCTGCATACAATGGACACAGGCTGAATGTAATAGGCTAGTATATGGGAAAGAACATTATCCTTCCAGCACGCGAATAAGCAGACTCCTACTCGCGAAGCCAAGCGGAATTGATATACAAAAAGTAAATACGCTCTTTAACGATGCTATTAAAGAGCTAAACAAGGAAAATTTCGATAGTGCATTAAATTATCTGCAAATAATAAGGGAACTCGTCGATAAGCCGATTCGTGGAATTATCTTTGGCGGAGAAACTTATAATAAGCGTTTCAATTTGCTAGTTAGGCTTCTTCGGTGTGAAGCGCAGGGGCAGGATTGTAGAAGAGAGCTTGAGGCTTTGTGGTTTGATATGGCGCACTCATACCGTGAAAAAGGGTCTGTGGGTGTTCCAAGTATTCCTGATATTTCTCAGTTCATGATTGTAGAAACTATCGCGACGATAGCTCTCATTATTATCGGTATCATCATTCCTACTATTAACTCTCCAGGCTTATCTAAAATCATTCCCACTCTCGTATTCCTTGTGATTGGTGCTATAGCAACGTGTGCTGTTTTTGTGAGGGTGTATTTGTGGAGGTATACGATAGTTATTGCTACGTGTTTCCCTGTGTTGCCTTTTATTTTCTATCTGCAAACAATATCGTCTTACTGGGTTGTGGGTTCGTGGACTGGTGGCTTTATTGTGGGTACTCTTGTTGCGAATCATATCGCGTATAAGCGTTCACGTCGTATGGCAAACAAGTATGGACCATTGGCATGTTTATGGGTCAGGCATGTTAAGCGAAATACTTTTGAACTACTCATGGTTAAAACTGACGGGTCTCTTGCCTGGCATTGGATAAGTAAAGGAATTTTTAGAATTACCGACCCAGCATTAAGCTGCGCAATATCCATAGACTATAGAGGAAATATGAAGTTTAAGGGTTATAGTACTTCTTATCGTCCTGACGAGGGTTGGTTTCCGTGTTACCCTGCATTGGTGTCTACTCGTATGAAAGGTCTTCAACGGTGGAATCCTAAAGACTTAGAAGACGCGATACGCTTAACTCCTGAATTGACCCCACACATGCGTGAAGAATTCTTTAATCATGCTCCTTCTATCGTTACTCCACCACAAGAATACGTAAACACTCCAGCAACCCATATCCCACGCTTCACACCCATACCATGGTAAAAAAGAGCTTACTCATATTTAGTGCTTAAATACTTCATCGTCTTATGAAATACAAAATGACCAACGTATCTTTTAGCATGAATGTATATAGATGACGTTTGAAGAGATAAGTAGGGGATTTTCCTTGAGAATTTTAGCGAGTATTAAACAGAGATTTCAAACCAGTATATCGATACTAATCATCGGTGTTTTAGTATTAGTGCTAGGTGGAATCAATGCTGCTCAAGCTCAGGAAGAAAATGATGGGCTAGTTAGCATTGATATCGGTTCAAAGGGGAGCATTCAGAGTGTGAAGACTGCTTCACATAGACTGGACCCAGCGAAACTTGGCGCTCAAATTCCAGTTCGTGTGGTAACGACATACTCGTATAAGGGTCACTCTGCAAGCGATTCACGTGTTATAGCAGGAAAGAGTGGACGGGTCCGTATAGACATTTCTGTGTATAATGTAACAGGTCGTTCCGAGCGCGTACATGCAGATGTTAATGGTAAGTCAGTATCACGTACACGGTGGATTTCAACTCCGATGGCTGTCGCGGCATCAGCTGAGCTGTCTCGGCTTAAGCTATCGTCAGTGGTTACTCCTAAAAGTGCAAGTGACTCTTCGTCAATTCAGCAGGCTACGAATGGGGTAGTTGGTGCGGATACATCAGGAAAGACGACAATTCAATGGGCGGGATTAACTGGCGTAGATACAGATGTCGTGCATTTCTTTTTTGTTGCAGACGCAAAGAACTTTGTAGTTCCAAGTATAAACGTATTCGTTCAACCCGGATTTAGTATTAATATGAACAGCAAACAGCAGCAAGAGGAGACTAAGCTCGTCCTATCCACTTTAAAGACGCTTGATGCCGCTGGAAAAGTCTTCACAGAATCAGGTGAAGCCTTGAGCAAGGCTCGAACAGCACTTGAAACTGCTGGCGGACAGATTGGTCAGAAGACAATAGCTGACCTCAACGAGTCAAATGCGCGAGTTGAGGCGTCTGCTTCTCAAGTTTCTTCTGCTTTGCAAAGTGTGGAAGATGAGTCATCGGCGATGTTTTCGTCGACAGGTTCTCTTGTGAGTGGACAACTGGCGGCGACTACACGTGCCGTCCAGTCGCTTATGGGGAATCCTACTGCACATAATGAAGAAGTTAATATTGATTCGCAATCTTGCTCTGTAGTTTCCCAAGAAAATTCTGTAGCAGATAATCAATCTCAGCCTGCAAGCATACTCGGTGTCATACGCGCACTTTCTGGAAGACTTACAGCGATGGGAAGGACAACGACCGACTGTCAAAAGAAAATATCTGAGCAGCTTGATGCAATTCTCGGACCACAAAATCCTGACACTACAAATTGCGCGTTAGCTAGTGACAGTTTATCTTGCCAGGTATGGACTTCTAGGCAGGAACTTACCCATGAAGCAGAGAATAGCTATACCCGTAGCTCTGGGATCGTGGACCAACTGGAGAATAGTAATTCAGCGCAGGTCCGTCAGACGGTTACAGATTTAGGAGCAAAGATTTCAGTACTTGACACCGCGCTATCTCAATTAAATAACGCGCGAAGTAATAATGCTCACATGGTATTAAACGCTACTCGAGATGTGGAAGAGTCGATAAATAATCTAGAGGAGACTCTTAATACTTCTATAGATGATGTTAAGTATGCTTCCCAAACTCAGACTAATAAGACCAACCAGATGAAGCGTGCTATTTGTGTTGGTTCTGGACTCACTACTACTACGGATACTGCATTCAAGAATCAATATTCGCTAGATAAGAGTACAGCACAAGCTCTTTTGAATATGTTAGCAGACTCCACATGTCCAACTACAGACTTAGGCGAGGGGGCTAACTTCAAGGGGAGTGATGAAACTTCAGACAGAGATTCAATTGAGGCGCAAACCTCTAAAATTAATAGTGCTACTGGGGAAATAGAAAACATAGCTAGTGCCGGTGTACTACAAAGTATGCGTACTAACTTGAATATTATTGAGACAAGCTTAGTTTCAGATAGCACGTCAAATGTTTCCACTGCACAAGTACATCACGCGCAGGATGATTTGCATAGTGCGTTTACATCGATAAAAATCGATGCTGAAACATTGACACAAAATACGGATAGCGCTGCACAACGTATGAGCGAAATTGTAGATGAGAATTACGATAACATGCAGCGCAGCCTTGATAAAGGACAGCAGAGTTCAAATACTTTTATCTCTCGTGCACGTGATGGTGTTAATGATTCAAACTCGCAAATTTTCTCTACATTTACAAATCTGATTAATTCTGAAGCCACAGGAATAGAAAAGTCTGGTTCAGATTTTGTTAGTTTAACAAATCGCAGTATCGAAGACTCGAATAAAAAGTTAAGTGATGAGACGAATCAGATTTTGACAGAAAACGCACGAGTAATAGATGAAAATGCAGATAATGCAATTGTGGATACTCAAGCAGCTTCGGCGCTCTTGTCAGAAGATATCTCTCGTGTACTTTCTGATATCGGCAGCCGCGGAATCAATGGCGGCGGGCTGCTTGGTGCGATTGCAACATCTGAGGCACATCTTGGTATGGCAGAAACAAAGTTTGCAAGTTCGAATTTGCAAATGGGGCAGGCAAAATCTATACAGCGTGATGCGCAATCTGACTCTATACTTGATGAAGTAAGTTTACGTGCAAGCTTAGCGCGTTTAGAGTCTCCGATGAAATTTACATTAAATTCATCTAAGACTACTGGCGGGTGGTTCTCATTCCATCTCGTATCGAGAAAAGGTAACTAGCAATAATGACCGTATCGAATAACAGGCGAGTATCGCGTAGGAAAATAATTGTTGCCAGTACCATTAGCGCTATAGGTATATTAGTAGTACTTGCTATAATCGTGAGTTTTGTTATCTGGAACCCTTTCACTCGTAACAATAAGCACTTCTCTTCGTATCCAGGAGTTCATGTAGAGCAAACAGTAAAGAGTCTTCCTAAAAATCTTCGTATTGGTGTAGTTGTTTCTTATACCGATGACTTGACGCAGGGAACTGGCTGGGATGGTAACGGTGAAGGAATCACGGTTGCGAAATGGCGTCTCAAACAGGCAGGTACTGATGTACAAACAGTAATTGTTTCTGACGACGGTAGTACTGATGGTGCGGTTGAGGCGATTCAACAGCTTGCTCATGCGCACGTATCGGGTGTGATTGCCTTAACGAGTCACTCATACGAGACAACTTGCTCGTGCTGCAGCTGATGCTGCATTGCCAATTATTTTTCCATATGAGCAGTCAGACGATTTAGATACTCGCGGCGTTTGGTATGGTTTACCTGATGCATCAACATGGATGCAATACTTCAATAAGTCAGTTAAAAAGCTTGGTTGCTCTCCTGTGATTTCGATAACCTCTGATGGTGTATCGGCTATACCAGTTAGTGTCAATATTCCGTTGAATCCTGCAGATATGACTCAGACGATAAGTCAAGTCAAAGAAAGCATCGGTAAGTCACATGCGGCTTGCGTAGTCTTTAATAGTACATCTGACAAAATCGTTGAGACTATTAATGCGCTCATAGCAGCGGATATTAAGACACGGATTGTCCTTAACACAGATAGTCTGAAATCTGAGTTAAAGCCAGCTTTAGTGAACTACGTAGCAGATGGATATGATGTTTATTCGCCAGTTGTCCCTATCAAAGAACACCTCAATACGCAAAATTACTTAGGGTTTCTTGAGTCTCAAACTGTGATGAACCGTGATAGTACAATCATGTCACTTCGCAGCGATACAGCATTTGTCAAACGTAGTAGTCTAGCAGACTTATCAAGTTATGAAGCTTTTATGGCGCTGGTCAAAGCTAGTGCTCATGCACATTCAACTGATTCGAAGAAAGTACAGGATCAATTGTATAAGCTGAAGGTTAGCGCAGACGATAGTATTGACTCAGTTCGACGTGATTTTGGCGCACAAGTCTATCAAAAAATAGGTCTTGCGAAGCTTAGCCCTGTAAATCAACAAGTTGAATGGCTACCTGTAGAGTAATACTCATATAAAAATGATAGTTGCAGAGAGGAGATAGAGTGCGAGTAGTTATCGAGACTAGTGATAATAGACGCGTATTTGCGATTACAAACCTTGATAAGAAGACTACTCTCGGTGAAATACTCCAAGCTGCTCATCTAGATAAACGTGAGTGGGAACATGTATGGGTAGATGGGCAAGAATATGAATCTGAAACAGCATGCTACTCAATTCCTCTCCTTGAGGGGAGCCTTATTTCAAATTATGTATCACGGCATTTAGATTCGTCGAAGTGGCAACTTGGTATTATCGGTGGGCAGAATTCAGGACGTACCTATGCCTTGCCAGAATCAGGATATGTGCGTATTGGAAGAAGTAATCAAGCAGATATTACTCTTTCTTCTCCGTCAGTTTCGTGGTCCCACGCTGTCCTCATAATCAAATCAGAAGGTATATGGGTTTCAGACGATAATTCGTCTAACGGAACTTGGCTTAATGGTGAAAAAATAGAGGGTGATAGTACTCAAAAACTTAGAGAGGGCGATGTCCTTACTATCGGCGGAGTATGCCTAGAACTTACTGCAACACCTGTCTTCACCGAACCTCAATATCATCACCATAGTATGCGCGAAAATAGCGGCGTTTTACCTTTTAATCGACCGCCGCGTCAGTCTTTGCCGGCACATCCTGACGAGTTAGAACCTGTTTCTAAAGCAAATGCACAGCACGCTTCAAAGTTTTCGTGGGTCACTGTGATAGCGCCACTCATTATGGCAATTGCAATGGTTGCTGTGATGGGATCTATACGCTATGCGCTAATTGGTCTACTCTCTCCGGTGATGGCGTTGGGCACATGGCTTGAACAGAAACGTCGAGCAAAAGTAGATAACAAGACTATAGAAGCAGACTATGACAAGGCACTTGAAGATTTTCGTAAGAAGATTAGTGAATCTTCACAGGTAGAGCGGAACCGCCTTATCACAATGGCACCGTACCCATCGCAGTTATTAGATACAGTACGCTATGCCCAAATGGATTTATGGCAGGTGAGGTCTGGTGCCGAAGATTTTTGGTATGCAAATGTTGGAACTTCAACACGTAGCTGGGCAGTCCCCATCGTAAATAGCGGGAAAATACAGCCAAAAACTCAGGAACTTATTAATAGAGCTCAGCTAAAAGTTGCTCCAGTTATCGTTGATATGTTTTCAGGTCCTGTCGGTATTTGGGGCGAAAGGAAACATGCGGTAGGTATTGGGCGCTCTTTACTATGTCAAATAGCTACTCACAGCGGGCCGGCAGACACTATGATTGTTGTATTGACGTCACAGGCATACGTGCATGATTGGTCATGGGCTTCGTGGATGCCGCACACTATGATGGATGGTGCAAATCCCAACAATCGATGGATTGCGACAAATACGCGAGATGCTCAAACCATGGCTCGTACTCTACTCGAAAATGTTGAATCATTCAATTCAAGAAATATATTCTTGGTCGTAGATGATCCAAGTTTATTGGAAGGTAAAGATTCTCCCACTCGTGATTTATTAAACTGGGCTCCTAATACTAATTTATCCAATACTCCTGCCCCTCGTATTAGTGGAATTATTATTACACCCACCGAACAGATGCTTCCCGCACAATGCTATAGCGTGATTGAAGCGAAAATTGATTCTGAGGCAGTTCTAACAATTCCATCAAAGAATGATGTTCTCAATGGAATTATTACATGTGCGGTTAATGATGATATAGCATATGAATGGGCGAGATTGCTTGCACGTTTTGAAGATCCTGAACTTGGTGAAGCAGGTGGAATGCTGCCGCCTATGGTGCATCTCTTCGATTTGCTGGGGCTAAAACGTGAATCTCTAAGTACAGATGTGATTCGTAAAATGTGGTCTGCACATTCCGGATTCTCAACTCCCTTGGGAGTCGGCACAGATGGAGCTTTTATATTTGACCTTGTTAAGGATGGACCTCATGGACTCGTTGGCGGTACGACTGGGTCTGGAAAGTCTGAGCTCTTAAGATCACTTGTCGCAGGTTTAGCTGCTCGTGTAAGTCCAGAGGAATTAAACTTCATTCTCGTCGATTTCAAAGGCGGAGCTGCCTTTGCTTCTCTTGACCAGCTACCACATACTGTAGGCACTCTTTCAAACCTCGAACCTTCGCTTGCGTATCGTGCATTGAAAGCACTAGAAGCTGAAATGCGACATCGTCAAGAGCTTTTTGCTGCTGCAGGTGATGGGATTGATACTATCGATGCGTACATGGCGACAAATCCCTCGGTGCCCATGCCACGTCTGCTCGTTGTCGTCGATGAGTTTGCTCAGTTGGCAAAGGAATATCCAGATGTGCTCTCCGCTCTTGTTTCTATCGGCGCTGTCGGACGAACATTGGGTGTACATATGATCCTAGCAACTCAGCGCCCTGCTGGTGTCGTCAACGACGATATCCTTGCTAACACGAATATGCGAACTGCCCTTCGTGTACAGTCGAGAGAAGATTCAAGCAACGTTATTTCTGTTCCGCTAGCGGCAAGTATTGGTAGAGAGCAGAAAGGACGTGCTTACATTAAACTTGGTGAGAATGATATAACTCCAATCCAGACAGCTCTTGTCACGGGCATCAGCGGTCAAAGAGGAGCAAAGAATCTTTTCGTTGACGAAATTGAGCTTGGACAAGTTTCACCAGAGCATACGCTCGCCCATGAGGACGATCAACTCAGCGATATGGATATGCTTATTGATGTAATCTGTGAAACTGCACGTGTGGATGGACTTCAAAATCCTCATCCCGTTTGGCCTAATCCGTTACCTGAAAAACTTGAGCTTAATATGAGTAGTTTAGGTTGGGATGCCGATAATTCGTACGAATCTTCAACTAAAGTTGAGCTAAGTAATGAAATCATCGTGGGTCTTACAGATGATCCTGAGAATCAGACCCAATATCCATTAGTATGGAATCTTAATGAAGGCAATCTCATTCTCGTCGGTATCCCCGGATCGGGTACTACCACTGCATTAAGCAGTATCGCGTTTTCTTTAGCTGCAATGAGAAATCCGCAAGATACTGATTTCCTATTCCTCAACTTAGGCACTCACGGTCTCGAGAGTGTATCAGCACTATGCCACTCTCGCGGCTACGCAGGACCAGGAAGTACAAATCGCGAGTTACAAAGTCGCCTTATACGCTATCTCATTAGCGAACTTGACCAACGCTCAACTAAAACGCACACTTATTCTGAGCTATTCGTATTCATCGATGGTTTTGCGAGCTTAAAAGAAGAATACGACGATTATGAAGGCATACAGCTACTCCAAAATCTTTATCAAGTATGGGTAAAAGGTCCCGCACTAGGTATTCATTTTGTCGCTGCAACGACAAGTATTAATTCATTGCCTACAACTATTACTGAAGTGACTTCACATATGTGGCTCTTCCACTTAGCTGATCCATATGATTACAGTCTCGTCGGTGTCAGTCGTGAAAATATTCCTCCTGCTCTACCTGGCAGACTAGTTGATTCTTCGACAGGTCTCCATTCACAAATTGCGTGCACAAGTAACCATAGCGACATAGTTCACACAATTAATCTAAGGTGGAGAAATGTTCAAAAGTCGACCCTTATTAGAAGGTTACCTTCGCGTATTCTTCCTCGTGAAATTTGCCATGAAGGTTCTATCGCTAGTGAACCATGGAAGATACCTGTAGGTGTTGCAGAGACTACATTAAATCCTCTTACTCTTGAATTATGGTCAGGAGAAAATTTGCTTATCGCCGGACCGGCGCGGAGTGGTAAAACGAGTCTGTTATTAGGGATAGCAGAAGCGTTAGCCACATGTGCTGACTATGAGAAACAAAAACTAAATATCGTAGGGATAGCCTCACGCAGATCGCCAGCACTTAATAGTAATATTGGCACTTTTGTTGAACATGATTCTGCAGCTGGTACGCTTGCACAGTTGCTTGTCGCAGAGGAACCGACGTTACTTTTGATTGATGATGCACATTTATATACAGACTCTGACCAGCAGTTAGCTGCACTACTTGAGCGTCCTAATCCTAATCTTGTTATTATTGCTGCAGGAAGAAATGATGACTTACGTACACAGTATGGCAAGTGGACAAATCAGCTACGTAAGTCTCGTCTTGGTATTTTGCTGCAGCCAGATAAGGACCGTGATGGTGAACTTCTCGGTGTTACATTGCCTCGGCGTTCTCCTGTCGAGATGTCAGTCGGAAGAGGATATGCATGCCAATCTGGGATGACAACTCTTATTCAGAGTGTAGGAGTTAAATAAATGTCAGACTCTTCGCACGAATTTAATTTTGGCGCGCACTATCGTGTTCTCCAACGCATTGGGGCAGGTGCGTCAGGTATTGTTTACTTGGCTGTGCATAAAGATACTGATGAGCGTGTTGCAATAAAATTTCTACGCGAAGAGTATCGTGATGATATCGAGATTCTTCAAAGGTTTATCGCTGAGCGTACGAAACTTACGTCTTTGGAAAGTAATCATATCATCCATATTCGCGATCTTATCGCTGAAGATGGGCGTCTTGGCATTGTCATGGATTATGTTCCTGGTCCTACGCTTACGCAATATCTTCGTGATGCAGGTACTCTTGCACCAGCCGAAGCTCTTGGTATTGCACGACAAATCTTCCAAGGATTACAGTATGCGCATTCTCATGGGGTTATTCATCGCGACATTAAACCAGATAATATTATTCTGTTACCGCAAGCGGAGGAAAATACTTTTAACGTTGTGATTTCTGACTTTGGTGTTGCTAGTATTGTTGGTCAGTCTCACCTTACCACGACGCGAATGGTAGGTACACCAGCTTATATGGCGCCAGAGCTTATTGAAAGTGCAATTGTTGCGCCAAGCGTTGATATATATGCTGTCGGGATTCTACTCTATCAAATGCTTGCTGGAAGCACGCCCTTTAGCGATGGCGCTGAGTCAAACCCATTTACGATTGCACACCGACATATTACTCAAGCTGTCCCGCCGATACCGGGACTAGAACCACAGATAAGTGCGTTTCTTAATATTCTTTTATCAAAGAATCCGATAAATCGAGCAGATGTTTCAGATGTCCTTAAACGACTTGACGGCATCACCATTGAGAGTACATATAAACACGCTCTTCCGCCTTTGAATATTCACGATACAGATTTTCATCCAGCAACGGTAATTAAATCTTTTGAGACGGTTAGTACTACACAGAATGGAGAGAAAGCGGAGGAAGAGGCGGAAGATGAGCTTTCTCCTAGCAAGCCCACTCTTGCTTCATTTACTCCGAGTTCTTCTGCCACACTTCTCAAGCCATATAAAAGTATTCAATCTGAGCAAGTCCAGAATGTCAATGGGAGAAAACCAAAAGGCAGACAAGTACGAATTATAGCGATATCTGCTCTTGCTTCTTTTGTCGGTGTTATACTCATTCTCTTAAGTGTGTGGATCGCGCAACCATATTTTGCAAGACGCGCTTCACATAAGTCACCGACTTCACAAGTTATAAGTGCAAGGAGAGAAGACGATACTCTTCCTTCTGGACTTCGAATTATACGTGATGCACAATGGAATAGCTCAAAAAAAGTTATCGACTATACGATTAGGTATTCGAGTGTAAAAAATCCGATTATGGGACAGGTTATGGAGACTCTGTCTACGAGCAAAGGCAAATGTCTCACCGTGCATTGGGGAAAAAGAGATGCCGGAATTTCAATACATAAACATAGTCCTGCACGTACAGCAATAAACGCTTCGTGTTCATGGACAATTACACTGCCAAAATTAGTAAAAAATTCAGTGAGTATCCAAGCAGAGATTACTGTGCAGACTATGCCGTCTTCTTCAGAAGATTTAGATAGATGGCTTAAGAATATAAGTGAGAATACGATAAAGAATTTGTCAAGAAAATCTGTGACGTCCACGTCATACCCGTTGCAGCGACTTAAATCAATGAGAATTGATATCCCTAATACAGTCACGCAAGGAGAGGCTATTCCGTTAAGTATCATCGGTATGTGGCCGAATGGCGAAAATGCGTTTACGCCCATCTATATGACTCCATGGAATGGTGAACCGACGAGCATTTTGCGCAGTATTACTGGTGGGCAGGATAATCAGTTACGTCTGACAGATCGCTGTTCAGGTGCTGTAGTCATCAGTTCTGATGGGCACGATGTCTCTGCCCTTTTCCCGTCCACATGTAGCATTGGGGCGGATATTGGTAATTACGAGATTCAAGATACCTCTGTGACGATTACGAGTAATGGATCCTAAGAAGCTTGTCGCGGGCGTCGGAATTCCGTATAGTTATCCTGATTTGCTGCATTACCTGTGATAACCTCCTGCTAAATTGAATGTATGTCTGAGGATGAGTTAAGCACTGGATTGGGTAGGCTCTCATGCATTGCGGGTATGGGGCACGACGTCGTGAGCATATCGGATTTTCAGCAGCAATTGAATCTTCCGGGGAGTCGTTTCGAAAATCTTTTTAGCTCACGTGAGAAGGCGCAGTGCAGAGCACATAGTGGCGTTTCGCTTGAAGATTATGCTCGCCATCTTGCGGTGCGTTGGGCAGGCAAGGAAGCCTTCTTGAAGGCGTGGTCGCATGCTCTTGTTCCGCAAACTCATATGCCGTATAGCATGGAAGCATTTCCATGGAACGCTATTGAAATTTTAAGTGATTCTGTGCGGCGTCCTAGTATTTTTCTCAGCAGTGACGTTATGCAGAGATTAACGGAAAGTTTAGGACAAAGCGTGACGCTGCACACTTCACTGAGTCATGATGGCAACGTTGCGAGTGCGGTGGTTCTCTTAGAGGCAAATGCTGGATTGAGATATGCATCCAAGGATATTGTGAAGGAAAAGGCAGGACAGTAACGATGGCGAAGATTTCAGTTTCGCATGCGAAAGAAGCTATTGTTGCAAGCTTTACTGAGCCAATTGATGAGCTTGAACGGCGAGAAAATCAAGATAATCATGATGAGCAGGGCAGTCATGGTAAGAAGGAAGCTCCATCATTCCTCGTCACAGGTGCGCCGCGCAGCGGGAAGAGTACACTCGCGCTTGATGTAATCGTTGAGGCTGCACGCACATTTGGTTCTGACAACGTCATTCTTGCAGTGACAAATCGAACGATTGCTGATGAGGCTAATCGTCAGATTTTACGTCGTCTTAAGGTTTCTGCTCAGCGGCGTATGGCGACCACTTTAAGCGCTCTCGCATTCCGTATTCTTGAGGAAAGGCAGTTTCTTTTAAAGAATCCTTCCCCGAAACTCATCAACGGTGCAGAGCAGATGGCAGCGTTGCGCGCTATCTTTGACAGACATACACAGCATGTTCGTGTTGGGGAGTTGTGTGATACATGTATGCTTCTGCGTTCATACTTTGTGGGTTCTTCGGCAAGTAGAGACGCCTCGCCTTCTGATACGCTGTCTCTTTTTGAAGCAAACATTACTCCTGTATTTCTCCAGCAGTTGCGTGACATGCTCGCTCGTATGAATGAGCTAGGTGCTTCACATACGAAGCAGGAGCAAATCCTCACAGCTGTGATGCGCACGAATAGTGACCCTGCCCAGCAGTATGCGCGTGAGTTTACTCAGCTGCAATTTAGGTTGAGCTTTGCGCTGCGAAAGGAATATGCCCAAGAGATCATCAAGCAGTTTGAGAGCGGGAAGGTGAGGGGAGAGGACGGAGAAGCTCAGCTCATGCTTGACTCGTCGAGACTTCTGCATGAGGCTGCTATGACCTTTGCGCGCGGTGAAGCCTATAAGTTAGGGATTTGCGCTCCTGATGTCGTCGTAGTCGATGATGCTCACGAGTTAACTCTCGCTGGCGCGTTTTTACTTACCGAACTTCATAAAGCTGGGACTCGCATTGTCCTAATTGGGAATCCTGACGAGTCAGTTTTGGGATTTCGTGGAGCGTTTCCTGAGTTTATATGGCATAAGGTATCACAGGATTCTAGTCAGAATGAGCATGAAACCTTAGGTTTCCTTCCAGAAAATTTTGCTCAGTTGGGTGCTATCCGTATCGACTTGAAGAGTTGCTACAAACTAGACGATATGCGTTACAAAGATGTTGTAGCATCGCGTGTAGCTCTCAATATTCCGTCTGCGCTTGAGACAGATATTCCGCTGCCACAGCGTGCACAAAAATTCCCAGACTTTGATAAGTCTGCGCGTAGTGGTGAAATGCTTAGCGCGCTTATAGGGGAGCAGGAAAGTGCGGGTAAAGATGATTCGCTGAGCGGGCATATCTTCCATTCTGCTCGTGAGGAAGAGACTTTTGTCATAAATTCGCTCATGTGTGAACGCTCGCTGAATCAGCGATCTTGGAATGATATGGCAATCATCGTGCACGACAATTCCACAGCACGATTGTATGGCTCACACTTACAGGACATGGGAGTACCAGTAAGATATTCTGCGGTCACCAAACCTTTGAGTGAAGATCCTGTCGCCTTAGGACTCTTCGCGCCTATCCAGCTTGCGCTCAAGCCGTGGCAGGCATACGAGTCTTGTGATGAATTACTTGCCGATACGCACCGTCTCTTACGCCAATTCGCAACAAGCCCATTTGTACTTGATGACGAAGGGCATCCATCACTTACTCCTCATCATGTCGATACTGCGCTCAATGCCATTGCGACGATTATCAATGCATGGCAGAGCGGTCAGACACAGCGTGCAGAGCGTACACATCAGGAGCGACAAACGGATTTCGCAAAACATCCAGATGACACTGGGAGTGCTCCGCACAGTTTTGGCACGATTGTAGAAGGGTGGAATCGTGTATGTGCACATTTTAACGTATCAACCAGCGACTATCCTCTCACTGGTTCGGCTCTTACTGTGCTTCTCTTACGTGCTGATAGAGAAGTATCTGAAATCATTATGCGTGTGATGAGCGCGATGCGTGGCGAGTATGATGCTGACAAGAAATCTATCGAAAAGCTCCTCACTATGCGCGATGCGTGTGCTAAGCCTCAGACTACTCAGTCTCAGACTGGGCAGTCGAAGTCACAGACGAGAGAGCAGTCAGAAGAGGCAGCAGGCGCGGCTGACTCTGCTGAGATTCTTACCATGCTGTGGAACGTGTGGGCCGCATCTGGTGTGGCGCGAAGCTGGCAGGCGAAAGCACTTGATTTTAGTGATTTTGCCGAGCGTTTACGCTATAACGAATGGCTCGATAATGCGATGCGACTATTTGACTATGCTAATCAGAAAAATGCGCATATGAGCATGCTGCAGTTTATTGAGCATGTGATGACTCTTGAAATTTCTGCTGATTCTCTTGCCCAACTTGCGCCTCACAATGAAGCTGTCACCGTGATGACTCCGGCGTCGGCAGTAGCGCGCACGTGGGATGTCGTGTGGATGTCAGGCTTGCAGCAGGGGACGTGGCCGAACCTAGCTGTGCGCAACACGATGTTTGGCACAGATGATCTGGCAGATGTGATGATGTATGGCGCTATAATGCATGACACACACTCACGCGTCCTCGACGTGCTCCACGCAGAGAAGCGGAGCTTCCTTGTTGCTCTTACTCGTGCAAGCTGCAAACTACATATGAGCGCTGTGTGGGACCAAGATACATCTCCGTCGGATTTCCTCTATGAGTATGCTTTCGAAATTTTCCCGCGTGTGAGCAAAATGGAGGATGCAGACTTTACTTCAGTACCCGTGGTAAGTCTCAATTCTCAGTCGCTTGAGGATGAACTCGGCACTCCTGCACTGGCGAGCGTTGGCGACGTCGTGAGACAAGCACGTGTAAGCATCGTGCAAGACATGATACGAGGAGAGCTGACAGATAGGGGACGTGACGCACTTAGCGCTCTCGACTATCTGCGAAGTCGTGGAGTGCAGAGTGCTGACCCGAAAAAGTGGAACTTTGTACATCGCGCTACTGAGGCTTCTCAAGAGCGTAACGATGCCGAGAATGACAGTATATATAGTCAAGTGCAAGAAGTGAGACTTTCTCCGTCAAATGTAGAGCAAATATGGGGCTGTCCAATTTGCTACCGACTTGACCAGAAACTTTCAGGACCGCGGGCGGGTACTGCTGCTACATCGTTCGGTACAGTAATTCATGCTGTAGCCCAGTGGGCGAGCGAAGAAATGCACTTCGATAGCACGGAGTTTTATCATGAAACTTTAGCACAGCTAGGAAGTGATGCAGTCGTTATCGATGACGTCGCCCGACAGATGAAGGCGCGCTACGATGAAATTAAGCCCACACAGGACCTCGATGTACAAACGAGTGAGTACATCCGTCAGCGTCGTAATGATGCTGTGGCACAAGATATCTTGACGAATATCGCGCATTACTACATCATGGCGCATAACCCAGCGCTTGCGAGTAATGATAAATTCCATCCGCCATATCTCCCGCTGTCAGGAAGCGAAATAGAGAAAGAGTTCGATGCACGCTTTACGATGGAGGATATCCGCTTTGCGTACAATGCGATTGATGAACGAGTAAGTCTTAATCCTCACGAATTCAGTCAACTTATGACCATGCTCGTAGGAGGAATGCCAGAAGGCTACGATTACGACACGGTAGTGCATGTGCACGGTTTCATCGATCGCGTGGAGAAGCACGGTTCAGCGACCTATGTCGTGGACTTCAAGACAGGAAATAAAGCACATAACTTGAGCGGTCAGGCTAATGATTTACAACTTGTGTGCTACCAGCTCGGACTGACTTTTGGGGAAAATGTGTGCCACAATGATGCTGAGCGGTCTGCTATCTTCGCCAATGCGCCTCTCATAGATATGTGTGCGCTCTTTGATGTCAAGCACGAAAATGTACCAGCAATGAGCCGAGGCGAAGGATTTGCGAAGTATCAACCTGCACTTTTTGAAAATGGTCATATCGCTACGTCGAGTGCTGGACGTAGCTATGCTAAGGTCAACTCGGCTGTATGGGGTGGCATTATCCATTACGATGAGAAAATTCTCAGTGATGACAATGGCGTGAGCGAAGCTGCGCGGAATCGTATTAGTTCTGAATTGATGTATGCCGATGAGGATCGTACTTTGTATGTGCTTACTCTCATCGCGCGAGTATTCTATGCGGCGGCATGCCTTAAGTCAGAAACTATCGAAGTACGCGACGTACATGACCCTCATAAAAGAGCTTTCTGCCAGTACAAGGACGTGTGCCCTGTGTGTGCTGATGAAAATAATTCCGTGATGGAGGAGTGGTTGTAAAATGGCTGAGTTTAAACCGACTCCTGAGCAAACAAGCATCCTCAACGCTGAAAAAAGTAGCACGATGCTCATCGTCGCTGGTGCTGGCTCGGGTAAGACTTTTACCATGACTGCGCGCATTATCGAACTTATCAAAAATGGTGTAGAGCCGCAGAAAATATTGGGATTGACCTTTACAAAAGCGGCGGCGAACGAGCTGCTCACACGTGTAGCTGCCGCAGTCAATGGCAATCGTGCTCGCATGCGGACACGCGGACACGAGGAAGATGCTGATTCTTCCTATTACATGAGCGATGACCACGCTGACATGGCATTCATGAAACCCGAAGTGTATACCTACGATGCGTTTTTCCAGAGTATCGTACGCCAGTATGGTCTTCTCGTTGGGATGGATCCTAACACTGTTCCGCTCAGTACGGCTGGCGCGTATCAATTGGCTGATGAAGTCATTCGTGACCATATGCGCGACGTTGTGAATGCTATGGGTGAGCAGGAGTCTAGCGACTTGGATGATATGGGTTCTTACACTACTTTTGTGCGTAATGTCGTGACGCTTTCTGAAGCTATAAGCTCGTGCATGATTGATAAAACATGTACGAGTGTAGACGAGGCGATTGCGCGTATAGAAAAGTGGGATAGCGCCTTCATCACTCATCTTGATAAAATCGTCGACCATGAGTTTGCTGAACTCAAGAACCTTCCTGATTTCGGCGTGAAGATAAAGATGACGACGTCGAAGACTGTCAAGGGCTTTGATAAGTGGATGAACGAGAAAGGGAAGGACTATCTCGCTGGTATCCTCGTCGAAATTCGTGAGAATACGCGTCTGCGCTCAGTTTATCTCACATATGTCAAACTGCTTGCACAGCGTAAACGTGAGCAGCATATGGCACAGTTTTCCGATTTCACTATCGCAGCGATGCAACTTGTGCAGCGATTCCCGTGGATTGGAGAGCAGTATCGTTCGTGTTTCTCTCATGTCTTTTTGGACGAATATCAGGATTCTTCCACCGCGCAAGCAAGTCTTATCGCTGAAATTTTTGCTCCTCATGGGGCGTCTTTGCATCTCGAAGTGCCTACATCTTACGAAGTATCTTCGCGCCATGAAATATCTTTACGTTCGTCGGCTTTGACTGCCGTGGGTGACCCTTATCAAGCAATTTACGCATGGCGTGGTGCGGCACCGGGGGCGTTCGTGTCATTTTTGCATCATGTCGGAGTGTCAAAACCATTGTCGTTGAGCGTCTCAATGCGCAATCCTCGTATTGTGCTCGATGTGGCAAATAAACTTACTCAGCCGTTACGAGAGGGGCATCGTGATGCATACGGCCGTAAGGGAACTATCACTCTTCATGAAGTGCGAGTCCCGAAGCTTTCTGCACGAGATGATGCTAGTCAGGGTTCAATTGCAGCACTCGCATATGCATCGCGCAAGCAAGAGATCGACGGCGTAGTGCGCTACGCGAAAAAAGCTGTAGAAAAAAGTAAAAAGCACAACGACGAACTCATCAAGCAGGGCGAAGCAGCAAAGTCAGGTCCGTTTGTGGCGGTTCTCTTGCGCTCTAAAACACACATGGGTGAATTTGCGCAAGCGTTCAACGAGGCAGGGTTGAGCGTACAGGTTGACGGCGTACAGTCTGTACTCGACCGTCCAGATGCTCACGATATTATCAATCTCCTTGCGGCAGTAGCTGACCATTCACAGACAGCTGCAGCGCTGAGTGTACTTGCCAGTACGCGTTTTGACATTCCAGCTGCAGACTTGCGCGAATTTGCTGATGCCGTCTCGATGTACAACGTTCAATTACAGAGAGAATTGCTTGATAGCGTCGGTGTAGGCAAGCCTGATCGAGGATCGTGGTCAGTTCCTCCTGTCACTTCGCTAGTTGATGTGCTCATCGCTCCTCGAAAAATTCGTGACAGCATAGTCAAGCAGTATTACCACGGTAGCGATTTGAGCGTGCGGCGTATTGAAGATTTTGCGAGAGCTCTCACTATGGTTAATTCCGTTAGCTCTCAAGGCCTAGAAACAGTAATTCGTGCAGCAGGCGATGCGCTCGGTGTGGACATCGACGTAGCTGTTGCATACGCGATTACACGAGAGAAAGGTCTGACAGGCGAAGCGTTGCCAGTTTCCAGCGTTGACTCGCTCGTTGAACTTTCGCAGACATACGCACAGGAGCTTTCCGAAAGTCAGCGTCCAACCCTGTCTGGGTTCCTATCATGGGTACAGTCAGCAGATAGTAATGCGTCGGATGATCCTACAATTGTTGGCTCTGCTCAGGCTGATGTCACAATCTGCACGATTCATCATTCCAAGGGACTGGAGTGGGATAGCGTCATCATCCCAGAGATGAATGAAGCTACATTTCCGTCAAATCAGGGAAGCAATCTGAGCTTTGATGCAGTGTACGATGACGAACCGATGCCGAGTGGTCAGTACGTGGCTTACGCTTCAACGTGGCTTACTGATCCCACCGCAGTGCCAGCTCCAGTGCGTGCAGATGCGGACGCAGTTCCGCGTTTTGCGGACGAAAATCAATTTGATGAGCTTCTGCCTGATGCACTCTCTCTTGAGGCACGAGTGCATGGGCAGCTCCACTTACCGCAGCGTGACGCGCTCTCGACGACGATGAGTTTGAGAGAAGAGAGCGGACAATCAGTACTAGAGGAGGAGCGCCGTCTCGCATATGTCACTGTCACTCGTGCGAAGCGCGACGTTCTCATGACTGGTGCGGTCAAAGCTACATCGCTGATGGATAATTTCTCGCCAGTAGGGTATACATCCGCTCACGATCAAGACCAAAGTCTAACTGTTCTTCCGCAGTTCGATAAATGCTCTATCTTCCTTGCCGAAGTGCAGGAATACCTGCATAGTGGCGAAGTTGCGGAGGAGTACGGGCATGACAATGTTATAGATATCGACGAGCAGTTCGAAGACAGTGAATTCATCGATAAGCCTATTGGCATTTTTGTGGGGCATGATGCATTTGAATATGCTGCAGCAACGGTGGGAGGTGCACTTGACGCTGCGCGAGATGCTGTGCAAGTCGACAATGCTGTACATTATGAGCATCCGCGGCGTATCGACTCGAGAATTGGGGATGTGCTGGATGCTTCAGCTCGCGTATTGAGCACGGATAACTGGGAGCCTAACAATTCCGATGACTTTGACGAGTCTGAGAAGTTAGGTGAGCTTCGTCACGCTGCTCAGCGGGTCTATGAAGCGATGTCTACACTCGGGTACACGCATAGCGATAGCAGTAGTGTGACTATGACCGTAGACAGTGCCGCAGTTCACGCTACGACAAATCCTAGAGCAGACGGGACAAATTCAGTGCATACGGTGTCCGATGAGGAGCAAAAACTTATCGAAGCAGCACAGCAGGTTATGCGTCAGCGCAATGCATCGGTGACGACCATCCAAAGAGAAGCTGCTAATGCGTCAAGCACTTCTCACACCTCTCGGGCAGACCACACGTCACAGCTTCAGCGTGCTCGTGCAATTATGCGACCTGTACCAAATATCGTTAATTATGATGCGGGTGGGCAGCTGAGTGTAGCACATATGGGGACTGCCTTTCATGCGTTTGCACAGCGGTACTTTAAGCCCGATAACGCTGCTGTCCTTGATTCTCAAGAATTCCGACAGTCAAAGGAAATGATTCGCTCCGAGGTCGAGAATGAGACGACTCACGGCGAGTATGAAGAACGCATGCACGCGTGGAAAGTGAGACTACTTTCTTCTCAGTTTGACCCGAGTGAATGTGACGGTACTGAGGTTCCTTTTGCTTACGTTCCCGAAGATACAGACCGCACAGTAGTTGGCGTGATTGATGCCGTATTCGAGGGTCAGCAGCTTAAGGACTCTCCAATTTCTCGGCATGCTCATGACGAGGGAAGAGAGATTTTGTATACCGTCATTGATTGGAAGACCGGGCATAAGCCGCAAGACGAAGCGGAAAAGCGCGAGAAGTTACTCCAAGTTGACATGTATCGTGAAATTCTCGCTACACTAAAGGGAGTCGACGTCGACCAAGTAGATGCGGCACTCTACTATGTCAGTGAGAACAAGGAAGAAGATAGGCTTATCCCGGCTGCATACAAAACTCAGGAGCAGATTGAGGATATTTTACGCGGGGTAAGCAAATCCGAAGGAAAGCTTGAAAATCGTGACGACTAAGCATATACATTTACGTCCCTACGAGAGTGGCGATTTTGATGCACTTGCTGTCATCATGTTTGATACATGGTATAGCACAGATATAAAGCCTGATACCTCAGCCGATGAGCTAGACCGCATGGAGGCTATGGCGCGATTAGATGTAGCACATTATCTAGCGACGTCCACACATGCGGTACTTGCTGTCAGTGATACTGATGGACAGGTCCTCGGAGCAGCACTGTGGAGAAATGACTCCGATTGGAGCAAAGGTATGTCGTTGGCTCGCTATGTCCAGATGGAGTTAGAAAGTGTGCGCCAACGCGTTCGTATAGACGATAAATTTGCTCAATTCTATGAGCACTTTGTAGCGGACTCTCGCAGAACGGGTGAGCTTGCGGCTCCAGTCGCTACTATGTGTGGGGCAGAGTTGAGATTGTTTATGATGTCACCGCTATCTCGTGGTAAAGGCGTTGGGAAGAAACTTCTGAGTTGTGCTGAAGATTCTATGCGTCAATCAGGCGCACATCAGTACTATCTTTATACGGATACGGAATGTGACTACAGTTTTTATGACCATCGTAGACTTGAGTGTGCAGCACAGCAGCATCGTGTCACCGGTCCGAGTGGAGCTCTTGTAGATAAATTTATTTATGTAGGAAAGCTATAGAAAAGCTGCAGAAATACAGAAAAATTACGGAAAGCTTACGGAAATCGGGAGAAAAATTGTTGGTCCACTGAGTAGACTCACATGGGGTTGTTAAGGTGCATATGCAAGAAATACAAACCCAAGGTTCTATGAGGATATAGAGCTGGCGAAGGCCGCAGAGTAGGAGTGAAGAGTAGGCGTGTATAGAAAAATATTTCAAGTGCCAGGCACGTTAGCATTTTCCATCACTGGCGCTATGACACGCGCCACCATGTCTACTATCGGGCTCAGCATGATTCTGTGCTTGAACAATCTCTACAATGAGTGGACTTCTGCAGGCTTGATGAGTGCGGTGTACGTTCTTGCGGCAGCCTTCGTCACGCCCGTTTATGCAAGACTTTTTGACAAGTACGGCCAACGGAAGGTGGGCTTGATTACTGCGCCGATTCAGTTTGCTGCTCTTCTCACTTTTGCGGCGGCGGCATACATGCGTGCGCCTCTACCAGTACTTTTCGCGCTCGCTGTCATTACGGGCTTATGCATGTATTCAGTAGGAGCGGTCGTGCGTACTCGTTGGGCATGGGCATTGCGCGATAAGCCTGACGATTATCTCAATACGGCGTATGCTCTTGAATCTGCAATTGATGAAATAATTTTCATCCTAGGACCGATTGCAGCAGCTACTATTTCCACTGCTCATCCGCCTGTGACGACAATTATCCCTTTCATACTTTTTGGTGGAATTAACTTTGTGGGCGCTATGATTTTCTATAATCTTAAATCTGCTACGCCACCTGCAGTAGTGACGGTGCATGAAATTACAGTTGATGACACTTCTCTAACGTCCGCTTCCACAAAACGTGCACAAAATCGTATTAAAGATCGAAATATTCTGCTCTATCCAGGCATGCTCATGCTGCCGTTGGGGATTTTGGCATTTAATTCCACTTTCTCTGCATTCGATGTCATCATGACCGCTATCTTGAAGGGCAGAGGGCTTGCACATATTACGGGCTTTATGCTGGCGACCATTGCATTAGGCTCTCTCATCGGCGCGCTTATCTTTGGCTCGCGCAAGCATACTCATAATTCGTGGATGCGCATGATGGGCTTCATGGTAGCACTTGCGACAGGTATCGTCGCTATAGGGTTGAGTGTTCAGTGGCTTCCTCTTGCAGCTTTCTTTGGGGTATTTGCAGGATTGTTTGTGTCGCCGACGTATGCGACAGCAAACCTTGTCATGCGTCAAACTGCGCCGCAGCATAAGCTCACCGAAGGTCTTAGCTGGATTTCTACGGGAGGTACGATAGGGTCCTCACTGGGTTCAGCTGTAGCAGGAATTTTCTTGGATCATGTTGGAGCTTTGACTACACTTCATTTCTTATGGCTGAGCGCAGCGATAGCATTCCCTATTTTCCTCGTGGGCTATATGCAGGTTCGCGCTGCGAACAAGAAAATGCAGCAAGGCATAAAATAGGTAAACTTACACATAGAGTGTCAGTAATTATCGATTATCGAGAAGGAATGAAGATAACGCCATGATTCGTGTTTCTGTAGTAGGTGCACAAGGACGTATGGGTTCTCATGTCGTAGCTGCGGTTAACTCTGCATCTGATATGGAACTTGCATTAACTCTTGATGCTGGAGATGATCTTAATCAGGTTTCGCGCGAGAATACTGATGTTGTCGTAGAGTTTTCCGTTCCTAGCGCAAGCCTTGATAACGTTTTGGCACTCATTCGTCATGATGTCAATGTCGTCGTAGGCACTACTGGTTGGAATGAAGAAAAGCTAGAAACGGTCAGGCAGGCTTTGACGTCCCATCCTGATGTCAGTGTCTTCATAGCACCAAACTTTGCTCTTTCTACCGTTCTTGCTGAGCATTTTGCAGCCCAAGCAGCTCGGTACTTCGAGTCTGCGGAGATTATCGAGATGCATCACCCTGATAAGGTCGATGCTCCAAGTGGCACGGCCATTCACACGGCACAAAAACTTGCTACAGCTAGGCGCGCTGCTGGCATGCCGGCTATACCTGACAATACGCAAACTGACGCGGGCTCTCGTGGACAAGTCGTAGAAGGCATCCATGTGCATGCGGTACGCCTGCGAGGTCTTAATGCTCATGAAGAAATTCTCATGGGAAATGCAGGTGAGCAGCTCATCATTCGTGCCGATTCTTTTGATCGCACATCCTTTATGCCGGGCGTACTGCTTGCAATCCGGCACGCAGGCAAGACACCCGGACTTACAGTTGGCCTTGATACATATATGGATTTATAAGTCCTACTCGAAAGGTATTTTTACACTATGACTACCGAGATGCATCTGCTTGAAAATGCGCCTTTCGGTCGAGTAATTCCAGCAATGGTCACTCCGATGAAGGCGGATGGAACCGTAAACTATGAGGCTGCTCAGGTATTGGCGAAGCACCTCGTGGCAGATGGTGCAGATGGCATCCTACTTAACGGCACTACTGGTGAGTCTCCTACGACGCATTTGGAAGAAAAAATTGACCTTGTGCGTGCTGTGAAGGAAGTAGTGGATGTACCAGTTATAACCGGTGCGGGTTCAAATGATACTGCGCATTCTGTACGCATGGCGGAGCATATTCAGGAAGCTGGTGCTGATGCGTTACTCATTGTCGCTCCTTACTATTCCCGTCCATCCCAAGAAGGAATTTTCCAGCACTATAAGGCTGTCAATGATTCTTCTGACGTTCCTGTGATTATTTATGACGTGCCTGGGCGTACAGGAGTACGCATTTCTACGGATACGTATGTACGTCTTGCAGGGCTGTCTCAGGTGAAGGCAGTCAAAGATGCTACAGGCGATTTAGCGGCAGCGGTGGTAAAGAAGTTAGAAACAGGACTTGCGTGGTACTCCGGAGATGATGGCGTGTATCTGCCATTCCTCTCTATTGGAGCAGTAGGCATCATTTCTGTCATTGCGCACGTTGCTTCGGGACCGCTGCGTGACATGACTGATGCGTTTGATGAAGGAAATGTTAGTGAAGCTCAGCGTATCGCCGTGCAGTTGTCTCCGCTCGTGGGCGCTTTGAACGGAGATGGATTTCAAGCAGTGATGGCAAAGGCTGCGTGTAAAGTGCAAGGATATATAGAAGACACCACCATGCGTTTGCCGAATGTCGGCCCACACGCAGAGCAGCTTGACAAGGCACGTGAGGGTATGCGTGCAGCTGGGGTTCTTAAAGTTAAGTAGTTTTTCGGTAGTGGATAAGGCTTGAAATCTTCGGTCAAGGGACCGAAGTTCACAAACGAAAGGTTGGATATGCCTTCCACTCATGGAACGCGCAGAACGCGCGCAAAAAGTGCTAGTGCAAAGACTAGCTCACCACGTGCACGTCGCAGTACTAGTACGGCGGCACGTACATCTCGTACGTCTACGCGTGGTGGTGTTTCGCGTCGTAACACTCGAAATCAGGGACCGATTCGCGCGGTAAATGCGCAAGCGAACCCAAACACTACTTCTGACGGTAAGCCACTCATCGCTCCACCAAAGTACCGCAAAGGTTCGATGCGCATCGTTCCTCTCGGCGGGCTTGGCGAAATTGGTCGCAATATGAACGTTGTAGAGTACAACGGTCACATTCTCCTCATTGACTGTGGTGTGCTCTTCCCTGAAGAAGAGCAGCCGGGTGTTGATTTGATTTTGCCCGATTTCAACTACATCAAGGATCGTCTTGACAAAGTTGAAGGCTTAGTCTTGACTCATGGCCATGAGGATCATATCGGCGGTGTACCGTACTTGCTCAAGTTGCGCAAGGACATTCCGCTCATTGGTTCAAAGCTCACGCTTGCACTTGTAGAAGCTAAGTGCAAGGAGCATCGCATCAGTCCAGTCTTGAAGCCAGTTCAAGGCCGTGACAAGATGAAGCTTGGAGCGTTTAACCTCGAGTTCATCACGGTGACTCACTCTATCCCTGATGCTCTCGCTGTGTCTGTGAAGACTCCGGCAGGACATATCATCGACACTGGGGATATGAAGCTCGACCAGCTTCCACTCGACCATCGCATCACTGATTTGCGTCAGTTTGCACGCCTTGGTGAGCAAGGCGTCGATTTACTTATGTCGGACTCGACTAACGCAGAAGTTCCTGGCTTTGTAAAGCCTGAAACGACCATTGGGCCAGCCCTTGACCGCGTATTTGGCGAGGCAACTCGCAAGATTGTCGTTGCATCCTTCTCGTCTCATGTGCATCGCGTACAGCAGGTCGTCGATGCCGCACATAAGCATGGGCGCAAGGTCGTTTTCGTAGGGCGTTCTATGGTGCGCAATATGGGTATTGCTGCTGACTTAGGGTACTTGCATTTGCCGGAAGATACCGTTATTGATTTGAAGCAGGCGCACGATATCCAAGACGACAAGATCGTGTATATGTGCACAGGTTCTCAGGGGGAGCCAATGGCTGCTTTGGGACGTATCGCTGATGACAATCATCCAGACATCACGGTAGGGGAGTTTGATACTGTCATTTTGGCAAGTTCTCTCATCCCAGGCAATGAACATGGCGTCTACAAGGTCATCAACAAGCTCATCCGCAAGGGCGCCCGCGTCGTAAACAAAGATAATGCTGCCATCCATGTATCTGGACACTGTGATGAAGGTGAATTGCTCTACTTCTACAACATTGTTCAGCCTAAGGCAGCTATGCCAATTCACGGCGAACATCGTCATTTGGTCGCGAATGGTCTTATCGCTGTAAAGACCGGCGTAGACCCTAATAATGTCGTACTTGCTGAAGATGGTGACGTTGTGGATTTGTACAAGGGCCATGCAGCAGTCGTAGGATCCGTACCATGCGGCTACGTATATGTCGACGGCAAGTCTGTAGGCGAAATTGGCGAGGAAGAGCTCGAGAAGCGTCGTATCTTGTCTGAGGAAGGTTTCGTATCATCCTTCGTTGTCGTTGATACTGAGGCAAATGAAGTCGTCACTGGTCCAAAAATCTATCTTAATGCGGTCGCGGAAGATGAGGCAGACTTTGTGGAAGTTCGTTCTCGTATAGTAGAGACACTTACGGATGCGATGATGCGTGGTACTCATGATACCTATCAGTTGCAGCAAATCATGCGTCGTACGTTGGGTGGATGGATAGCTCGCAAGTTTAACCGCCGCCGTCCGATGATTGTTCCAGTCGTCGCTGATGTGGCTAAGGACGTTCACAAAGACAAGTAGTTTTCAAATTGAGTAGAGAACTCAAAGTTAAAAATTAAAGAGGAATGTAGGCAGGAAGGAACAACTCTTGCCTGCATTCCATGACAAAAGAAAGAGAAAAATGCCAGGAGCAAATCTTACCCGCGTAGAAGCTGAAGAGCGCGCAAGTATTATTTCTAACCTTAAGTACGCTGCGCACCTCGATGTCACTATGGGAGATACAGATTTCCGTTCTGTGACCACTATCGAGTTTGATGCGGTAGCAGGGAAGTCGACCTTTATCGATTTAATTGCCAACACTGTAAATTCTATTGAATTCAACGGTGAAAAACTTGACCCAGCGACTACTTATAGAGATAACCGCATTGAGCTCAGCGGACTCAAGGAGCACAATATCATCACTGTAGATGCTCTCGTGCAGTACTCTCATACGGGTGAGGGTATGCATCGCAGCATTGACCCTACTGACGGCAATGTATATCTCTACACTCAGTTTGAAGTACCGGATGCACGCCGTGTCTACGCTGTGTTTGATCAGCCAGATTTGAAAGCTACTTTTGACTTTACTGTCGATGCGCCTGCTGAGTGGGAAGTTATCTCTATCATGCCATCAGACAAGACTGAGGACTTGGAAGGCGGCTCCAAGCGCTGGACATTCCCAACCACCCCAAAGATGTCTTCTTATTTGACAGCATTCGTTGCGGGGCCTTATGCGAGCTGGCACACGACTCATACCTTGGCAAGCGGTCGAGTGGTCCCTATGGGTATCTACTGCCGTCAAGCACTCAAAGATGGCATGGCTAAAGATGCTGAGTACCTCTTCGACGTTACCAAGCGCGGTATGGACTTCTATAACGAAACGTGGGGAGTCGAGTATCCATATGCAAAGTACGATCAGCTCTTCGTTCCTGAATACAATGCAGGTGCGATGGAGAACATCGGTACCGTCACCATCCGTGACTCTTATGTATTTGAGTCCAAGGTGACCGATGCGTTGAACGAACGTCGTGATGTCACTGTGCTTCATGAGCTTGCGCACATGTGGTTCGGTGATTTGGTCACCATGAAGTGGTGGAACGATTTGTGGCTCAACGAGTCCTTCGCAGAGTTCACATCTACTCTCGCAACTGCTGAAACTACGCAGTGGAAAGATGCGTGGGCTACTTATGCTTCTGGAGAGAAGAGCTGGGGGCAGGCTCAGGATGAGCTTCCTACGACTCACCCTATTGTGGCTCCTATCAATGATTTGCATGATACTGAAGTCAACTTTGATGGCATTACATACGCAAAGGGTGGCTCTGTCTTAAAGCAGCTCGTAGCATACGTGGGGCGTAAGGAGTTCTTCGCAGGCATTCATAACTATCTCGAGAAGCACAAGTACTCCAATGCGACACTTGCAGACCTCCTCGAAGAGCTTGAAAAGACCTCTGGTCGTGATTTGAAGAACTGGTCCAAGCAGTGGCTTGAGAATGCTGGGATTAACACCATTACGGCTGAGGTCAAGACCGAAGCAGATGGAACTATCGAAGAGATGGCTCTTGTGCAGACTGCTTCTAATGAGTATCCAGTACTCCGTGACCATCGCTTGGCAGTGGCTTTCTATGAGGAAACCTCTGAAGGAACCGTCGAGATGACTGAGCGCTTTGACCTCGACGTCACTGGTAAGCGCACAGTTGTTGAAGCTGTCAAGGGTAAGAAGCGTCCTGCATTCATCATGGTAAATGAAGACGATTTGACATATACTAAGCTTCGTTTCGATGATAAATCTCTCGAATTTGCAAAGAATAACCTTGACAAGTTTACGAATGAACTCACTCGTGCCGTGGTATGGCTGAGCTTGTGGGATATGACTCGCGATGCACAGCTTCCAGCAGTAGATTTCGTGCGTACTACTCTCAACGCGCTCGCTACGATGAACCAGTCCACGACATTCCGCTATGCACTTGCAAAGATGGTGGTGGCTCTTGGTCATTATGTACCAGCAGCTCAACGTGACGCATTGAAGGTGGAAGTAGCAGAGGGTCTCTTCAAGCTTGCTCAGACTGCAAAACCAGGCTCCGACCAGCAGTTCCAGCTCGTTAATGCATACCTTGATAACGGCTCTGACTCACAGTTCAAGGAACGTGCAGCCGCACTCTTCGACGGTTCACTGAAGTTTGAAGGTCTCGAACTTGATAACAATTTCAAGTGGAACATCATCATCGCACAGGCTGCAGCAGGCATTCTTACTGCAGCTGATATTGACGCTGAACTCGCGCGCAAGGACACTACGGAGAATCGTCAGTTCGCAGTGATGGCTAAGGCTGCCATTCCGACCCCTGAAGCTAAGGCGTGGGCTTGGGATCAAGCGCTTCACAATGATGAGCTTACTAATTCTCAGCTTGAAAACATCGCTGGTGGTTTCTCTATGAATACTAATCCAGCTCTCTATGAGGAATACGTTGACAAGTACGGCGAAGTCATTGATTGGGTCTGGGAGCATAAGACTTTCCACATGGCGGAGGCTCTTTTGCAGGGTACTTCTCGCGGTTCTGGTCTCTACCCAAGCTACGCAGATACTGCAAAACTCGTTGAAGTAGGCGAGAAGTGGATGACATCTCACTCTGATGCACCAGCAGCTTTGCGCCGCATGGTCAATGAGAACCTTGACGGCACGAAGCGTACATTTCGTGTGCAGCAGTATAACGAAGCTCTGTAGAGTCAAAAGTTATCTGCTTAATCTCCTATGTGTATGTGCAGATAGGATATGTGTGGATATCTAGTTGCGCGTACACCTGTAGAGCTGTGTTCATGAAGACTTGTGACTCATGGCAGGAAAATAGAAAATAGAAGAGATGAGAGTATGAGGATGGCACTGACTGCGGTCGGTGCCATCCTTTGCTTTACGCGCTTTACGCGATCTTATAGAACTTACAAAGTCGTATGCAGCTTATAGACATTAGACATTAAACAGATATGCGGTCCGTAGTAGCTGAAACATGTGTAAAACTTGTTTGTTTTTTCAAAGTTTTGGTGGGTTTGGGTGTGTGGTTTTGTGTGTGTCGTGAATGTTGTTTTTGGTTTATATACTGGGGTTTTAAGGAGTCGTGGAAGGCTCTTTGAGGTTATTGTTTTTCTTTGTGTGAAGGAGTCTTGTTATGGCTAATGTTTCTGTGTCTTATGCTGATTTGCAGCAGGTGGCGTCTCAGCTTACTGCTGGTCAGTCTAATTTGAATCAGGAGTTGCAGCGTTTGAAGAGTGTTGTGGATGGTCTTGTGTCTTCTGGTTTTGTTACTGATGCTGCGTCGAGTAGTTTTGAGCAGTCGTATGCTCAGTTTACTTCTGGTGCTACTTCGACGATTAGTGGTATTGAGGGTATGGTGTCGTTTTTGAAGAATGCTGAGCAGTCTTTGTCTGAGTTGGATTCTTCTTTGGCACGCTCCATCGCAAAGTAGAAGCGCGATACACACATTTATCAATGTTTTATGGTGGCAGATACTACTCAAATCTGTCACCAGCTACCTAGAGGAGGATGTCTGTGGGCAATCCAGACCTTCGCGTTGACTACGCGACTCTTTCGACATTGAGTTCGGCACTGACAAATTTAGGCAATACGCTAGACGGCATCAGTGGGCTAGAAATCAGTCAGGCTGAACTGGGCAGTAAAGAGATTTCTGATGCTGTGCGAGACTTTCTAACGGGCTACGAGGCAAACAAGAAGAAGTTCACTAAGAAAACTCAGAATATGGCTCAGCAAGTAAATCAGATTGCTGTCAGCATAGCAGATGCAGATAGTCAGATTGCACAAGGGATTTCTGTCGAAAACAATTAAGGCAAGATAAGCGCGTTCTGGAGCAAAGTGTAAACTTCAGCAGCTTTGCTTGGTAACCGGTCGGTATACATTAAAGGTTTTTATGTCTCATCAAGATCTTACATATGCACTTACTTTTCCTGAGAATTGGAGTATTCTCACCCTTACGGAAGCTTCGATTGCACAAGATGCAGAGAGCATTACGAAGAATTTTATATCCGTGATGCCTTCGATGCTCAAGGAAAGGGAAGCGCTCACGCAGAGAGTACATGCTGCTCTTTCTGCGGCATTGAGTGCAGGGACTCGCGAAGTTGGCAATTTGCTTTTGCCGACGGATGATGGTTTGTTGTCTGCTTCGTTTATGCTTCAAATCATACCGAATATAATTCCAGAAAATGGAGAATCGGTATATGAAGCTATAGTGCGTACGATGTCAGAGCCTGATGAAGATCGACCGACTGACCCTGATTTTTCCCTTATCAACATTGACGGTGTCGGCAAAGCGGTGCAGATGTCAGGTCGCGAACTGATGTATAGCAACTTTCAGGGTCTATCGACAAATCAGTTCGTAGTGCGTACATTCGTACCATTGGAAAGTCTTGTGCTGCTTATCACGTTCTTCACTCCAAATCTTGAAGTGGAAATGGTCATGGCAGAGATGTTTGACTTGATTACAAAGACGTTAAGAATTAATCACGAGGAGAAGTAAGTATGGCAGGGCGTCCTTCAGATAGCGATTGGATCACATATGGCGATCAGATTGGGGATCCAACTCCTGGTAAGCCAGACGATATTGAGCAGTTTGGTCAAAGTTTACAGAGCAAAAGTAAGATACTGGTTGAGATGGGTGAGTACATGTCATCCATCGAAAACAGCGCGAAGAACTCTGCTTTAAAAGGTAAAGCAGCTACAGAGCTAGCGAAAAGCTTTAATGGTTTGCCTGCAAAATTGGGCAAGCTCGGTACAAATACGCAGTCTGCAGGAAAGTCGCTGTGCGCGTGGGCAAGCGGTGTAAAGTCTATGCAGAAGACGGCAGATAAGGCTCTTGAAGATGCAAAGAAAGCTGCAGCATCTGTAAAGAGTGCACAAGATGCGGTTAGCAGCGCATCGTCGAGTTTGCGAGTTGAACAAGCTAAGAACTTTTTTGACCTCGGTGGCAGCGATGAGAAAGTCAACTCCGCACGGCAAAAGTTTAATAACGCTGAGTCCACACTGAACGCTGCACAAGATGCGCTTAAAACTGCGAAGAAGACTATTGCGGATACGAAAGACGAGTATGATACAGAAGCTCGAAAAATCGCAGGGAAAATTCAGCAATTTCAGGAAGATGCTGGAATTAAATTAACAGTATGGCAGAAAATAAAGTATTCACAGACGTGGAAGAATATCGTCAAGGTTGGTAAAGTCGTGGGTACGGTTGCGGCTGTCGCCTCGCTCTTTATTCCAGGGGCAAATCTCGTCGTAGCTGGGGGGCTTCTGCTTTCTTCTACGATAGCCCTTGGAGATACCATGTTGGACTATGCAAATGGTGATGCGGATGCCGGTGATGTGTTCTTGGCGGCTGCATCTTTTGGACTTGATTTGCTTGGCATGGGTGCTGCTGTAGGCTCATGTAAGAGTGTTCTCAAAGGAGCAGAAGCGGCGGGCGAACTCTCGAAGGGTACTCGTCTTAAGGCTGCCCTTGGCATGAAGAACTCAGAATCTGTGACGAGTGTTATGAAAAATACAGTTATGGAGAAGGGCGGTAAGGCTGTCGATACTGTAAGAAAACAATATTCCAATCTAAGTAACGATATCAATACATTTAGAACCGTGAAAAATGAAACGGGCAGTATTCTTAAGGGAACTTGGGCAACGGCAAAGGGACAAGGGGCACGTGCTCTAGAAGATGCAGGCAAGAAATTTTCTGATATTAAGAATGATATTCGTGGTATTCATAACGCATCTTCGACCTACGAAAAGGCTAATGCCGTATATAAAACTACTTCAGATTTGAAAGATGTAGTAGATATGTCTAGTAAACCGAATGAAGTTCGGGATTCAGTTCGTGATTTCCAATACCACAATATTTATGAGAACACGGGAACTACTCTTAAAACGGTTTCTGGGAGTATGGTGAAAAAGGTGTTGCCACAGGGAATCGACGGGGTAAGTGATATGATGACTGACTCTGCTAATAATCAGTTGGATGGCTTCATCGATAAGGCAACGAAGAATGTTAATAATGATTTTACTCCAGCACCGCATCATATTTATTAGATGAGAGATGATTAAATACAATCGAGAGGAGAATGTGATGAGTGAGAGTGCTAATACTACGGTTGGTATGCCTGCGGATGCTGCATTAGGGAACGCTGTAGATGATGAGGAGAAAACGGGTTTAGCTCTTATTGGGGATAGTCCGGCTTCTTATCTTATGCTTATTGTGGGTAAGAATTTTAAGCCTGTTCGTGAGGGTGGTCGTGCTTTTTCTGCGTCAAAGATGAAAGTTAAGTTGTTTTCTTTGATGGTGCCTTACGCTATTTCTATCGTCGTCGGTTTTATAATAAATGGTAGAGTTAATAGGCTTTTCTTTGCTGCGGACGCTCTTCTTGCAGCGTTTACTATGGGTGGTTTTGGTTTTTATGTGGCTTATTCTGATTGTGTAAAGAATTCTATTATTGTTCCTCTCGAATATGCATACAGCATTACATTTGGACTCCTTCTTGGTGCTGCTATCTCTGATGATCCTGCTGTATTTGGTCCAGCTGTTATCGGAGTATTCGTTGTTGCATGTTTGCTTATCCTATTCTTAAAAATGAACACATTCGTATTTACGAGTAATAAAAATAGGCTTATAACGGTTGGAATAATCGCTCTTGCGGCGACTTATCTTCTAGTGGCTTTTTCTGTGGGGTTGTCATTTATAAGTATAATTTTGGCAATCATAGTTGTTATCGTGGCTATGTATTCGTTTATTGCTGATGTTGTGTTGTGTCAGCGTCTTTCTGATGCGGGGAATGTAGATTCTGGCAGTGAGTGGCTTTTTGCCGGTATTCTTATGTTGGAAGTCATCATCGCTATTGCCGGTGCATTGCGCGCTTCAAAAGACGTGTCACATGATGAGTAGTATTTTCATGTTTGAGGAGGGAATGTGATGAGTGAGAGTGTTAATGCTGCAACTAGCATGCCTGCGGATGCTGCATTAGGGAACGCTGTAGATGATGAGGAGAAAACGGGTTTAGCTCTTATTGGGGATAGTCCGGCTTCTTATCTTATGCTTATTGTGGGTAAGAATTTTAAGCCTGTTCGTGAGGGTGGTCGTGCTTTTTCTGCATCAAAGATGAAAGCTAAGTTGTTTTCTTTGATGGTGTTTTATGCTATTTTCGTTGCTATTGGCTTTATAGTGAGCGGTAGAGTCGATAGGCTTTTCTTTGCTGCGGACGCTCTTCTTATAGCGGGTACTTTCGGTGGTTTTAGTTTTTATGTAGCTTATTCTGATTGTGTAAAGAATTCAATTATTGTTCCTCTCGAATATGCGTATAGCATTACGTGGGGCGTACTTTTTGGTGGCATAATTGGTGAGAATCCGAAGCTTTATGGTTCAACTGTTATCGGTGTGATAGTTGTTTCTTGTTGTCTAATCTTGTTCTATAAACGTGATATATCATCCGCGTTCACTGATAGGAAACGAACTGTCTTTTTTGGAGCGGTAACTCTTGGGGTGACGTATATTTTGTCTGCTTTCACGACTGGAATATCATTTTTTGGTGTTGTTCTCTCCTTATTTATTCTTGCTGTGGTTATGTATTCGTTGGTTGCTGATGTTGTGTTGTGTCAGCGTTTTTCTGATGCGGGGAATGTGGATTCTGGTGGTGAGTGGCTTTTTGCTGGTATTTTCATGATAGAGGTTATTATTGCTATTGCTGGCGCGTTACGCGCCTCGAAAGACACACAAGACGATAACGATTAAACATTCATACATTTATTCTAGAGGTTTACTATGGTTGAAATTCGCAAGGTCGCAGATGAGCTTCGTGCGCGAGGCATTATCCCTCAGGTAAAAGGAGACGTAATCGCAGTTTATGATGAACAAGGTTTCGTTTCGATTGAACTATCTTCAGAGAGACTACTCATTCTAGGGCAATCCTCTCAAGAGATTTCACAACACGAGTATGAAGAAGCTGAGCGAAAGTCAAACTCGTGGAATGACCGTTACCTTCTGCCAAAGTCATACCTCGAAGAAATCGCGTATGACGAGAATGGGAGCTCGCACTTTTGTGCGGAGGTTGATTTCCCTATCGATGCGGTTTCCGAAAAGACGGTAGCCGAGCGTATTTATGGAGTGTTGGGTAGCTTTTCCGCATATTTTAAGTGGGTATTAGATGATGAAAAGATACAAAAGGATACCGAAATAGAGGCTACTCAAAAGTCTGCAATTTCTACCTCACACGCGCAGACTCGTGGCGACACTTATGTAGATATTCAAAAACTTCTTGACTCTGTTGGTATAAGTTTTATTTGCAACGATGACGATTCATTAAGTATTCCATTCAAGGACCCTGATGTGATGTTGAAAGTCCAGCTCAATGATGACATCAACGATACGCTAGAGATTATAGCTGTCAGCAATCGCGTATATCAGCACAATCAGCGACCTATTTTACTTGACTGGGTAACCTTAGTTAATCGTAATGAATATGGGATTCGTGCATATATACATGTGTCGGATTCTACAGAAATATCTGTATGCCTCGACCGCATTATTACACTTGATTTTGGAGCGGACGTCATCCAGGAAATTCCAAACTATCTTCAAAGAATGATGGAGATACTTGATTTGCTCGAGAAGTAGCGGATAAAGAGAATAGACAAGAACCTGCGGATGCGTTAGAAGATTACCTAGTGTGGGTGGTATCGACAGACAGGATTAAGTTGAGTTTGGATGGGCTAAGTCCTATAGAGTATAGAAGGAGGCCAGGGTACGCGGTCTAAAAATGTCCGAACGTCCGATTGACAGAAAACTTTAAGACGCGTACAATAGTCGCAAGTTTTCTCTTAAAGGCGAGAGAAGACTATGAAAAGAGCTAAAGATGAAAAGGGAATTCATAGATGCAAGGTTAACTTCTTTTTGCGTTTTGGTACTGGTTCGTGTATCTTTTAGCATATTTCCTAAGTGCTCGTATGCACAGACATCTGATAATAAATACTACAAAGACGTCAATCAACTCTCCTCAATGCTTAACAATGTTGTGTCTCCTGACGAGCTTGATGAACAGATTCTTTTCTGAGAGTGCCAATTCGGGGAAGAGCAAAGAAGAGGTTGTATCTTCGACTATTCGTAGATTACAGTACGAACAGTCTTTCTTTAGTCAGCCCGCGACTCGTTCTATGAGCGGAATTGGTATATATGATTCACGGCATAATAATTTAAGAGATGCGACAGCCCCAGGAGACTATTTTGTGTCTGCTGGGAATACTTCATATGGAATTCCTCACGGTCATGCTGGAATTTATGCTACGAATTCACGAAATATCGAAGCGGTTGGGAAAGGCAAAACTGCTCGCGAAGTCGCTAGAAATAATAGTTTGGCGTGTGGCAAGGCTTACATTTATCGAGTGAATACGAGTCAAGCAAATCGCAATAAAGCAGTTTCTCGAGCTTATTCCTACATAGGACGTGGATATAATGCGAATGTTATATCTTCGAATAGGAATGATTGGGGCGGTCTGAACTGTAGCCAGTTGGTGTGGGCAGCGTATATGTATGGTGCTGGAATAGATATCGTTCCGGGCGCTGCTTTTATTGCACCGTCAAATCTTGCTCTTTCACCTATCGCAAAGCTTTGTTCCACTTTAAATCCTTAAGGTGGTGGGTGAATGCGTAGTGTGCGCAACCAAAAGGTTATTCAGCACCTTTTTAGTTATGTATGTCTCATATTAATTGTGATTCTTTCTGGTTGCTCAGGGCTCCCTAAAGAAACTGCTCCACGCATTGATGTGGGGAAGTATGTTGTAGCAATACCGGTTTATGATGCTGCCAAAGTTCCTAGGGACCGCAGTTATGTTGTATTTATTGATGCTCAAGGTAAAACGCAGTCTCTACCTATAAAGACGATGTTTTATAACCAGCCAGTATGGACAGAGTCTGGAATTCAGTTTGTTGATGACACAGCAAACTACTTTCTCTCTTTTGACAATTCAACGGTACAAGCTACTCCTTATAAGAAAACGGATTTTCAATATGGAAGCACGTATTACGATAAAAGCACGATGGTTTCTATCCTGAACAGGGGTTCGGATGCAGAAGAAGAAGATGGTGTAATTGCAGTTTCTCGTGTTGATGGTCATTATGCTGAATCGTCGTATAGTACGGCTGATGCACATGCACTGAATAATCTTGCTACCTGTAACGGTAATACATATACGATTGATTTAAGTAGAGATATTGAAAATCCTCAGCTGGTAGTGTCATTAATATACGATGGAAAACATCCGCAATATAGAGTGCTCAGCAAAGTGAGACCACAAACGCAGCTTTTTGATGTGCAGCTTCAGCAACTCTTTGAGAATAGTCCGAAAGTTACCAATGAAACGAATATTGGAACCGCGTTTTGTGTGAACGGTAAGCTTGCTGCATTTGTAACTGTGAGTGCTTCCGCTGTGCAAGACAGAGTTTCAAATGTCATGCTTTTCGAATGGGATCCTCAAACGAAAGAATCGAGCTTTATCCCTCTGAAAGATTATAATCTGCGCGATAAATATTTAATGACGACCCAAGAGACGGAGTGGTCTACTTTCTCATCCGACGAGTCTGCTTCATTCGGCGACAGCGTTCTCTTGATGAGTGCAGTAACAGGAAGAATTATATCTGTCAACACTCAGACGGGAGAAACGTGTCAATTCTCAACTCCACTTGTTAAATATAATGCCCAATATGAAACAAATTTCTATGGTCGTCTTGTTTTGCGAACTACACAGAAATGCGTATATGCAATCGTTCTAAATGAGAATGACAGTACGGGGAAAACTTCGTTTATCAATGTTTATGATCGGTCAAGCGGAAAACATATACATACTATCCCTATAAGAAGAGAAATTGCGCGTATGGTTTACGATACATCATTTAAATTTGGGTATCCGGCTGTAAACCCGCGGTACATATGGTAATTACTCGTTTAATTCTTCGGCTGCAACACGCATTGCCTGCCGTTCGACTACAATGGTCAGCGGCAGGTTTTCTATGAATTTAAGGAGAAAGAATGCCTCGTCTTTTTGGTACAGATGGTGTGCGTGGTTTAGCGAATGGTTTATTGACTGCTGATCTTGCTCTCAAGATGGGTGATGCAGCTGTGCGTGTGTTTGGCGATGATGCGGCTAAGGGACGTCAGCGTGCATTGATTGGTCGCGATACTCGTGTCTCTGGTGATTTTCTTTCGCATGCGTTAGGTGCTGGCATGGCTGCGGGCGGTTTTGACGTTATTGATGTAGGCATTCTTCCGACTCCTGGTTTAGCTTATCTTACTTCGGTTTTGAACGTTGAGATGGGCGCCGTGATTTCTGCGTCCCACAATCCAATGCCTGATAACGGTATTAAGTTCTTTGCCCGTGGCGGTTTTAAGCTTCCTGATAAGAAGGAAGATGAGATTGAAGAGATACTCGGTTCTGATTGGGAGCGCCCAACGGGTGCAGGAGTCGGTCGCATTTCGCACGACAATGTCACGGCTACAAATTTGTATATCGACCACTTGGTCAGTTCTATTGCTCCTCTCGGTGAGGATAAAGTACAATCTCAGCCATTGAAAGGCCTGCGTATCGTTGCAGACTGTGCAAATGGAGCAACATCGGCAGTGGCTCCTGAAGCTCTTCGCCGTGCTGGGGCAGATGTAGTCGTCATCAATGCTTCCCCAGACGGATATAACATCAATGATCATGCTGGTTCGACCCATCCTGAGCAGCTTCAAGCTATGGTTAAGGCATCTGATGCGATGATGGGCGTCGCCTTCGATGGCGATGCTGACCGTTGTTTAGCGGTAGATGAAGACGGCACACTCGTCAACGGCGATCAAATTATGGGTATTCTTGCTCGTTCTTATAAGCGTCAGGGCAAGCTTAAGGATGACACTTTAGTTATCACAGTGATGTCAAATCTTGGACTCATCCTTGCGCTCAAGGATATGGGGATTAAGACAGTTCAGACGAATGTCGGTGATAGGTATGTCCTTGAGAAAATGCTTGAAGGCGGCTATACGTTGGGTGGCGAGCAGTCGGGACACGTCATCAACCGTGAGTTTGCTACTACAGGTGACGGCACGCTTACTGCCCTGTGCTTGGCGAATGAAGTCATGCAGTCTGGTAAGTCATTGAAGGAGCTTGCTTTGAGCTTCCCGCAGTTGCCTCAAACTCTTGTAAACGTTCCCAATGTCGATAAGCATGCGGCGAGCACAAACCCAGCAGTGCAGGAAGCAGTAGCAAAGGAGGAGGAGTATCTCGGCGATACAGGTCGTGTGCTTCTTCGCCCTTCAGGTACGGAGCCTCTTGTACGCGTAATGGCAGAAGCTGCTACACAAGAGCAGGCAGATGAGGTCTGTAATCGTTTGGCAGAAGTTGTAGCGCGGGAGCTTGCACTGTAAATACTTTAAGGAGAATTACATGTCTTGGACATCAAAGAACGTTGACAAGAGTTTTGACCGCGACGTCCGAGCGTTGCTGACAGATACTGATGAGAACGGTGATTTGCCTATCGTCCAGCTTGGTGAGCCAGTATTACGTCAGGAAACCATGCAGTACAATGGTCAGCTTGCTCAAAAGACTTTGCTCAGACTCATCGACCTCATGCATAAAACTATGCTAGATGCTCCGGGTGTAGGTTTGGCTGGTCCTCAAATTGGTTTGGGGCTTGCCATTGCTGTACTTGAAGATCATATACGTGATGATGAAGATGATCCGCGTGGCATTGCTGAGCTTCCATTCCGCACTATCATCAATCCGAGCTATGAGCCGATAGGAGAAGAAACTGCAAGCTTCTACGAGGGATGCTTGAGTTTTGATGGGTATCAAGCTGTGCGCAAGCGTTATCTTCATATCAAGGCTTGCTGGACAGATGAGGTGGGTAATCTTCACGAAGAAGAAATGCACAATTGGCCTGCACGTATTTTCCAGCATGAGACAGATCATCTCTCTGGCGAAGTCTATATTGACAAGGCTGAGACACGAAGCCTGACGACATATGACAATCTTGAAGATTACTGGGCGTTCGAAGCTGTGCCAGCTGAAGCTTCTAAAGAACTTGGCTTTAAGCTTTAAGATTGCGGTGCAAACCAAAAGTCCGCAAAAGTATCGTAGTAAGCGCGATAAATAAGGGGAATCGATTTTTCTGATGTCTGTGGGGAGTTCTGTGTGGATTTTTTCGCAGACATCGTTTTTTGAGATGTCAACGTCGTTGATGGCGTTGACATTGATGTCGATATAGACGAAGAGGAACTTTCTATCACACGCCCGTCTGCGCTAGAAGTAACGTGAGATTGATAGCCTACGGAATTGCTTCCATTCGTATCCGCAATAGACCAGCTCCCGTTGGTAGTTGCTGTCGTGATAAGTTTATCTTTTATGAATTGTGCATTGCCGTAGAGCGGTGCGTATGCACATTTGACTGAGCTAACAAGTTTATATGTCTTATTGCGAGTGTCTACGTAGTAGGTATTTGCAAAGGAAGAAGTCTCAGATTTCGTAGCATCAAAACGTTGTGAGGCTGTAGGGATAGCTGTACTCCAATTAAATCCAGGATTGCTAGGAGAATAGGCAAAGTTATTGTTAAATAACGTCAATGTATAGCCTGCATCAGTTTTGTTTGTGATAGAGATATCACTTTGACCTGCCATATCAGGAAAATCCCCATCTTTGCTCAAGACGAGGTAGGAGTACTGCGGATCTTCCCACAAATCGTGAGGGCCGATAATGGACGTAATCGAAGGTGAGTCGGATATGTCGAGCGTGAAAAGGGAAGAAGTTTCGCGCGATGATAGGAGAAGATGGTCATTATCTATCATGGCGATAGAATTAAGTCCCAACCAGTTCCATTGAGAAGTGGTTGATTTCCCGTTTTTATCTATCCCGCGTTTAACCGTTGTGGTGCGGTAAGCATTGAGTATCGTGGAGAGATTTGCCACCATCTTCATCTTCCCGCTGATGTGGTCAAAGCGAACGATGTAATTTCCTACTTCTTTCGATCCGTCGATGGTATAGCCGTTCGAAGCTATAGCCAGTAAATTCCCATCACCGTCAAAGGTATAATCGCCTGCGAGAGTGTATCGGCCTTCCATCGTGATGAATTTATCGACATAGCCAAGCTTGTCAACGGCGACAAACTGAGTCGATGAAATTGCATAATACAACTCATCATCACGGCGTATGAGTCGTGTACCACCATTGTTTTGTGTAGGAATTTCTCCGCGCAAAATTCCGTGCGTGTCATAAAGATAAATGAAATTTGCAGAGCCTGAGGCATGGGGCATTACTGCAAAGAGTCCGTCGACGTCGAGGGCATCAAGATTGTGTACGTTGACTTGTACCGGCTCATTTCCTTGCAAATCGCCCATAGTGTAGGTGTAGCGTTTCTGAGTCGTATTGCCATTCGCATCCGTAATGGTGAAATCAATTTGATTTTCTGTATTTGGAATGAGCCCTATGACTTGAAATTCGTGGGTTTTAAGGCGTTGAGCAGGGGTTGTGACAGTGCGAGTGAAGTTGGGGAGAGCCACTTTGGGGGTAGATACTGTATATGCGACACTGACTGGCTGCTCAGTTACGAAGTAGACGTAAAGTGACGTGCTATTCGTGCCATAAGGATTTGCTTCGATGAGCATATGATCCTGAGTATATTTGCCCGAACGCTTTTTTGTATCAAGATTACTATGCACTCGATTTTGATATCCAATGGTATATATGCGCTCGATATTGTGCGCCAAAACGTTAGAAGGAGAATTACGGCGCGCATTATAGTAGGTGAGTCCTCCAGCGGCGACAAGGACCACGACAAGGGTGACTGCAATCATGATAGCCCATCGATGTATCTTATTCTTTACCGATGGTCGTGAAACTAAGTTTTTCGTGGTACGACTGCTCGGTATGCGGTCAAAGTCAGACGCGTGTGTGCGAGTGCCAGAAGAGCGAAATACGCGTTCCTCATCAGTCATCAGCCTGCCACCTTTATTCGTATAAATTACCGAGTTTAATTATACGAACAGCTTTGAGAAGCAGCTCTAAGAAGCGTAGTTGAATTGTAATTTGAGATGCTGTTCTTTTCAGTGAGTCGAGTTATGACATCCAGTACTAAAAATGCTCGACATACTAAGGAACCCTGAAACGTCAATCAGTCGTGCAAACAGGTATGGAAATGAGCTACTGGCGTTTTATAAACTGAACTGCCCGTGATTGTTAGACTATGAAAATAGTTTTAACAGTTACGGAGCAGTTCAGTTAGACTGACTAATTATTCTACTTTAAGCGTCCTGCTAGTGCTTCTGAACTCTTGTACATCATTGCTAATAGCTAATAGCACATGCATATAGGTAAGTTCGGCATTAGTTTTGTTCGGGATTATGCATGAGTTCAATCATGTCTGAACGATACTGAGCAAGCAGTGTCTGCCACGCAGTCGAATCAATGAAAGGACTTGGCTGCTCAGGGTGCGCGCTCTGTTGTTTATGCTTCTCTAAAACATTGTTATTTTTGGTGTGATTGCCAAGAGTGACATCGACATGCTCATTGATGACAGAGTCGATGGAATGAAGGTACGTCTCACGCATAGTGAATTTTGGATCGTCGATGTCGGTAAGGTGCTGTTTCTGTAATGTGTTAAGCCCTAGACCGCCGTACATGCCAAAGCGAAGAATCTGACCATCTACTTCCTGTTCAAAGAAAAGCGCGATAGATCCTGAGGAATGACCCGGTACGAGACGGAAGTGAAGAGTGAGATTGCCAAAGACAATATCTTCATGGTCAACGATAGCGTGGGCGACTTCAAAAAGCGTCTCATTCATATCGTAGACATCATAGATGAAAGACTCCCAAGGACGTTCCTTGAAAGCGATAACGTCAGGCGCACCCATATAAAGTTTTGTTCCAAACATCGTGTGGAACCATCGTGCGCACCAAAATGGTCAACGTGTCCATGCGTGATGATGATCTATTTCACGTCAGCAGGATTAAAACCAGCCTCCCAAATCGACTGAATAAGTTGCGCTGTGGCTCCGACATTGCCAGCATCGGTAAGAAGTAAACCATTGCCTGTATCGATGAGGTGAACACTTACCCAGCTATCGCCGACAAACCATACATCGCCGAGTATACGGAATGGGTGAACATACCGTGTCGGCTTGATTATCAAAAAACTTCGCATCGTGACTACGAAAATGTTCTTCTCGCAAATCGAGATAATGCTGATAACTCTCTTTGACATTCATATGTATCTCCTCTGCTTTATTGAGTGGGTATGCTTTATCTTAATAAGTTAGTTCTCTTCATAGGAGCGTAGAGTAAAAGGTATATGCTCACCACAAGTCAAGTAGCGAGTCAGATTGTTCTCATTTTCCTTCTCATGGCAGTAGGTTTTGGACTTCGGAAACTCCATTTTCTCTCCAAAACTACGGTAGATGATCTCACGCGCATTCTCTTGAATGTCATAGGCCCGGCACTCATCATTGAGGCATTTGAGGTACCTTTTTCAGTGAGTCGTGTGCAGTTATTACTGCTGGGGAGCGCGGCTTTTGTTGTATTGTATATCCTTGAAATTGCGTTGTCGCATCTTATTTTTATGCGCACACATGATGCAAATCTTAAGCGTATCGCTATATACAGTTCGATATATTCAAATGTAGGATTTCTCGGAGTTCCTCTTGCTTCGGCTCTTTTTGGGAAGACAGGAGTCTTCTTTGCAGTCGTAGCTATGGCAGTGTTTAATATTTTTACGTGGTCCCACGGAGTTTCACTTTTCCGTGTCGATAGTGATGAGAGTGTGAGTAGAGCGAAACGTGTCTGGCAAGCTTGTAAACGTATTTTTCTTAATCCAAACATTATCGCGATTGCTTTAGGACTTGTGCTGTTTTTCACAGGGTGGAGGTTGCCAAGTCTTCTTGATAAGACGTTTGGATACATTGCAGATATGAACACGTCATTATCAATGATGGTCGTGGGAAGTACTCTTGCCCACATTTCTTTGACACCCCGCATGTTTAATAAGCAGATTATAATCTCTCTTGCACTGCGTAATTTTATTTTCCCTATCCTCGCTATTTTTGTGCTTGCGATTTTTGGTATACACGGAGATTCCTTTGGTGCGCTTCTCCTCATGGCTGCGTGCCCGGTGGCAAGTTTAGGAGTTCTTTTTACTGTACAAATTCATGAAGATACCAATCCTGCGGCGACACTGATGGGTGTATCTACATTGATGTGTGTAATTTCTATTCCTGTAGTTTTTGCTGTGTATACGTTCCTTCACAGTATAGGATTTCTAGGGGTTTAGAGGCTACTTGTGACTTAGGAAAGCTTATAAGTAAGAGTTGCAACTGGACGAAACACAAGGATGTCACAGTCCCTAAGTGCCTCGGATGCGATTCGAACGCACGACACCCGCTTTAGGAGAGCGGTGCTCTATCCCCTGAGCTACCGAGGCATATGCATGAACATGCACGCACAAGAATACACATGAAAGTGTACATGTTTTTAGCCTTATGCACTTTCTGCGTTTTACGGATAGATCTACAAACGCGGAGTGGGGCGTTATTCGTTACCTTGCGTTCCTGCGTTCGCTTGGAACTGTGCTTGAGATTCTTGAACTTCATTGAGTTTTGCTGCTACCTGGTCGAGGAGTGACTGAGCATGCTGTGCGAGTGCTTCTCCAAGCTCCCATTGCGCCATAGCATCGTTAAGCTCAAGCCCGCCTTGTTCAAGTTTTGCTACAACGTCGACAAGCTGATCGCGTGCCTGCTCATATGTCATTGATTCGATAGCTTTACGCTGTTCTTGAGTGAGTACTGTTGCATTGTTATCGTTGCTTTTGCCTGTCATGATATCTCCCTTGAAATTTTTCCTTATTATCTATTCGTGCACCGCTGTCACGGCTGCATCAATTTTACCGGTTTTCAGTGTCACAGTGACTGTATCTGCGTGGTGGAGAGCCGATGCGGTATCGACTACAGTGCCGTTTGCATTCTGCACTACTGCATATCCACGATCGAGTGTGGACTGAGGGCTGAGTGCAGTCAGCGTAGCATGCAATTTTTCGATAGAGCTAGAGGCATCAGCAATTGTGAAATTCATCGCGGTATTCATACGCATGCGAGCGTCGCGGACAAATTGCAGTGGCTTATCAATGATGGTTTGTGGATGGGTGAGACTTGGGCGATTTGCGTATGCTGCTAGCCTTTGACGTTCTACTTCTACTTTACGCGTCAAAGACTCCATCATACGTGCGCGTGTCTGTGCTACTAAATCAAGCTCCTCGCGTACATCAGGAACTACCCGTTTTGCAGCATCTGTCGGTGTAGAAGCCCGAAGATCAGCTACGAGGTCGATGAGTGTCCAGTCATCTTCATGACCAATGGCAGAGACGACAGGAGTAGTAGCAGCGGCAACGGCGCGAACTACACTTTCATCAGAAAAACCAATTAAATCTTCGAAAGCGCCTCCACCACGTGCCACGATGATGACATCTACTGTTGTATCTGCATCAAGCTCTGCGATGGCTCTCACAACTTCTGGTGGGCACGAAGGTCCTTGCACATGAACGTGTTTGACTGCGAACTCCATACTCGGCCAGCGTAGGCGAGCGTTCGTTATCACGTCCCCCTCTGCACGCGCTCCTGGAGCTACTACTAAACCAATCTTATGAGGGAAATGAGGAAGCTCAATTTTGCGCTCTGTGTCAAAGAGTCCCTCACCCTTAAGCTTCTTGCGTAGCATTTCGATTTGCTCTTTAATGCCGCCGGTACCTACGTGGTGTATCTGGTCTGCGCGGAAGCTTAAGGATGTGCGTGCTTGATAGATGTTTGCCTTACCGTGAAGTACGACGAGATCGCCTTGCGAGTATTTTGCTGCTTCGTAGGCAGGAGGACCGAAGAAAACACAGTCCATCTGCACATTCACTGCTGGGTTATTATCGCGAATAGTCATATACACTTGACCGGGACGGCGTGCATTAATCTGCTGAATCTGACCGGTGACCCAAGCAGCAGGCCAAGAGTTTACGACACTTGCGAACTTTTCAGAGAGCATGGCGACTGGCCACGGATTATCCTGCGTCGTATCGCTGACCCTTACAGGAAGTGGCTTTGACTCAGTGGAAGCATCGAGCTGAGTGAATAAATCTGACATACTCCAAGCATAAGCAAATGATGCGATGTAATATAAGTCGCGATATAAATTTTTGGTATGCGAATGTACGGCGCATGATATGTGCATTAACGAAAAGAGGTAGAGATGTATCGCAATATTGCTTTTCGTAAAGCCCGTCGCGCTGATCTTCCTGCAATTATGACAATTGTAAACGAGGCGAAAGCTTTGCTCAAGGCTGACGGGTCGTCGCAATGGCAGGATGGCTATCCTAATGAATATACATTTATCGCTGATATTGATGCCGATGCAAGTTTTGTGCTGACATATGACGATACTGTCGTAGCTACGGCAATGATTGCTGATGGGGAAGAGGCCGGGTATAGCAATCTCATCGAAGGGCAATGGCAGTATCCACTTGAGAAATATGGGCGGTATGCGGTTATCCATCGTGTGGCTGTGAGTGCTGAGTTGAGAGGGCGGCGAGTCATTGATGAACTATTCTTGCAGCTTTTTTATGAGATGAAAAGGCTCGGATACTCGTGTGTGCGTATCGATACACATAAGAAGAATATTCGCATGCAGCATGCTATTGAGCGCGCAGGTATGACTTTGAGCGGAACGGTCACTCTCGACCACGATCCTATAGAGCCAACGAGGCAGTGTTATGAGGGTCTCATTACAGACCTTATAAAGTCTGTCGAGATTGCTAGGATACACTATCAGAAACTGACAGAGAATCAGTAGACCATGATCCGTTATCAGCGGGGAGTCTTCGGAAGAACGGTTGGTTGCGAGAAATCTCGCAGAGACTTAGTAGAACCGACGGAGCAGACCGGATTCTGAACAAGAGGCGTTGTGTTTGTCTCGAAATGCAACGCAATCGAGGTGGTACCGCGGTGCCGCGCTCGCAAGCGCTGAGATTTTTCTTAAGGCGCTAGCGAGTCAGCGTCGTCCTCAAGCCAAATGCACATAACTAGGCTATGAGGAGTATGGCGCATGAAAAATAGCGTATATCCAAAGGCAGTAACTGATAAGCAGTTCGAGACAGTTACTCCAAGCCCAAATTTCCCATCGATGGAAGAGTCAGTACTCAAGTATTGGGACGTGGATGATACATTTAAGCGTTCTATTGCACAGCGTGATTCCGGCAACGCAAATGATGAGTTTGTCTTCTTTGACGGTCCTCCTTTTGCAAACGGTCTGCCACATTATGGTCATCTGCTTACGGGTTATGCTAAGGACGTTATTCCTCGTTTCCAGACGATGAAGGGCAAGAAGGTTAATCGTGTCTTCGGTTGGGACACACACGGCCTCCCAGCAGAGCTTGAAGCAGAAAAAGAGCTCGGCATTACCAATAAATCTCAGATTGATGAGATGGGCTTGAAAGCATTCAACGAAGCATGCCGTCGCTCTGTCATGAAATACACTCAGGAGTGGAAGGATTACATTCATCGTCAAGCTCGCTGGGTTGATTTCGATGGAGGATACAAGACGTACAACACCTCCTACATGGAGTCTGTCATCTGGGCTTTTAAGCAGCTTTACGATCGCGGTCTTGCATATCAAGGGTATCGCGTTCTTCCTTACTGTTGGAAGGACGAGACCCCGCTGTCTGCGCACGAACTTCGTATGGATGCAGACGTTTATCAGGATCGCACGGATAATACGTTATCTGTTGCGATGAAGATGCGTGATGAAGATGCATACGCTGTCATCTGGACCACGACTCCATGGACTATTCCAGGCAATATGGCTATCGTCGTAGGAAGCGACATCGACTATGTGCTCGTAGAGCCAGTTGAAGGTCAGTTTGCTGGAAAGAAACTGTACTTTGCAAAGGACTTGGTAGAGAACTTCACTAAACAACTTGGCGAAGGTTATAAGATTGTCAAGGAGCTTAAGGGTGCTGAACTTGTAGGGCGCCGTTACTATCCAGCTTTTGATTTCTTTGAAGACGGTCACTTGACTGATCCTGAAGGCAAGCCAAACGAGGATGGAAACGCTTTCACTATTTACGCTGCAGATTATGTCGCCACTACCGAAGGTACAGGTTTAGTGCATCAGGCTGTATACGGCGAAGATGATATCAATACTTTGAATGCTCATCAGGTGCGCACGCTCGATTATTTGGATGAGCATGCAAAGTTCATGAACATCATCCCAGAATATGAGGGATTGCAAGCCTTTGAATCAAATAAACCGATTACAGATGATTTGCGTAAGGGTACTGGCCCTCTTGAGCGCGTTCCAGAAGACCGTCGCGCTTTCATCGTTCAGGAAAAGTCTCATGTGCACAGCTATCCTCATTGCTGGCGTTGCGGAAATCCACTGATTTATAAGCCAGTATCGTCATGGTTTGTCAGCGTCACGAAGGTCAAGGATCGCCTCATTGAGCTCAACAAAGGAATTAACTGGATTCCAGATAATGTGAAGGACGGTCAGTTCGGTAAGTGGCTGGCAAATGCTCGTGACTGGTCCATTTCACGTAATCGCTACTGGGGAAGCCCGATTCCTGTATGGGTGTCTGACGATCCTAAGTATCCGCATATTGATGTGTATGGTTCCTTGGAGGAGCTCAAGCGCGACTTTGGCGACTACCCAAAGGATGATGAGGGAAATATTAACCTGCACCGTCCATGGATTGATGAGCTGACTCGTCCAAATCCTGCCGATCCTACGGGTAAGTCAATGATGCATCGCATCCCAGATGTGCTTGACTGCTGGTTCGAATCTGGTTCTATGCCGTTTGCGCAGTTCCATTATCCTTTCGAAAACAAGGATTACTTCGAGCAGCACATGCCATCTGACTTCGTCGTAGAGTACATTGGTCAGACTCGTGGATGGTTCTACGTCATGCTCGTCATGAATGGTGCACTTTTCGATAAGGCACCATTTAAGAATGTCATGTGCCACGGCATCGTCCTTGGAGACGATGGGCAGAAGATGTCTAAGCACTTGCATAACTATCCAGATGTCAATGGCGTCTTCAATGAGTATGGCTCAGATGCCATGCGTTGGTTCCTCATGTCATCACCAATTTTGCGTGGCGGGAACCTGATCGTGACTGCGGATGGCATTCGCGACACCGTTCGACAGGTTATGCTTCCTTTGTGGTCGACGTATTACTTCTATACCTTGTATGCAAATGCTGCAAACAATGGCGCGGGGTATGACGCGCGTTCTCTGCATGCTGATGAGGTACATGACCTTGCGCATATGGATCGCTACTTGCTCGCTCGTACACGTACTCTTGTAGAGACGGTAGAGAAGTCGTTGAGTGAGTACGCGATTGCTGATGCGTGCGCTGCAGTAGAAGATTATCTTGATGTGCTCACTAACTGGTATGTACGTAATACGCGTGATCGTTTCTGGAATGAGGATGAGAACGCTTTCAATACTCTGTATACCGCCTTGGAAGTGCTCACTCGTGTAATGGCGCCGCTCGCTCCAATGGAAGCTGAAACCGTATGGCGTGGACTTACGGGCGGAGAGTCTGTGCATTTGGCTGATTGGCCATTCTTGACAGATGCTGAAAGTGGAAAGTCGACAAACATCGGCGACGTGCTTAAAGCTGATGATGAACTTGTACATACTATGGATAAGGTTCGTGAAATTGTCTCTAGCACTCTCAGCCTGCGTAAGTCAGAAAAGATTCGCGTGCGCCAGCCACTTGCTCAGTTGACGGTTGTCGCTGAGAATGTGAAGGCTGTTCGCAAGTACGAAGACCTGATGAAGTCTGAGCTTAATGTGAAGAGCATCCAGTACACCACACTCGAAGATGCGAGCGAGCATGGCTTGAAGGTAGTAAACGAGCTTCGCGTAAATGCTCGTGCAGCTGGTCCACGCTTGGGTAAGCAGGTCCAATTCGCCATTCGTGCTTCTAAGTCTGGCGCATGGCATGTAGATGAAGATGGTCTGCCAATCGTCGATGCTGACAACGTCGAAGGAGGCATTGCGCTCGCTGAGGGTGAGTATGAGCTAATTTCTCGCGTGGAAGCAGCTGGCGAAAATGAATCTGCAGAGAACTCTGTATCGTGTGCACTACCAACGGGTGGTTTTGTGCTCCTCGATACTGAGCTTAATGATGATTTACTTGCTGAAGGATACGCTCGCGATGCTATACGTGCCGTTCAGGATGCGCGCAAGACAGCAAACTTTGACATCGCAGATCGCATTAACTTGACCTTGACTGCACCTGCTGAGGATGCTGCAAAGCTTGAACAGTTTGCTGACTTAATTTCTACGGAGACCTTGGCGGTAAATTACACTGTAAGGTCTGCTGATGTAGATGAGCTCCAGATTGAGGTAGCAAAGGCTTAAAAGTGCTTATTGTTCTAGCGAGAAATTCCTCTGCACTGCTTTGAACTGGTTTGTGGAAGTTGGACTGGTTTAGTTTTATGGGTTGGCTTTGAGGGTATGGGTTTGGTATTTTATTGGGCTTATACCCTCAAGTCGTTCTTGAATCTTTTTTGTGTTATACCAATTGATATATTGTTTTACTTGGCTAGCAATCTTGTGAATACGTGTAAACGTGTTTCCCGTAAAACGTTTCAGTTTTTAGTAGTCTGAAGAAGTTTTCCGTGACACTGTTGTCCTAGTAGTTTCCTTTACGACTCATTGACTGAATAGTACTATTCTTGCTCAGTATTTTCTTCCAGGACTAGTGTTGGTATTGGAAGCCTTGATTAGTATGTATGAGGATACCAGGCTCAGGTTGCTCAGTATTAAAAGCTTTCTGGAGACTCTCGTTCGTAAAATTCGTGGTTGGACGGGGCGAGAGGGAGTACGGGGTGATCTTGTGATTATACAGATCCATGATTGGAGATAGATATAGTTTCTTGTCTCCAATTCTAAACTCGCTTACATCACTAACCCAAACCTTATTAGGATGATCAACTTTAAACTGACGGTCGAGAATGTTGCTGGCTATTTTACTTAAGGTTCCTCGATTATGATGAATACTTACGCTTGGGCACGTGTCTTAAGTTTTAAGATGCATGACCTTCATGAGTTTTAACACTGCTCCTATCAAAGTTGCACAGAGGAATTTCTTATTTAGGAAGAATTATTTGCTCGATAAAAAGATACAGCATCTTGTTTTGTCTTTTTATTGTTGTGGTTGGGCTGTATATGAGTTGTGAGTGTTTTGTGGTGTTGTATAGTTGAGGCTCTTGCGTGGAATATTATTCCCGTTTTGACAGTACCATAGCGTATATATTCAGATGTTACAGTGTTAAAGGTCGAAGCTTAGGGGTAGACCACTACGAGGTAGTAACCCGTTACTGTTTTCGTTTAACCCGTGCTGACTAAAGGCTTCTAGGGTCAGCGAAAAACACTCGTAGTCGTAGAAGTGTCTTGTATGGCTTGATTCCATTTGGCAAACTCTAAACCCCTGTCGAAGGTTATAAGATTTTACTGCGTTCACAGGCTACTGTATAAGCCACATACGTAAAAAGATTCTTCTATATCATGTGGTTTATGACATTGTGTGGGACGAGTCACGATGATGCTTACTAACCCACTCAACTAAAAGTAACAACACAGTTTTGTCTTCCCCTTACCCACAAAATAGTGTCCCCTTCCCAACGCCCAAACTGATAGTGAGAAAGACATGAGAACGCTCGTGTATAGACACGGCTCCTCGTATTCGTCCTCACTTCTCACTGTGTATGGTTCTTTTCACCGTTTACCTTTCCACGAAAAGCAATGTAATAGGCAAGACTTTTCGCTCTGCGAGCCTGTACAAGAGTGCGCGCACTACAATCAATATCCTGCGTATAAGCTAAACACGTGGACTATACCCGTATGCGAGTAACCGTTTAACCAAACACAATACACTCACCAGACAGAGCAATACAGTGTCTACCACGATACTTCCTCACGGTAAAACAATACTGCACCCAATCAGTAATACTATTTCCCTTTATCTATCCAGTGTTGGACACGATAAACAGTAAGACAAGAACAATGAGGTAAAACAACTAACCTCAATAATAGAAATACCAGAAAATGAATACCCGTACATGAGCAGCCTCAGATACGATAAACCCAAATATAGGTCACTGCAATCTATCCTCCAGCTCATAACATAGTAGCCACCACAGGAAAATCAGCAACCCGTTTCTCACGCCAAAACGTAACAACTAAACCAACAAAACAGGTAAAGATTCTAACTTTTTAATAGAACTTGTCGTAAACCATGTTTGCTATTAAAGTAGCTGTGAAAGCGTATAAGTTCTGTTTTGGAATGGGGGTATTTACAGTGGTGCTATTTGCGCGAAAGGATAGTATGGGTAATACCCAGACGCTTTATACCCATTTGCATAATACTGCTGAACTCGCGAAATCATTCGAATCAGAATTTTCGTCGGTTGCCTACATTGCTGGGATTATGCATGATGTAGGGAAATCAGCAGAGGCTTTTCAAAAATACTTGATGTCGGATAATGGTAAGCGTGGTTCTGTAGTTCACGCGAAGCAGGGTGCATTCCTGATTGATGATATTTCTGAAGTGACATCTAATACGCTTACGAAGGAAATTCTAGAGCTTACTATTTCTAAGCATCACGGTGATTTGCCGGATTGCATAAGTGGTAGTAGCATAAACGGGATATCAACATTCTTCGACGATTTTTCTGCAGAAAATAAAGCTAAAGTAGATTATTCTTATGAAGAAATTAAAGAGAAAATTGGAGAATTAGATTTACAGATAAGTGATAATTTTCAAGCGGGTAATACAGATGTGGATAATTTTCTGCAGCAGCTTAAAGAGATAAAAAATCCGAATAGCAGATTTTTCTTTATCGGTCTTTTTGCAAAATATGTATTTTCGCGATTAGTAGATGCGGATAGGCTTGACGCCGGCAATTTTGCTGAAAAAAAGGAATATTTGCCTCGAGAGCTGGATTGGAATGTATTTCTAACACGCTTTGAAAAGAGTATGGATAAGTTTGTCCGCTCTCATCAGCAAGAATTGCCGATTAATAATGTTAGAAATAACGTGTTTGAGCAATGTGCACAAGCAAGTGATAGAGAAACGGGAATTTATAAACTTTCAGTCCCAACTGGTGGTGGAAAGACATTAGCTTCTTTGAATTTTGCACTTCGTCACGCATTGAAACACAAAAAGAAGCATATTATCTATGTCATTCCGTATTTGTCTATTACGAGCCAAACTTCTCAAGTTTTTCGAGATGTCTTGGATATCAGGGACGGTGAGGATACTCTGCTTGAACATTATTCAAGCGTGAGTGATGATGATTTAAGCGGGAAAGAAGAGCAGAAAAGGCGTCTTGCAGCTGAGCGTTGGGATAGTCCAATCATTGTAACCACTATGGTTCAGTTTCTTGAAACTGCTATGTCATCGCGAGGGACAAAACTTCGTAAGTTCCATAATATGGCAGACAGCGTCATTATCTTTGATGAAATACAAGCTTTGCCAACAAACACAATAAATCTTTTCAACGAAGTGGTAAGTTTTCTCTCTAATGTACTTCACTCAACAATTGTTTTGTGTTCTGCAACGCAACCATTACTAGAAAAAACGCATAGAAATAATTTGCTTCTTTCTGCACATCCAGATTTAGTTAAGCTTACTTCTTACGATTTAAAACCGTTTAAGAGAACGAAAGCTCTTGTTTCTTCTGTTGAAAAGTCTAGTGAAGAGTTTGCTGATTTTGCCTTTGAAAAAGCTCAAGAAAATGGCGGATGCCTTGTTATCGTTAATTTGAGGTCAAAAGCGTGTGAGATTTATCAGATTCTTGAGCGGCGTAATACGAATAATGATTTTGAGTTAGTTCATTTGAGTACGTCTATGTGTGGTAAACATAGAAAAGATTGCCTCAAACAAATTCAAGAGACCCTGGAAAGTAGACAGCATGGACCATTAATTTGTGTAAGTACGCAGCTTATCGAAGCTGGGGTAGACCTGTCTTTCCCATGTGTGATTCGAGCTATGGCTGGGCTTGATAGCATTATGCAGGCTGCTGGTAGATGCAATCGTAATGGTGAGTCTGCTGAGCCAAAGAGTGTGTATGTGTTCCCTATGAAAGATGAAAGGGGAATAGACGGGTTAAAAGACATTGCCTATGGCAAGGAAATAACTGATCAGCTTATACGGGAATATCCTCACGAAGATTTGCTGTCAGAGCATCTTCTTCATGAGTATTATGAACGATTCTTGGAACGGTTACAACCATCTGAAGCGAGTAGCGTTATGGATTATCCACTTTGCGATAGCACCGATAGCATATATGCGTATAATCTGCTGTCTTTTAATAAAAGAGATAGATGTCGCTACTTCAATAGAATGGAAAGAAAAATGAAAAGAGAATACCCGCATGTCTGTGCTCAAGCGTTTAAGACTGTGAGTGATAATTTTCATGTCATTCCTCGTGTGCAGCTTAATGTTGTGGTGCCTTATGGACAATCGGATGTGCTTCTTAGTGAATTGTGTGAGGATCATTCTCCATCTCAATATAAGCGACTACAGAAATTGCAGGACTATACCGTTTCTCTTTTCGACAAAGAATATCAGAAACTATCAGCAAATAATGCAATTTATAAAGTCGATGATGAGCTTGATGTATACGCGTTATCAAAGGACTACTACAATGAACATTACGGAGTGGTAATGGATGCTGAGCTTTCTCCAATTTTTATGTGAGGTGAATAATGATAGAGAAGCATAGAAATTCAATTGAATACGAAGTTTCTGGGCGATATGCACTTTTTTCTGAAGTGGTTACACGCATTGGAGGAGAGAAATTCTCTTATCAAGTCCCAACGTATCAAGCTTTAAAAGGAATTACCGAGAGCATTTATTGGAAGCCAACGATTACGTGGGTTATAGATGCCGTGCGCGTGATGAACAAAATTCAAACAGAGGGGAAAGGGATACGATCTATTAGATTTAAACGGGGTATAGTGAAGGGAAAGTTGAAGCCTGTAAATGATCTTTCATACTACATGTATTTGAAAGATGCTCGTTATCAAGTATTAGCGCATTTTGAATGGAATGAGCAACGAGAAGACTTAAAAGCAGATCGTAACGAAAATAAGCACCACAACATTGCTTTACGTTCTGTTCAACTCGGAGGACGCCGCGATATTTTCTTAGGAGCGAGAGAATGCCAGGGGTACGTGGAACCATGCGAATTTGGCTCCGGAGAGGGGTTCTATGACGATTACGGAAGTCTGAACTTCGGCTACATGTTCCATAGCTTTTCTTACCCAGATGAAGATGAGCAACATGACTTCACTAGAAAATTTTGGACATATGAAATGAGTAATGGAATTATCCAATTTCCGCGTCCTGATTCATCTGAACTCTATGCTGAAATCATCCGTAATCATAAAAAGACAGAAATGAAGAAATTTGAGATTGGCAAGAATCTTCAGCCAGCGTCGGAGGAAGAATCATGAGTTTATGGTCAAATCTGCTTGATACCTATGATGCTATTCGAAAAATTAAAGGCGAGAAATTTATACCTCCCTACCACACAACAATGCCTGCTCACTTATGCGTGACTATTGATCAAGAGGGTAACTTTATAAAAGTTGAAGAAGCAAATAAAGAAATTATTATACCGTGCACAGATAAATCGCAGGGAAGGGCTAGTGGAGGTTTTGCGCCTCATCCTTTATGTGATCAGCTCCAGTATCTAGATAGAAAAATAGGTAATAGTAAAAAAGTTGACCTTTATCTTAAACAACTGGAAAGTTGGAAAGATGACGATAAGTTTCTTAACGCTATTTATAACTATGTAAGTAGTCATAGCATTACTGAAGATGCTGAATTGTATGGTGCACCGATATCTAAAGATGGTAAAACCGAAACAAGCAAACCTGATAAGCTTGGTGTTCGTTTTGCTGTGATGATTCCGGGAGAGTCGAATCCTCACGTTGAAGAATCGCAAAAGTTACGGGAAAAGTGGATTTCTTTCCAAGAACATAACGCTGATAATAATGACGCTCAACGCGATTTATTTGGACGAAACTTAAGAAAAGCTACTATGAATTTCCCTAAGAAGGTTGTTAAGGGGAGGGCGAATGCGAAACTTATTTCAGCAAACGATAATGGCGTAATCACTTATGATGGGCGATTTGGTCAAGCCAAAGAAGCATTATCCATTGATAGTTTTTCAGTTCAAAAAATTTGTTCTGCCCTGAGATGGTTGGTAGACTATCATGGGACAGTCGAAGGAAGTCAGATATTTGTAGTTTGGGCGGTGCAAGAACCAAATAATAAACTTGAAGATCTAACTTCAAATTCATATGACGTTGGCGAGAGTTTTCTATTCGAAGGCTTGAGCGAGACTAGTACTAGTACGGCTATATCCCAAGAAGAGGCGTTGTTAAAAACTGATCAGGACTATGCAAAATTATTCCGCAAATATATACATGGTTTCGGCAAGGCAGACTCTATTAAGAACCATTTCAAAAAAGTTGTTCTGCTCATTTTAGATACTGCTACAGTTGGTAGATTGAGTGTTGTTTTCTATCGTGAACTCCTGGAAAGCGATTATGTAGAGAGCCTGCTTCGATGGCATATTGATATGACTTGGCCATTGACATACAGAACATCAGGGGGAAACACCGTGCACTACATCGGAGCACCATCTTTTGACGATATCCTTAGCTGCGCATATCCAACTTCTGACCATTCAAGTTCAAGCTATCAAAAATTCGCGGCAGCTTCACAACAAAGACTCATTGAATCTATGTTCGGCAATTCATTACTGCCACAGTCACTTTTAAATGCAGCCTTTCACAAGGTAATCCGACCATTAGCTTACAAAGAAGAAATAAAACGATGGAGGCATGATTTCGAAGTAGCTTGCAGTCTTTGGAAAAAACAATTCATTGATGAAGCCCATAGACGGGATAAAACTCAACTTACCTATGAAGAAAAGAGGAAAATAATGGAATTGGATGAAACAAGAGCAGACCGAGACTATCTATTTGGTCGTTTACTCGCGCTCGCAGATTATTTTGAATATGGCGTCTTGAAACGGCAAAATAGTGAGAAACCTGAGAAGACGCTACGACCGACAAATGCGGTAGGATTGATGTCAAATTTTGTTGCAAAACCATCATCAACATGGCTGACATTATGGAAGAAACTCATTCCATACATTAAGTCGGAAAATGGAGCGCGTTGGTTCCAAACTCGTGTAGACCAGATTGTGATGCAATTCCAATCTGGAGACTTTGAAAATAATAAGCCACTGTCTCCAGCATTCCTTTTGGGATATTCTGCAGAACGCAGATCGCTCATGAAGAAAAAAGATTCGTCACAGAATGCTGAAGCTCAAGAATAAAACTACGTATAAATTCAAGGGAGAAAAATCATGGAAAGTTTGCAAAGTAAAATTGATTTCGCTTTAGTTTTTACGGTAAGGAATGCGAATCCAAACGGCGATCCGCTTAATGACGGTCGTCCACGAACTACGTCGGAAGGTTTCGGAGAAGTTTCCGACGTTGCGTTGAAAAGAAAGATCCGTAATCGTTTGCAAGATGCAGGGGAGCGAATTTTTGTTCAGTCTGAAGACCGTGTAGAGGATGGAGAGAAATCTCTATCAGATCGTTTTAACAGTTTTCTCAAAGAATTGCCTAAAGATGTTCAAAGGCAGAAGGACGTTGTTTACGATAAGGTTTGCGAACAGTGGATTGATGTCAGGTCATTCGGACAACTTTTTGCATTCAAAAATAAAGGCGATGGGACTGATATATCATCGCTTGGTATACGCGGTCCAGTTACGATTCAAAGTGCCTTCTCAGCAGAACCAATTGCTATTGATGATGTTCAAATTACAAAGTCAGTGAATAGCGAGACAAAAGATGCCGGGAAATCTTCAGACACCATGGGTACGAAGTACCGCGTGTCTGGGAATGCAATCTATACGACATATGGAAGCATAAGTCCTCAAATTGCTTCAAAGACAGGTTTCACAGCAGAGGATGCTGAAAAGATTAAGAATGCACTTGTATCTCTCTTTGAGAATGATGAAAGCTCAGCACGACCATCTGGATCTATGGAAGTTGTTGCCGTTGTGTGGTTCGTGCACAATAGCAAGAGTGGCCAATATTCGTCTGCGAAGGTTCATCGTTCAGTTTCTGTGGACTCTGATGGCAAAGTTTCTGTTGACGAATCGTCAATTCCAAATCTCCACTATGAGATTCTTGAAGGTCGCTAAGTATAATGCCTAGCAACAGCTATTGCGAAGGTAAAAGATGAAAGGGCATACTGAATATCCTGAAGAGGAATGGCTTGCCCTTTCTGGCATTCAACATTTTGCGTTTTGCAGGCGACAATGGGCTTTGATTCATATTGAGCAGGTGTGGTCAGAAAACTATTTGACAACATCTGGAAAGTTACAGCACAGCCGAGCACATGATTATAGCCAGTCTGAGCTAAGAGGTGATTTACTTGTTTTGCGAGATTTACGTGTAGCTTCGAGGAAGCTGGGAATATCTGGTGACTGTGATGTTGTGGAATTTCATAAATCAGAACAAGGTGTATCTCTGACGGGAAGAGTAGGAACTTGGCTGCCGTACCCGGTTGAATATAAACATGGTAGACCAAAAGTAACAAATGCTGACCGTCTCCAACTGTGTGCGGAAGCGGCATGTCTAGAAGAAATGCTCGCATGTAGCATCCCTGAAGGTGCTTTGTTCTATCAGGAAATTAAGCATAGAGAAATAGTAGCTCTCGATGAGAAGTTAAGGTGCGAAATGAGGTCGTGCATTTGCCAAATGCATGATTTAGCGAGTGCCGGTCACACTCCCAGAGTCAAACCGAGCAAGTCTTGTCAGGCTTGCTCTCTGAAAGAATTGTGTCTTCCACAGCTCGCTAAGACAAAATCGGTGAAAGAGTATCTAAATTCAACGTTGAATGACAAAGAAGTATAAAATGAAACAGCTTGCGAATACTTTGTTCGTACTAACTGAGGGTGCCTATTTATCACTCGAGGATGAGAATATCGTCGTTGAGTGCAAAAAGGATAGATTAGGAAAGGTCCCGCTAAGATCACTGGATTCTATCTTGAGCTTTTCGTATGGTGGAGCATCTCCTGCACTTATGGGGAAGTGCTCAGAGATGGGTGTCAGCCTTTCTTTCTTTTCTCCTCGCGGAAAATATTACTGTTCAATTTTTGGTGAAAGTAATAGAAACGTATTACTTCGCCAGGAGCAATTTCGTATTTCAGATGATGAGTCGCGTTCGCTTTTAATTGCTAAAAATATGATATTAGGAAAGATTTTTAACGCACGATGGGTTCTAGAGCGGGCCAAACGTGACCATGCTATGCGGATTAATGTAAATTTGATCACGCAGGTAAGTGAAAGTCTCGCGCAGGAGATTTACCTCGTGCGAAAGGTTCAAAGTCTTGACGAGCTTCGAGGTATAGAGGGTCTATCAGCAAAGCAGTACTTTTCAGCATTTGATGAACTTATCCTACGCAACAAAGATGATTTCTTCTTTGAAGGAAGAACACGTAGACCTCCAATGGATAATATGAATGCGATTTTGTCGTTCGTATATGTACTAATTTCTCGTGATTGTGCTGCGGCGCTACAAGGAGTGGGATTGGATCCGTATGTTGGTTTCTTTCATGTGGAACGACCTGGAAGGCAATCGCTAGCCTTAGATCTAGTTGAAGAGTTGAGGTCGCCTCTGGGAGATAGATTTTCCCTCACTCTCGTAAACACAGGAATTTTGAACGATTCACATTTTGAACATAGAGAGAATGGAGGGGTTTTTCTTAATGATGCAGGAAGAAGAGCGCTTCTGACTGAATGGCAGAAACGCAAACAAGACACTCTTACTCATCCGTTTTTGAATGAAAAAGTGCAATGGGGAATGATTCCATACGTTCAGGCATTGCTGCTTGCAAGAACTATTAGAGGTGATCTTGAAGAGTATCCCCCATTTCTATGGAAATAGATAATTGGAGTGGTGAATAATGCTTGTAGTCGTTACTTATGATGTTGATACCACTGATATTGCTGGACGCCGCCGACTTAGGCGAGTAGCGAAAGTCTGCGCGAAGTTCGGTCAGCGTGTGCAAAATAGCGTTTTCGAATGTGACGTATCTCCGTCTGATTATTTGCTGTTAAAGCATGATTTATTTGAAATAATGGATAATCAAGCCGACAGTTTACGTTTTTATAATTTAGGAAGCAAATATTCAAATAAGATTGAGCATAAAGGTATTCAGCATCATCTACCGACTGATAGTGTCATGATGTTATAGCATAGGTTAGTTCTGACTAAGTTGTGCGAACATAAAGCTAGCATTATTTTTGGTGAGTGTTCGCACCTAATTTTATCTTTTTCGTATGTTTTAGTCCTGTACATACGATTATTGACATAGGTTTTTGCTTTTTTGCGATGAGAAGCTAACCTTGACAAGGTATATTTGAATTTTTTTCTCGTAATGTGGAATTGCAATGTTCATTTGTGCCGTCGCTCCCTTTATGGGAGCGTGGATTGAAATTCAGATTCCGAAGAGAGATTCCGGATTTCTTTTTGTCGCTCCCTTTATGGGAGCGTGGATTGAAATGCCGAGTGGTGTGAAGAATCCGCTGATTTTGGATGTCGCTCCCTTTATGGGAGCGTGGATTGAAATGCCGAGTGGTGTGAAGAATCCGCTGATTTTGGAGTCGCTCCCTTTATGGGAGCGTGGATTGAAATATGTACTCATTCGCGCTAATGCCAGCAGTCTTGTGTCGCTCCCTTTATGGGAGCGTGGATTGAAATCGAGTATTGGCATGAGGGTGAGTGCGAAGCTGATGTCGCTCCCTTTATGGGAGCGTGGATTGAAATATTTTTAGCCGAAGAGGCTACTCATGTGCTGCTGGTCGCTCCCTTTATGGGAGCGTGGATTGAAATAAACATGTTTTCGTAAATAGATTCACGAACTGTAGTCGCTCCCTTTATGGGAGCGTGGATTGAAATTCGACTGAGTTTGCGTTCAGCTGCTGCCATAGCTGTCGCTCCCTTTATGGGAGCGTGGATTGAAATATTTATTTTGCTGGAGAGGCTTCCGGTTGTAATTGTCGCTCCCTTTATGGGAGCGTGGATTGAAATACGCTCACGGTCGAACAAAACGACGTGATAGACAGTCGCTCCCTTTATGGGAGCGTGGATTGAAATCATTTCCTTGTACTTATTCGAGTCACGATGCGCAAGTCGCTCCCTTTATGGGAGCGTGGATTGAAATAAAAATCTCATACGTCAAGCCGCAGGCAAAAAAGGTCGCTCCCTTTATGGGGCGTGGATTGAAATCTTGTAGCTTGCGACGATGCTTTCGTGTTTTGTGTCGCTCCCTTTATGGGAGCGTGGATTGAAATAACCGCTCCTGAAGAGCGCGTACGGATGCTGGACGTCGCTCCCTTTATGGGAGCGTGGATTGAAATTTCTTGAATGTGACAGTCTCCACTCGTCCCGCAGTCGCTCCCTTTATGGGAGCGTGGATTGAAATACACCCCACTGCGGACGACCAAGCTTATAGTATGTCGCTCCCTTTATGGGAGCGTGGATTGAAATCTCATGATTTCCCGTTTGATTATGCGACACCGTGTCGCTCCCTTTATGGGAGCGTGGATTGAAATGTCACGCGGCAACTACTCGTATCGATGATACGGGGTCGCTCCCTTGGGAGCGTGGATTGAAATATCGAGAGTCGGAGACGACTTACCTTTAACACGGGTCGCTCCCTTTATGGGAGCGTGGATTGAAATTTTGAGAGCGTTTTCTTCATCAGCTTCTGTCCAATGTCGCTCCCTTTATGGGAGCGTGGATTGAAATGAGTTCTCCGCGACAGACGTCAATATGGGCTTTGTCGCTCCCTTTATGGGAGCGTGGATTGAAATATCGACTCTGCTACACCAACACAACCACTGTGGGTCGCTCCCTTTATGGGAGCGTGGATTGAAATAGTATCAAAAACTCGGCTCTCTTTGGCGCGGTCGTCGCTCCCTTTATGGGAGCGTGGATTGAGGCGCTTGTACTTACTTACCATCGTGCTCTCCTGTTGGTCTTTCTCTCCTATAGGAACACGTTCGTAGTTTCGGTCAAAGTAAAAACAATTAGTTGTCCTGATTTGTCTTTTTTTATCGTTACGGTCGGGCTATATGAGTCATACATATCTTGTGGTGTTTTATAGTCTAGACTCTTACGTGGAATACTATTACGTTTAACAGC
>NZ_JBHTHQ010000015.1:0-1343 GCF_042676605.1 Alloscardovia venturai | reverse complement strand
GCACATGGTACGACGGTAGCGACATCGAAAACATACTCGAAGAATATCCACAATTCAAAAAATGGTTCGACGAACACCACACCATTGACGAAATTGACTGCTTCACTGTGTGCGATGTTGAAGAATGGTTTGAAGACTTCACAGAAACATGGATTAACCCAAAACTTGCCCAGCATAGTGAGCTTCCCTACACGCTCTTGTATCAAAGTATCGACATTGAACTGCTTGCCCAGAATTGTTCTGAAGTTGAAGACGGTGGCGCCACTTTCAGCTTCGATAAAGAAACCGGCTTATGCCTCTGCCTGGCATACTAACAAGGCAAGGAGGAGAGGAACGTGTTATGAAAAGAATATTTTTACCGTCAGCATTCAAACATCACTTCACGAAAGCAGAAATAAATTATGCGTTAGACAACCCTATTGCTGTAGTAGAAAATTTCGATGCGAGCCGAATAGATAGCAACGTATTAAATACGTTGTATATTGGAAGAACAAAGAAAAAGACTCTGCTTGAAATTATCACATTCCAGAAAAATGATACGCTGATAATTTTTCACTGTATGAAATTAAGAAAAAAGAATATGCATTACTTGAGTGAGGAGTAAAGAATGAGACTGACTAAAAAGGAGAGAGAAGAATACGAGGCAATTGCTCAAGATTTTCTTTCTCGAATCGAAAGCGATGAAGAATATCCACTGCCAGATAACGCGAAAATTTACCGTGGTGAAGAAGCACGCGAGTATGTGCGCCGTCAAAATTTCCGACCGACACTTAGACAAAGGCTCAGTGCTCTCAATCCATTTGCTCATAGATTTCATTTTTATTTGAGTCGTGAAGTGAAAGAAAAAATTGTGACACTTGCAAGGCGTGAGCAGATGAGTGTGAACGAGTTTCTTATCCAAGCAAGTGAGGAATATATCAAGAACCATCACACGAAAACCATCGCATAAAAATATTTTTTTCGGCGCACCCTGATGTGCGCCTTTTCCATTTTTGCTCTCGACATTTTTGCAGCAACGCCACGAGGGTTGTAAAATTTTTCGTTCCTGTTTTCACTCTCATCGTGCAAAAATTTTCACCTCGCGCGTGATTTTCCGTGGCACTGTTTTCATAAAAAGGTTCTAGAGTTCTTCAAAAATTTTTCTTCTCTTTTATGAAAAATTCTTCTAAGAATTTTTCATAAACCAACCCCCACATCTTTAACCCATTTTTCTTAAAACTATCCACAGATTTTTCTTCAGAAACATAAAAATAAAAGTTTTTTAACTTTAAGGAACCCATATCATTTTTAGAGGGGTGGTGGAGTGTCCTTGTGGACTGGGTTGTGTGCTGCTTAACGCTTGT
>NZ_JBHTHQ010000014.1:0-2110 GCF_042676605.1 Alloscardovia venturai | reverse complement strand
AGTTACTACAGGAAATTCAATGACCCACTTTCTTTCACCTACGAGTGTAACGATTAAACGGGCAAATCAGGTGTAAAAAGAGATGACCATTTATTTGCCTTAGCTTCTAGATAATCGTAAGGATGGAATATACAAGACTGAATACTCTTTAGGGCGGGGCGAAAGGTATCCGGACGAATACTCTAAAAATCGCCAGAGATGCATCTTGCTGATTAGTGCTTTTCATCATACGAGTCAACATGCGAAGAATTGTTATAGTGCTACAAGCTTGTGTCCTGACTCATCTCTCTACTCTCGTTTCTCGTTGCAGTTACCGAAGTAACTAGTGTCACAGTTTGCAATATATTTGATGTGGAGCTGAAACATATTATTGCCGAAGGAGAAGGTGACACTTCTATAGACGCGTGGGCGCAGAAGCATAGAGATTTTTGGGAATCTGATGAATTTAGAAGAGAAATTCAAGACCCTATCTTTACTGTTACCAGTAGCACAAAAGTTGTATGTGTGTCTTTCCGTGTAGTTGCAATTTCCTCATGAGTAATCGCGAATTGCTAAAGTAGCATTTAGTAAGCGGTCAGTTGTTTCAAAAAGATAGACACTAACGCCACCGGTTCTGATGTGATGTTTTCTGGCACTTTACGTCAAATGAAACTGAGAACCTGCATATGTCACACATAATGCAAGGTACAGTTGTGCGCATGGGTCAGCTAATTCTTGCAGCAGTAATTGGGGTTGCTGTTGTCGTATGTACGATTGTTTTTTTGAAACTTCACCCTTTCCTTGGGCTGCTATTTGGCTCGCTTGCCACGGCATTAATTGCAGGTATACCTTTTACAAAATCGACAGAGAGTTTTGTCAAGGGCGCTGCTGACACTTTTGGCGATACAGGTCTTATTATCGTCGTCGGTGGGATGATTGGACTTATTCTCACTGAGACTGGTGCTGCCGACGTTATTGTTGATACTGTTACAAATTTAACTCCGCGCAAGAGTCTGGGATGGGCGATGCTCGCTGGAGGATTTGCTATAGGTATTGCTTTATTTTTCCATGTAGGCGTTGTCATCGTCCTACCTCTCGTTATGATGGTTGCAAAACGTACCCGATTACCGATTATTACTCTAGGAGGTCCAGCTCTTGCTGGTCTATCAACGCTCCATGCGCTTGTGCCACCACATCCCGGTCCTTTGGTAGCAGCGACATCGATTCATGCAAATATTGGAATTACTTTGATTCTCGGTCTTTTGGTTTCCATTCCCATTGTCGTTATTGCAGGACCTCTTCTCTCGAAAATCCTAGTAAAATGGGTTCCTCAAATGGTCAGCAGTGATGCAGATTTGAGTGTTGATAAAAATTCTCGCGAGAACATGCCGACCCTCTTCTCGGCATTAGCAATCATTTTGTTACCAGTACTTTTAATGTTTATTGCTAGCGCAATCCAGTTGAGTGGTTTTGACAAGGGGCATATCGTATTGAGTTTTATCGAATGGATAGGCTCGCCAATCATGGCGTTGCTCGTTACTGTAATCGTTGGAATAATAATTTCGGTGGCAGAGCTTAAGTGGTCAATGAGTCATGTCAATGCTGCCATTGTGAAATCGTTCTCGACGATTGCAGGAGTAGTTCTTGTAGTGTGCGCTGGTGGCGGTTTCAAACAGACCCTTATCGATACAAATATCGGCAAGCTCATTGCAGACTCTATGATGGCTATGCATCTCAACATCATCGTGGCAGCATGGCTGGTTGCTGTTCTTATCCGTCTTGCTACAGGGTCAGCAACCGTTGCATGTGTAACTGCTGGAGGTATCATCGCGCCGCTCGTTACACAGACAAACAATATCGGTCTCAGCCTCATAGTGCTCGCTATCGGGGCTGGCTCATTATTCTTCTCTCACATTAGTGATGCAGGCTTTTGGATGGTAAAGGAGTATCTGGGTTTGAGTGTGATTGACACTTTCAAAACCTGGTCAGTTATGGAAACAGTTATTTCTATTCTTGGATTGCTTATCGTTCTTGCTCTCTATCCTCTTACGTTGTTGTGATTTTCGACACGCCGTTGTGGTGTGTGTTTTCAACGTGTGTGGTGGTGTGGGTTGCGTGGTGTGGGGGATGG
>NZ_JBHTHQ010000013.1:0-123349 GCF_042676605.1 Alloscardovia venturai | reverse complement strand
AAAACATGGTTCATCCCAATAAATACAAGGGGTAAACAAGCATAACAGCAACACAAAATGTCCTATAAGCCGCTAAGCCCCACTACGAGCATTAGCCGCGCAGTTAGGTTTATCGGCAAAAGTGAGTTAAGCAGTCGCAGGAAAAGATAGAAAATACAAAAAGCCTCCTAGGAGCGAATCACCAAGAGACTTAATCGCTGGGATACCTGGACTCGAACCAAGAACGGCTGAACCAGAATCAGCTGTGTTGCCAATTACACCATATCCCAATATGGCGTGTCCTGCTGCTGACTTCACTAAGCCAGCTGTAAGGCACTTCGTACCCCCAATGGGATTTGAACCCATGTTGCCGCCGTGAGAGGGCGATGTCCTAGACCGCTAGACGATGGGGGCATTCAGTTATTCATTGTGCAAGTGGGAAAGCAGCGCTGTTCATCTAGCACAACGAATAATGAGTATATATTAATCTAAATGCTTACGCAACTCGGCGAGTCGCGCAATGCTTAAATCCTTACCTAAAATCTCCATAGATTCAAAGAGCGGTGGAGATACGCGGCGCCCAGAAACGGCTACTCGTACCGGACCGAATGCCAAGCGAGGCTTGATACCGCCATCTTCCACAAGGACCTTGGCTAGGATTTCATGTACATGCTCTGCCTTGAACTCCTCAGTAGGAATTTCTTTCAATGTTGATACCGCCATGTCAAGCACGTCACCGGCGGAGTCCTTGAGCTGCTTACGAGCATCTGCCTCAGGCTTGATGTACTCGTCAGTTGACAAAAGCGCACCCACCATACCAGAAACTTCACCAAGCAAGCGCACACGTGGCTGAACGAGCTCTACAGAGTCAGTCAAAATTTGACGTTCTCGATTAGTGAGAGAATCCCAATTATCAGCAGAAACAACGCCGTCCTTAAAGAGATACGGCACTGAGCGACGAAGAAAGTCCTCAGGCTCAAGCATACGAATATGCTCCGCATTGATAGCGATGGCCTTGTCCAAATCGAAGTGAGCTGGATTAGCTTTCACATCGCGCACGTCAAAGTGCTCAACCATTTCATCCATAGTGAAGACATCGCGATCTGCAGCAATAGACCAACCTAGACCAGCAAGATAATTCAACAGGCCTTCACGGATGAAACCATTCTCGCGGTGTAAGAAGAGGTTTGACTCAGGATCGCGCTTCGAAAGCTTCTTTTTACCTTCGCCCATGACATATGGCATGTGTCCAAAGAGAGGAATCTGCTTGGCAATTCCCAGCTCCATCAAGTAACGATAGAGCACAATCTGACGTGGTGTAGAGCTAAGCAAGTCCTCGCCGCGCAAAACGACGTTGACATCCATCATGGCATCATCGACAGGATTGGTCAGAGTATAGAGCGCATCACCGTTTGGTCGCACAATGACGTAGTCAGGCACGGTTCCAGCTTTGAACTCAATCTCGCCACGAATCAAGTCGTTAAACGTAATGTTTTCGTCTGGCATCTTGATACGCAATGCCGGTTTACGACCTTCAGCGCGGAAAGCCTCTTTCTGTTCCTCAGTGAGATTACGATCATAACCGTCATATCCGAACGCCTTTGGCCGCCCTGCAGCTACGTTACGTGCCTCAATTTCCTCAGAAGTAGAGAAGGACTCATACGCGTATCCAGCATCGAGCAACTTTTGCGCAACGTCAGCGTAGATTTCCGTACGCTCACTTTGGCGATATGGACCGTGAGGACCGCCAACATCAATGCCCTCGTCCCAATCAAGACCAAGCCAACGGAGCGCTTCAAGAATCTGCTCATACGACTCTTGAGAATCGCGCTGAGCATCGGTATCTTCGATACGGAACACAAAAGTGCCGTGTGTGTGACGAGCCTCAGCCCAGTTAAATAGAGCAGTACGCACCATGCCTACGTGTGGAGTGCCGGTAGGAGATGGACAAAAACGCACATGTACATTTTCAGGAAGCTCAGGCTTTGCAGCAGTCTTTGCTGTCTTTGCGGTATTGTTCTCAACAACGCTAGAATTTTCAACGGATTTTTCAGTCATAGGGACTATTGTAGGGACCAGACTGTATGAACGTTGAGGCGGCGTTTGCAATGAGTAGGCTCAGTATAACCGAGCGATACAGCCACGCAAAGTCAAAGAGTATTACAGGGTATAACGCAGCCATAACGCTGTCTATAACGAGGACGCAAAGGATTTATGACAACAAATAAAAAACTTGGCAACGCGCAGCCTAGTGCCGTACGTGGCAAACGGCCTAGTAGTAAGCAGCTTGCCGATGAACGATTTAGTGATGCACGCAACACAGGCACGCAAGGTAGTCGCAGCAAGCGCATTGCACGCGTACTTTCTCATATTTTGCCTACTCTCATAGTCGTTCTTCTTATTGGTATCGCCTGGGAAATCCATGCAAACAATTCCTCCGGCACTGCACGTATTTGGTCTTCCCCATCGCGCATCGTCGCTGCTGCCCACCTCAACTGGGACATTTTGATGAGTAATTTAGGCGTAACAGTTTCTGAAGGGTTATGGGGATTTGTGCTCGCCATCATCATCGGAATCACGCTCGGTATCGTACTTTACCTATCATCCGTACTTAATTCAGCGTTCATGCCTCTCTTAACCGCAGCACAAACTCTCCCTCTCATCTCCATCACGCCGTTCTTCCTGTGGTTCTTCGGCTTTGATCAGGCAGGGAAAATTGCCCTCGTCTGCGTTTTCAGCGTCTTCCCTATAGCCATTCAAACTTCACGAGGCTTGAGAGCTATCCCGCGTTACTTCGTTGACGTAGCGCTAACGTGTGGCGCAAACCGTTGGTGGACACTATGGCACGTGCAGCTGCGCGTGGCTGCGCGCCAGATTTTTAGCGGCGTTCGCATCGCTGGCACGTACATTTTTGCAACGGCTGCAACGGCTGAGTATATGGGGAGCCGCCATGGAATTGGCATTTTTTTGCAATCTGCATACAACACTTTCCAAGCGCCTCTCGTATGGGCAGCAACCATTGCCATAGTCGTGAGTACAGGGATAGTTATGGCAATCATCGTTCTTACGGAGAGAATATGGCTAGGAAACCCGGCTGACGATAATATCGATTAAGGATAGCGCGTGAGTGCGCAAAGACTCTCACGGATGCTATATGTGGGTGCTCTAGAATCGCGGGGCAGCAAGGCAGTAAGTGGACAATGTCTGAAGTACATAACTCCGCGGAAAAACAAATGCACGGTAGCATTACACGCCTGATATAATTACAAAACTTGCAGTTTATAGCGTGGTATCGGCGTGCTCGTGATTATTCTGCATTACCCACACAACTGAGCTGAATCGTACGAACAGGATTGCACGGACTAAGGTGGAGCACATGGACGGATATGCATCTCTTCCCCCAACGTATACCTCTTATACATCTCAGGCGTATGTTGCTGGCGGGTATGAAACTCAGGCGAATGTATCTCCGCTCAGTTTGACCCGCGCTACAGTATATGCAAATCCTGCAGAAGCATACAACGGAGTGGCACCTCTCGATGTACACGCTGATGGAAGTTTCACGCTTATCCCTCCGCTCAATCAGCCTTACTATGGCGTTCATGCCGGCGCTGCGATTCGGCGCTTCTTCAAGAAATATGCTACTTTTAACGGTCGTGCTTCCCGCTCTGAGTTCTGGTGGGCATACGGTTTCACTGTTATCGTGCAACTCGCAATCAATGTAATCTCACATTTTTTCCACATCTCCAATGCCGGTACTATAGTCTCAGCGTTGTGGAGCTTGGCAATTTTCATTCCAACTCTTGCTATTGCCTCCCGCAGACTCCATGATGCCAATCATTCTGCCGCATGGATTTTTGCGGGGATAGCAGGAATCATCGGTCTTTATGCGACAGTCACTGTCATTGCTGCCGTATTTGCCTTTGCAGGAACAGAGTTCGTTTTAGTGGGAGCCCGATTAATTGACAGCTTCGCATGGAATATTGGGGCGACTATCGGTCTAATACTTCTACTTATCGATATTGCTGCGTCGCTTGCTTTTGTTGTATTTCTTGCTGCACCGAGCGATGTGCGTGGAGTTCGTTTCGATGCTAATTACATCCCAGCTGTGCCCACCATCCCAGCTGTGCCGGCTGTATCGACAGCGCCGTTCATAGCTCCTACGCAAGCTATGCCACCTACGGAATCATCGATACCGGCAGCGTCTTCGGCAATGACGCCGGGGGTGTACCCCACAAGCATGCCTACCGTACCGCACCAAGCATCACAATACTACCCGTATCCGCTATCTCCATATGCACCGTACGTACCGGAAAATCCTCATCAATGATGATGAGCGTATTGTGTATCTACAGTTTGCTCATGGTTTGCTCGGGTCGATTAAGTTCATCAGATATGCAATGATGGCCATGGCTATAATTCGATTTTCTCTTTCGCAGGGTCGTCCTTAACGTGCGCGAATTTTGCCGCTAACGCCTCTTTGCTCTTGCGCTCATCCTCTTCCTTGGCGAGACGTTTCGCCTCATCCTTATTCCATAAAATTTCGTTTTTGTGGGTCTGCCACTGTTCCATAGCGCCCTTAAGAATATTCTCCGCTTCGACGCTACCAAGCCCATTATCCACAAGCTCAATGAGCTGCTCTGATGTGGCAAATGTGCGCGGAGTAGCCGCGGCATCCAAATACTCATTTGCCACAAGGAGAGCTAATGCAGGCTCACACACGAGACCATCCGAACTTTCAGAGATAATGTGAGCTGATTGAAGACCAAGCTCAAACCCACGTAAGACGTTCGCACAGTCATCTGAGACGTCGTCAAAATCTGCTACTTCATCAATAATACCGTCCAACGTATCGAGATCGACTGAAACAGAATTCCCATCCGATAAACACGCAGCAACTTGCAAAATATTCACTGCACCAAACTCATCATGCAACTCATGTGCCGTATCATATGCATCATTCGCTGCAAGGAGTGCATCAACCAGTTCCTGCGGTCGTCCCGGGATGGCCAACGCACCCTCAAACACATACTCAGCATCAGCAAGAGTCAGTTCCGTCGCGAGCTGCACAAAAGTGTCGGGGGAAGAGACCGTTCTTGCTCTACTTTGCAACAAGTTTTGTGCAAGTTGAAACGTTTGCTTTACCTGAAGATTATCGCCGTAATGAACGTCATTGTTCAGCTGTTCAGCATTCTCCAAAGGGTACAGTCGCTTCAACTCTTGCGCGGCCGCACTCGCAGCCGACACAGTATCACTCACAGATTTCTCAAGTTTGCGAACATCCAAACTCATCTTTTCTCAATTCCTCCTCTTTGCAGCTTTGCAATTTTACTTAAATTATTTTCAACATTGAAGGCGCTCTCGCACCTTTGCTCTCTTGTTACTTGCTGCGGCATTAACGAACATCTGCTGCTGGATCCGCGTAGCCGATGCTGATAAGTTCATGTGACCCAACCTCAAAAGTTAAAGAGGTAATCGATGCCAAAGCGGTCTTGCGTAGAAGCATATTATGCTCAGGATGCCCTGTTTCCAACATGTGCCGGAACGACCAAATTGGTGACTCGTGCATGACAGCAAATATGTATTGTCCTGGATACGCATCCACCTTTTCGAAGACGAAATCTTGCACACGTGCGGCAATTTCTTTGTAGCTCTCACCCCAGCTCGGCTTCCACAGATTTGAAACGAGTTTCCAATTATTATTTCTCCACAGCGCACCATCCCCATACCCTATGCGTTTACCGCGAAACTCATTACGCGCCTCAATGATGCGTTCATCTGTCGCAATCACGTCGTAGATGCGTTCTGGATGATTGTCTGGAACTTTGCCCATCTCCTCAGCGATTGCCGTTACGGTGTCAATCGTCCGGTCAAGCGGGCTAGAAAAAATTGCAGTGGGGCTATTCATGTGCGGGTTATTCGCAATAAATCGACCGGTCGCATGTGCCATACGAAAACCGCGCTCTGAGAGATGGAAACCCGGGAGTCGCTCGTATAGCACACGGTCCGGGTTGTAAACTTCGCCGTGCCGAATCAAGTGGACTGTAGTCTGCTGCCCTTTTTGTGCAGGTTGAAACGTTTTTAAGGCAGAATTCCCGCCAGATTCACGAAATTCAGTTGCAACATGCAAAAAATTGTTCATAAATGCCCATCTCAATCGCTATTAATTGTTCTCAGGTTTTAGGAAAAATCTAGAATCTACTCGTCATAGTACAGCGCCTAACACAGCGCCCATTACGTCACTCATACAACGTCACTCACCCGATACTACTAGAAATTCCTGCCATTCCAGCCCCAATCCTCTGTGGCAGTGTAACGAATGTACGTGCGATTTTGTGGTATGTCAAGTACCTTCTCTAGTGCAGTCATAATCTGCTCACTCAGATTTTCCCAAGCAGAGCGTGGAATATTTTTTCCAAAAACGTTTACTTCTACATATGCAGCCGACTGTGAATCAGTACCGCCAAAATAGATAGGCATATCGTCTTCGAACGGGCACATAAGCCAACTCTCAGATTTACCTGGCACAGCGGCAATCGCCTGACCGTAGAGAGACTTCAGCTCCTCACGCTGCGATTGAGTTGTTTTAACACTGACATGGGTATGAATAACAGGCATAGAAATCGTTCCTTTCTGCAAAAAATATCAAGAACATGCGTAGCTCCAATCTGAGCTTATTCTACGTTCTAGTCTACTTACCGAACTTCAGCGACCATTCACCTAGTTTATGTGAAAAGCTTCCTTGTTTTGCCTCTCCATTTTCTTGAGCATCAAGAAGCCACTTTCGAATTACAAAATTCCATATAGCGACAACCACAGTAGCAACAATTTTTCCACCATTCGTGAAAACCGCATACGTGGTATCGCCAGGAACACTTCCCGCAGGCAAGATTACCGTCGTAGACATCCAAATAATCCAGTCATTAATGAGTAAACCGACGATAGCCGAGAAAATGAAAATAACAACTTCCATCCACCTTGCCATATCTTTGCGGTGCACAAAGACGTATTTCATGCTTGCCAAGTAGTTGAAAACTAAAGAGACGACAAAAGAAATGGTGCTCGCCACTGTCGCATTCATGTGGAAAAGTGCAACGAGCAAATTCAGCACGCCAAAATCAATTACAGCAGCAATAATGCCGACTACACCAAATTTTGCAATTTGCGCAATAAGTTTCTTCATTCTGTTCATTTAACACTTTATGAATGGTCTTCGCAGCGATTAATCTGTATCTTCACTATTTTCGTCAGAAACGGTTCAGTTCTGCTGAAAATATGGTAAGAACGTTGTGATATATCGTGTCCTATATGTAACTTCATGTAGGCATTAGCAATGCCTTAAAATCTGTCGTTTTCAGTCCTTTTACAGGATTGCATCTGATACGACGTACGAGATTGCTTTTCTCCCTCTGACGCAGCCTGTAGCTCATTGTTTTCTGCATATTTTGTGCAGCTTGCGACACTTTTAATACAAAACTGCGGCAAAAAGGATTAATTTACGTATCAACTTGCACAAAAGTGTCAAAACCTTAAAGACTCACCTATCCACATTCGTACACATTCTCTAGTTGTCATTGCGCCACTACTAGTCGTAGCGACACACTAAATCTATGAAGTACGAGAAAACCCTTGAGTCACTGTTTGGTGCGACTCCAATTCATGCTAAAACATGCACTGACTCGCATGAACCTAGTACGTTTTCTCTAGCGCTACGAAGACCGCCGAATCGTCCACTTCGCCGTTCAGCACGACGACATATCCATAGCGACTCGCCAACGAGTGGTGCACTAATCCGAAAAACATCGATAAAGACTCATAGTGTCCGCGACAAAATGCCTCTCATGGAACTCTTTCGCGGATACTTTGTCAACGCATTTATTTGGAATTCATTTTCTCTGCATCAGCAAAACTTGCAACGCATATCGGCAATAGCTTCCGCTCATCCCACATGGCCAGTATGCATGACGTCGGCAGCCGAATTGTACGGTGTAAATCTACCTCGAAAACTTCATGCGCATGTACATTTTGCATGTGACTCCAAGACGTCTTCTGCACGACGCAAAACATCTCCTGTACGATTTCACTACATCAAAGGCTCACGGTCTAGACGTCGTACTCGTAATAAGTACTTCCACAGTTTACGGAACTCTTCTTATGTCTCCATAAACAATAAAATCGGATATCTGCGTGGGCTACTCGTTACGTCTCCTTTGCAGACAATATTTGATTGTGCAAGGACACTACCAATCGAGTATGCGCTTATCGTAGCTGACCAACTTGCTCACTCATTCGGCATCACGAGCAAGAAAGCAGTAGCGTACGCGCGTCAACAGCACCGTTGTTGGAAATCCAGTACAGCAATTTATGTGCTCCAATTTTTGGATGCAAGATCAGAAAATGGAGGCGAAAGTTTCTCCCGTGCGCGAATGCTTCAGGCGGGTTTTGCACGACCATTATTACAAGTTGAGATTCCAAACCCATTGCGTCGTTTAGATTACCGACATGAAAAGAACTTCCAGCGAACCCGCACAATCAGACCTGACTTTCTATGGAAAATTAAGGCTATCAGAGCTCACTCTGATTCTCACTACAACAGCCAAATCATCGCTGAACTTGACGGCCGTGAAAAATACCTCAACCCTCATATGAATAAATATTCTACCCCTGCAGATGTCATCCTTCGGGAGAAAGACCGAGAGACAGCGCTCGCCTTAGCCGGCTTCACAATCATTCGCTTTCAATTTTCAGAGGTGGAGAAGAATGGCGGTGACAGTATGATCGGCAAACTAAAACTTGGTGGTGTCCCACACGTTGGGAAGTGGGAGATGCGCAGACGTCAGCGATTCCTCATCAGTGATATAACTCATAAGCGCCATCACCAACTTGATTAAGATGTCATGCGCGCACATGTATTTCCGCGCGCACATTATTTCGTGCAAAGTTCATCTTTATCCCGTCTGTCATCATTCGTGAGCCTAAAACAGTAATGATGCATCTAACATTGATATGTAGAGATGCAATGCTGCACTGTCAACATACAATTCGACAGACCTCGTATAGCCTTAAAAGTATTCCACCCTGACTTACTTATACAGCAATAATTCAGTTTAGGCGTAGCTTATCAGGTCACGTTTTGTGCAAGTTGATACGTAAATTAATCCTCTTTGCCGCAGTTTTGCATTAAAAGTGTCGCAAGCTGCACAAAATATATAGAAACCGCAACGTTCTACGACAAATTTCGGCGGTGAAGTGTAGTTCAAGTAAGATAGAAAGGAAGACTAGAGGAAAGAGCGTAAGGACAAAAACAAAAAGACCTGCTTTTCTGCACAGTGCGTCGCAAAATGCAAAAAACAGGTCGAAAATCTTTCTAACTCTCACGAACACAACCAAGCAGGCAAATCTGTTTGTATACTTGGCGCAGATTCGCGTAGCAGTTAGAAGATCATAAACTACTCAGCAACCACCTTAACGGTAAACTGCGCAGAAATTTCTGGATGCAACTGTACCGTTGCGGAGAAATCGCCGGTAGTCTTAATGTTCTCAACAGCGACTGCCTTAGCAGAAACTGGAGTGCCCTTTGCGGACAAAGCCTGTGCAACTTCAGGTGCTGCAATAGCGCCGAAGAGCTTGCCAGACTCAGAAACCTTAGCAGCAATCTCTACGACAGAGCCGTCAATCTGCGCCTTAGCAGCAACTGCATCCTCACGTGAAGCAAGAGCGAGAGCACGACGCGCGCGCTTCATTTGCTCAATCTGAGCTGCAGCGCCCTTAGTCCATGCAAATGCAAGACCTTGTGGCACAAGGAAGTTGCGTGCATAACCAGCAGATACTTCTACAACGTCGCCAGCCTGTCCGAGACCGTTAACTGAGTCAAGAAGAATAACCTTAGTGTTCTTTGCCATGGTAATTTCCTCTTTTCTTTAGCGACCATTGGTTGCGTAAGGAAGCAAAGCCATCTCACGTGCATTCTTGATAGCACGTGCAATCTTGCGCTGTTCCTGTACAGTTACGCCAGTGATGCGACGGGAACGAATCTTGCCACGATCAGAGATGAACTTGCGCAGCAATGCAACGTCCTTATAATCGATTTCGGTAATCTTTGCAGCCTTCAATGGGTTTGGCTTCTTTTTGAAAGGCTTAACTGGTGGCTGAGGCCTTTTGCGTGACATAATCACACTCCTTAAAAATTAAACTCTAGATTTTGCCCGACAAACCAAGCGAGAAAGTACGTTCCTGCTTATTCAAACGAGCCAAAGTCGTCATTACCGCCAAAGGAGCCGAAGCTAGATGCATCGCTATCAGATGCATTCCAAGGATCAGTTGACGGAGCAGAAGTACCAACCTGGGCATTCATCCCAGTAGCACCGTTGGAATAGTTAGGAGCAGTATTGTTGCTCTGATATCCGCTGTTGCGATTATACCCGCCTGAATAATTCCCAGACTGGATGCGATTTACAGAAGCGGTGGCGCGGCTCAGCGATGGTCCAATCTCGGTAACACGCAATTCAACAACAGTGCGAGATTCACCACTTTGCGTCTGATAAGAACGCTGGGTCAGATTTCCTTGGGCAATAACACGCATGCCTTTAGTTAAAGACTGCGCAATATTACTTGCCATAGTCGTGTACTGAGAATCCCAGCACGAACAGCGCAAGAAGAGTGCATCGCCATCTTCAAACTGTCCAGAATTACGGTTGTATGTGCGAGGCGTGGAAGCAATAGTGAAATTCACCACTTTGCTGCCATTGCTCGTCGTGCGCAATTCAGGATCTGCAGTGAGGTTTCCCACTACCGTGATGACGGTTTCTCCAGCCATAACTAACCACTATCCGTTTCGTGTACGTTTCGTTAAAATCTAAAGTTTTACGTTTACTAGTTTATTGACAAATAATTAACGATTTACTCAGCGTCGGTACGAAGAATCTTGGTACGCACGATGGATTCGTTAAGGTTAAGCAAACGATCAAGTTCGTCGCTCGTTGCTGGCTCAGCAGTGTAATTAACTACAGCATAATTGCCCTCGTTCTTACCCGCAATTTCATAAGCCAACTTACGACGGCCCCAAATGTCGACATTATCGACAGTTCCCTTTTCGTTGGTGACGGTTTCCATGTAGGTATCAACCAACTTCTTTACAGCACGCTCGTCCATCTCTGGATCAGCAATGAGCATGAGTTCGTACTTATGAGCAGACATCACCCACCTCCTTCGGACTAATCGGCTGCAGACCTTCTGCAGCAGGAGAATGTGTATACTCGCGTGTCTCTGGAAACGAGCGAATCCAACTAATTCTAGTGGTGTGTCAACGACGTCGCCGCCCTCCTCGTTTCAAGAACAACGTGTCCATAATACTAGTCAAACGAGACGAAAACACTTTTTAATATCTTGCTTGCAGTTTTCTTGTTTTATGGCTTTATATGCAGTCTTTCCCTTTTTGTGCAAGTTGCAACGTAATTTCGCTCGATACACCTCAAAATGAGCCTCAAAACGTATCATCATGCACAAAACTTCGAAAAAGCAATAGGGAAACACACTATTTACTCCTCTAATTTAGCTCATTAGCTCACGTATACCCCAGCAGCACACACCTCTAGTAACCATTAACCGCGCTTGGCACTTCATATCCGCAATACCCGCGCGCCGAGTCAACTTGCTTGTGATTTCATTTCACCGGCGAGCCGAAAAATTGGTTATAAATGATAGAAAAATTACGATTCCCATACGACGAGCATTCATCCCCCTCACCATCGCCTGACTCAAGAGCAGCTTTATTTGGCTGATAGGGCGTATAGATGTACAACAGCGCCGTAGCTTTGTTATAAATGTACACGTCTGAGGAACCGCACGATACATTTGGTGAATATTGGATGCGATTGAGCGAATTCCAATGATAATGGTAGCTCGATGAATGGTTCAGATAACACTTGAACCGGCGAGCAGCACCATACACCTGTTTGAAGAATCCTTTATATCGAGCATCGCAGTCCGCAGTATCCGGGCAAGATAACCCCGTGGCTGCATCAAGCTGAGTATGCGACGGTGCGGTAGCAGATTGCACAAGATGCTGCTCTTTTTGCAAAAGAACTAAAAGTACTTTGGGACTGATTCCGCACGACTGAGCAGCACCACTAATTATTTGTGCCGCGGTAGCCTGCCGAGACTCCGGAGCTTCATACCGTGTAGCACATTCAGCGTCTGCATCCATATCTTCGACATCAAATTCTGCATTTTTTATGCATGTTGAGCCGGAACAGAGAGTGCCTTTATCATCAAGAAAACTCTGAATTTCGGCGGTTGTCATTGCTTGGGAATCAAAGAACTGTTCATCAGAGATGATGTATCCCGGGTCAAAGCTAAATTTCTTATACGTAGTACTCTGGGATATTTGCGCATTACGGATTTCTCTTTGCCAACGCACTAAATTCGTGGTAGCAAAAACAAAAGCCCCAATGAGCACGACAGCAAGAAGCCACAAAATGCCCGTTTGCCAAGGGCGACGCGCTTTACTCATGCGATTTCCTCTTCCTCCCTCGAAATTTTCTCACCGGTTTCTCTCGCTTTTGTTTCTCGATTCTGAGCGTGTTTTATGCAATTTGACACCTCAAAATGTTGCTTACACTTCATAATCAATAATCACTGCCCTAAATTTGCATAACTGCGCTCGACATCAGGTTTGTAAGCTTCCCACCAGTCTTGATGATTCGCATACCACTCAACCGTTTGAGATAGTCCTTTGCGAAAATCCGTATGCTTCGCTTTCCAGCCAAGCTCTTCGACGATTTTATGAGGGTCTAATGCATAGCGCCGATCCGCCCCAAGACGGTCACGCACATGCTCCACCGTAATTTTTTGCTCACCGCAGTATTGCGGCAGAATCTCCTCTAACATATTCACTACATGTGCATTGTTTATTGTGCAATTTGCGCCAACGAGATATGTCTGACCGATATGACCATTCTGCAAAATTTCCCATATTGCACTACATTGATCTTCCACATGAATCCAATCGCGCACCGCGAGACCATCGCCATAGAGCTTAATTGGCAAGCCACATAAAGCGTTCGTAATGGCTCGCGGAATAAATTTTTCAATATGCTGAAAAGGTCCATAATTATTTGAACAGTTGGAAATAGTGGCTCTCAAACCGTACGTCCGCACCCATGCGCGAACCATGTGGTCCGAGGCCGCTTTCGACGCTGCGTATGGAGAAGACGGTTTGTACGAGCTCGACTCAGTGAATTTTTCCGTCGAATCTAACGCCGTATCCCCAAAGACCTCATCAGTAGAAATATGATGAAATCTCACGTCGTATTTTACTGCCGCTTGCAGCAAAATCAACGTGCCCATAACATTTGTTTCAAAAAAAATGCGCGGCTGAGTAATTGCTCTATCATTGTGTGATTCTGCAGCAAAATGCACTACCGTATCAACTCGACTCATCAATGAATCTACGAGTTTTTCGTCGGTAATGGAGCCGTGAACAAATTCCACATTCTTTACCCCGTCTAGGTTCGCGATATTTCCGGCGTATGTCAATGCATCAAGCACAATCATGCGAATATGCGGTGCATGAGCACTTACATAACGCACAAAATTCGAGCCGATGAAACCAGCGCCGCCTGTAACGAGAAGAGTGTGCATACGTTCAGTGTAGTGATGGAGTGGGATTGCTTAGAGAATTTTTTCCCCCCCCCCAGATATATCCAGCCGCGTAATCAGAAGGATGGATGAGATGGTATGGGATGAGGATTGCTGGAGAGGAAACAAAAAGTAATAGGAAGAGAAAGAAGAAAATTTGGTTTTCTCCTTTGCTTTTTACACTTTTTGTGCAAGTTGAAACGTTTTTATCACTGTCTAATCGGAAATAGGCTTAAAAAATGTTCCAACCTGCACAAAAGTGTCAGAGAATGCTGCGACGACCATAAACTCTCTCGATTTTCCACATATTTCCATACAGCCTTGCCGCTAAAATGACGTCTAACAGGCATTCATTGAAGGAAAGGCTCCCCAACCATGGCAAATGTGCGGAATGCAGCAGACGTTACAGGCGAAAATCCAGTTGAGGCTGACGTCGTTATCGTTGGCGCAGGATTGTTTGGTCTGGTCACCGCTCAGCAGATTACAGAGCATACCGACAAGACCGTTCACATCATTGATATCCGCGACCACATCGGTGGAAACGCGTACTCATACTTCGATAAAGAGACTGGCGCAGAAATTCACAAGTACGGCGCACACCTCTTCCACACCTCCAACGACCGTGTATGGGAATACGTGAATCGTTTCAGCAAATTCACGAATTACGTGCACCGCGTGTACACCACACACGACGGCGAAGTTTTCCCGCTGCCTGTCAACCTCGGTACCATCAATCAGTTCTTCCACGCTGCATACACACCGGAAGAAGCCAAGCGCCTCATCGAACAGCAGGCTGGAGAGTTTGCACACATCGAAGAACCACAGAATCTCGACGAGCAGGGCAAGAAGCTCATCGGCGAGCCGCTTTACAACGCGTTCATCCGCAATTACACCGGCAAGCAATGGCAGACTGATCCATCCGATCTTCCAGCTTCCATCATTCGTCGTCTCCCAGTACGTTTCAATTATGATAACCGCTACTTTAAGGACACTTACGAGGGGCTCCCTGCAGACGGGTACACCCGCTGGATGGAAAACATGATTGACTCCGATCGCATTACCGTCACTCTCGGAGTTGATTTCTTCGATGAAAATCAGCCATATTCCAAGGGTAAACTCGTGGGCACAGTGCCAGTCATTTACACTGGTCCAGTCGATAAATACTTCAATTATGAACTAGGCGAGCTCAAGTGGCGCACCGTCGACTTTAAGGAAGTCCGCTACGACGAGGAAGATCACTTTGGCGTTCCAGTAATGAACTACGCCGATGCTGATGTGCCGTATACCCGCGCCATCGAATTCAAGAACTTCAACCCAGAGCGTCGCGAGCAGCAGAATCCGCGCAAGACGGTCGTCTGGGAAGAGTATTCGCGCTTTGCTGAACGCGGTGATGAGCCATATTATCCAATCAATACCGATGCAGACAAAGAACTGTACGCACAGTACAAGGAGCGCGCTGCTGCAGAGCCACAAGTCGTGTTTGGCGGACGCCTTGGGACCTACGCATACTACGATATGCACCAAGTCATCAACACCGCTCTCATCGCATACGAAAAACAGGTGAAACCACTGCTACAGTAGGGCCGGCTCTACTTGCGTAACGCGTGACGTGTGGTGTGTGAGACGTGATGCACGATGAACCCATCTTAGTTTAATCTCTTTGATGCTCGTACTGGAACCATTACGACTTCTCACAATTTAAAGCAATCTAGGCTGATGCTCGCTTATGAGTTTCAGCCTTTTAATTTGCCTTTTTGCTGTATTTTGTGCAAGTTGGAACGTTTTGAGACTCTGTTTATACTAAATTCATGAGAAAAACGTATCGTTCTGCACAAAATAGTGGAGAAGCAACGGATTCTGCCGAGATTTCTGGAATCCGTATCAGCAATCTTGACTCCGCAGAGCAAGCAACCATGTGGCGCACCTTCACCGCTGATTTTTTGTACAAGCATCACCGCAATTCGGCTGACCTGTGGGATGAGTCCTCGCACATATGCGATTTCCTCATCGCAAACAACTCTAATATCACGTGCTATTTTGCAAAAATTTTAAGAACGGCATACATCACCAATGAGACCATCACTTTAACCTATCAAGAAGTGCTCGACGGTCCATTTTTCCTCGCCTTTGGCCCCGAATCAATCAATGCGTTGCTCGGCCTTTCATTTAAAGATAAGCCTGCACTGCATATCCGCACATTTTCAGGTGCACATAGCTCTCTTGTCGATGCCCTCATCTCGAGTTTCACTGTGGAACGAGATGGGCATCGTTACATCAACTCTGAATTCGAACCTTCAGCGCTCACTGCCAGCCCTGATTTATATCAACAAGCGAGGTCCTGTCCAAGTAGCCCAGCACGTTTGCCACACAACTTACGTAATGCACCAAACTGCACAAAATTGATTGCTCAAGCCCTCGAAAAAACCTATCAGCTCAAGAAGGGCAGTTTATCGCTACTCGCAAGGCGGTGGGAAGAATGGATACATGCATGCGAAATGGGAACTGTCATTTTCGTACCAGCCGACACAACCATTGGCAAGTTTGATTTTGCGTCGCAACTTGCAAAAATTCCAGAAGAACTCAAAGAGGAAGCTATTCGTCAAGTCCTTTCTGAAGACGAGAAAACCTACGTTTCTCCTCAAGAAATAGCAACTATTCTAACTCATCCGCAGCGAAGCAAAGTCTTCAGCGCGCTCAATGCAGCTTTTCGCACTAAATCATACAATTCGCGCTCAGAAGCCCACCAGTATGCACGCGATTTATATCAATATGCTTACCAAATGACACTTGCAAATCAGTATCACTGTGTGCTAATGACTGTCCAAACTGCACAAAACACGCAAAAAGCACAAAATCCAGAAAATACACCTACTTCTCCCCTCTCATCACTCATTTCACGCACAATACACGCGCTACCGGCATCGCGCTTGTCTCGCTCCCAGCCAATGCCAACACTCAACACTTTTACGCAGAAATATTGTGCATATCTCGACACGCAAAACGAAAAGTTGACTGGTTTTGCCGCCATTCACGGAGAAACCACTGAGTTTTTTGCAGAAATGCCAGCTGTCTATTTCACAAACCTTTTGTACACGTCACGTTCCACGATTTCAAAGTGGCGAAATGCACAAAATACGCAAAAACAAGCTGCCGCACGCGAGCTTGACTACGCCGTAAAGATGGCAGCAAACCAAGTGGACCGAACGAACGAGGTTAGGTCGACTATAGTGAGAGGAATAATTGCAATTATCCTCGCGGTTGCAGGATGGTTTATTGACAAATTCCAGTTTGACGGGACGAATGGCGCGACTCTCTCTGTGGGAATCGCCTTCTTAATTTCAGTCGGACCAGAAATAATAGACCTCATCCGAAATCTTATGGAATTTCATAGAGGTCCGCGTACGTTCTTCGCACAGTTCTAGATACTGTAACGAATCGCTCAGCTACATGAGCCAATTAGCACTCAAACACACTAAGATACAAGCGATATTGCCTTCCCCACAGCGAGCTGCTAAGACTTAGCACCTCGTCGCAACTTCCAGATAGTGTATGCAGCGAGCGTAATGCCATCGGTAATTTCGCCACGCGCAATCATTGATTCGAAATCGTTTACACTCACCCAGCGTAAGCTATCTCCCAGCTCCCAGTCACTTTGAAGCATAGATTGCGAGCACTCAACATTCATCGATTTAGACGAGTCAAGCACAGACTCGTCCACGCGAATGTTCGCAACTGCTATAGCCCCAGCAAGCAACCCTGAATCCGCATGTATCGTCTGCCATACCGTTACCGCACTCTCCGGTACCGAAATGCCCGTTTCCTCGCGAAACTCTCGAAGAGCTGTCTGCGCAGGCGTTTCGCTAGCTTCGCCAACTCCACTAGTCTCGCCAGCCATAGTAATCTCCTCAGGTCTGAGAGACTCGCCCATACCACGCGGAAATTCCCACGCAAACTCATTCGTCGCTACTCGCCAGTGATGCCCAATGAGCAGCTGACAGTGCGATAAACTGCGAGGGCGGTCAGTCCCATCAGTACACCCACTGGCAATGCTGGCGATATCCTTATCCTCACCTTCAGAGCCAGAGTTAGAGCCAGTCCGCTCAGCCACGCACACCGCACCCACAGCACCGTTCTTGACGTCTACAACGTTGAACTGCACAGCTTCGCCGGTAGCTTTCACGCGCGCTTGAACCTCGGTTACGGTGAAGTCAGCTCCGCCCTGCTCGTGATAGACCTCACGTTGAGACAAAACTTCGAGAGGAGGCCCTGCAGTTTGAGAATTTTCCGTTATTACCACGTGTTGCCTCTCCTCATAGCCAGTATAACTAGCATTACGATAAATGCCTACGTAGATTCGCCGTTAAACACAACGGCGCATCTACATCTCCTTAAACTCAATCCCCGTATCGTTAAGCAACGCATACGCGCGATTGCGAGTATCACTGACAGCAAAGAACCCCGAGTTTTCTTCATTTGTAAAGGCAACCATGTCACTACGTTCTGGATCGACAGGATTTTGCGTGCGCAGAGACACAACAATCTTGAATTTGCCATTGTTAAAAAGATTGAGTGGCAGGCTAAATTCTTTGCGGCCATGTCCACCATGCATGATGTGGTAAGCCTTCTGTCCCGAGTCATAGACTGCGCCGCCGCGTACGATATCGTGCAGGGCAATAGCAAGGTAGAAGTCTTGGTCCTCATCGCGGAAGTCATACTCAACTTCAAACTTAAACGTATCATCACGTGTAAGCATCTGTGAGGAAAGAGCATTAATGCGTAGCAAAGGAACGCGTTCATTGAGGCCAAGAGGGAACTTGCTTTCCTCTTTTTCTTTCTCTTCACGCTTAAAGTTCTCTAGCGTGTAGCGATCTGCTACGTCATCCTTGTCTCCAGAAGCGATAACTTCACCATCTTTGATAAGCACGGCATTATTGCAATACTTCTTTACTGCTCCCATATCATGAGTGACTAAAATAACCGTCTTCGTCGGGTCTTTCTTAATTTCAGTAAAGAAGTTGTCACATTTACGTTGGAACGCCTCATCGCCTACTGCCAGAACCTCATCGAGCACTAGGATATCACCCTGCGCCTTGATGGCGACGGAGAAAGCCAATCGTACCTGCATACCAGATGAGTAGTTCTTCAGTTTCTGGTCCATAAATTCTTCGAGCTCAGCAAACTCGACGATATCGTCATACATCGCTGACACCTCAGCTTCAGTAAAGCCAAGCAGCGCACCATTGAGGTAGACGTTTTCTCGACCAGTCAGTTCAGGGTTGAATCCTACTCCGAGTTCGATAAACGGTACAAGTCGACCTCTTACATCGATAGAACCAGCATCCGGCGTATAAATCTGCGAAATAAGCTTGAGAAGTGTGGACTTACCAGATCCATTACGACCTACGATACCAAAAAAGTCACCTTGCCGAACTTCAAAATTGATGTCGCGTAAAACGTGCTGATCTTTATAACCCTTAATACCCTTTGTCCAATTAATAAAGGCCATTTTCAAACCAGTAGCCTGCTCCGTCGGTAAGCGGAAGTGTTTTCCTACATGCTTGACAGAAAGCACGACAGGACGTTCATCTTCATTAGAAGTAAGACCCGGCATAAGGCTCGCGCTCGCGTTTGTTTGCATGTTTTCTGTTACATTCGTCGTATCCATTACAGCACCTCAGCAAACTTCTGGCTATTTTTCTTGAAGATATAAATACCCAAAACAAAAATAGCGACAGACAAAAGCAGTGGAATCACTGCAATACCCTTATTCCCAATCTCTGTCCACACAGTCGGAACGTATTGCGGAGAGATGAAATTATGACGGATATCTTGAAATACCTGTGCGATAGGACTCATCAGCATCAGTTTCGTGATGGTGTGACTATAGCGATCGACCATGCTTAATGGGTAAATGATAGGTGTCGCATAGAAAAGTACCTGAAGCAGAACTTCCCAAATATGCGCGATGTCACGGAAGTGAACATACATAGCGGCGAGGATAAGCGACACTCCCACTGCAAGCATCACAAGTTCGATGACGTAGAACGGGACAAGAATTACTCGCCATGTAAATGTAACCGGAGAAAATAGGCAGAAGATAAATACCACAACGAAGTTGATGAGGAGACTAATGAGCGCTCCGATTGTGGCAGAAACTACCACGATATACGTCGGAAAGTGAATCTTACGAAGTAAATCACCGCGATCAACGATGGAGCGTAACCCCACGCTTGTCGCCTCCGAGAAAAATGCCCACAAGCAGTTTCCCAGTAAAAGGACGACAGGAAACGTCGGCGTACCGTCAGTGAACTTCAAGAACCTTACAAACACCGTGTACATCACAGCAAAAAGCATCAGTGGCTTCACGACCGACCATGCGATACCTAAAAGCGACCCTTGGTAGCGTAGCTTAAAATCAGTCTTCACTAGCTCACGTAAAACTACAAAAGAGTAGTGATATTTCTCGCGTACATTCCCCAAAATATTTTTCACAAGAACCACTTTAACATCACGTCGGCTCAGAGCGCTCTTGCAACCGGCAAAGAACAAATACGGAGAAACCGATGTGTCTCTTTGTCTCTTCGCTATAAGATTATAGATTTTATGACTTCACACTCAAAACACCGTAATGTCAGCATTGAGATTCTTCGCATCATCGCGATGTTTTTAGTCCTCGCATGCCATGGCATTCTTCATTTGAACTGGATGCTCCATGTTGATTCTGGGCTGACACCTCATCCTGGATGGGAAACAGCATTATCATATTTAGTTGTTCAATACGGTCAAGTAGGTGTGTGCATCTTCTTCATGATTTCCGGTTACTTCCTTGTCAAAAAAAGCTTTAATTGGAAACGAATCATTACCCCCTGGGCTCATGTACTCGTATATACTATCGGTTTCTTCATCATCGCTCTTCTGCTACCGGCTGCGATTAAGCAATTCGCAGGAATCAACGTGCTATTTGATACACGAGCACACATCGTCGAAACACTCGTAGCAGTCTTTACGCCAATATCAGCCAGTTCCTACTGGTTTATGACATCATACATTGCTATGCTCATTCTTTCACCTTACATAAACACTCTTTTTGAGCACGTAAGCGAGCACGCCATGATAGGACTAATAGGTTTCATATCTTTACTTAGTGTTCTCATGCTTTATTGGGGACGTACAAACCTCTTCAACCATATTTTTTACGCGTGCCTCTGCTATATGATTGGCGGATGGATGCGCGTATACCTTCCTGCGCACCGCACTTGGAACAGAGTACAGATATTCGGCGCTATCATAGTAGCAACAGTAGCCATGGCTCTTTTCAACTTTGCAGCGGCTAGTCAAAACAGCATCATAAATGCTCTCACGTGGAACGCACAACTAAAAGATGGCATATGGCTTGGCCCCGTAATTGTAGCCGCTTGTCTCTTCCTCTGCGCTGTTAAGAAACAGTCTCCTAGCCGGCACACTACCTTTGAAAGCGCAATCATTGCTATAAGCCCGGCAACCTTCGGCGTCTACCTACTTCATGAAAATCTTTTTGGCTATCGTCTACTATGGAGGACGTGGGAATACCTCGTCCCAGCTCCGCACACTATACTAACTAAAGTAGCGGCTTACTTAGCTATCCTCGTGGTAACGTATGCTGTCTTACTGCTAGCTGCATATGTGATGGATCGTTTCATAGCAAACCCAATATCTCGATTTGTGGGGACTAAACTCGCAGCGGTAATCAAAAAATAATCTTCTGAAGGTATAGAAGCTCCACGCTACTGCTAAAAAGCCCATCACTCATGTTGTCCTAATCATTGGGATTAGGACAACATGACCACATTTCAATAGTCAGAAGGCACTGTGCACACTGTACGAATCCAGCTACTTATCAGCAGCATGAACTCGAGCCGATTCCTCTACTCCCTTTTGCGTAGCCGGGACCAGACCAGCTATCACGGCTAAGAACGCCCCAAATAGCATTACATACGAATATCGAGCTTGAGCTGCTGCCGTTAGCAATAAGTTAGCCCATGTCATTACGAATGGCGCGAAAAGTACTAGATTCTTATATTTTTTCTTTGATAGTACAAATCCTAGCGAAATGATTGGAATCCAAATCGTATAGAGCACTTCGCTTCCCGCAATTGAGAATGGCGGAACATTCTTAAGAGCTCGGTTAAGCGGACTACCTAGATGCTCTTGCTGCCATGAGAATGCACACTCTTTCGAGTTAGGGAGAATATATTTTCCTCCAGCTTCACTCCACCCGCAATGTTCATACTTCAATGCATAGTAGCTATCACCAACAACTATATAGTTTCTCACATATGAAATCGCGTGGAAATACGATGCCGGGTAGCGGAAGAAAAGTTTAATCCATAAGATTACAAACTCTCGAAGATACTGAGAATTTTTAGTGCGCGTGTATGCGAATGAATTTATTGGATCAGCATACACTGGATTGAATTCTTTCTTTGCTGTCTCCATATCAATCACACGCGAAATAACTTCTTTTTCATGAGAATTTAAGTCATTCTCATGGTCTATGACAACCTTCGCCATCTGCTGCATAGGGACTGCAAGAGGTTCTTGAATTCCTCCCGGAGCAATATGGAGTGCAGGAAGAACAGTAGCTGGGACAAGCACTAAAACTATTAAAGCCGGCACAATGCCCATGACCAATGTCTTCCACCGTTCTTTAAGGAATATAGTCAGAATGAGCAACGACGGAGTAGTCACATAGATAGAAGTTTTACGCATTAAACCGGCTAAAGTCGAGAGGACGACTATCCCCACTACTAACTTCCACGAAATCCGTTGTTTGTTGAGCAACCTATATGCCAACTCAAAGAAGCATACTAACCATACAGTAAAAACTGGAATCCACGTTGAATCTTTCACGATGATGCTTAATGCCGTGGAGAATGTAGGCACAAACGCCGTGAAAAGAATGATAGAGAATAAATATCTTCCAGAGATTTTAATGCGAGAGCCAATCCAACTGATGACAAGTGCAAGGGAAGTGGCCCCGAGAAGATACTGCAACCATGTAAGAATCTCTAGCCCTAAAAGTTCATTGCCGACTTTCATACCTAAATCGTCAAAGAAACCGTAGATATACGTATCTACAAATGGATGATGATCAGATAGTCGATAACCAGTTAGTATTGTTCCAACCTTCGGGTCCCAGACTAATATCTTCTTATACTGTATGAGCTGCACGATGGTATCAATATCGACAATTACTGGACCGTTAGCAATCATAATAGGTATCCAGCATAGGAAAATAGCGACGCCTAGTAATACAACATTTAAAGGCTTCAGCACTACATATTTGCTAAAGTAATAGTCTAACTTGCTATGCGTTTCGCTGTCTGCTGTAGAAGTTTTATGCTCATTGATTTTCGCTATGGCTATTACGGCAAGGTTGTACAGAGCCATAGCAATAAAGAGCATCTCAACAACGACTATAGCGAGCAGAACTTTCTTCCCATAAAGAGTAGAAATCGAATAGAACAATGAGACGTCAGTTTGAGAAGGTTCAACATTCTGTGCTGGCGGGATTACGATTGAGGCACTTATGACAAATGCTGCTAGAAAAATTAAGATGCGATTTCTGCGTTGTAGCGTTTTATACTTGGGGATAGCAGCAAAAACTATATACAACGTTACAGCAAAAAGTACAAAACCTACAACAATACTATTATGAGACACAACATCTAAAAGAAACGTACCAATTGAGTATTGACGAGTAGGATAATTCTTCACCTCGGTCGCCAAGGGAATTGCAAAGGATAAGGCCACTCCAATACCTATGAAGGCGCCCAAAATCACCTTTAAGAATCTTTGCTTTACCATATCCGCAGACCTTCCTCATTAAGTTTGTTCAGTTAATTTCCAGTAAAATTTACGTAAGTTCTATTGAAAAGCTAATGACCACGATTCAACCGCTCTGTAGACGGTGTCATTCGAAGAAATGAGCGCATAATATCGTCCCTGAGACAATAAATTCAAGCTATAAAGTAACACAGTCCATAAGAATGTACAAAGAGCAAAATTACGTAGCCAAGCAGCTTTAACTGTGTAAGTTATAGCCCCTACACCTGAAGATGGTATCGTCTCAGTCTCGCTCCATTGATCGAGTAAATTCTGAATGACGATAATCGCGGCAACAATTAAAAGCCACCCAAAGTCCCCAAAATAGCGCGAGTTAACGCCTACAAGGGCAGAGTCAAGGAAGAGAAGAAGAAAAGCACATACAACGCAACCCGACACAAGTAATGCGTTTTTTTGAGTATGCATCACTCGTTTAAATGGAATTGCTAAAAGTATCGCAAAAGCAATTGGCGTAAAAACTAAAAAGCCTCCAAAATACGGCTCCATGATAAAGGTCCCCATGAAACCGTGTGGAATATCGACCGTAAAAATATAAGGGAAGTTAGGCGATATGTTAAGTGGTTGGAACAAGTACATCCATAATCCACTCGGAGCTCGCATAATGGTTCGTGAGTGATGAACCATGTCAAACCCCGTAAGATTGTATGTCGCACCGAAATCAAAGAATGATTCAAACCTAATTTTGTTGTACCACATTGCAGGAATTCCCACACAGAAAAACGGCGCAATGACAGCTAAAGTATTCCATACTCCACGTTGTGAGAAGAATAGTCTCTTCTTAATCTGTTCCCAAAATATAGGGAACGCCAGGAATGCACTCAGAATAAATTGAGGTCGGCACAAAAGATTGAGAGCAATGCACAATGCTCCAAAGAAAAGCATCGCTTTTGTGAATCGCGCATTAGCCCTAAACGAACGAAGCCACAATCCTAATCCAAAAGTCGTTACTGTCAAAGATGCAAGAATTGGCAGAGAATATATTTTAGGCAAAAACACTTGTGTGAATCCGCTTCCACCGACTACTAATGTGATAGCCGAAAGAATATACATGCCAAAGCTAGTCTTATCAAAATACTTCTTCAATAATGCATAGAGGAAGTAGAAAGCCCCAATGACAAATAAAACAGCGAATGCTACAACTGCATAGTCAGTACGTAAATCGTGTCCCGTCAGCAATTTAAAAGGTATAAACGCAACAATTACAGGGAAAACTCCAAAATAGGAATAATATTTTCCATTAAAAAATGCATAGTCCCAATATGACTGTTCTCCCGTTGACTGACCGTAATACAATCTCAGACCTGCATCATATGGGTTTTTCATATGGGCTAACCAGCGCGGCACATTTAAATCAAGATAAGCATGCCCTCGCAAGAGCGCATTTGCTACATGATTATACTGGTTACTATCGTTGATAAATCCGCCGTCTTGGGTAAGGTACGTCCCACTGAACATCTTTTCTGGTTCTGCCAACCTGCTAATTGCAAAAAGAATAGCGCTCAGTACAAGCATAGAGAAGATGGTTAAGATGAGCTGAGCCTTATGTGCCATACTTAACCGCCATTTATATATACGGCTTGAAGGCAAAAATACGTAGATAAAATAGCTAACAGACAGGAAAAAGACAAATCTTGTGAGAGAAAAATGGAAAGGACGATTTGGATTTACTCTCACAGTATTTAACTTTAGTAATTTCCCCTTCTGAAGGTCTACAAATCTTAAGTTAAGAGTAGAAACTTTTCCAGCAGCGTGTAGCCTCACATAATGAGTATCTGGTAAATTCTCAACAACCACAGTACGCCCGATAGGGACCGCGGTCTTCGAGTTTCCCTCATCTTTCACGTAAGGTTCAAGCGTAAAGCTTTTTCCTACACGAGAGTGGCTAGGAGATGTAGCACTCCGAGGATTTACTTCAATATAAGATATTTCCTGAGGTTTCTTAAATTCTACAGAGAGATACGCATTATCGGTACTCGTAACTTTCCATAAGCCACTAGCAACTTTAGAAAAACCGTTACCTAATGTGACAGAACTGTCAATCGGGGAATTATGGAAAGAATTCCAAAAGGGGAAATTAAAAATAAAAATTTCTAAGAGAAGGACAATTACAAGAGGGATAAACATACGAAAACATGGAAAAATACCCTTCATGCTATTACGCATGTAATCCCTCCTCGCACTCGAGTTAAAACGTCGTTTATACTCTACTCTTACGCCTGCAAAGGTTCCTGTGGGAAATCAGTCTTTGGATTGAAACGTACTGCCTCAAGCATCTTTCCATACATCTTGCGACGAAGTTTCTTAGCTACATTTCCACGACGCATTTGTACAGCTACATTCGCACAGAAAAGTAAGAACTTTGCCTTGCCTTCATGGTGAAGACGGTAAGATCCCTGATTCCGAACGCCATAAGCAAACTTCCATGCATTCTTCTCATCAATCATGGAGAAGTTTACACCCTTGTTTGCCCCCATGTCGTGCATCACTACTGAGTCCAAAACTTCTACGCCAGGGCAAGACCTTGTGATGCGCATAGTGTACTCAGCATCATCAAACCAGATAAAGTACTCCTTATACGGCAAGCCAAAGGCTTCCATGACCCAGCGAGGAACGAGGACAGAGACAAAGGATGCTGCAGAGACCATGACGAGGTTGCTATGTCCCAACGCTTGCAGACGCCCCCAGTCCCACGTCGGGACAGGATTGTTCATCTCACAAATTGTACCGTCGATGAACTTTACCATTGAACATGCAAACGGCACATCAGGACCAAGCTCTTCAACCGCCTCACTGAATCCAGACACAAGCTTTTCTAGTGCGTCAGGCTGAGGATAACCATCATCGTCAAATATCCATACGAAGTCAGCGCCCATCTCATAGCCACGACGCATACCTGCAGAGAAACCACCTGCACCTCCTACATTTTCAGGGAGGTGAATGATTTCAAGTTGTACTCCTTCAAGCGAGAAGTTCTTTTGGTACTCATCAAGATACACATCCGTACCATCAGTCGATGCATTGTTGACGATGATGAACTGGTCAGGAAGTGTAGTTTGAGCTTCTAACGATTTTAATACAGTCTTAAGCTTTTCTAAACGGTTAAAAGTTACGACGACCGCTGCTACTGTCTGTTTAGTCATTCTTCTTCCAATCATGTAAAAGTCTGGTCACGAATGAGTTCGCAGTTTCCAGCTTTGCAAATTCGTTGAGATTATCGTTTTCTACCACCCACAGTCGCTCACGTGTACTCTCATCACGAAGAAGATGATCAAGTGAACGCATGGTGTCCTTCACAAAATTGTACGTCGAACGACGGCTCAAGCCTTGCGGCGGAATGAGAGTATACTGTGAGCCTACATTTGCTGAGATAACAGGTATACCGGCTCGCAGTGCCTCAATCGTAGTCAGAGTAATCCCCTCGTTGACTGAAGAAACTACAAGTACATCACTATCGGCATACGTCTGTGATACTGAAACTTCCTGACCGCGGAATTCAACTACACCCTCGAGACCTAAGCGACGGACAATTTCATCACGCACGATATCCATGGAGCCACTACCATGCATGATGAATTTATAGGTATTTGGGCTACTTTTATGGAGCTTCGAAGCGAGAAGCAAGAACGCTTCGAGACGCTTCTGCCGAGCAAGACGACCTACGAATGCCACAGTTAAAGACTTCTCATCATGGCGAGGCTGGAACTGCGGCTCAGAGGTATGAGCAGTCAAGTCTATCAACGGAGCGTCTACAATCTTTTGCGGATCAATGCCATGCACCTGAGTAAGCCACTGTTCAAGCTGAGGCGAAATAACGTGGTGAATATCAATCCACTTATCATGCGTAACTGCCTCATGTGGATAGCCACCACCGAATTTATACTCCACGATGTGCAGAGAGTCCATTACCGGGGTCGCAGCAAAGTACTTCTTAATCCACCATAAACGGTCGTAGAGCCACTGACAGTGATGAACGAGTACGCCTGCGACATTGAACTGCTCAAAAACTGCCCTGAGCAATGTCGCATCACCTACACGCTCCTGCAACGGATGAGTCAAATTGAGCACTACAGCATCATCAAACTCAGGACGAGTAATCCACGGCTGATGACTATCGCGATCAGTGATAACAATTGGTATATAACCTGCTTGCTTAGCGAGAGCTACAGTTTCTAAAGCCCAACGCTCCGCACCACCTGCCTGCAACCAGTGCATGCCGATAAGGATAGCTTGCGGCGCATCAGCACGAGGGGTACCTGGCCTCACTTCAACCCACGGATGGTGGACGTCACCACTGCGATTGACAAAATCTGTCGTATAGGCATCTGCGTGTTTAGCCTCTTTACGCCCGATAAGTTCTCCACGCTTGCGCTGTGCTTCACGAAGGGTATCAAGCAAAACTGGAGTATTGGTCTCAAGTTTGCTATAGATACGACTCAACCGACGCTGAGGATTATTTACCTCGACATCGGTGTCTGTTGCATCATCAGGGGTGAGGAGGATGTAGCGAACATTTCTGTCGATAATCTGCTCATCACCAGCAAAATAATGAGGAGAGAATACCGACTTTGGCTCGACAAGGGATGTCGCAGAAAATTCTAAGAATGGCTCTAACCCCGCTCCGTCGGTAAGGACACCATTAAGCGTAGAAGTGTCCATCAAACGAGGATACTGCCACTTCTGCCCCATATAAATCTTGTACTTGAGAGTACGACCGGGTTGAATCAAGGAATGATAATTGACAGCTGACTCAATGAGCCGCTGCTGACGAGTCGACAATGCGGTGAGCTTTTCTCCTGACTGTTGAGACTCTAACTTATAAAATCGCATCTTCCCTATTACCTCTATCTCCCACAGACTTTTTATTTCCTACGGATATACTCAAACATATTCGTTGTCTCGACAAATTCTTTACGGTCGTTTTTCGCAATGACATCCAAGATAATACCAGCAATTATCAGTAACACACCTGTAAGGATAATGAAGAAACTTCCAAACAGCGTGGGGAACTGTAGAACTTGTCCCGTTTGCCAGAACTTGATAAAAATAGGAACCATCAAGCCGATGCCTATGAGCGCAAAAAGTAAGCCAACCGTACCAAAGAATGGAAGTGGCTTATATTCACGAATCATACGGAAGATTGTAGAAATTACTCTTACGCCATCGCCTACTGTTTCAAGCTTAGACACAGAGCCTTCAGGACGGTCGCGATACTGAACAGGAATTTCATAAAGCTTGAGATTCTTATCGAGACTATGAATGGTCATTTCTGTTTCTACTTCAAACCCGTGTGCTTGAATTGGGTATGTCTTTACAAATTTAAAAGAAAAAGCGCGATAACCAGTCATGATGTCCTTCACATCAGATTGGAATAACATGTTGATAGAATCACGCACAAGCGAATTACCAAAATTATGGAATGGTCGTTTATTTTCCTGAAAGTAGGTGGAACTTAAACGGTCACCGATGACCATATCATAGCCTTCAAGGACCTTCGCTACCATATCTGGTGCAGATTCCGCTGGGTATGTGTCATCGCCATCTACCATGACATAAACATCTGCATCAATATCATTAAACATAGACTGAATAACATTACCTTTGCCTTGACGAGGTTCAGGACGTACTATGGCACCCAAAGAATGCGCAATTTCAGCAGTATGATCTGTCGAATTATTGTCATAGACATAAATTGCCGCTCCTGGTAGCGACTTCTGAAAGTCTTGCACAACCTTAGCAATAGTAACTTCCTCGTTATAACAGGGAATAAGCACTGCGACTTCTGGTTTTTGGGTTCCACTCATATTTGTAGTATAACCTAACGCTTTAATAACCACTGCTGCCCTTGAGAATTATTACGTTCCCATAACTGTACATTGGTATTATTAGCAGTATTATTCGCGCTCACATCGAGTGCGAAACTCTGGTTGACGCGAGATAAGAAGGTATACGTCCCGTTACTATTCTGAATGGCAATCCACTGCTGTGCGTAAGAACCATTTGAATCATATTGCTGGATATTTTGACCGCTTCGTGCAATAGCGGAGTCTAAGTCGAGAGCTTTTCCTGTTTTCTTACTCGTTATAGTTATATACCCTTCAGCATTATGGGTGATAACCCACTTCTGTGCATCACTTCCATTGCTAGACCAAATTCGAATATTCGTATAATTTGCAAAGGAACCCGAACTAAGATCCATGACAGCAGTGCTCTTTTGCGGACGTACAAACTGATATGTACCGTTAGAAATAGTACTAGCATGAGCCTGAGCATACGTAAGTAATTTCCACTTCTGAGCTGTCGTCCCATTAGCTGTATAAAGCTGAACATTTGTGCCATTGGACACCCCATTTGATGTGACATCCATGACAAATGACACATTAAGACCTGAATGGAAAGTGTATGATCCATCGCTATTTTTCACAGCAATCCATCTTTGCGCATCTGTTCCATTTGCGGCATACTGCTGCACATTTTGAGCATTTCTAGCAATACCAGAGTTCACATCAAGTACTTTGCGAGATTCTTTATTCGTGATAATGACATACCCCTCAGAATCATGCGAGATAATCCAACTTTGTGCATCTGTGTCATTTGCAGAGTAAATTTGAGCATTTGCAGCATCCGCATGTGACGCTCCTGAGATATCGAGCACTTTATTCACATTAGTTGAACGCGCAAAGTTATACGTTCCATCCGGCAAATCGCTGTAATGATCAAGTGCAAAATGAGCATCATGAATGTCGCTCGAAGACGGTGTCGATACACGCCAATTCTGCGCAGTTGTGCCATTGCCTACGTACGTTTTCACATATGAACCAGATGTAGAGTTTGCTCCTGGCACCTCCATAAATTTTCCAGAGCCTCTGCCTTGGAATGAATATGTGCCATCAGTATTCTTACGAACTATCCATTGCTGTGCGCTCGTGTTATTGGAACTGTACTGATCAATTGACGCACCATTGTCCGTATTGTTCCAAGCAACATCAATTACTTTACCTGAGCTCTTGTTTACTAAGGTAAACGTTCCGTTACCTACCTGCCTAGCGATATAGAGCTGAGCGTTAGAACCGTTCCATCCCCAAAGACGGATAGGTAACCCATCATTTGATGATGCTGACTCGATATCTAGAGATTTAGATGTATTCAGTGCAGAAACAATTTTGACTGTTTGATTATCAGTCAATGATTGCGTTGAAGCGAGGTAAAATTTCTGAGCGTTCGAGTTATTTGGTGTGTATAGTTGAACTGCCGTGCCATTACTCGTCGATGCTCCTGCTAAGTCCATGACCCAGTTTCCTAGAGCTGATTGAAGTATGTACCCTTCACCACTTTCACGTATGAACCATCTTTGCGCAGTCGAACCATTAGAATCCCACTGCTGAAGTTTTGCATTATTTTTTGCATCTGCGGAACTCACGTCAATTGCCTTACCAGAATTAGCATTCACAATGGTGTAACTTCCATCACTCTGACGAGTAAACTTGAACTGTTGAGCAGCTGAATTGTTGTACGTATAAACTTGCATCTGTGTACCACTATTGGTACTTGCTGAAGGAATATCTACAGAAATCTTTTCGCTCAACTTAGAATCTATGTAATAATTTCCGTTTGGAATGGTAACCATAGGAAGACTGCGCACATCAAACTCCGCCACATAGCTCGCATTCCCGAATGCATTGATATCCACATTTCCACTGATGCCGTTGACCTTGCCACTTGAGGAGTACTGCCATCCACGCGAATTTGTATTCCACGCTGTGAAGCCCATGTATGCCCCGTACTGCGCTACCCAACTTGTGTTTTGCCAGATATAGCTACTCTTCAAATTGCTATTCAAGTAGCTCGTATACGAGTACACAGACGTGTTGGTATATCCGCGAGCGCTCATAGTGGACTTAAACGAGGACACAAGCTGAGCATTAACGTTTGGATTCGTCGATGGCGCATGACCGGTCCATGTCCACCGCTCCATGTCATAAAATACTGGGTATGCCATGTCCTGCGCACTTACGCCAAGGTCACGAAGTACATCTGCGAGAGAATTTGCTTCCTTGACGGACTCGCCTGTGCTCGACGAATATGAATACCAATACACACCAAACGGGATACCTAAGCGTTTGAGCTCGCTGATATTACGTCGTGCCCAATTGTCGGGACCATTTCCCCAGCCGTACCCTGCACGGACGATGACACCTTGGACGTTTCCGGTAGCTTTGACTGCATCCCAATTGATATTTCCTTGCGCATAGGAGACGTCGATGACGCCCTTTGCTTGCTGGACGAACAGTTGACCGTTGTTTTGGAAGAAAGCTGGCGTGCCATTATACGTGCCCCAGTGAGCACCATAGGAATTGTTCGGCAAACTCACATTAGTGATGTGCGTAGCAGATTGAGCGGCACGAGTGCGGCGACTCGAAGAATTTTCAGTATGGGTAGCGTCCTCTTCAGTCTGCTTATCTATCTGCTCCTTGACCTCTGAGACAGGAACTGGAATGAAACTTTCTCCATCTGTCTTTGCAAGTGGCTCTGGCTGTTTGTCCTGTGTACCGACGATGTTTGGGTCGGTTACCTTATCACCAGTTTTGATATCATACACATTGCCACTATCATCCGCCGCGAGGTTTTCCGATACGACAGTTGCATCATCAGGTACACTCTGTGAGATACTTTCAGGAAGCTTTTCTTGTGGATTTTCTGGGATAGAGGAGCTCGATACTTCACTGCTTGAGCCTAGATTGTCAGCGACGGTCTCATCCGCCGCGTACGCTGCCTGTGGGATAGATACTCCTCCAACGGCCATTATCGCGGCTATAGCAGCAACGACAGCATTTTTTGTAAGCTTCTTCATCTTCATCCTTTTAGCGGGAACTGAAACGTCCACATTTCTCAAATTTCAACTCCCCTCATGATAAAAGTAAAAGAATGAAAATTTTGAGAAGACAGTGAGAAGTGAGGTAACCCGTACAAGGTCCACACAGGTCCTGCATAAAGTCTTTACAACCTATGCAGTTTCACTGGATTTTGTATCTGCTCATGCCTGCACACTCGATATACTTGAAATCATGGATTTTTCTGTGGTAATGAGCGTCTACTCAAAAGATAGGTTTGACAGCATCCGTCGCGCTATCACGTCTATCACCACCGATCAGATTTGTAAACCTGCTGAAGTCATCATCATCGAGGATGGTCCCGTTGCAGAAGAAGTCGAGGCTTACCTTTCATCCCTTGAATCTTCATCCGCGCCCATCACGATAATTCGCCTGCCGCACAACCGCGGTCTTGCACACGCACTCAATGTAGGGGTGAGAAACACTTCTACCGACTGGATAGCACGTATGGATGCTGACGATTATAGCCTTCCATACCGTTTCGAGCGCCAGGTCACTTATCTCGAGTCTCACCTAGAGGTGGATGTACTCGGCAGCGCTCTTCAAGAATTTACAGAGCCGCAGTACGATCACATTATATGGGGAGAAAAACGTCTACTGCCACGTTCTTCCTCAGAAATCAGCGCTTATGCGCGCTTTCAGTCGCCTGTACACCACCCGACGGTCATGATCCGCAAATCAGCATTGCTGAGTGTTGATGGATATCCAGAAGATTCTGGACATTTCGAGGACTATCAGTTGTGGGAGCGAATGCTACTGAACGGTGCTCAGTTTGCTAACATCTCCGAGGTTCTCCTCGGATACCGCGTAGACTCTGGCGCATATAATCGCCGCGGTGGCTGGCATATGATGCGAGACGAGATTGCACTCCAAAAGCAGTTCTACAAGGACGGTTTTACCTCTCGCAGTCAGTTCATAAGAAATGTCATCATTCGCGGTCTCTACCGACTTGTTCCCACGAGTATCAAAAAACCGCTGTACCGGCTTCGCACAGCGGTAAAAAACCACAATACTGTTTAATTCTCGTCAGTTCTCGAATTCCTCTCGAATTCTTTGAGCACAGTCTCTGCTTCAGGACTTGCAGCAAGTACTTCAGCATTGGAGAGAGGACGCCCACTTCCAGCTTCCTTCCACCCCTGTCGAGCATATGTGAGAATCGCGCTCTTATCCTTTGCGCGGGCCACGGTCTCCGCCCAGCGCTTCACCGTCGCCAAACGGTAATAAATACGCTCTTTTCCTGTAAAGTTCACTTTCGCATACTTAAAGAGCCACTGTTTGTTGCGCACTTCAAATCTAAAACGAGCACCAGGATCGGCATTAGACGACCCAAATACCTTTGTCTTGTGCTCGACGACACTTTCAGGCACATAGTACCCAGTCGATTCCTTCAGAAGGCGCGTCGTAAATTCGAAGTCATCATTCCATAAGAAATATGCGCCAATGGGTAGTGCTTTGCGAGCGCGAATTTCATGTGCGTTGATACAGCATGACACGAAGGAGAAAGAACGCGCCTGATATGCGCCGTGAGAATGTGTGAGAGTCGGTGCACCGTGATGGATCCACCGACGCGCGCGTGGCTTATTCATCAAATGCTCGCGTCCGTCTATCCACACCGCTTTCGAGCCTACGATGACAGGCTCGTCGCCATTAACTCTTTCAGCTTCATTAATGGCTTCAACGAGCTTTTCGAGGGCTGTCGGGGTAGGCACCGTGTCATCGTCCATAATCCATACATAGTCTGTATCCGTCTTACGAGCTGCAAGCGCGATACCTACTGCAAAGCCGCCAGCACCACCGACATTCTCATTGAGTTTCATAAGCTCCGGTTTCGACGGATGCGACTCAACAACGCTCACCGCGCCACCTGTACTTGCATTATCGACGACGATGGTGCGAGCAACGGGATATGTCTGAGCTGCAAGACCATCGAGACACTCTTTGAGAAGCCTCTCACGGTTATAAGAGACAACGACAGCGGTAATGCGCAGAGATGTGGAAGTCATATAGCTATACTAACAACTCTTAATCCTCGACTGAACGTGCACGCTCGAGGAAAGTAAAGGTACGTTCAATAGTCTCATCAAAACCAAACTGGGGAGACCATCCTAATGAGCGAAGTTTACTATCGTCGAGCTGAGCAAGACGCTTGAGTTCAGCACGACTTGCTGTATCCGTCGTATGCGCTGGTATATGAACGTTAATTCCTGCACACTGTCCAATCTTTCGAGCAAACTGCGCAAAAGTCACCATATTCTCAGAATTTGTGACGTTATACGCATGACATGGCTCTCCTCTAGAAATTATCGACAGAATTCCTGAGACACAGTCAGCGATATACGCAAACGTTCGGATTTGCTCACCAGTGGATGTCAACGAAATGTCACGACCTGCAAGGGCATCTCTAAAAAATTGTGCGCTTGCTCTGCTATCCGACGCTCTAAACTGAGGACCGATAACATGGGATGGACGCGCTATACGCACATCAATACCATACTGCGTAGCATAACTTGCACAAAGTGTCTCTGCAGCACGCTTCGATTGCGGATAGCAGGAACGTGCGGAGAGTATATCAAGCACACCTTGCTCCTCCTCTTTGACACGATGCTCCTGCATAAAGTAGCCATATATCTCGCCGCTCGATATGTAAAGTGTTCTCTCTACGTTATGTGCGACTACATAGTCAAGCACGTGGGATAATCCTTCTACGTTACTGAGCATTGTGCGCACAGGAAATTGTGCAAATGAAGCGGGATCTGCAGGGGATGCCGCGTCTATCACGATGTCAGGAGTCCCATAAAGGTCTTGTATCGTAGTATCGGTACTCCACGAGGCATCGTTGATATCAACCTTCACGGTACGAACACTTGACGTATGTGCAAAGAGATTTTTTAGCCTTTCCTCACTCCGGCCGCAAGCGATAACGCGTGCGCCAAGTTCGCATAGTGTAAAGCACACCGTACTTCCAATAAAGCCACTCGCGCCAAAGACAGCAACGGTCTTCCCTTGAAAAAATTCTGGAGAAATCACTGATTGTGCAGCACGACGCGCATCCTGGATATACATATCACTGTATATATCATCCATACAATTTACCTCGCTAAAACGTATAGAGATACGAATCCCGAATTAATACTACGGTAGGGTAAATTAGCCTTTAAGCCACGATGCTCGTTCAGCACCTAGCAACGCTTTAAATATATCGATGTCGTCAAGCGTGGTTAACTTAATATTTTTCTCCGAGCCGGGCGTGAAATGTACGCTGCGGCCAAGTTCGATAGCGAGAGTACATGAAGCAACCGAATTGGTAATTCCTTGCTTACGTGCATCTTCATGCAAATCAAGTAACGTCCCCAGCGGGAATCCCTGTGGTGTCTGGGTTCGTTTCAAGCTGTCTCTATCAATGACAGCGCGTGAACTTGCTCGTAACGCATCAGCATCATCAATCTCTAGCATCGCCTCAGCGCATGGAATAGCCACTATTGACGTGCCAAACTCACGAGTATCTTCTATACAGTGTGAAATAATCTCATGCGAGATCATAGGACGAATGGCGTCATGTACAAGGACGATATCATCTCGAGAAAAAGTAGAGCTCAAGAATTCTAGACCATTGCGTATAGATTCCTGACCGTTGCTTCCGCCGGAAACTATGCCACATAATTTTGTGATGTTAAATTGATGAGCATACGCCTCAAGAGCCGTCTGCCAACCATCTATGCACACGATAACAATCGCATCAATGAGTGGGTGCGATTGGAATGCCTCACATGTATACATAATAATAGGTTTATCGTCAACGCTTAAAAACTGTTTAGGCAAGTCTTGCCCCATACGATTTCCACGACCACCTGCGATAATTAATGCGATATTTGCCATAAATCCTCTAGCTTAGTTTCCTTTTGCTATCTTTGTTATCTGATTCGCTATCCTCATTCGATATCTCAAAAGAAGGTACGACAGACTAACCATGAAGATGCTCGTCAGAAATATACTCTTCAATCGCCTGACGTACTTTATCATCCTTCATGACGTCCTGAGACACATGCTCATAGTGCAGCCCAATATCGTTAGGTAAATCATAAGGATTCCTATATGACTCTTCATTGAAATAGACGTACTCTCGTGGTACTGGATATCGATGCCCTTCAAATTCTAATAATTTCGTAGGGAACATATTATGAAGCGAAACATTCCAATGGAAATTCCGTGGAGCGTCCAAATTGTCAATAGAACGGATGATTGCATGCGCATCTTGTTTACTACAGATAACGTGCTGATTCCTCAAATCTTCTATCGCGTCGTCAAAAGCAGTAGCAATAATCTTCGCATCCTCATTATGGGAGTCTAAAGCGTCCATGTACGCAGATTCAGTCGCCGGAATCCAATTCTGAAGCTGATCACCTTGCGCCTCAATCTCACGCAATCGAGCCCTCACCCGTGCCCTTGCCAGAGAGTTCTTCTTTACTAGACTCTCATCCACAGCAGGACACCAATCAAAGATGAAAAGATCGATAAATCCAGGGACATTATCCCGTGTGGAATGCAAGCGAATCTGCTTACAGTCAGCATTTCTATCCCACACTACGGTGACAGTAAACTTATCACTTCCTTCAACTTCGCGATTGTTGATGAGTTTGATAAGCTGCATCAAGCTGTCACGCATGATGCCTACATCAAGATCATCATCCCACGGGATGAAACCAGCATGTCTATCAGCTCCCAGCAATGTGCCGCCGATAAGCCACCAGTTATCGATATCATTATCTGCGCAAAAATCAGCAAACTCGTGGAGCAAGTGCGCTAAGGCAAGTTGCAGAAGACGTGCCCCTCCACGCGCTTGCGGCAAAGACTTAAAGAAAGCTCGACGCTGATCGATGCTTCCCGACCCGTCACCATATAAGCCCCAAAAACGAATGTTCTGCTTGGCATCCACAGCACGGGCCTCATCGATGATAGTGCGGTTCTGCTCTTCCAATGGCTGTGCGCGGTCATCAATGTGACGGTGAAGAGAATCAAATGAATCCTGCAATGCATCTATGCGCTCTTCGATATGCTTAATCTCTCTTGCCTCCCATTGCGCTTGAGCACGAAAAGACCTTGCTGAAATTGGAAGTAGTGACTTCATTGTATCGATAATTCCCATGTCAACTCTAACTTTCTTGCTCGTGCAATGTTGCCATAAGTTTATCAATGACCATGCTCACGCACACATCATCTCGCTATCATCTCACGTATATTCACAGCTACTTTGCATAACATGCGCTAGACTGACCATAAGAATGTGAACTTTACGGAGGTTTTCATGGCTAACGGTCTTGAAGCATGCATCAACCGCATGCGCGATGCACAGATGAGCGATACAGCAGTCGCTCAGTTCCAGCGCATGTATGAGGCATGGGAGGCAGATGAGACGGGCTGGATACATGAATCCGACGTCACTCCTATGACAGATATCGTTTCCGTCGCTGATTTCCATGACACAATGCCTACTCGTACAGCACGTGCAGCACTGGCAAAGACCGCAATCTTAAAGCTTAACGGTGGTCTTGGTACATCGATGGGGCTAGATGGACCGAAGTCTTTACTTCCAGTGCGTCGACACAAGGCACGCCAGATGCGTTTCATCGACATCATCTTGGGGCAGGTCGTCTCTATGCGCGCTCAGCATAAAGTACAGCTTCCATTGATTCTTATGAATTCTTTCCGCACTTCGAAAGACTCTTTAAGCGCGGTACGTCATAATCGTAAGTTCCATCAAGATGATATTCCTTTGGAAATCATCCAGCACCGCGAGCCTAAGATTACCGGACATAACGGCATGCCCGTATCCTTCCCTAAGGATACTGATTTGGAGTGGTGCCCTCCAGGGCACGGTGACGTATACTCCACGCTGTGGGAGTCGGGAATTTTAGATGTTCTACAAGAGCATGGAATTGAATATCTCTTCATTTCTAATTCCGATAATTTAGGGGCGCGTCCGTCGAGCATCATCGCAGGGTATTTTGCACAGTCCCGATCCGACTTCATGGTAGAGGTATCTCGAAAAACACCAGCAGACCGTAAAGGTGGACATTTCGTCGTGGACAACGCCACCGGTCGTCTCATACTGCGTGAAATGAGTCAGGTACATCCTGACGACAAGGCCGCTGCAATGGATGTTCATGTGCACCCGTACTTCAATACCAATAATATTTGGGTACGCATCAGTGCTCTGAAGAAAGTAATGAAGAAATACAACGGCATACTTCCGCTGCCAGTCATCCGCAATAATAAAACCGTAGACCCTACAGATTCATCTACTCAGCGAGTGGTTCAGCTTGAGACGGCAATGGGAGCAGCTATCGGACTTTTCGACAGCGCACAGTGCATTGAAGTTACCCGCTCTCGTTTCCTACCGGTGAAAACAACCGAGGATTTGTTTATCCTGCGATCCGATCGTTTCCACCTGACAGATTCCTTCGAAATGGAAGATGGTAACTATATCTTCCCTGACATTTCCCTCGACCAGCGCTACTACAAGAACATTCATGACTTCAATGAGCGTTTCCCCTACGGAGTGCCATCACTGGCTGCTGCTGCAAGCGTGACTGTCGAAGGTGACTGGACATTTGGACGTGATACCGCATGTTTTGGCGATGCGCATCTAGAAGATACGAATAGACCGTCCTATGTGCCCAATGGAGAATATATCGGTTCCAACGGTATCGAACCGGATACGTGGCAATAGCCACATATGCTCTCAACTGTTCTTAACACATGGAGCACGCGTGACACACGGAAAGGCAAGACTTGAAAAGGTCGTGCCTTTTGTGTTACTATATCCAAGTTGTCTTTAGACGCTGAACTTTAGGAATCTTAAGACATCAATGGAGAATTCGCCTAGTGGTCTATGGCGCACGCTTGGAAAGCGTGTTGGGTTCACGCCCTCACGAGTTCGAATCTCGTATTCTCCGCCCGTAAAAGGAGGTCTCACGAGAGACCTCCTTTGTTACTATATGGACCCACTTACTACCACGAACTGAACTAGGAGCAAATGGTGCATAACCCAGATACCATAGCACATACTCCGCGTAAGCGAATTGTAGGATACGATGCTGCAAAAGCTATTTCCATGTTTTTGGTAGTTCTCATCCACCTTACTTACTACACAAGCGCGTTCCCTAATACGTTCTTCTCTTCCACTATTTCTAGCCTGGCAGTGTATTGCTGTCCAGTATTCTTTATGGTCAACGGGGCTCTTCTACTACCACGGACCTTTAGCTTCAGCAAGCACTTTAAGCGGACTGGCATGCTTATCGGCATTGTATTTTTATGGCGGTGCTTCTCCTTTATCCCCTATTTTCTTCTCAGCTCGCCACATCTCAATGCACATGAAGTAGTCTATTATCTTCTCATGGGAAATATCGATAGTCTTCCAACAGGCTACTTCTGGTTTATTAATGCCCTAATCGGTATCTATCTGATATACCCGTGGGTAAAGCTTATTTTTGACCAGAAGGACAAAAGATATCTTTATACAATGATGGGAGTTCTTGCAGTTTTTAGTATTCTTCTACCATCTATTCAAAACATCCTCCACATTGTAGACCACTTCTTTGGACGCAATTTTGCGAGTTTGTTCAATTCGATAGAGGAACTTAACGTATGGGGACAGCGTGGCAATGCTGTACTATACTTCCTTCTTGGCGGACTACTTGGCAAGAATGTTGTTGCTCATAATTCCCCTGCTAACAATCCTGACGACATCCATACATTGCCAACTCACTCACAATCACAGCGTTTCTTCTCTCGCTTTGCTCATTCTCCAGTATTTCTTCTTTTATCTTTCATCGTGATGCATGCGATTGTGTCGCTCATACTCCTTAGCGAGCGGCAATGGGACCCTACTCGTCTATTTGCAGACGACGGTTACCGGCTATTACCATCTTTTATGGGTTCTATCATTCTGTTTCTCTTGTGCTTCTCGGGGAAAATACCACGGTGGCTCGCGGTTTTTTCAGAGTTCATCGGCAAGAACACCTTTGGAATTTACATGCTCCATGTCTTCTTCTTACTAGCGATTCATAACCTACAAGCGCATGGGTTTTTGCTGCTTGAACCATCGCTACCTACGTGGCTCTCTGTGCTATTTAATCTTCTCCTCGTCCTCGCAGTTGTAGTACTTACAGCAGCCGTGTCGGAGCTTGCAAAGAAGATTCCATACGTGAGGAAGATGTTTACTCTCTAGCTTTCTCTGTATCTTCTGCGACGGTTCAAACGCTAAGAGCTATTTCCTATCTCTTACTCTTATCTTCTTCATTTGCGATTCTACGCGCACCCTTCTTCACTCGAGCGCGTACGTAATACCACGCATAGCATAGAAGGACAAAAGGAACCATAGCGAGTACAGTCATACGCTGCGACTTGTCAAAGAGGATAAGAACAAGAGCAAAAGCGCTCAAAATAAGCGCAAGAATAGGAATAAGGGGATATCCTGGCACTCTATACGGTAGCTCAGCGACGCTTTTGTTCTCACATTTAAGCTCTTTACGGAACAAAATCTGACATATAACGATGATGACCCACACAACGAGAGTCGACAACCCCGAAACTGCAACTAGCGCCAAGTACACTGTGTCTGCTGCGTACACAGAAGTTAGCAAAGTCAAGAGACTTCCTGCCATCGACACGAGTACAGCCGCGACAGGGACCCCGTACTTATTCGTATGCGCTAGACGTGAAGAAATCATATCCTCTTTTGCAAGAGACCACACCATGCGCGCGCAAACGTACAGTCCGGAATTTGCTGCAGAAAGTACCGCTGTGAGAACCACAAAATTCATGATGTCAGCAGCATAGGGAATGCCGATAGACTGAAAGACCATGACAAATGGTGATGTCGTAACGCCAGACCTATGCCACGGGATAAGTGCTGCCATCACTCCAATAGAGCCGATAAAGAATATGACGAGACGAAAGACGGTCGTGTGCACTGCTTTCGGAATGGCGATGTGAGGATCTTTTGTTTCCCCAGCTGCTACCCCGACAACTTCTGTACCAGAAAATGCAAAGATGACTGTCAATAGTGTAGAGAAAATAGGCAAAATTCCCGTAGGAAACCATCCATCAGAGAAGAAATTTGAAAACCACGGAGCAGTATGCGTACCATTTAATGGCGCAATTCCCACTATTGCAGCTGCTCCGATGAGGATAAAAGCTGCAATCGCCGCCACTTTAACGCTTGAAAACCAAAATTCAGCTTCGCCATACATGCGCACCGACAACAGATTTAGTACAAGCACTGCCACTATAAATACTGTCGACCACACCCATGCGGGAGAAGCGGGAAACCAATACTTCATAAGCATCCCCGCAGCAGTAAACTCCGAAGCGAGTGCGACAGCCCAGTTGAGCCAGTACAAGATAGCTACAGTAAAAGCCGTTCCAGGACCAATAAATCGTTTGGCATACAAGTGAAAACTTCCTGCGTACGGCATCGTCACAGAAAGCTCTCCTAAACACAGCATGACACAATACACGAGTAACGAACCCGCCGCATACGCGATAATCGCGCCAAGCGGTCCCGCAGCATGAATCGTCTCTCCCGAGCTCACGAACAGTCCCGTACCGATGACACCGCCGAGGGAAATCATGGTCAGGTGGCGCGATGACATGTGGCGTTTGAGCTCGTTAGCATGCTTATCTGGCAGTTCGCTTGATACCTTATCTAGTGGCTCATCTGTCGACATAAATCACGCTCCGTATTTAAGAATTAGCAGCAATTCACGCATACCTCATTAGGTTTCTTAAGTCTACTTCGAAAATCTAACTTTCCTTATTCTACCGGTTCACTATTAAAATTAGTTTCATGATTACGCATAATGGCACTCCTCTCGAAGATTACGCGCATCGACTTGAAGGTCAGTATTTTGACCGTAAAAGTTGTCGAATTAAGCCAAAGGACGTCGTGAGACATGTTATTGCATTTGCTAACGCATCTGGTGGAATTCTTGTCATTGGGATTGAAGACGATGGAGCGGTACGCGGTTTTACTTCTGACTCCGAGAAAGAGGCTAATCTAATTGAAAATGCACATATAGTTGGCTGTACTCCAACGCCAACTGTAAAAAGTGAACGAGTACGAGTAAATGATAGCGAATTCATTATTGTACTTCACATTGAAGTATCCACTCACGCAGTTATTCGTAGCAAAGCAGACGCTAAAGTCTATTTACGCATCGCAGATACAAGTCGCGAACTATCACACGAGCAAATTACTCATCTGGAATATGAAAAGAATCAACGTGCATTCGAGGACGAAATTGCATGGGGTTCATCAATCAATGATATTGATACTACCCTATTAGCCGAGTATAAAGACAGGCTTCACACTTCAGTAAGTGACGAGAAATTACTAACGAGCCGCTCGCTTATGCGCGATGGGCAACTAACCAATGCAGGCGTGCTCCTCTTTTCTCAAAACCCCACAAAGTTTCTTCCTCAAGCGCGAGTGCGAGTTCTTCGCTTTGAGGGAAACCAGATGGAAGCCGGACGCGATTTTAATCTCGTCAAAGATCAGCCATACGATTTACCTATTCCACGCATTATTCAGCAAGCGTCCGTCCTCATCTCGAGTATGCTGCGCGAATTTCAATATCTTTCCGATGATGGAGTTTTTGAAATAATTCCTGAATACCCAGAATTTGCTTGGTTTGAGGGACTCGTCAATGCTGTAATTCATAGAGATTACTCGTTCGCGGGAGATTACATACGTATATCCATGTTCAACGATCATCTTGATATTTTTAGCCCCGGTGCGTTACCAAATAATGTAACACTCGAAAATATGCGCAGTACTCGTTATGCGCGCAATCCACGTATCGCACGAACTCTCGTAGAATTTGGCTGGGCACGTGAACTCAACGAAGGGGTTGGACGCATCTATACGGAAATGCAAAAAGTATTTTTACATGACCCAGAGTATAGCGAGCCAAATCATTCTGCCGTACTCCTGACGCTCAAAAATAGTATTACCTCTCGCGCTCTAAGAACACAAGATACCATCGAGGATAAGATTGGCACGCAGAATTTTAACGACTTGACAGCAGACGAGAAAATCGCAGTAAATCTCGCATATACGGAAGGAAAGGTTACAGTTAAAACTTTTGCAACAGCAATTTCCGTAACACCTACTACAGCTCGAAAAAAGCTCAAGAGTTTAGCGCAAAAGAACGTTCTTTCGTGGCACGGGCATAATAGTAAAGATCCGCAACAATACTACTCACTAACGAGTATTAACGAGTATTAACGAGTATTAACGAGTATTAACGAGTATTAACGAGTATTAACGAGTATTAACGAGTGAGAGGACTCTCCTATCGAACGGAATTAAGTCCTCTCATCTCATTTTGATATACGCTTGTTTATGTTAGCTAAGAAATATTACCCATTCGCACGCTCAGCCGCATAATCCTCCAGCAGGAATTGCGTAAGTTTCTTACCATCCTTGCCAAAGAGAACTGCCATAGAATTGACTGGCATAGATTCAAGGAACATCTGCACGCCTAAATTATCCTCAGGAATCGCAGGAAGCTCCCCCGCCCTGCCAAGTTCAATCATATGTTCCACAGCTTTTGCCCCAAACAGATCTGCTTTAAATTCGCCGTAGTTTGACCATTCATTGAGCGGCGCGTAGTAATGATCACCTTCAAGGGCAATGGTTTCACGTGAAACAATGTCGCGCGACGATGTTGCTACCTCTACTCCATATGTACCCTTAACTACTCGCCAATTGTTGGATTTTTCTGACCAATAAGCGAATGCACGAGAGTCAAGCCCAATCTCCACCTCAGCCAACTCACCAGCTTTAAGGAATACCTTCTTGAAACCTTTAAGCTCGTGGACAGGTCTCTGAACAGGAGTGGTATCTGCAGGGTTAACATACACCTGCACAACCTGTGCACCGTCAACACTGGAAGTATTCTTAACCATCGCATGAACGAGAGCGGTAGTATCTGACGTCGCCTCTACTTTCACGTCCAAAATATCAAATGTTGAATAGCTCAAGCCGAATCCAAATGGATACGCCACATCTACGTCAAAGGTGTCATAGTACCGATACCCCACAAAGACACCCTCACCATAGTCTACCGTCTGCTCGCCACCTGGCCAGTTGACCATAGACGGGTCATCCTTGATGTCGAGCGGGAACGATTGCGCAAGTTTGCCGGAAGGATTTGCATCGCCAAACACGACATCAACAACGGCGCTGCCGCCCGCTTGCCCCAGCAGCCACGTTTCAAGAACTGCTTTGGCATCATCTTGCCACGGATTCATTTGAACTGCAGAACCATTGGAAAGAGCCACCGCTACATTGGAGTTGACCTTTGCCACGTAAGACAATAACTCAAGCTGCTTCGCTGGCATATCAAGATGCGTACGATCAAAGCCTTCAGACTCCTCAGCCTCTGGAAGCCCCATGCAGAAGAGAACTACATCAGCGCTCTTCGCTGCTTCTAGCGCTTCTTGTGTCAGAGCTGCATCTTGTAGCGAATTATCTAGAGTAAATCCAGGAGCAAAAGTATAGTGTGAGCCTCGCTCATCCAACTCGTCTAGGATGGTTGTCATCTTCGTCGGATTAATATGCGACGAGCCGCCTCCCTGATAGCGCGGTGTGCGAGCAAATTCGCCAATGACCGCTACGTGAGCATTCGGCGCGAACGGCAGGAGTTTATCCTCATTTTTAAGCAAAACTATAGATTCCTGAGCAGCGCGACGTGCTACGCGATGATGCTCATCCACATCAAAGACAAAGCCTTCCCTACTCATTGCCTCTTCAGCCTTCGCTGTAAGTTCAAGCATTCCCTGAGCCATCATGTCAATTTGCTCTTCAGAAATTGCACCGTTCTTTACAGCTATAACAACCTCATCATCTGTATAGCTCGGGGGCATCTCGAGGTTCAGCCCCGCGTTGAGGGCAGCCGCACGATCATGCACTGCTCCCCAATCGCTCATCACAATTCCCTTAAATCCCCACTCGTTGCGCAACACATCTGTCAAGAGCCAACGATTTTCTGAACCAAAAACACCGTTAAGGCGGTTATATGCGCACATAACGGTCCACGGTTGCGCGGTTTTCACGATGTGTTCGAAAGCCGGAAGATAAATTTCACGCAGGGTACGTTCAGTTATGCGCGCATTGATACGCAGACGATCCGTCTCTTGATTGTTTGCCGCAAAATGCTTGAGAGAGGTGCCCACACCTTGAGACTGCACTCCTTCAACAATGCCTACTGCTTCATGCCCCGCAAGGTACGGGTCCTCTGACCAATATTCAAAGGAACGACCACCAAGAGGATTTCGTTTAATGTTGACGCCCGGTCCAAGGATGACAGCGACCTTCTCCTGCACACACTCCTCACCCATCGCCTTGCCGACTTCGCGCACCAAGTCTGGGTTCCATGTACTCGACATACCTGCCGCTGGCGGGAAGCACGTCGCCGGAACGGTGTTTGCCATATCGAGCGCTGCGGTTTCAGAATTTTCCTTGCGCAAACCATGAGGACCATCGGTAAGCATATAACCTGGCACACCAAGACGGTCAATCTTTTGGAAGTGCCAAGCATCCCCACCAGACGTGAGGGAAGCCTTCTCTTCGAGAGTCAAATCTTTCACACTTATCGTGTTCACATCATTCGCCGCATTCGTCATTGAATTCTCCATTCACTTTTACGTAGTATGTAGCAACCTGCAAAAAATTGACGGAGTGTCGTGAGAAATCGCGCATACTCGCCGGTATTTTTTGCAGATCGAAACCTTTTTATCCATCGTAGTGGCGGCACACTTCAGAAGGAAGTGCCGCCACTCACATTTTTGCATTTTGCGCTTTTCTTGGATGTTCTATACGTTCCTAGCACTATCCGGCATAAGCACCATCTGCAGAGACCCTATCCCAAAATGACAGCCACATTCCAGCGACCGACTGTGATGGACTCGCCTTCAGTCACAGAGGTCCCGCGCGTGAGAGAAGCCTCCTCACCCGTGAGTTTGCCATCTTGCCCGATAACTTCTGGAGCGACAAGCACTTCACCCGACACCGGGGAGGCAAACGTTACAGGCTCAGCAGAGTAGTTCAGTAAGTACGTAGCCTTCTTACCTTCTGGAGTTATGGTCTGACGCACAGTGACTACGCCTGCCAGCTGAGCGCCAACCGGCGTAATACCTGCATGAGCCACAGCCTCACGCAAAATCTCGCGAGCAGCTTCAACACTTGGAATGACAGCAATGTATTGAGCATCACCCTTGCCGAATACGTGCCGCGTAATCGCCGGATGTGAATCCCATGCGTAATGGTCATATGTGCCCAAAACCTCGAGATTATCAGCCGTTGGATTAAGCATCTCAGCAATTGCTTCAGCTGTGAAAGTTTTGGCAACGTTCCCGGAGACTGTCACCACATCATCTGGGCGAGTGAACTGGTTGTAGCTCACACCGAATACATCAGTGAGGCTGTGAGGAGCCGCATCTTGCCAGACCTTTGTATCGTTATTTGTCACAAATGATCGAGCTGACGATACTAAGTGACCACCCTGCTCTACGTATGTGCGCAAATTATCAATAACCTCTTGCTCAGCAACATACAGCGCCGGAGTAATGACCATATCGTAACGATTGATACGCTCAGACTCAGAATTTACTGGGATAATATCTGCTTCAACGTTGAGCTCAAAGAGGGCGTCATAGAAACGACGCACCACATCGTTGTACGCCATACCTTGTCCATCAGGGAAACCAGTTTCAATGCGGAACCAGTTGAGTGCAGTCAGAGCCTCGTTCGACACCATGATTGCTACGCGATTGTTCTTCTTCGAATGAAGCAAACGACCTCCAATTTCTGGTGATTCCATTTCTCGTCCAAAAATACCAGCTTCTTCGTAAGTAGGATTCTTTGCAAAATCATGGGACAGTACACCCTTCCAATACGTTTCAAACGAATTGTGAATGGAATGCCAATGCCAGTACATCACACCATCTGCGCCATTTGCCACATGCGAATATGCCTGGAGACGCAACTGCCCTGGGTACGGAAGCCACCCGTGCTGCCCCTGCGCTTGTGTCTCAAGAACGATGAAATTACGTCCATCCTTGACATTACGCGACAGATCGCCGCCGAATGCAATTTCCTTGCCTGTCAAATGTTCTTCAGTCGGATGATAGATATCAACGCCTGCAATATCAAGCGCTTTGCCAGCATCAAAATGATTGACAGCAGGCTGTACACCGAAGGAGTAGCCACGCCATTCGTAGTCAAAATTCTGAGTCACAAATTGGCCATCGCGCGCATATTCTCGCACGATGCTTGCCTGCCATGCCAAATACTCAGTAACTACTCCGCGGCGGAATTCGTCAAACGCCCCACGAAGAGACTGATTGATAGAGCCAGACACATCAGGGAAATTCTCCCACGAATCTACGCGATTAGACCAATAATCCAAGCCAAACGCTTTATTCATCTCATCGGTAGAGTCATGGAAACGCTTGCGAAGAGACTGTACAAAAAGCTTCTGCATGTCTGGAGAGCAGGAATCGTAGTACTTCGTCTCATTGTCTACTTGGAAACCGATGACCTGCTTGTGTGGGGCAGTGTGAGATACGAGCTTACGAATAATGCGTTCTGCATAGAAGCGATACGTCCCATTGACGATGTCCATGTTCTGACGAGCACCATACTTTGCTTGTCCCGAGTTATCCTGTACCGCGAGCACATGAGGGTCAAGCTCAACAAGCCAGCTCGGCACCGCAGCAGTCGGAGTACCAATGATGACCTTGATACCAAACTTTTCAGCTGCCGCAAGCGCGCGGTCTACATGCTCAAAATTGAAGACACCTGGCTCAGGTTCTTCTGTGCTCCATGTAAATTCAGCGATGCGGATGACGTTCATCCCTGCCTCGCGCATCATAGCGAAGTCCTCTTCGATACGATCAAGATTATGAGGAAGGATATATTCGTCGTAGTATGCCGCACCAAAAAGGAACTGATTTGTATGTGTCTTACTCATGGTCTTTATTCCTTACGTTTTCTTAAATTTTATGCTTTTCTAATAGGAGAAGAGCAATATAGCTACTGAAGAAGATATGCATGGGCGCTCTAACGTGCCGTTTTTATCGATGCCTTTATGCGCTTTCTCACTATTTTGTGCAAGTCGGGACATTTTTATACTCATCCAACTCGATTTCACCTCATATAAATGTGCCAACCTGCACAAAACTTGAAAAAACCGCGAGAACTACCTACTATTTTCGCAATAATCTCGCGGTCTTCTCCGCAATTTACACAACTCACGCACTTACGTTTACATGCACTTATTCGAATGTCGCAAGCTGCACAAAACACCCAAAACTAGTCAAGCACGAACGTATTAAAGGAACGCGCCTTCAATGTGACATTCAAGCCCTGCTCAGGATGCTCCGGATTCGCAAAAGCGAATGGCATATCCTGGTTGAGCGCATTTTGTGCAACGACAACGATTGTGTCATCCGGATTTTCAAATGCGATGGCCATGGAGTTGAAATGTCCCGACGTGCCGAGGACGCGAGCGCCAGGCTTGACGTACTTCGCAAAATGCTTCATGACATAGTACTCAGGATTACGTGTCACTTCGCCGGTCTTAGAGTTGACAGTAAAGAGCGAGTTTTGCATCCATCCCCATGTAGACACTACTTCGGTGAGCACCATATTCCAGTAGGTATATGTGGTCGCACCATTCTTGAAGTAATGGTTCATCAAATGGAAAATATACTCTGCATAATCCCACGCATTTTCGCCATTGCCACACTCAGATTCAGTTTGGAAGATTTCCATCTGTGGCCACGACGAATGAGTACGTTGTACAGCCGCTCGTCCTGCCCACTGGTAGCCAATGCCCTTGATATACTTGCGAGCATCCTCATCGAAAAGGATATTGTCCACCCAGCGATTGTAATTATCCATACGCATGCCATAGCCGACACCCGTGAACGCCATATCTTCCGGACCGTTCAACGTACCTAGGCAAATCTGTGTGTCGATGCCTTCACGTTCGAAGGTTGGACCAAGATAATCGCGGATGAAAATCTTCATATCCTCACTGTCATACAAGCAGCTTGGGAATTTCTGGTCTGCGAATACTTCGTTCTGTGGGAAGAGATGTGTGACCTTGATGCCTTGCGCTTCATAGGCTCGTACGTACTTGACAAAGTAGTTCGCGTATGCCTGGAGATTTTCTGGAGTCATCACGAGACGTCCGAAGTTGTACACCTTAGGGAATTTCATCCACGTAGGAGGTGACCATGGCGAAGCGAAAAGCTCGAGATTTGGCTGATACTTTTGAGCTCGCTTAATGTAAGGAATCAGTGTCTTTTCATCGCGTGCAATACTGAAGTCTTTCAGCTCTAAATCACCGTCAGTTTCGTCATAGGAATACCAGTCGAGCGAAAAGTCATTTGCCCCCACCGGTGCGCGGTTGAAGACAAAATTCATCTCAGATGGATCGAAGAGTTCCTTGAAGACTTCTTCAGCATCTTCAGCAGATGCTTTTTCAGTTAATGCCTGATAGCCGAGCTCATTGAAGCATCCACCAAAGCCACGTACTGCTTGGAATTTTTCTCCTGTCAGTTGGAAGTCTTCTGACTCCTGTACGGCAGTTGTATTGATCGCGTTATCGACGAACTTATCGTCCTGCGTTGTAGAAATCCACGTTACCATTGTGATTACCTTGCCTCTTTGCAATTGATATGAATAATTGTGAATAAACCAGAGCGCACCGTTCATGCCGAGGATGGAAAGATAGAAAGCATGATATCGATACGCTCTGAAATTATGAGTTATTTCTTCTTATAACTCTCTTCTGCTGCAATGGACATCTTTTACTTCGTAGAGCGAATCATGAAGAAGAAGACCACTGCGAGTGCTGAGAAGACGATTGCCGTTGGGAATACAGCAGCGTAACCAACAGTCGTAGCAAGTACACCGGTCAAGATAGGACCAGCCATCTGGCCGAGAGTTGTCGCGATATTCAAGATACCGAGATCTTTACCTGCTTCCTCCTTGTTTGGAAGCACATCAACGTTGAGCGCCTGATCTACTGCACCGTACACTGCATAGCCGAATCCTGCAAAGATCGCGAATCCAAACATGGACCAGCCAGTCTTGAAAATCCACGGCAATGCATACCCGATAGCCATAAGAACGCTTGCAAGTGCTACGGGGACCTTGCGCTTACCGATCTTGTCAGAGATGAAGCCAGAACCAAGAGAGCCAATCAAGCCAAAGATCATGATAAGCACAGACATTGTAGCGATAGTCGCCCCGGAAGTTTTCTTGTCCTGACCGATGTAATCCTGAAGGATATAAAGCTGATAATTCGTAATCATATAGTAGCCGAAGATGAGAAGTGTTCGCCCACCAAATGCGAGCCAAAAATCACGAGCACCCTTAGTAGGCGGGATGAAAGAAGCCCAGAACTCTGCCCAGCCTGCCTTTACTGGAGGAAGGTCTGCTGAAGACTTTTCTGTCGGCCATACAAGAATAGTGATAATGCCGGAGATACCCATGAGAATACCAGCGGCAAGGAATCCTGGCAAAGTATTCGAAATGAAATATGCGGCAATGATGGTACCCACGGACTGACCGACAGTCTGACCGAGAGCCATAAATGCAGACATAGAAGCACGCATATCTTCAGGGATTCGATCGGAGAAGGATGCGATAACTGGCGCAATCATGGCGTTCAGGCCAAACATGCATACGCAGTACCAGAATCCAATAGTCCATGGGTTCGTGGAAATGCCCGTAAGGAAGAGGGACACGCCACCTACAATACCGCCACCCAAAATCCACGGAGCACGACGTCCGAAGCGAGAGCGGGTACGGTCAGAAAGATTTCCAAACAAGAGGTTTGACACGAGGGACGCGATAGCCGTGACCACATTTAAGACAGTGAAGACCTTGGTAGCTGCATCCGCATCGCCCAGCACATCCTTCATATGTTGTGGCAGCAAAACCGCAGATACGATAGTTAGCCCCCCCATCCACAGCAATGCGAAGAGCAAATACGCACCATAGTAGCGTATCTTCTCCAGCCCTGTGAGTTTAAGCTGCGCCGTTTCAGCTACAGTTGTTTCGTCACTCATAATATCTCCTTTGATGAGCGTCGTCATCGAAACTCTTTTCAGAGTGCTCTAAATGTGAACGTTCACATTTAGAGTTTCTAGCGTAACATAGAATTAGTTAATCGGGCAAACAAATTATGAAAATGACTTACGATTGTCCGACATGTGAGCATACTGAGCTCTACACTAATGCCGCTGAATGCAAACAATACTTAGCCTTACTGCACGGCACTCCCCTTTGAGAGCCTTATACGCTAAACTATTACCGTACTAAGCAGCAATGCGGCTTCAAGCATGGAGAGATAGAGACACCGTACGGTGTCAGCTCAAAGGCGCACAGCCGCTAGGAAATCAAGAAAACACAGGGAAGCAGAGCGTTATGGCTGATTTAAGACACGATAATTCCGACAATGGCGATAGCTCTAACTCGACACACCAACCAGAACAGCAGCCTGCGTCTCATGAGTCTTCATGGGATATCCCCAATTTAGATGGCATAGATTTCCACCGCATTACCAGTTCTGCCACACCGTCTAGCTCAGTTTCTTCCAATACTTCTTCTTCCTCGCGCGGGACTAACTACATTGAGCCAGTTCAAGACATTGAAATGACACAATCTTTGGCTCAACTCGCGACGAATACTTCTACAAATTTGAAGAAGGTTACACCGGAAGATATCAGCCAACGCTACTCATCACAAGCTTCAGATACTAATAATGTCGAAGACCCCGAAGCAACAGCTGCATTTGATCCACTTGCCGACGACGCGCTTATGCTCCCTGCTCAACTTCCAGAAGATGAAACGCCTCTCCAAGGCTCTCATGAACCACAAAATCAGCAAGAACTTCAAGACCCACAAGAGACTCAAAAGTTGCAGACGTTGCCAGAGCTGCCTGAGGAGAGTACGTTCACGTCACAGTTTGCAGCGCTCGTCAGCGAAGATGAAGGAGAAGCTGAAGGCTCTCACACGCACACAAACGGACGTCACACCCATACGTCATCAGCCGGTAGCAGCTCAAACGGCGTGGATCGCAATACTCGCCGCGTTCTTATATGGGGTATCGCAGGTGTACTCGCAGTTATCCTCATCGTGGCACTTACCATTTTCATTCGCCATACTGCAACTGCTGCCACCCATGAGCAGCTTGTCAATGCATGTGTCACAAGTGTAAAGTCTGCTCAGTCATCATCGCAGGAATTGCAAAAAACAATAAATAATGCAGATGCTGAGGCAAAAACGTCCTCCGACCAAGTTGAAGATACTTCCGTTCTCACCAATATACAGAATGCCATTAGTCAAGCGAACGCTTCTATCACGAAGGTTAACAATCTCGAGAAGTGCTCAGCAGATTTAAGCGACACTCAACTCAAGAGCATTACCGAAGATGCTAATTCGGCGATTTCAAGTCAATCAACCTACCAGACGACAATTACTAAGGCAAAGACCGCTGTGAGCAATTCAAAGAATGCAAAAGCAGTCAGCACCGCTAAAAATGAGTTAAGCGCTAAACGTCAAGAAGCACAAACGCTCTACACTGAATCGCAAGATAAAGTAGCGGACGAAGCTACTCGCGACAACCTCAAGAAAGCAATTGACTCCGCTGATAACCTTCTCAAACAGAGCACAAAGTCCGTCACAAAAGACCAATACGACGATGCAAAAAGAACGTTGAACAACACTATGACTGCTGTTCAAAACTCCCAGAAAGCAAAGGCCGAAGCAGATGCTAAGGAGCGCGAGAAGGATACTGACGGGATTTGTGCCCCATTTGCAGGCTCTTTCTCTCGCGGAGATACACAGTTCACGCTCAATGGCGACTGCTCTATCACATACGGCGATGATTCATCAGGCTCACCAAGCAGTTGCACATTTGCCGACGGCTCGACAAGCACATGCGCGAGCGTGGATGATGAGGACAACCCTCAGCACATCAACTGGTCTATGCAGTGTACAAGCGATGATAATGCATGTAAGTCTGGTCCCGTTCAACTCTTCGCCTCTGGCCTATCCAACGGAGGTGGAGACACGTCAAAGACGCGCATCTCTATAGGCGGGCAACTCTTCACTAAAAATTAAGCTCTACTTTCTACCTATAAGTCCTCTATATAAGTCCTCCGCCATCGCATATGTACTTAAACTTAAATAGTAGTTTAAGTACCACGATTTGAGCTAAATTCACGCCTTCTATGACAATGCGTGTAGAAGAGTAACTATAAATGTAAAACACATCGAAGAGAGGAAACACGAGATGAGCGACACCAATGACGCCAATCTCACTGAGTCACAGTCACAGTCGCTGCTAGAGCCGCAGACGGAGTCCACAGATTCTATATCCGCAAGCAGGAGCGCACCCGAGGGACAGAGTGGCAGTAATTCTAACGAGCTCAAGAAGGGTTTGAAAAATCGCCATATCCAACTTATCGCTCTTGGCGGAGCTATCGGCACAGGACTTTTCTACGGTTCTGCTGAATCCATTCAGCTTGCAGGCCCATCAATCTTGCTGACATACCTTATCGGTGGCGCACTTATCTTCCTCATCGTGCGAGCACTCGGTGAAATGAGTACATACGATCCAAAGGCTGGAGCGTTTAGTTACTACGCGACCCGTTACTGGAGCAAGCGTGCCGGCTTCGTGAGTGGTTGGAATTACTGGGCGAACTATGTACTCGTCTCCATGGTAGAGCTCGCAGTCGTCGGCCAATTCGTCCAGTATTGGTTCCCCAACATTCCTGCGTGGATTACAGCTGCTGTGTTCCTCGTGCTGATTACAGCAGCGAATCTACTTGGCGTTAAGGCTTTTGGCGAATTTGAGTTTTGGTTTGCTATCATCAAGATCGTCGCCGTCATTGCCATGATTATCGCGGGACTTGTGGTCATCATCTTTGCTATTCCTGGCATAGATGGGACGATTCCATCTCTGTCGCATCTTGCGAACTTCTTCCCTCACTCGATTCTTAGTATCCAGCACACAGACGGCGCACACGGTGGCACCACGTATTCGGGCGTCTTGATGGCACTTGTCGTCGTTATGTTTAGTTTCGGCGGCACTGAGCTCATCGGTATCACCGCAGGCGAGGCTGAAGACCCGAAGAAGTCCATCCCTAAAGCAACAAATGAGGTACCGTGGCGCATTCTCATCTTCTATGTCGTTGCTTTAGCTGTCATTATGTGCGTGGTGCCATGGGACAAGATTGGCGTCCCTAATGCACATGGCGTAGTTGTCAGTCCATTCGTTCAGATTTTTGACTCTGTCGGCGTGCACTTTGCAGCAGGATTGCTGAATTTTGTGTGCTTGACCGCAGTCATTTCTGTCTATAATTCTGCCCTCTACTCAAACTCTCGCATGCTCTACTCTCTCGCTCAGCAGGGTAATGCACCAGCATTCCTCAAGAAGACAGATAGCCGTAACGTTCCAGCCGCAGGCGTACTCGTTTCCGCAGCCGTCACAGTCATAGCAGTCGTCGTCGTTTTCATCTGGAAAGACTTTGCATTCAACTATCTGATGTCCATCGCGACGTTCTCTGCTATCTTGAACTGGTCGATGATAGCTATCACACAGATGAAATTCCGTAAAGTTATCGGGAAGGAAGGTGAGAAAAAGCTGACCTTCAAGCTTCCTGCCGCACATGTGACCCCATGGATTATCCTAGTGGCGATGGTCTTGATTTATGTCTTAATGTGGCTGTCACCAAGCTATCGAGTAGCAGCATGGATAGGCCCTCTCTGGTGTGTAGGACTCGTCGTAGCGTACGAGATTTCCTCTCGCCTACATAAGTAAACGGATTTTCACTACAATCCCGCTATATAACCAATTCCTCTATAGTCGCTACAACTTTTGCTCAACTCGGTATCGTGGGCGCCTTTTCGTTTCAAGGTATATCTTTCCGATATACTCGCCTACGATGCCGAGCGACACCATGATGAGACCACCGATAAACCATATTGAGCAAATGAGAGAACTCCAGCCCCAAATTGCATGACTGGTAAGCACGGAAATCGATGCATAAATATACATGCCTATAGAAAAAATAATAGACATCCATCCTGCCCACGTCACAAAGTTCAGCGGTTTTGTAGAGAATGATGTGATGCCTTGTAGAGCGAAAGAAATCATCTTTTTCAACGGGTACTTTGATTCCCCAGCTTCCCGCACACCTCGTTTGTAGTACACTTTTTCCGTCTTAAATCCAAGGTCCGGTACCATTCCACGGAGGAAAAGGTTGACTTCTGTGTATTCGCTGAGCGCATCAAGCGCTTGAGCGCCCATGAGACGATAATCAGCATGGTCGGGAATCGTGTCCGCATCAAAGAGACGGAAGAGGGCATAGAAAAGCTCAGCGGTCCACCGCTTAAATGCAGTATCGGTCTGGCGAGATGAGCGCACACCATAGACGATTTCATTGCCTTCCATATATAAGCGAATAAAATCATCCATGACATTGATGTCATCTTGGAGATCTGCATCGAGAGAAATTGCCGCATCGCACCCTGCTTCTTTCGCCGTCATCAAACCAGCCAGTAAGGCATTTTGATGACCGCGATTGTGTGCGAGTTTGACGCCACCATACAGCACAGGGTCACTCTCATGAAGTATAGAAATCACTGACCACGTGGCATCTTTGGAGCCGTCGTCCACAAAGAGTACACGGCTCGTGGGCGAGACGAGACCAGATGCCATCAAAGAATTAATCTTGGGTGTAAGGATACGGGCTGTCAGCGGCAGCATATCTTCTTCGTTGTAGCATGGCACTACCCAGTAAATAATGGGTGCCTTGTGCGTAGACTCTACTGTATCTGTCGACATATCTGTCACGAATCTCACTCTTACTGTCCTGAGGTTTCTGTAGTCGCAGCCGCTTCACCACGGATGTTCGTCAGCGCCTGATTAAACGCCTGCGTAGTCCAGCTCGCCCCAGCAACAATATCCACATTCATGCCTTTGAGATCTTTTCCTACCACTTCGGAGCGAATTTGCTGTACAAACTTCTCGCCATATTTCTTAGAGATAGCGTTATCTGTCTCAGGTTCTACGCGCACATCGCTAATCTTGCCGTCCGAAACTGTGAGGTCTACAGAAAGCTGATTTTTTGCATTGATCCCATACCCGCCAGTGACATGATAGGTGCCATCCTTGTACGTGCCTGTATCCTGTGATGCAGCAGGGAACTTCATCGTATTTGAAGGAGCAGAACTGGAATCTTTATCATGTGTAGACGTGTCTGATTGCGTAGAGTTGCTCTGAAGATCTGTATTATTCCCCGCGGCAGGGGCAGATTGAGAACCACACCCAGCAAGCAATGTTCCCGTGGCGAGGACAGTCACAGCTGCGAGCGCTCCAGCTTTGACACCAATCGTCGCTTCCGCTGGTCGAGTCTTCTCACTCATGCTGACTCGGGTGCTAACTTGAGTGTTGACGAGGACAGAATTACTCATCATCCCTCCTTAAGCCTTGTCACGTGACATTGTACTCTTCGCGCTTTTCGTAGGATCATCGAAGCCCGTATCGAGCGAGGCAGCTACCTGTGAGTTCGTGGCTGCGAGCGCGTCAAAAGCTTTCTTTGCTTCGAGGTCATTCCAATGCTCCCCCACGAGTTTACCGTGGTTGAGCATTATCTCGCGCTGTGCTTGTCCCGCTACCGTAGAGTCATGAGTGACGACGATGATGGTCGTACCCTGTTCATGCAAATTTTTGAACAGGTCGAGCACGATTTGCTCGTTTGCCTCGTCGAGGTTTCCTGTCGGCTCATCTGCGAGGATGATTTCAGGGCAGTTAATTAACGCGCGAGCGATACATACACGCTGCTGCTCACCGCCAGAAAGTTCGCGTGGCAAGTGGTGTGCTCGCTCCTCAAGACCGACCTGACGGAGCGCATCCATTGCCTGCTCTCCATCAACAACTGAATGGTAGTACTGCGCCGCCATCACATTCTCGATAGCAGTTAAATGCTGAACAAGATAGAACTTCTGGAACACGAGACCAATGACATTTTTACGCACATCAGCAAGTTCTCGTTCACGTAAGTTTTCAAGATTCTTTCCCTGCAAAGTCACCGAACCTTTGCTCGGAGAGTCGAGACATCCGATGATATTCATCAGCGTCGTTTTGCCGGAGCCAGAAGATCCTACGATAGAGAGCCACTGACCTTGCGGCACCGTTAAACTCACATCGTCAAGCGCGTGGAGATCGCCATAAATCTTAGACACGTGATCAAGGTGCAGAAGAACTTCACTATTGTCTGCCATAATTTCTCCTCGAACTTTCATTTTCTGTGCTACTCATCTCTACTCTTCTCGCAAAACTACAGCAGGATTAATCTGCGAGGCTTTTCGCACAGGGACAACAGATGCTATGACAGCGATACAGGCAGAAGCTACAACGCAGCCGCACATGAGCCACACGTTTGGTGCAGCATTTCGCGCAAAAACAGCGTTAATGAGTATCCACGACACAATAATGCCCACTACGACACCTAGCACACCGCCTACTATTCCGTAGAGTGCCGATTCTACGTAAAACTCTCGTGCGATAGATGTGCGAGAAGCACCCAAGGCTTTGCGCAGACCGATTTCGTTGCGACGTTGTGCCACGATAGACGTCATCGTCGTCGATACTCCCACAAGGGTTAAGGCAATGATGACGAGAGAAATAATCCAAAACAGCGTCGTCAGCATGGTGATAACGCTGGCATTAGCCGTGGAAATCTTGCTCACTGCTTGTGCCGTAACGTTCATAGATGTCATATCGTTAATATTGTTCACAAGCTTCGTCAGATTCGCACCCGTTGCTGCAGAAGAGTACTCAATGACGTCTGCCCCACGAGACAGCCCGGTCAACTGGTTAAGTGTATCCTGCGTGGCATAAACCATGGAGTCTTCATTTCCGCCAGTACTCACGATGCCGACGACCTGCATACGTGTGCCATTCGTGTCGAGAATGGAACTACCGCTCGTCGAGTATCCCACTGTGATGGACTGCCCCACTTTGACACTCAGTTTCGAAGCGATGTCCGAACCCAGCATGATGTGGTTCGTCTTCTGCGGCCAGGCGCCTGTCACATCCCAGAACTTATTCATCGCTTTTACAGATGCGCTATCAATTCCCGCCATCTGATAGGACGCGGAGTTAATGCGAACGGTTTCATAACGGTACGTGGCATGAATCTCGCGAAAACCAGTCGCCGTCACCATCTCAGTCGTATGCTGGACAAGGCTGTGGTCAATCCCCTGAGATGTTCTTCCTGTCTTGTTGCTCGTGACGACAAGATTTGCACCGTACGTACGCATTTCCTCTGTCATCTGCTGCGGTACGACGAGACATACCATTGCCAGCGTGAAGAGTGTCGCAGCCCCTACAAGAGAAGCAACAACTGCCATAACCGCACGAGATCGACGCCGAAAGACAGCGCCGCGAATCATCGTCCAGAACATAGAACGATTTGCGCGCTCCTGGCGTCTCAAATCCTTAACCGTAAACTGCTGCTTATCTTCCATGAAGCACCTCCGCTGGCTTGACGTGGAGAATGGAACGCAGAGCCGATATCGATGCCACAAGTACAGTCAGCACGATTAATACAGCGACAAGCACAAAGACCATTGGCCGCATGACAATTCCCGCATGGAACACTTTCATGCCGATAACCTGTGCCACACCCGTGCCAGCTAGAGCACCAATAACCGCTCCTATCACGCAAATTATCCCAGTCTCAGCCAAGATAAAGCGCATAACTTCACTATTTTTTGCGCCAATTGCCTTGCGTAATGCGATTTCGCTTCCCCGCTGAGACAGAGCCGCAGCCATGAGATTCGCCACAGCAATAGCAGCTGCAATCAGTGTCAACACTGTCATCACTATCATGATCGCTTGAGTCTTGCGCAAAACATTTCCTTGCAAAGCAGCAACTTGACGTACTTGCTTTGCTACAGCACCGGGCAAAACTTCCTCAATCTGGTAAGCGATAGAGCTTGGATATGCTGTACAGTACCACGTGTCCCATTCTGTTTGAGAGACTTGATCAGGACTTTTCTCCACTTTGCGCGCCAAATCATTCTCGGGAGTTGTCAGCGCTTTGACTTCAACGTAGTTGACTTTATCGTCAAGATCTGTCACTGCTTGAAGGTTTGCGCTCGACGTATAAATTGCCTTGTCATCGTCATCGCCCGACATGTAAATCCCGCTAACGGTCAATGTCTTCATTCCACCATGAGGAGTATCAGACGATAGCGTAATAGAATCTCCCACTGCAACGTGATACTGCTTGGCGAAAGTGGAGCCGACCATGCAGTCTGCACCGTCGTCGCTTGCCCATGAACCATTGAGCTTCCACCACGACCGCATCGTGTGCACACCAACCACCGTTTTTTCGCCAGTGTTGAGTTTAAGAGTCTTAGCAAACCATGTGCCAACTACTGGAACGTGCTGCGCTGTTTGCTCTTTGTCTGCGCCGTGAGCGCTGACAGTGGCGGTCACGTGCTCATTAAGCTGAGGAGCAAAATTCAAAATATTGTATGCCCAAAAAATTGTCTTAATCTTCGATAAGTCAGACTCTTTAATGAACTGAGTAGGATTCGACTGTGATGAGCTTGCCGTCGACGTCGATGAAGATGCGTACAAGTCCGAGAGAACAGCATCAGACTGTGGGCGTACGGTGATATTGGAGCCATACGTAGACAGCTCATCCGTGAGCTTATCTCCTACGTCAAAAACAATGCCCAGCATAGCAGTTGATACGGTGGCGGCAAGAAATATCGTCAATCCCATGAGTAAACGTTTGCGTAATTCTTGCGTTAGCGAGCGAGAAATCATGCGGAGGAAAAACATCTTTACTTTCCTGTACTTTCCTATCTGGCGCCTAGAACTCTAACGCCTGAAAACCTGAGATTGCGCATCTAGATCAGCAGTGCGCACGCTCACTGTTTTGCCGTTATTAGTAAAGTCAAGCGGTATCGGATTACAGCCACCTTTAAATCCGATAGTTGCCACATTCATCGCAACATCGCATTTCTTGCAGATAACTTTTCCATCTTTTTCGTAGTAACCCGCATCGCCACAATTCTCGCAAGCGTCGAGTACAACGACGACCGATCCACCACCTTTTTTAATAGCAAGGAAACTCATCTTTGTACCGTCTTTCGCCGTGTACTCAAAGCGATGCAAATGCCCATCTGAGACTTGAGAAAGTTTGATGTGAGCAAATCCGTTTTTTACACTATAGCTTTCCGCTTTAAGTTCAGCGATTTCTTCATGCGTAGCCGCTACCCCATATGTGAGCGCATACCCCATGGCGAGCATAGAGACAAGCCCGAAAACAGCAGTCACATAAGAGCGACGTTTCATCGCTCGACGAGATCGGACGATTGCCAAGTTTTCTCCTACAAGAGCAGTCTTCCATCCGACGATGATGCTCGCAATCACAGGAATGATAAAGACTGCCGCCTGCGCGATAACGATAGTTAAAGTATGATTCAGCCCCCACGCCAGAAGTGCGAAAGTCGCAGGGAACAAAATAATGACACCAGTGCTATACAAAATCTGCGTAATGTCAATAATGTGCTGTGCGGCGATGAGAAGTACGAGCGCAATACCCGTTACCGCAAAGATACGAGACGATACGCTCGACGTCATCGTAGAGAAAATAGCCGCTATGACAACGCTTGTGCCAATTCCCAAAGCAAACCCTAATGCGCGCATCAGCATGTCAGAGGTGAAGAAAGACTCTCCCGCCTGCACAAAACTCGTCACGCGCAAAATAACGTCAGGGAAAGCACGAAAGTACGTCACTGCTAAAGCAACTGCAAAAACAGCGTTACGCACGTCGATTTGCACGCCTCGCCGAGTATCTTGAGTAGCGCGGTCATCGCGATTCTGACCATTCTTCCATGCAGCCACTGCAAAGAGAACAACCAGCGCTCCATCACAGATAAGGCATGCGATAAGAGTCGGCACATTGACAATCGTGCGTTGTGTAAGCTCCCCCGTAGCGCGCAAGGCTGCAAACACTATCGCCCCTATCAAGCCGATAACCACTCCGCCAATTCTCCACAAACGCGACGTGCGATGATATCGCTCATCGTCAGGTTTGCACACTGCGCCTACGACGACAGTAAGTACAATCGGTGCAAAAGAGCCCGGAAGCGCAGAAACGAATTGTTCAAGCATAATGAAGTCTCACTATCGTTGTGACGAAGGCTACCACTGCATAGGCGTATAGTTCCAGTCAAACTTCACTTTAAGTGGCTTAGTCCAGAACGTGCCCTTTACACCTGTCTCCTTGTCGACATGCAGCGCCCAGCCCTTCTCTACCGGTGAGGCAATCGACAACTTGAGGGTGTAGGAGCCAGCTTTGTCGAGCTTGACGTTTGCTCCGTAGTGAGGACCGTCCGCGGCGTTCATCTGCATGAAGGTGCCGGAAGTAGCTGTTTCGCCTGAATTCTTATCGATGATTTCGTAGGAAACAGTTAAGTCTGGTACGTACTCGCCCGTTGCATATCCGAGATTATTGTTTTTCAATGCGTGAATGTCTGCTTCGAGATGGAAACTCGACTCCGCGGCAGAAAGACCCATACCTGCTGGTTCCATATCCACCGGCTGGAAGTAGACCATTGCTACATTTAACGGTCCAGCTTCCTGGTCTGTGCCGATAGGAAACTCCTCGAAGCCTTTGCTCGACGATGAGTTAGACCCAGACTTTGTCGAATTTGCTGAGTTCGATGATGTCGACGAAGAATTCGCGGACTTGGAGGAACTACTCGATGCCGGAGCGCATGCTGCTAAGCTCAGTGCTGCAGTAACGATGAGAGCAGCTGCTGCGGTCATTGATTTCCACTTCTTCATAGTGTTCACTTTCTCTAGAGTGTTTGTGAGGTTTTATATTCGCTTTATGCTTATGAGGGAAAATTTCTAGCAATCTTTACGGTTGATTCTGCTGACTCGTTTGACTCACTCGGTTAGGCTGCTCCGCCAGATGACGTTTGCGCCGTGCTCGTGCCGCAGTCCGTATCGCAGTTATCGTCAAAAGTGCTATGACGATAACTGCTACAACAATTTGGAATACTACGGTTTGCACATATGGATAGATTCCTAAGAAATCATTTGTCGGCCATGTGGATATATACGTACCATTTATCACATCTGCCTCAATGAGTTCATGGAGTCCTGAACCAGCAAAGACGACAACCATGACTGCCATGATAATGCTCATCACCGCAAAGAATTCCTTATACGGAATCTTCATCGTAGTGAGGCGGAACAGCAAGAAGATGACAATGAGAGCCACTACTGCAGCACCCGCTCCCCACCACAACGGAGAGAAATCTGTGCCAGTCACCATAGACGCCAACGCCTGGTAGAAAATCACCGTTTCTGCACCCTCACGGAAAACTGCAAGAAATGCAAGAAGAGCTAGAGAGAATACACTTCCCCGCGATATACTTTGCTGGGCTTTATCGTTGATGAATCCGACCCACGCTTTATTCCCTGTCTTGCATAGCATCCAATTAGATGTAAAGAGAAGCATAATCATCGCAATGAGAGCGGTAACTCCCTCGAACAGCTCCTGTCCTGCGCCTTGTGCTGCCGTGTAAACAAACATGAGCAGCACTGCCATAATGCCCGATGCCACAAGTCCTAGTCCCGCACCTACATAGACAAATTTCAGCATCTTTGTTGCTCGTGTCTTTGCAAGGTACGAGATAATTGCCGCTACGACGAGGATAGCTTCCACTCCTTCACGTAGCAGAATGATAAATGCTTGCCCGAAAGTAGACGTGACGAAAGAGATAAAAGGATTGACATGAGATACTGCACCGTTGTCCAAAATTTTTGCATCGGCGACAAGCATCTTTTTCAACGTTGCAACATTCTTGACCACTATGGCATCTGGCTTGCCGTTAATCATGGACTTGCGAGTCTCTTTGAACTGGTTTTCCACCTCAGATACGCGGGCGCCAGAAATCGCACTCATGACAGTTTTTTCAAAGCCTAGCTTTTCGTAATACTGGTAGTAAGCGTTGTTGACAAGGTCGGACCCTTGAGAGTCATTGCCCTCACTCGTAGCCGCTTTCTGCGCTTTGTCAAGAATTCCTGTCATTTCATCAGCAATCTCACTCCACGAGCGAGAGCCACGACCAGTATTTTTACGAGTCTTTGACGCATCTAATTTTTTACGTTCAGCTTGAGTCTGAGCAATGCGTTCTGCCGCATAGTCGCGTGGATTTTTCAATCCTTGCGTCGCATCGAGCTGTGCCGCAAAACCTGTGAGAGTCTCCTTGAGCGTTTTTACTCGACTGGAAATTGTACTCTTCTTCGACTGCGAATAAACGTCCGTCGTCAATGAGAGTAGCTCATTTTGAATCTGCTGCGCGCTGTCCTCCGAGATATACTGCTTTATAACGACTGCCATATTAGAAGCGATATAGTCCACGTTGTACGCACGCTGAAAAGATGCAGCAGCTGTTGCTACATCGTGAGAATCCTGAGAATCCAAAGCGCTCACACCGGCATCAAGATTCTTCGCTAAAGAAGACGCCACTTCACTCCATGACCGTGCAGTCACAGCGTCTGCGCTACGGCTCTGCGCGCTGCGCGTATTCTGCATACTTTCAGCGCCGTTCGCATAAGAGTTTAAGACGAGCGAGAAGGAAAAGAGAAGAAAACCAAGGAGGGCAAGCCCAATAAGTGCAGTTTTTCGTGCACTCTGAGTGTAGAGGTAAGTCTTTCGGCTCATCCTAGGTATTGTCCTTGTCTTCTATAATTCGTTAACTTCTCACATAATTTTGTGCATAACGCACATTTCAAGACTAAAGGAATTTCAGAAAATGTAAAGAGTTTTTTCTTAATATCTCATGTAATCTCGTGTAAAGTACGAGTATGGTTACGTCAGATCCGTCTGTGTTTACACTTCTCTTTCCGCAAGCCGTGGGTACTGGCATTATCGTAAGCTCTCAACGTTCAGACTTTTCTCGTTTCCCTGCACTTTTTGGGCAACTCTCGACACTCATCGAAGATTTCGAATCCACATTTTCGCGTTTTCGTTCTGACAGCCTTATTAACACTGCGGCAGCGCATGATATAGACGGTGGACCTTTTGAGATTAGTTTTCCTTCATATGCAGCGGATTTATTTGACCTCTATGATGCTCTTTTCCAAGCCACCTCCGGTAAAGTTACACCAACTATCGCCGATGCGCTTATACGTTTAGGGTACGGACAGTCTTACAACAGTACGCACGCTTCTTCAAGCCAGTATTCAAGCCATCGCTCAAGTCAATGGGGCACGGATGTTTGGCATACGGGGGCGACGCTCCATTTCCGACGCCCTGCACATCTTGACTTCGGAGCTGCAGGAAAGGGATTTCTCGTCGATCTTATGGCAGACATTCTCGTGCAAAATGTGGATAACTTCACTATCAATGCCGGAGGAGACATATACACTACAGAAGAGCTCACCATTGCTTTGGAAAATCCTTATGACACGTCGCAAGCAGTAGGTGTCGTCCACGTCACCGAGCCGAGTGCGCTCTGCGCTTCAGCTCCAAATCGTCGCCATTGGACAACGGCGGACACCCATGAAGAGGTACATCATCTCCTTGATGGACTCACAGGACAGAGCGTACACACGGTCTTAGCCAGCTGGTCTCTCATGCCCACTGCTGCTACACGCTTCCCCACAGCATGGGCAGACATACTGTCCACTGCCCTTTTTGTTAGTTCGCCAGATCAGTTAGTGAGCGCTGCACCGCACGGTTGGCAATGCGCGCGCATGAGTGATATGAAAAACGCCCAGCAATCCGTAGACTGGCCGGGCGAATTTTTCACGAGATAAAAGGTCTCTCCTTGATATCATGAATCGTGATTTTATGCTCCGATTGTTTTCGTTGCTTTATCGTTGCGATGCCTCCACAAGCAATACCCTCCAAAGAGCACGAGCCACACGACTCCTGCAATTGCTGGAATAATGCGGTCTTGTGAGGCAAAAAGCGATATGTAAATGAAGAGGAAGAAGATGATACCTACCGTGTCAAAGAACTTATAGCCTTTGAGCAAGAATCCATCTTCTACAAAGTCGGGGCTCTTGCGGTATCGGTAGTGTGCGATAAGGACCAGCACATAAATAAAGATAATGACCGCAGATGAGGCCGAAGAAAACAGTGTAAATGCTGACTTAATCGCTGGAATCAAGCTCACGATAGGCGAAAGAACAATCATTACAGCAGAAATAATGATGGCACGCGCAGGCACTTTATGCTTAGAAACTTCCCCAAGACCCCACCTATTCAACGGGGCAGAGGCAGGCGCATCCTCAGCTAACTGATACAAATGGCGTCCTGCAGAGTATAGAAGAGAATTGAGCGCAGACGATGCGGCAGTGAGGACAACGAAGAATACAAGCGCTGCCGCCCAATCCACACCTGCATAGCGGAACACCATGATAAACGGAGATGCGTAGTTGCCCTCAGAATCTGGGACGAAACTACGCCACGGGACAATCGCCATAATCGCCACCAGCGCGCCTACGTAGAAAATGAGCACACGATAGATAATTTGGTTAATTGCCTTCGGCATAATCTCGCGCGGGTTCTCTGTCTCAGACACTGTCACACCGACGAACTCAATCATTTCGTAAGCAAAGAAAACCATCGGGAAAGCCATAAGCAAGCTCTTCCACCCGCGAGGCGCAATCTGGAAATTATCTACGATATTCATCACACTCGCATGTCCTGCAGCTGTGTGTACTCCATTAATTGTCTGAGCAGAGTAATGATAATTAATGATAACCATAACTATCGCAGTGACGATGAGCCCCACGATAAGCGTGATTTTAATCATAGAAAACCAAAACTCAGTCTCTCCGAAAACCTTGACCGCGATAAGGTTAATGGCCGTCAGCCCCACCAAGAATACGAGTTCAATAAGCCATTTCCATGAGTTGAGGTCAATCCCAAAGGTGCCAAAGAAACTCACGAAATACGTCGAGACAGCAGCAATCTCCGTCATGCCAATCAATATGAGCACAATCCAGTATGACCATCCAGCAAATCGTCCCCATGCCGGCGAAACATACCTCGTAATGAAGCTAATGAACGTATGCTGACTTGGATCACGATACATCAGCTCGCCGATGGCACGCATAAGAATGAACATGAATAATCCGACAGCGATGTAGACGAAAACAATTGACGGCCCTGTCAGAGCAATCGACTCTCCCGAACCAAGGAACAGACCCGTTCCAATAGTCCCACCAATTGCGATGAACTGAACGTGGCGATTCTTCAAGCCGCGTTCCATCTGATTATGCTGGTCTAAATGATCTACGGTCTTCAAGTCAGACTGTAAACTGTGATTATCTTGATTGCCTTGCCTACTATGCCTATCAGCCATTGTCCTCTTTTATCCTTTAAATGTTCGAATTACAGTTTAACTCATGAGATAACATCGCATCGTGGGTATGCTTGGATTATGACTTATTCTCCTCAATACCTGCCTGGGCACTCGACTCCGTCTCATGGTTTGTGCGAGCCATACAATTCGCACAAACCACACGAATCACGCAAATCGCATTCTGATGTCGAAATTCGTCGCGCACGAAAAGAAGACATTCCATCTCTCCTTGAGCTTCTTCGCCAAGTTAACCTCATCCACGCTCATGGGCGACCAGATCTCTTTCGCATAACTACGAAATACACTCAGGCAGATCTTGAACATCGCTTGGAAAGACTAGACGACCCAGTTTTCGTGGCAGTAGCGCATTCAGCTTCTCCTGATGAAACCGCTCTCTCTTCTTCATTGCTCGGTCATATGTTTTGTGAAACTCAAGACCATTCACATGATGGTGAGGATGCATTATTCCAACCCATAAAAACTCTTTACATTGATGATTTGTGCGTTGATGAAGACGCGCGCGGTATGGGAGTCGGGCGGTCTCTACTTGAGTTTGCGCAAGAATGGGCGACGCAGCGCGGCTACTACAACATCACTCTCGGTGTGTGGGAACTCAATACCAATGCGCGGGCATTTTACGAGGCTATGGGTATGAAGCCACAAGAGACCATTATGGAGACGATACTGCGCGAAGCTTAAAGCTGGATTATTGTGATGAGAGAGCAGATTATTACGGTAGATTGCTTCATTAAGAGGGTAGCGAAGAGTCCCATGAGTAGCTAGCGCTAGTCGAGATTTTGATACGACTATCTCAATGGAATTTCAGTAACTCATTTGGCATATACAGGCTTATACGAGTTTACAAAGACTGACTTTGCACAGTTTTGTGCAGGTTGGTCATTTTTTATACGTCAAAATTCCTTCATGAAGCCAAAACAGGAAATACAAAGTGACCAACTTGCACAAAATACAGAAAAAACATGTACTCGGCGTGGTAACCTTACCGTTGTTTCGAGACTTTACACAGTTTTGTGCAAGTTGAAACATTTTTCTTCAACACAATTTCATAGTGAAGCCAAAGCGCGAAAATAAAACTAACCAAGTTGCACAAAATACAATAAAAGCACACTAACGACGACGATAAAGGTCTAAAGAGTAAAACGCAACAAGAGCCAACCTGCACAAAAAGCGAGCAACTCCCTCTGTTCGTAGCCACTGCGTAGCTACTAAAAAATTAACGTCTCGCAAAGAAAATCACAATCAATGCGAGACGAAAAACGGGACGACCACAACGATCGTCCCGTCAATGCATAATATCTACTTGCTCAAAGTAGCCTTAAGACTACTCCTGCACCTGCGTACGAGCAATCTTACCGTTGAAGGACTGACCCTCATCAGCATCAGCAACGCCGTCCTTGTTCCACGAGAACATTGCGCGAAGCTTCGGCCCAACGGTCTCGATACGCACGTTGGAGTACTTCTCCTGGAGTTCCTTGAAGTGAGGAGCGCCAGCATCCTGATCGTCGATGAATTCTTTCGCGAAGGAACCGTCCTGAATGCGCTTGAGCTGGTACTCCATGCGCTTGCGAGTTTCTTCGTTGATAACGGTGCAGGTGTAGTCACCGTACTGAGCAGTGTCAGAGCAGGACCAGCGAGCCTTGTTCAAGCCACCTTCGTTCATGAGATCTACGAGCATCTTGAGCTCGTGGCATACCTCGAAGTACGCAATTTCTGGCTGGTAGCCTGCATCGGTCAAGACTTCAAAGCCCATCTCAACGAGCTTATTTACGCCGCCCATAAGAACATTCTGCTCGCCAAAGAGGTCAGTCTCAGTTTCTTCCTTGAAGGTAGTCTTAATAGCGCCTGCGCGAAGAGCGCCGAGAGCCTTTGCATATGCGAGGGTGATGTCCCAAGCATCGCCACGAGGATCCTGCTCAACTGCGACAACGACTGGCACACCACGACCTTCAGTGTACTGACGGCGCACAATGTGACCAGGTCCCTTTGGAGCCACCATGAATACTGGGTGGTCTTCGGTTGGCTTGATATATCCGTAATGGATATTGAAACCATGTGCAAATGCGAGAGCTGCACCAGGCTTGAGGTTTGGCTCGATATCGTTTGCAAAGATGGTGCGCTGGTACTGGTCTGGAGCCAAAATCATAACGATATCGGCTTCTGCAGTTGCTTCTGGCACAGACTTAACTTCAAGACCCTGCTCTTTAGCAAATTCAACGGACTTAGAAGTTGGACGAAGACCTACAACGACGTCTACACCGGAATCACGCAAGTTCAATGCGTGTGCATGGCCCTGAGAACCATAACCGATAATTGCAACCTTCTTACCGTCGAGTACGGAGAGATCTGCATCCTTTTCATACCAAATCTGTGCTGCCATGTGGCGCTCCTTGTAACATCGTAACATCGCGCATAATCTGCGTGTTTGCTGATTAAATTCTTCAATTGGAAGAAAGGATTTTGTCCTTTACCTGTGTGCTATCTTACAAAGCTCAACGTATCTTCGAGCTGGATGACCATAATGTGGGAGCACGTTTAGGAAACCGCACTGAAACACGAATCCCCCAAGCTCCCACATAAGTCTCTAGTCCACGCTCTTAATCTGCATGATGATAAATGCAGCCGCAAGCACCACGACGATACATACCGGGAAGACCAACGCGTAGCTGTGGAAGAGCATGAAGATACCTGCTGTAAGGACCGAGCCAAGGACTGTACAAATAGTATTTGCAAGATTCAAAATACCAAGATCCTTGCCTGCCTCTTCAGGGTTTGGCAGAATTGCCACATTCAGCGCCTGATCGATAGCGTTATAGACACCATAGCCGAAGCCAGCCACTGCCGCGAAGAGATACATACCCGTCGCATTATGGAAAATCCACGGCATCGCCGCGCCAATTGCGAAAAGCACCGACGCCAACGCAACAGGAAGCTTGCGCTTACCGATGAAGTCCGCCACCGGCCCAGATACAAATGCTGCAATCATAGACACGACCAGGGTAATGGTAGACATGATAGCGATGACTGTTTTAGCATTCTGTCCGGCATGAGCATCGTTGCGGAAAATGTAGAACTGTACGATATAAAGCTGGTAGCTCGAAATCATAAAGTAGCCAGACATCATCAAAGTACGTCCCACGAGAGCCAGATAGAAATCTGGAGCATTGTGCGGCGGGCGGAACGAGTTTAGTATCATCGCTATGCTGAAGTCTTCACGTGGCATATTCTTGCTGCTCTTCTCGCGAGGCCATAAGAAAACGATGATAATGCCAAGTACAGCAAAGATAACACCCGAAATAATGAAACCCTGGACAGTGTTTGTAATGCGCGAACCGATAAGAGTTCCCAAAGTCTGACCAGCCGTGATACCCGCGCCATAAAATGCTGAGACAGTTCCACGGAACTTATCTGGAACTCGGTCGGACATGGTCGCAACGAATGGCGCGAGCATCATGTTATAACCGAGCTGAGCAATACACATCAGTACGACGACTACCCACGCATTAGATGCAGTAGCAATGAGCATCACTGCAGCACCTGCGACTATGCCACCGCTAACAATCCACGGCGTACGGCGACCGAAACGCGAGCGCGTCAGGTCAGAGAAAGTTCCAAAGATAAGGTTTGCAAAGAGCGCAACGATAGCACCTGCAGAGCTAATAGTCGCAACCATCGCATCTTTCGCTGCCGGGTCAATTTTGAGCAATAGCTCCGGCAAGAGGACGGAATTCATTGCCAGCCATGGGATTGCTCCCAAAATCGCGCCCAAAGTGAAACCGATAGCAAGACGCCAAATTTCCGCCATCGTCGGACGATGTCCATCAGCAGATACCATAGGATCACGCATATCAAGGAATGCAGAAGCCGTTCCCGGCACCTCTGTAGCGACAGCAGCTACCGCCGCAGCACCTGACTCTGCGCTCATGCGTGCTACCTGAAGATCTGCATCCTCAATACTGTGTTGTTCCTCAATGCGTTCTGTCGTCATAGGCATCGCCAAACGATTGATTGCCTGCATCTGATTATCGTCAAAAGCGTCATCCAAATCAGGACGGTCGTCAATGCCCGGACGCATATACTTGCCTGAACCAGGCATCTGGAAAGGCTTATTTGAATTATTCTCAGCCATCTTCTACCTTTGCATACAAATAAGGCGCCCTATATAAGGCGCCGGTACCATGTGTTATTATACTCGCCACGTACGTCATTAACGTACGCTAACTGCTTCATTTACTGCTTTTATCTCATTACTTTCATTCTCAATTCCAACGATATTGAGCTCTTCCCAATGCCACAATGCACAAAAAGCGTAAACATTACGAAAAGGTCCTCATAGTATACAAACTATGAGGACCTCGAGGGAAGGAGAAATGAAAGCGTATGCTAGCTTTGTATGTTGCTAGCCTTGCATTATCCCTTTTATCCCTTTACCGCACCTGCAGTCACGCCTGCGACGATGAAACGCTGCAAAGCTAGGTACAGGATAAGGATTGGGAGCATGGCAAGTAGAAGCGCTGCCATGACGAGACCGATATCAGTGGAATATGTACCGTAAAATACCTGCGTCGCGATAGGGATGGTATACAGCTTCTTATCTGTCAAGACCAGCGATGGCAGTAGGTAGTCATTCCAGAATGCCATAGCGTCGATAATCGCCACCGTTGCTGCAGTAGGCTTCAGCAGCGGGAATACGACCGTCCAGAATGTACGCCACTTAGAAGCACCATCAATTTCTGCGGCCTCTTCAAGCTCAACTGGCACATTTGTCTTAATTGCTCCGTGGAACATAAACACTGCCAGCGAAACAGAGAAACCAACGTGCATCAAAATCAAAGTAATGCGCGAGTTGAGGACACCGAGATATCCGCCATATACGGAGACCAATGGGACCATGATGACCTGGAATGGGATAACCATGGAAGCAACCATTGCTGCAAACGTTACTTTGGAAGCACCCCACTTCGGATTACGCACGATGACATATGCTGCCATTGCCGACAGAAGAATGGTCAAAATCGTAGCAAAGGTCGTAATGATGGCGGAGTTTCCGAATACGCGCCAGAAATGCATCTTGCGCATAGCATTGGTGAAGTTTGTGAGAGTGAAACCATGCGACCCCACGACGCTCAGCGGCTCGCCAGTGATATCATTCATGCTCTTGAATGCGTTCGTCAGTACCATCCAGAACGGCCAAATGAACGCGAGGAGAAGAATGATAAGCAAAATGATGGTAAGCACATGACCCACGCGAGCGCGGACTATTGCTTTGCGATTTTCAGAACTCTGTACGTTTCGAGGAGCTTGAGTTTGCATCTGTATCTGTGCCATTATGCTTCCACCTCGCCCTTCTTGCCGATGTAAACCTGGAGCATACCAATGACAGCGCAGATAATGAAGAGTATCAGCGCTTCAGCCTGACCTACACCGTAATTCTTATAGACAAATGCTTTGTTGTACACGTGCATAGCTGCCATGACAGAGGAGTTGAAAGGCTCGCCCTTCGTAAGTGAAAGGTTCAAATCGTACACCATGAAGCAGCGTGTAGTAGATAGGAAGATGCACTGAACGAAAGATGAACGCATCAGTGGAATGATAACGTTGCGCATCGCTTGACCGTTGTTGCAGCCATCGATGAGAGCAGCTTCCTTTAAGGAGTTATCTACTCCCATGAAGCCTGCTACATAAATTAACATCATGTAGCCTGCGTACTGCCACACAGATACGAGAATCAGCGCAAAGAGAGCGCCGTTAGTCGTGCCGAGAATTGATGCGCTGTCATGCCCCGTGACCGCTGTGCCAATTGCGACAAACGCACGGTTGAAGACGAACTTCCAGACATAGCCCAAGACGATACCGCCGATAAGGTTTGGAATGAAGAAGCCCGCACGGAAGAAGTTTTGTCCTTTAATGCCAGATGTGACAAGGTATGCTAAGGCAAAAGCGACAATGTTGACGAGGACGACGGAGATTACCGAGTAAATCGCTGTGCGTCCAAGCGCAGACCAGTAGTCAGTGTCAGCAAATGCTGCCGTGTAATTTGAAAAGCCTACGAATGGTTTAGTTTTTGCGACGCCATCCCAGCTTGTCAAAGTGAGATAGAGACCGTAGAAGAATGGTACGATGACCACTGCGGCAAACAGAATCGTCGCAGGTCCAGCGAACAGCAAGAACTGCCCGAGTTTATAGGAAAATTTATTTTGTTTCATTTCTCTCGCCAACTCTAAAATGTAAAATCTTGTGCCGCACAAGCTCTGCTACCAAATCGTCAGGTTTATATAGCTTCTTATGCAGCACAGCGGAAAGTAGTGTGGGAGATATAAGGCGTGCACATACCGGCTGGTAGTAGCGCTATAAGCACAAGCACAAGCGCGAGTACGCGAGTTATCATCGCCGGCTCAATGCACGCCCTATTCTTGAGTTTTGAATTTTGTAGAGGAGATATCGATTGGATATCTCAGGATGTAGTATCTAAAGTTACTGGATTGACTTCATATCGTTCGATTTCCAGTAGTCCACAATCTGACCTGCAAGCTTTGCGCGATCCTCCTGTCCCGCAAGGTACTTCTGGAAGTCAGCGCCCAGTACAGAGTAGTGATCATCTGGCAGGTAGTTGTAGTTGTTGATAAGCAAGCCAGCATCAGCATACTTCTTCACAGACTTGCCCAATGGGTCAGAAACCGCAAACTTGTTAGACTTGAACGGGGAAACGAGGTGCGCTTGGTCAACAACCCACTTCTGACCATCCTTGTTCTCAGCAAGCCACTGGAGGAATTCCTTAGCAGCCTTCTGCTGAGCTGCGGAAGTGTTCTTAGAAGAATCGATGAAGAAGTACTTAGAACCGCCACCGAGCATCTTGCCTTCTACGTCGTTAGAAGTGTCGTTCTGTGGAACAGCCATCATACCCATGTTCTTGGTTGGCTCGTACTGGTTCAAAACTGCCCAGTCCCAGTTACCGCCAAACATCAAAGCAATTTCACCAGTTGCGAGCTTCTGCTCAGTAACTTCGCGCTCTGCAGAGATAGCCTTGTCACCCTTTGCGTAGTTGTTGTCCTTCAAAACATCGAAGGTGTCCATCAAAGAGTTCCAACGTGCATCAGAGTTCAAATCATAACCCTCGTGAAGAGACTTGATGAACGCAGTTGGATCCGCCTGCATCTCATAAACCTGTGGGAGGTAGTGGCCTGCGAGGGACCAGTCTTCCTTCATTACGCCTACTGGAGACTCCATACCGCCAGCCTTCAAATCAGCAATGAGCTGCTTCAAATCGTCGGTGGTCTTGATGGATTCTGGCTTGAATTCCTTACCAGTAACCTTCTTGATAGCGTCTGCATTGTAGATAAGGCCACGAGCTTCGATAGAAACTGGGAAACCGTAAGTCTTACCGTCGATTGCGATAGCCTGGTCAGTGTCCTTAACCCAGTCCTGATCGCTCAAGTCGATTGCGTGCTCCTTAGCGAGGGAGTAAACATCCTTTGCATCAACCATAGAAATGGTGTATGGATTGTTGGATGCATATTTTGTAGCCAAATGGGAAGAAACCGTATCGGAAGAGTAGTAGACTTGAACGTCTACATTATGCTCATCACCATAAGTCTCAGCAAGGTCTTCAAGCTGTGACTGAATTTCAGACTTGGAATTGAAGATAGTAATCTTCGTCTCACCGCTACCACCGTTGTTGCCACATGCTGCAAGCATTCCAACGGACATCACTGTTGCTGCAAGTGCTGCGGTCCATCGTTTCCAATTTTTCATTTTCTCTCCTAACCGTTTCTCGTCGACGAGAAACAGAATATTCACGCATCATCGCGCTTCCCGAGGGAAGTACTTGCAATTTTAACGCGAACCCGTTCGATATGTCAAACCCGTTCGACACGCGACACACTTTCGTCACACTTGACTCTCTTGCAGGGAAGAAAATGTACTCCGGCGAGTTAGCTCCTACCGCTTATCTCGACCAGTTTCACCGTCGCTTCCTGTTTCTCCATCTAATTTCTTAAAAACTGTCGTATATATGAGCGCGCATAAATATTGGGGGAGACTGACGCCGAGAATCACCATGGGGATAAGCGCATAAGAGTAGAAAGCGGCAGCAGCAATAGCCGTGCCCATAAGCAAGATAAGCATACCCAGCGTCTGTGGAAAGTATCCCAAAGATATCAGCACTGCATTCTTGAGATGTACCCGATTCGTATTGGTATATCGTGACGCAAGAATGGTATACCACTGCACTATTGCTACGGCCACAACTGTGACAATAGCCACGAGAGCTATAAAGGCAAGCTGCATCACGCGAGAAGCGCTAGGGATAAATTTCTGCATGTGCATGTCAAAATACACATCGGCCCCACCGATAAAGGCAAGTACTATCATGACGAGCCACACGGAAGTAACTTGCTTGAAATTCTCCTTAAATGATTGGAAATACATACGCAGTAGCGGGCCGTCTTCACCTCGCACCGTACGCCACAAAACATAATGAAGCGATGTAAGAGCCGCACCAGCAGTAAAAATCGGGAGAGAAACGATAAGGGTTACAACGTTGAGCACGACGAGGTCAAAAAGCGTTCCCATCGCTTGATAAAACCAGTTTTTCTGGTTAAAGAATCCGTTCATATGTCATCTCCCCTGATTGGTCTGGTAAAAATCATACGTTGGTTGCATGCATCATGTCAGCGCAAGAATACCGTTAATCCTCTTTCGAGTGTAGCGAGCGCAGTTAACAGATGTTACCCTTTGTATTTCCCTCGCAAATCTTCATGCTTCATAGAAAGAAAGAGCTTCACCCTTTCGAGTGAAACTCTTTATATATGTTTGCCCATGCGTCTTAAGCAGATTACAACACTTCCACGTAAGGCTCTCGTAAACTTCTGAGAGCTAGAAGCTTTTAAGCAACCACTGGCGGCTGTGCAATCAAATCGTCAGTGAAATGCTCTCCTGCCGCGTCTTTCCATGCCAAGCTTGCTACAGAAGCACCGTTAGAGCCGGCTTTTGGAGCGAAAGTAAGCGTGGTAGAAGTTGTATCATCTGCCCATGTCATGGTCAGAACGCCATTCTCGTTTGAGAAGGAGAAGTCACCATCGAATGCAGATAAGGTGTTACGGAAACGACCCAAAGCGTTCAGAGCCTTAACGACTGGACGCTGTACTTCCTGTTCTACCTCAGCGCTGGAGTAGTAATGACGATTGATATCGCGACCTACGTTTGTGCGCTTCAAGAGTTCCATGTCATTCTTGCCTGCAAGAGCACCAACATAGTAAACCTGAGGTACACCTGGCATGAAGAACTGCACCGCGCGAGCTGCAATATACTTCTGATCATCACATCCGAGCGCAGAATAGTACGTGGAATTGACCTGATAGAGGTCCAAGTTGGACGCTGCAGCCCCCGTCGCCTCTGCAGATTCGCCGTTGGAATTACGATGGATGGATTCTACAAGAGCATCAACTTCAGGATCCGGTACGAGGCCCAACTTGGAGCGGTCCATCTGATCAGAACCGATGTCGATGACGCCAATGCCGTCATGAGTATCAAGTACGTTCACCGCATTATTTGGACGTACGTCAATCCACTTAGCCAAGGAATCAGTCTTGCCAAACTCGAGAGCATGCAAGAGCAAACCTGGAATAGCAAAATCATAGACGCGATCTACCTTAGATGCGATTTCGACCTGCTTCTGATAGTGGGAATGAACCTCAATGAGAGTTTCAAGACCACGCTTTGCGCCCTCTTCCTTAATGCGCTCGATGAGCTTGAAAGTCTTAGGAGTCATGAAGCATGAGGAATTCTTTTCCTTGGCGCCATAGCCCACAGCATCAAGGCGAATCTGAGATACATGAGACTTAGCAAGCTGATCCAAGATAGACAGCAAGTAGTTCCATCCCATTTCAGAATCCGTATCAATATCCACCTGCTGAGGAGTGAAGGTCGTCCACACCAGGTGGGTCTTGCCACCCAAAGTGTAATGAGTGAAAGGCAGACCCGGACGAGGACGGTAAATCTTCGTCAAATCTTCCTCCGTCACACCATCAGGGAAAACAGAAGACATGGTCAGGAACATTGGATAATATTCGGACTCTTCGCCTTTCGCCATGACGTCTTGGAACTGCTTGGACTCCCATGACATGTGATTGACGATAGTGTCCACCATGATGTCATGAGTCTTGGAAAGCTCTGCGACATCGTCCCAACTTCCCAATCGTGGATCTACCTGAGTATGATCTACAGGGTCAAAACCTGCATCAGCACCGTCGAAAGGTGTGAAGAAAGGCAAAATGTGTACGCCTTCGTACACACCATCAAAGTGCTTGCGTAGATTTTCGGTCATGGATTCCAATGTGCCGTCGCCAAGACGGTCAGCATAGGTAATCAACTGAACTTTGTTCTTCATCAGACCTCCAGCCTGACTTGTTATTTTTCCGTATTATCAGTATATCGAACCCGTTTGATGAGCGCAACGTAACACAACACAACGTGATAACTTAATAACGTAATAATGCTATAGTGCAATCCCATGAGCGTTTTAATATCACTCTGTGATTTGATGCACGCCACGTAGCACGAGTTTTGCTCGCTTAATGTTTCGTCGTCTCACGCTCTACATATTCGAGCTTTACAGCATCAAAGCGATACGGCACGCCTGACTCTGTATCAAAGACAGACACATAATTGCGGTGTTCATTGCTTACACTTTCGACACTTTGCGCCATGTCTCCGTCGCCACGGTTAATCTTCTCATAGCGCTCGATTTCATCCATCGTGTGCACTACAAGACGACGAGCTGTCTCATCGAGATTCTGCACGACAGCACTGATTTGCTGACCAGCAAAAGTCGTCACATATGTGCCATCATAAGCGATGACCTGCATGTCTTCTGGGATACGAGTTCCCCTGCGACGTGCTTCCTGAATCACCGCCGCAGCCGCTAAATCTGGGGCGACTACAGCATCCACATCACTGTAGTCATCAAAAACGGCAGAGGCAGCTTTATGAAACAGATCCAAATCGCTCAAATCTTCCACAGTCACAAAGTTTGTCTCAATCCCCGCGGCATGTAACTCATCCTCCAAGACGAGCTGATAGCGCACTGTCGGGAATGAACTATCAGGACGAGAGCTTAGTTCACGAGCGTTGAGCAACTGTTCGCCGCGAGCACGGTCATGATAGCGCCCACGCGGACCGCCGATATGAACTACATGCTGTACGCCTGTATCGATAAGTTTTTTAGCGACCAGCCGCCCACCTGTGATATGGTCACCTCCCACAGTAGGAATGAAGTCACACAGATAACGATCGAAAGCGACCACAGGGCGCTTGATGGACTCCCAATATTCCTGACTCAAGGTGGAATGCGAACCCATGATGACAGCGTCTAGCGTATGACGCTGAAGCATGTCGACATATTGCGTTTCCCCTGTCTGCTGGTCAGCCGTGGAGCACAAAATCGCATGCAATCCCTGCGTGTCAAGATAGTGCTGGATGCGCCCAGCGAGCGTAGCAAAGAAAGGATGCTGCAAGGTAGGCATAATGACGCCTACTGTATTTGTGCGACCTCGATAAAGGTTCTTTGCTAAATCGTTAGGAATGTAATTAAGCTCTTCCATAGCAGCAGTCACACGTGCACGCATTTTGTCAGACACGTAACCACTGCTGTTAATAACCAAGGAAACTGTGCTGGTAGAGACACCTGCTTTCTTGGCAACGTCACGAATGCCTGCCATATTTACTTCTCTACGCTTTCCATGCGCTCGACTTCGAAGACTACTGCTTGTGCAGGGTTCAATTGCGGTGGACGCACACCAAAGTTATGCAATGCTGCTCCTGACACTACGACACCCTCTGCCGTCCACCACAATAGTGGGGACTGAGCATTCGTCTCTTCGCTCGTTAATTCACGTTGGACATCTACAGGGCGAATACGATAAAGTGCCCGATTATCAAGACCAGGCAGACGCACTGGAACCGCTGGATAGTGCATCGACGTACGAACCTGTGCGAAACGATACATGGCACGAGAACCGTCACGCGCTACAACTCCATCGAGTCGTACAGAATCGTCGATATTGTCGCCGTGAACAGTGATACCATCAGATGCCCAAGAGCGCGATTCCTTATACAATGCCACCCATCGGGCAAGCTCGTCAAGGTCTTTTTGCTCTTGAATATTCAGATTCCATTCAATGCCCAAGTGTCCAAACAGAGCAGTCGCTGCACGCATTGAAAGCGAAGTAGCGCGCTGGGTAGAATGCGCTGGAGAAGCGCCTATATGTTCGCCCATCATGCTTTCAGGAACGAGTAGCGAGGTGTATCGCTGAATATCTGCACGCTCTACTGGATCTACGCAATCCGAAGTCCACACACGGTCTGCACGTTCAAGTATGCCCAAATCGATGCGACCACCGCCCGAAGAGCACGATTCAATTTCGAGACCATTGTGTTTGAGTTTAAGCGCGTCAAAGATAGCATATACTGCTTCGACTTGTTTACGCTGGACAGGAGCATAGTCATTATATGGAGACGCCGGCTCGGTGACGAGCTTATTATGATCCCACTTGATGTAATCGATACCAATTTCGTCGACGAGCGTGTCCATTGCATCAAAAACGTATCGAACAGCTTGAGGATTTGATAAGTCGAGTACTTGCTGCGAGCGACCTTGTACTGGCAAACGGTTGTCCGTCGGAGACAATATCCAATCAGGGTGAGCTCGAGCTACATCTGAGTCCATGTTGACCATTTCAGGTTCAAACCATAGACCAAATTCCATACCCTTACCATGAACGTAATCAGCCAGAGGCACCAACCCTTCTGGCCATACTTCTTTGGACACATACCAGTCCCCCAAGCCCGATGTGTCGTCGCGTCTGCTGCCGAACCATCCATCATCGACGACAAAACGCTCTACACCCGCCTCAGCAGCGCGGTCAGCAAGCTGACGCAGAGTCTCGAAATTATGTTTGAAATATACCGCTTCCCAGGTGTTTAAAATTACTGGACGTGGCTTGGTCTTCAGGTTAGGATGAAGTTCGCGGACAAAAATGTGGAAACGTGCCGCAACTTCGTTCAGCCCCTCACCGTTGGCACCATATACCCACGGAGATGTATACGATTCGTCTGTCCCCGCGTGAAGACTTACCTCACCTGCATACAAACGCTCACCGCCACCAATGATTGGCAGCGTATACGTGTTTTGCTCTACGGCGATGACTGAATTTCCTGACCAGCCTACGTGAGTGGAGTAAACCTCGCCATGCTCGAAGTCAAAACCACGCGGGCCGACAGTTAAAAGTAATGTGGCATCGAAGCCCGAACGCCCCACACGGCTAATCTTCTCATAGCGACCGTTCGTAATTTCTTGACGCTGCGGATGACGCTCACGCAAATGATGCCCGGCAGTGGTCAAGATTTCACGCGCAGTAGAGGGGACAGGATAAGCAAGTTCCAAAGTACGCACAGAAAGAACAGTATTTGCTCTTGCGCTGTCGGTGTTAGATACAGTAGCACGCTGACGTACAAGACCAGCATCGAGAAGCTGCATCTGCCATGTCAATCGTACGCCCTGCTCGTCATCCTCGGCGACCATAACGATGTTTGGTACTAATTTCGCGTTCTTTGGATAGGTCGTGCTCTCTTGCTCGGCTCTTTCTACGTCCTCTTCGCTCATACCCGCTAAAGAGCGCGCCAAATCAGAAAAAGCATCCACTATCTGACCATCAGTATTTACTTCTACGGTCTTAACGACGAAGTGGCAAAAAATTTCCCTGCCATCACGACTGACGGTAAAACGCGGGGCACCAAGCCATGATTCAGACTGAGTAGGAAGGACAGAAGGAAATGCCGTGTAGTCCAATCCGCCAGACACACGCTGAGGATTCAAGACGTGATAGAGCTGCTTCGTTCCTTCAAGCTCAGCACTCGCCATGTGCTCATAAGACCTTCCCCAGTACACAATGCGAGGAAGTTGATTGTCATACTTTGCCAAAGTAATCGCCACGCCGCCGTTTTCGAGAGTGTACAACGACACTTCCTTATCTTCAGCGCAGACACCATTAGAAACGTAGACTGCGCCTGAGTCTGTGTGCAATTGTGTACGGGTGGTTGCATCCATTGGAGTATTTACCATCGTCGGCCTCAATTCATCGAACTTCATCGTTTTGCACCACTCTCGCGCGCATAATGCGTGCAAGCGCTCACGCTATGCGGTATACAGCACGCGGCACAAATCTAAGCCCCAAGTATATCGAACGCGTTTCACAAACACGCAGCAAAGGTGACTATAGAAAAACCAATAACACTCACTTCATTGTTAGAAAAGCTCTAAAGTTCAACTCATTATCAATCGATGTTTAATAGTTTAATGTAAATGCCTTTTGACAGAAAAGACGAAAATACCTTATACGACGCTCCGCCTTAAATTTTTCGTAGTTATCTCTACTCTAGTCTGAAGTCTTCAGTCTCCAACCCGACTTTTATACCCCCGCAGTATTCAACCATTACCGCAACCGTTCCACTCTCTCTTCTGCTTGAAAAATTCCCCTAGCACCGCTGCACACTCATCAGAGCGCACTCCGCCGTACACTTCAGGCTTAAATCCCACGTGCGGATCGCGCGCAATATCCCAGACCGAGCCAAGTGCACCCATCTTGTCATCCCACGCACCAAAAACTACCCACCCCATATGTGCACTCACCAACGCTCCGGCGCACATCGGACAGGGCTCCATCGTCACTACAAGAGCACAATCTTCAAAATTCCAACGCCCACGCACACGCGCAGCATCGCGCATTCCTTCAATCTCCGCGTGGGAAAATGGGTCACTCCTCTCTTCGCGATGATTTCGAGCAACTGAAATAACACGACCGTTTTGCCGAGAAATTACCACAGCCCCAACGGGAATTTCCCCGCATACCGCAGCTTCTCGTGCAGCCGTTAAAGCCACACCCATTGCATCAAAAAACGGTGATTTCATACCCTTCAGACTATGCTGAAAGTATGACTATGCATTTGACAGTTTTGGACCATCCATTGGTCGACCATAAACTCACAGTCTTGCGTGACAAGAACACTCCTTCAAATACTTTCCGTGAACTCATTTCTGAGCTGGTCACATTGGAAGCATACGAGGCAACGCGCGACCTCACCGTAGAGGATGCACCTATCGAGACCCCAGTAGCTCCAATAATTGGCAAGAAACTTTCCAAGCCTCGCCCTATGGTCATCCCTATCCTGCGCGCGGGTCTTGGCATGCTTGACGGCATGACTAAGCTCATCCCTACTGCTGAGGTTGGGTTCCTTGGCATGAAGCGCGACGAGAGCACTCTTGACATCATCACATACGCAAACCGTCTCCCTGATGATTTGACGGGACGCCAAGTCTTCGTAGTCGACCCAATGCTTGCCACCGGTGGAACTTTGGTGGCCGCTATCGAATATCTCAAGGAACGCGGTGCAAAGGATGTCACTGCTATTTGCATTATCGCAGCTCCTGAAGGTCTTGCGCGACTGAAGAAAGACGTAGATCCATCTATTGATTTCAAGGTCGTCGTATGTGCGCAAGACGAGAAACTCAATGAAAACTCCTATATCGTTCCTGGCTTGGGCGATGCAGGAGACCGACTTTACGGTCTTGTAGATTAATACTTACGCAATGAAAGCGCGCGGGTGAGGCGCGATGTTTCACGTGAAACATACTTCGTCTGCCCGGCGCTTTTTTGCGGACTTTTGCGTGAAGATCTCTCCGTATCTCCATATGATGCCTGTAGAGCAGAATAATGCTTCCCACTCACCATTGCGATAGAACTGAAAGCGAGTGACGATGCTCAGCGTATTTGATATGTTTTCCATCGGTATAGGGCCATCATCTTCTCATACCGTTGGACCTATGCGAGCTGCGTACGACTTCATCCAAGCGCTACGAGAGAAGAAGATTCTTGACCGAGTAGCCCATATACACGTCACATTGTATGGCTCGCTTTCGCAAACTGGACTGGGGCATGGCACCGATCGCGCTGTCATAGCCGGTCTTATGGGATATCAGCCGGAAGGCGTCGACCCTAGCCTCGTCCTTCACTGCCTCGACGATTGTGCACAAGCAGGAAACATAAGACTTGGCGGTATAAAAGAGATTTCTTTTGCACGTGAAGACATTGAATTTGAACGCTGGGAGACGCTCGCCTACCATCCTAACGGCATGAAAATGTGGGCATACGATGACCGTGATGATTTACTTCTCGAGGATACAGCCTTCTCCGTAGGTGGCGGATTTGTTGTCCACGAGAATAACCTAACTGGCTCAGATCACACTACCGAAGCCCACAAACCGCGCGGCAAAAAACTCGATATCTCAGACACGCATCCCGTTCCTTACCCTTTCACGACGGGCACCGAGCTTGTAGAAATGTGCAATGCCAATCATCTCAGCATTTCTGAACTTATGTGGGCAAATGAAACGGCACTGCGTAGCGAAGACAAGGTTCGCACTTACCTCATGCAGGTGTGGCACACTATGCAAGGTTGCGTGAAGTCTGGGTGTACATCTTCGCAGGAAGTGCTCCCCGGAGGCTTAAACGTACGCCGAAGAGCACCGAAACTCTATCAAGAATTTGCACACAATGACTTTGATTTTCTAGGACTCCACGCGGGCGAGCAACGTCCCATACTTCACCCCAAGAACGACAAAAGTTCATGGGTTGATCTCTTCGCACTGGCAGTGAACGAAGAAAACGCAGGAGGTGGACGCATAGTCACGGCACCTACAAATGGAGCAGCCGGCATAGTTCCAGCCGTTCTCAACTATTACTGGTGGTTTGTAGACGGAGCAGACGAAGATGGCGTTTGCAAATTCCTGCTTGCAGCCAGTGCTGTTGGTTATCTCTTCAAACGTAACGGTTCCATTTCCGGGGCAGAAGTGGGATGCCAGGGTGAGGTTGGTTCAGCAAGTTCTATGGCTTCCGCAGGACTGTGTGAAGTCCTCGGTGGTACGCCTACACAGGTGGAAAACGCTGCAGAGATTGGTATCGAGCACCATCTCGGTTTGACTTGCGATCCTGTCGGTGGGCTTGTGCAAATTCCGTGCATTGAACGCAACGCATTAGCATCCAACACTGCTATCAACGCTGCACGCATGGCTTTACTCTCTGATGGTTCTCACGTCGTCTCCCTTGATGACGCCATTAAGACCATGAAAGAAACCGGCGACGACATGATGAGCAAGTACAAGGAGACCTCGCGTGGAGGACTGGCGGTTAACGTCGTAGAATGCTAGGGCATAGCACCTATGCAGACATTTCCTGTGTGAAGCGTTCGCGACGCTCATAGAGCACATAAAAGGCAATCAAAAGCACAACCGCCACCATAGTGAGCGGTACTCCATACAAAGCAGTGAAGTGATAATCCATGTGATGCTGGTTGAGCGCGATACCACCTACAATAGAGCCCGTTGAGTTACCCGCGTTAAAAGCTATTTGCACCATCGCAGCAGCAAGCATTTCGCCACCGCCTTCGCCGAGCTGAACCATAAGAAGCTGCTGAGGAGACGACAGGAAGAACATGCCAAACGCGCAGATGAAAGTCAGAATAGCCGCGGTCGGCTGTGATCCTGGGTCGAGGAAGATGAGAAGCATGGCGATGGCTGCAATCATTTGCCCTATACCAGCAGTAATGCCCGGCGCGATTCTATCGCTTACTCGTCCGCCCACGAGACCGCCCACAACCATGCCAAAACCTGCGAGAGCTATGAGGAGCGGTATGACGCTGACAGCATATCCTCCGGTCTTTTGCAGCCACGGCGACACATAGCTCCACCAGCAGAATATTCCAGAGTTTCCCACATACACCGCGAGAATAACGAACCACGGTTTGATAGAACCCAAGAATTTGAACTGCCCCGCAAGACCGGCATCTTTGATAGATGCGACCTTAGGCACCCACAGCCAGATGAGAACCATAGTCAGCACAGCCCACGCACCCAACGCAGCGAATGCGTAGCGCCAGCTCATTGCAGACCCCATCCACGTCCCCAGCGGTACACCTACCATATTTGCTACGGTCTGACCTGCGACCATCTGAGATACAGATTTTCCCTCAGAACCTTTGTCAGCAAGTACTTTTGCCACGATTGTCGCCGTGCCAAAATAAGCACCATGTGGCAATCCCGAGATAAAGCGAGCAATGAGTAGCAACGTAAAGTTCGTTGAAACCGCCGCCATAGCATTACCCATGAGTACAAGCACCATGAAGAAAAGCAGTAATTTCTTTGGGTTTATACGCCGCCCAAAGATGAGAATCAGCGCGCCAAAACACACGCCAATCGCATATGCTGACACGTAATGTCCCGCAGTAGGAATGCTTACCGCGGTGTCACGCGCAGCTTGTGGAAGCACACCCATCATCACAAATTCAGCAGCACCAAGCGCAAACGCTCCGAATGCAAGAGCAAGGATACTTTTCTTCATATCTTCATAACACCCATTGAATACTCACGAGCAAGCGCCTCTAGCTGCTCAGCAGTGGGGACGCTCCATGTCGCCACAAGTTTATCCCAGCGCGCGATATTTTCTTCACCAAATTTTTCACACCGATGCCGAGCCATGCCTGTGCTCACAAACTGAGGCGGCAACGATTTAGTATGAAACTTATCCGCAAGAAGTACGATTTCTTGCAACGAATTTTGCGGTACATAATTTGTAGGTATGAGAGGGAGGTTCTGCCTTACACAATCCTCTTTTGTGAGACCCACTCCCGTATGATTACGCGCAAACTGTGCGATACTGCCATCGAAACCTTTACTCAGCAAAAGCGAGTAGCCGTAGATTCCATGCTTGATATACTCACCGCGTCTAAAAATCGGCTCCTTCCCCGAAGAAAAACGCACTGCATCCAGCACTTTATATGTGCCAATATCATGTGCCAGCGCGCCTTCCACGAGAAGTTCACGCTCCTGCAGCGAGAGTTGATAGCGCGAATTGTGTGCAATGATGAGTGCGATGCGCGCCACAATTTCACAATGTCGCTTAATGAAATTCTCGCTATCACCCTCACTGCTACTTGTACTTGTACCGTCGCTTGTTTCGTCGTTTGTTTCGCCAAAGCCTAGCATTTTCCACTGCTCATCATGCAGCGCTTCTAAAGCGCGCGTCCGCTCCGTGAGTTCCCAACCATTCCACGTCATACCTGCCATTGTATGCTCTAGGAAGAAAGAGACATATACAGAAGAATTAGGGTAATTATGACAGCCGGCTCGTCACTCAAAACTCGTGCTTACCGCTCATGGTTCATAGCTGATAGTGGCACATCAGCTGGCTACTCTTTGCGCGTTTTTGCGTTGCCGTTGGTCGCGTTCTCTGTAACCCAGGACGTCTCTATCGCGGGTTGGATCACTGCAATCTCTTCTATCGTCTACACCGTAATGTCAATTTTCGGCGGAACGGTGGTAGATCGCCATAATCGCCGCAAGCTTATGCTTACCTTTGCAGGAGCAAGCTCAATCATTTGGAGTGTTGTCATCGTCTTACTCCTTAACCATCATCTTGATGGGTGGACGCTGCTCGCGGCAGCCGTTATCCATATGCTTATCTCAGGCGTGACGTCGAGTTCTGGTCACGCGTATTTGCGTTCCATTATTTCCGCAGACGACTACCCAAAAGCACGCAGTGAGACGGAAGGACGAGATGCTGCTATCAGTATGGTTTCTGGACCAGTAGGCGGTGTCCTCTACGCGATAGCACAGTGGTTGCCATTTCTTGCTTCAGTAATTTCGTATGTGTTTGCTTTTGTGGCAACGCTTTTTATCCCCGGACGCGAGCAGGAGGATATACGCGCAAAGCAGGCGCGGAGTACTGGGTCTACTGCTATGCGCGACTTCATTGATGGTTGGAAATGGACGCTCTCCAAGCGTACGCTTGTACGGGCTATGTTGGCGTTTGCATTGATGGATTTGGGATTTGTAGGCATCGATGAAGCAGCACAATTGCATTTAGTCTCGAGCGGCGTAAGTTCACAGCGCATCGGATACATTAATGCCGCGTGGGGTATCGCAATGGTCATCGGCGCATTTATCTCTACTAAGTTGTCGCATAAGCTTCACGCAGGCATTACCTGTATCGCCGTGATGGCTATGATGGCTGTCATACATGTGCCGCTGATTTTCACTGATAATTATTTCGTTATCATGATTATGTTTGCTATCAGTTGCCTGCCATGGCCACTCTTTAACGCACTCATTATGGGATTCATCTACGCAAAGACACCGCAAAATTTACAAGGACGTGTCACTACCGTGGTAAGCCTTCCTTCTATGGCATTGTCCTCTCTAGCTCCTGGAATTGCCGGGATTCTTCTGAAAGCCATAAGTTGGAACATATGTATCGCTGTATTCTACGCTTTTATGGTGGTAAGTCTTTTTGTATATATCTTTAGCCCCGAGTTGCGCTCTATGCCTCGATCGTCACAATGGGAATCGACGGAAATGCGATAGGAGAATCTTTCACAGGATAAAAACATTATGACCGATAAAGTACCTTTCTATAAAACTAGTATTTACAGACGTTGGTTTACTGCTGACACCTCACTAGCCATCGGCGGCGCTTTATGGAGCTTCTCATTCCCCTTAGTAGCATTTGCTCTTACACAAGATGTACAAGCATCAGGATGGGCCGTCACCGCATCTGAAATCATCGGTCAAATTGCCTACTTCTTCGGCGGAACTGTCGTAGATAGGCGTGACCGTCGCAAGCTTATGATTCTTCAAGCAAGTTCGGCGATTATTATATGGGGATTTATATCTGTGCTCCTCATCATCCATGCGCTCACTCTGCCTGTGCTCGTCATTGCCGTGTGCATTTACACCCTGATGAGCACCGTAATCAGTCCCGCGTCAAACGCCATGTTGCTGTCTATCGTGAGTACAGAAGATTTCCCGCAAGCTAATAGCGTGAATGAGAGTCGCGATTCTGTCGTTGAAATGGCTTCAAGCCCATTTGGCGGTGTTCTTTACGCATTCGCGCATTGGTTGCCATTCTTAGGAACTGTACTTGTTAATATAGTCGGTCTTATTGCAAGCATACTTATTCCGCAGCTGCCTCGTCCAGAGGGCACGAAACAAGATAGCTTTATTAAAGAATTTGTCACTGGGTGGAAATGGGCGTATCAGAAGAAAACAATCGTGTCCACATGCATTGTGGCTATGATTATGAATTTCGGACTCGTTGGTGAAGGGTATCTCATCGAGCTTCATCTCGTTTCACGCGGTGTCAGTGCAGTCCAGATTGGTTTCCTCAGCACCGCACTGATGCTTGGCATACTCCTCGGTTCCATAATCTCGACAGCTCTTACCCCAAAAGTGCATGGCGGGTTCACGATTATTATCAGTTTCTTCATCATGGCCTTAGTGCTCGTTCCGTTAATTTTCACTGATAACTTCTGGGTCATTTTAGTGTCCAACTTCTTGCTTGGGCTCCCCTTCCCTCTCATGCATGCTATGCTTCTCGGCTTCACATATACGAAGACTCCAGAAAATATGCAAGGTCGAGTCCAAAGCGCCATCGGCGGTCCCGGAGGATTACTTGCTATGTTTGGCGGCGCCGTTGCCGGGTGGCTTCTCGCTCACACCAGTTGGATGGTAAGTATCATACTTTTCATCGTCTTCATTCTTGCCGGAGCGACAATTTCTATCTTCTCCTCAGGAATCCGCTCAATACCGCACACAGATCAGTGGGACAGCTTTGAAATGTTGTAGAAAAAATACTATAGACCGCGCACACAATAAAATGACACTATGACTGCTTCTCGCTTAACACTGGACTTACAAGGAGACTCTCTTCACCTCTCCGCGAGCGCGCAAGACTATGTTAAAGCTATCTGGAAACTACATGAGTGGCATCACGCTCCTGAGACACCATCATCTCCGTGCGTTATCAGTACGTCTGACTTAGCGAGAGAAACTGGCATGCGTACTTCTACCGTTTCTGGCGCCATCTCTCGCCTCGCTGATGTAGGTCTCGTCACGCACGCTCCCTATGGCGGTATTCAACTGACGACAGAAGGCGAAATTCAAGCAATTCGTATGCTTCGCCGGCACCGTATCATCGAAACGTATCTCGTGCGTGAGCTCGGCTATAACTGGGACGAAGTTCATGAAGAAGCAGAGTCACTTGAACATGCTGCAAGCAATTTCATGATTAATCGTATGGAGGAACGGTTGGGCTTCCCCGACCGGGATCCTCATGGAGACCCTATACCTGACAGAGCCGGCACTATTCCGCAGTTTGATACGATAAATCTTAACCTCGTTCCCGTCGGTCAGAGCGTTATGCTCGCGCGTGTCAACGATGACGATACTGCCCTCCTTCAGCTTCTTCAGTCGCATGATGCCATGGTCGATAGCATCATTACTGTGGTATCGCTTTGCGCAGATACTATCACAGTTACCACATCATCTGGTACTTTCAATCTCAGCCGCGCACAAGCAGATTTCGTCAGAGTTTCACGTATTGCATAGTTTTCCTGCATACTCAAACTTTTGAAAAACTCTCGGTAAACTAGAAGAAGTTAATTTTATACCATTGGAGTTTTCATGACTGACAACTGGACCAATCCATTGCGTGACCCTCGCGATATGCGTCTCCCTCGTATCGCTGGACCGTGCTCCCTTGTCATTTTTGGTGTGACTGGCGATTTAAGTAAGAAGAAACTTATTCCTGCCGTTTACGACTTGGCAAACCGCGGTCTTCTTCCTGCTGGTTTTGGTCTTGTCGGCTTTGGACGCCGAGCGTGGAGTCACGAAGATTTTGCAAACTTCATTAAAGAGAACATCATCGCTCACGCCCGTACTCCTTTCAATGAAGCGACATGGGAGTATCTCAAGGGCGGCATCCGCTTTGTGCAGGGCACATTTGATAATGAAGATTCGTTCAAGGCACTCTCGCAGACAGTTTCTGAGCTTGACGATGTACGCGGTACCCAGGGTAACCACGCATTCTATATGTCCATTCCCCCACGCGATTTCCCTATGGTTTCTCGTCAATTGGCAGACTCGGGTCTGGCGAAGTCTGAAGATGGTGCATGGCGTCGAGTCATCATTGAGAAGCCTTTTGGCCACGATTTGAAGAGCGCCCAAGAGCTCGACCGCGTAGTTTCTGAAGTCTTCGACCCACAGTCTGTATTCCGCATCGACCATTACCTCGGCAAGGAAACGGTGCAGAATCTTCTCGCATTACGCTTTGCAAACATGATGTTTGAACCTGTTTGGAACTCTAACTATGTCGATCATGTGCAAATCACAATGGCTGAAGACATCGGTATCGGCACTCGTGCTGGTTACTTCTCCGGAATCGGTACTGCACGCGATATTATTCAGAACCATCTGCTCCAACTCATGGCGCTCACAGCTATGGAAGAGCCCGTATCATTCTCTGCTAAAGACTTAATTGCTGAGAAGATTAAGGTGCTCTCTGCCGTACGCCTCCCAGAAGATCTTGGGGCTCATACTGCTCGCGGTCAATATACCGAAGGCTGGCAGGGCTCGGAAAAGGTAAAAGGATTCTTGGAAGAGCAAGGAATCGAGCCTGACGATAAGACAGAAACCTACGCAGCTATTCGTCTTGACATTGATACTCGACGTTGGGCAGGCGTACCGTTCTACTTACGTGCTGGTAAGCGTCTCGGCAAGCGCGTTACTGAAATTGCTATCGTCTTCAAGCACGCTCCACACCTTCCATTCGAGGATACAGCAACTGCGGAGCTTGGCAGCAATGCAATCGTTATTCGTGTGCAGCCAGACGAAGGCATTACAATGCGCTTTGGTTCCAAGGTTCCAGGTACAGCTATGGAAGTGCGCGACGTAAACATGGACTTCAACTACGGCAATGCATTTACTGAACAGTCCCCTGAGGCTTACGAACGCTTGATTTTGGATGTACTCCTTGGTGAACCTCCTCTCTTCCCAACAACTCGCGAAGTGGAACTTAGCTGGGAAATCTTGGACCCTATCGAAGAGTTCTGGGCTACTCAGCCACAGCCTGAAGGCTACCGCTCCGGTACATGGGGGCCAAAACAAGCAGACGAAATACTCGCTCACGATGGTCGCTCATGGCGCTTGCCATAGGTGATAAGAGAATTCATATCCGCACTCTTAGAGCATTTTAGGGAAAAGATTTTACTATGATCGTTACATTGCCTCACAGTACGACACAGGAGATTTCATCCGAACTAGCAAAACTTCACGCAGAACGTGGCGAGGTTTCTCAAGGACGCGTGATGACGCTACTCATCAGCGCTGGAGAAGACGAGCTCAACTCCGTTCTTGTTGACGCTATTTATGCAAGCCATGAACACCCAAGTCGCATCATTGCTGTGGTAAATGACGGGAAAGAAGTTCCTTCCTTCGACGAACTTCCTATTACTGCGGTCGGCACCGTAGCACCACTCGATGCAGAGTTGCGTTTAGGGTCTGATGGCGGTGCAGGCGAAGTGATTGTATTGCGTCCTGCAGGAGGTCTTCAGCGTCACTTAGATACATTGGTTATCCCACTACTCATTCCAGATGCTCCAGTTGTCGCATGGTGGAGTAGTAATGTTCCTGACTCCCCAGCAAACACTTTGCTTGGTTCCATGGCGCGTAGCCGCATCACCGATGCTCAGAAGAATGACGACCCTATAGAGAAGTTCTTGCAGCTACGTAAGCATCACACTCGTCAAGACACTGACCTCGCATGGACACGTTTAACTATTTGGCGAGGACTCTTGGCTGCCATGATTGACGAACCGCCTCATGCTGCCATTAAGTCCATCACAGTCACGGGTAATGACCATCATCTTTCTGTGGATTTGCTCGCTTCTTGGCTCGCGTGGGCTATGAAGGTGCCAGTGCGCATAGAGATTGATAACAGCATGCGCGGCGTCGCAGGTGTACACTTCTTCCGCGAAGATGGCGAAGCATCCATTGAACGCCGCGGTGATGAAGATATCAATATTTATCTGACGAAACCTGGACAGCCTGAGCAAAAGGTCTCCGTCCCTCATCGCACATTAGGTGACTGCATGACGGAAGAACTTCGCCGTCTCGAGCCGGACGAAATCTACAATACCGTTCTCACGCAAGGCTGGGATCTCGTCGATCACTCTCACTGGGACAAGTAAGCTTCGTACTGCCGAAACGATAGGGTTAAAACATGCGTAATATCATGGTGTACGACACTGAAGAACTTCTCATTCAAACTGTGGGAGCACGTTTGCTCTTACGCATTTCTGACTTGCTTACTGCTCAAGAACGTGTAGACGTGGCTCTCACGGGTGGCGGAGACGGTATCGAAGTCCTTACAGATGCGAATAACTCTCCACTCGCGCGTGCAGTAGATTTCTCTCGCGTACATTTCTGGTGGGGAGATGAACGTTTCGTCCCTGCTCATGACAAAGATCGCAACGCATTGCAGGCGCGAGAAGCATGGCTTGACAATCTCGTGGACTCTGGGAAGCTTCCTGAGGAAAATATCCACGAGATGCCAGCAGAAAAGCGTTCTGCCGAAGAAGTTGCGCATGCCACGGATGCTGAAAATGAAGACATTCTTGAGATAGCTTCTCGCGAGTATCAAGCTGAACTTGAACGTGAATTAGGGAAGAACGGTCATCTCGACCTTGCACTCTTTGGTGTCGGCCCTGACGGGCACTTCGCTTCTCTTTTCCCAGGTCATAAGCAGATATATGTGACCGATCCCGAACTCAAAGTACTTGGCGTGGCACATTCACCAAAGCTACCACCACTACGCGTAACGCTGAGCGTGCCATTTATCCGTCAGACTGATTTTGTGTGGGTGTTTGCTTCCGGCGAGCGCAAATCCGAGGCAATTGGTCGAGCTATGTACGAGATGAATAATCATCACGTGCCGTCATCCTTTGCTATGGGTGCAGAAGAGACTTTGTGGATGGTAGACAAGGCAGCAGCATCGAATTTGGCGTGAAACTGTCATCGTAGTTGTAGCTCGAAGAAGTGCAGGCAGCGTCAAGCTATATGCTCCACTACGACTATTCATGCAGCGAAACCGTTTAACCCAGCGAAAATAAACATGCCTGATATCTCTGCATATTTATTGTTTGGCGTCAGTGAGTACACTTAAGCTTATGGATATCACACCTCGATATATCGCCGACGATAATCGCTATGACGGTCGCATGCCATATTCACGATGCGGTCGTTCCGGACTCGCAATGCCCCAAGTCTCCTTAGGATTGTGGCACAACTTTGGCGACAACGCTTGTTTTGACACTATGCGAGCGATATGCCGCACAGCATTTGACGCAGGTATCACTCAGTTTGATATCGCAAATAATTATGGACCTGAGTATGGTGCTGCTGAGCGCAATTTTGGGCGTGTACTCAAGCAAGATTTGAAACCTTACCGCGACGAACTTCTCATCACGACAAAAGCTGGCTACGACATGTGGCCCGGTCCTTATGGTGACGGTGGATCACGTAAGTATCTGTTGGCAAGTCTCGACCAGTCTCTAAGCCGACTTGGTCTTGACTACGTAGACATCTTCTACAGTCACCGCATGGACGACGATACACCGCTAGAGGAAACTATGGGAGCGCTTGCGAGCGCAGTCCAGTCAGGGAAGGCACTCTACGCTGGTATCTCGAATTATGACTACGAAACTACCTTACGAGCTGTTGAAATTCTGCGCGAATTGCATGTTCCCATAGTTATCAATCAAGTGCGCTATAACATTTTCGACCGTCACATTGAGCTTGACGGACCTCGCGATAGCAATGACGAGAAACCTCTTGGACTCAAGGATGCCGCTCAAAAAGCCGGAATCGGTCTTATTACTTTCTCCCCACTCGCGCAAGGTCTACTCACCAATCGTTACCTTGACGGAATCCCGACTGATAGCCGCGTAGGTCACGATCCGCGGTTCCTCCATGAGGAGGACGTGAAGAGCCGCCATGAGCAAATTATGCAGCTCAATGCCCTCGCTCAAGACCGTGGCCAGTCCTTAGCGCAGATGGCTTTGTCGTGGATTTTGCGCGACGGTATAGACGGCTCCATCTCTAGCGTTCTTATCGGCGCTTCTAAACCGGAGCAAGTGCTTGACTGCGCACAGGCAGTTAAAAATACTCACTTCAGTGAGGACGAGCTTGCAGCGATTGATGCCATTGCTCCGGTGCGTGAGTTAGAGTGAGGTTACCGCATGCGTTTCATAATCTGATTATCTATCGCCCAGAATACAAGCTCAAGAGCAAAGCCAAAGAGCAGTACTACTACCAGAGACACTGCTACTCCCCTGTATCCAATGCTATTGACGTTGACGAAACCATAAGGATACAAGTGCGTAAATGCCCCATAAATGAGCATCCATACGGACCATGCAGCAGGGATAATCGCCGTTCGTAGGAGGCAGAGGCACACTTCGCCCAGACCCTGAGCACCGTTAAAGAAATCGCGCGGTCCCCACAACGCCCACACAATCCAAGCAGTTAGTGGTGTCACCACATGCTGCCACGGAGACGTCAAGAGAGCTAAACCGCTCAAATGCAAGAATGGGAGAATTGCTGTCAAAAAGACGATAGACGTTACTGTGATCATCATCATTGTGGTGTCAAGCATTGCTGAGCGCCACTTCGTCTTACGAGGACTGAGTGCAATCATCATGAAAACAACTGCTACCATGATGTTAGAAATCATAGTGAAATAGCTGATTCCTTCTATGAACCGCTGCGGCGCACCTGCCCAACCATGAACAGATTTACCATATAGCCCTGGCCAGCCACCTGACTCACGTGGGTATATGTCGGTCACATTCCCGATGTTCGTCACGATGACACCAAACCATGCCACAAGAGATGCAACCCACATGGCATGCTTGGACTCACGTTCTGGTCGAGGTCCAAATGTGAAGTTCTGGACTTCCTGTATATTCTTGCTCACGCTCGCCACCGCTCTTTCTGCTACCCTCGTCTATCTGTACCCATAGTTAATGGTTCATAGGAAAGCCGCGACTACCAAGTACATGCTCAGTAATCGCGGCTTTGCAAAGCTATGAGATAACCTTATGCTTCAATCTCTAGACGATCTTCTTCACTCCACAGCGTGTGGAAAGTACCTGGCATATCAACACGACCATACGTATGCGCACCAAAATAGTCACGCTGACCCTGGATAAGCGCCGCTGGGAGACGGTCAGAGCGCAAACCATCGTAGTACGACAATGACGAGGAGAAGGCAGGAACTGGGATGCCAGCCTTTGCAGCTGTTGCTACAACTTCACGCCATGCATCCTGCGCATTCTCTACAGCAGCCTTGAAATAGTCCGCCTGAAGGAGAGATTCGAACTTCGCACCTGAATCATATGCGTCAGAAATGCGGTTAAGGAACTTCGCGCGAATGATGCAGCCCCCACGCCAGATCCGTGCGACTGCGCCCAAGTCGATGTTCCAATCATACTGGGCTGCACCCGCACGAATCTCGTCAAAGCCCTGTGCGTAAGCCACAATCTTGGAAGCGTAGAGAGCCTGACGCACAGACTCTACGAACGCAGCCTTGTCTTCGACTTCAATCTTGCCATTAGGACCTGCGAGTGGCTTAGACTTTACCTCTTCACGCTGAGCTGCCATGGAAGAAAGTCCACGAGCAAACACAGCTTCTGCGATGCCCGTTACCGGAGTTGCAAGAGAAAGTGCAGTCTGAACGGTCCATGTACCCGTACCCTTCATACCAGCATGATCTACAATGACATCCACGAGAGGTTTACCGGTTTTAGCATCTTTCTGATGCAAGACTTCGGATGTGATCTCTACAAGGTAAGAGTCAAGGTCACCCTTATTCCACTCTTCGAAAGTATTTGCAATTTCCTCGGCAGACATGCCCAGACCGCGGCGAAGCAAGTCATAAGACTCACCAATGAGCTGCATATCCGCGTACTCGATACCGTTGTGCACCATCTTGACGAAATGCCCCGCACCATCGTGCCCGATGTGGGTAACGCATGGCTCACCTTCAGCGACGGCGGCGATGGACTTGAGGATAGGACCAAGGGTCTTCCACGACTCATCTGTACCACCAGGCATCATGGATGGACCATTCAAAGCACCTTCCTCACCGCCGGAGATGCCACAGCCCACAAAATGAAGACCACGAGCGCGGATAGCCTTTTCACGACGAATCGTGTCTGGGAAGTATGCGTTACCGCCGTCGACGATAATGTCGCCCGGCTCCATAGCATCCGCTAAAGCGTTAATCATAGCGTCAGTCGGCTCGCCAGCCTTAACCATGATGATGGCAGTGCGTGGCTTGGCAAGGCTTGCAACGAACTCTTCTATAGTCTTTGCAGGAATGAATGTACCCTCATCGCCGTGCTCCTTCATCAAAGTTTCGGTACGACCATACGAGCGGTTAAATACCGCTACGGTATTGCCATGATGAGCAAGGTTTCGAGCAAGGTTTGAACCCATAACTGCGAGACCTACTACGCCGATATTTGCTTGTGCTTCTGCCATTATCTTTACGCTTTCTGTTGCGAATGGTTCTGGTGCCTAGTTTACTGACATCGCTAGAAAGTTCGCTCTCTGTGTAGTTTCTGCTACATACGACGTGTGAGTACAGTAGAAATTTGCATGTGTCCACAGAAAATAATTTATTTCTGGAAAATATCAGGATTGCACGGGTCTCCAGGGATGTCTTCACCCGTATATTCCACATGCAAAAATTCTCGCCAAAACTCAAGGCTCTGCCCGTAGGGATGGGATTGATCGCCATGAGCCTGAATGTCTATCTTCGCAGCATTGACATCAATTGCACGAACACCGTCAAAATATCCGAGAAGACGGTTTAATTCACTTGGTTTCGTCATGAGATTGACGACGACATCCGTCAGTATACGAGCGCGATCTATCGGCAAAGAGTCCCAATGTCGCATTTCTATGAAGTTTTTGAGGCGCACGTCGGTAAAGTGAGTAGAGATAATGTGCATAATCTCATACTCATTCAGATCTCGGTCGGGGTATACCTCAGCACTATTTGCAAACGGCTCTCTGTAAATCAGCTTCTCAAGGTGCTCATTCGCAACTAAAGGACCGCCCATGGCTTCCACTGCCTCTGGGGTATGCGTTAAATCTACTGCCATAAGCGGTGTAGACAGCGCATCGATAGCCGCTTTTTCAAAGCTAAAATCTTTGTCATACAGTCCTGGATTAATCCCCGTGCGCCCCGATGAAATCCCCTCCCACATATGCTGACGCAGGAGCGGAAGTACATTCTCTTTCCCCTCAAAAAATGGCGTATTGCGGAAGAAATATGCAAGTATAGGACCAATTGCTACGGCCATACGCATTTTATTGATTGCATCTTCTTCGCTGGAGAAATCAAAGCTCACCTGAGTAGAAGCTGACACACGCATCATATTCCACCCGTAGCTTGACACTCTACCAAGATACTTATTCATGGCGCTGTAGCGATGTTTAGGAATAATAGAAATATCGCGCGCTAAACTCACAGGCGTATATCCATAGTTGAGTAACCGAATGCCAAGTCGCTCAAGGATAGGATCAATGTCTGCTCGAAATTGTGCGTAGAGTTCGTTGAGCTCTTCCGTAGAGTTCATTATGCCAAATGAACCTTCAATTTGCCCACCGGGCTCTAGTGAAATAGCAATCTTTCCGCGTCGAAGTCCCAAGAGGTACTCGCCATCACGATATTCGTATTGCGCGTCATAGAGCGGAGCGAGGGATTCTAATACCTCGCGAATACCTTGCGGCTGAGCATATGTCACTGCTTCGCCAGTACTTACCCGCACGGGCAGATGCTCAATCTCCACTCCCACACCGTATTTGTCGCACGGCACACATCCCGACTCATAGAATCGCACGAGTGAGGCAACATGCTTGTCATTGACCACACGATCTTCGTGAAAATAAGGAAAATCGCGGAAAGTCATATCGTCATCCTTTTTATGCGGGGCAGTTTGTTATCGTGAAAGAGTCGGTATCGAGTTTCTACTCTTCTAGCTTTGTATCCACGCGTTTGCGTGACTGTTATCGTGCTATCTCATCAAGCGGGTGAATCTCGTATGTGCCGGTATAAGAAGTAGCGATAAGCATATGATTGACAGGCAGCTCTTTCCACCCATCTTGACTGCTTTGCTCGAAACCTGACGAAGCGACAACTACACCGCCGCCGTCAAGCGGACGATATCGAATCACGCGATAATCCGCCGCCTTGTCACGTGCACCATAGGACTCATACACTTCAGCCACACGATGTGCGAGATAATCATGCCCTGTCGCGTTGACGCAGATAAGCGCGTCACGTGTTTGCACCAAGCAGTTATAAGACGAATCACGATACTGCTTACGCAGCTGGCGGATAGCCTCCTCAACTGCACGGTCAAGTGCAAAACCTAAACGTACAAAATGCAGTACATGTGCAAAATAGATAGCAGAATCAGACTTTCCACCCGTTGCAGCAATCTCATCGCTACTTGGTAGCACGTCGCGATTGTGCACTAAATTCACGCCATCGACCGTAGAAATGTCGCCGTTGTGCGCGAAAGAGATACCATCTGCTGCAAACGGCTGCTGATTCTCCGGAATAAGCGGCAAATGAGAGGAGGCAAGCCGTAGATGAAAAATTGCCGAGCGCGCTGGAGTATGGGAAATGGACTCAAAGTTATTATCCAAAAATGCAGGCTCCGTAGAGCAATAAATATTTTCATACAAATCAGGACTTGGCGCACCGCCGTCATACGCATGAGCCTCACGCCGAGCATTAGAGATAAGAGAAGCTCCCCAGCCATCGTTATGTATGCGGGAAATATCGCAGAACTCGGCTAGCTGAGGCTCCCCTAAAATCTCTCCTAAAGTGAAGTCTCTATCTGACGTCGCGAATCCAAGTAATCTGCACATGACTTAAAACATACCCTGCTCACGTTTTTACACGCGGGCAGGGTTATCACGATAAGTTATAGCGCCTTTATAGTGCATTCACTATATCACTATATGAAGTGCCATAAACCCTCATATAAGTCACATCGCCACGTTACTACTTCTTTGAGTTAGACTTCGAAGCCGATTGAGAAGTATGGACAGAATTCGATGCAGAATCCGACGATGAAACTGACTTAGAGTCTACAGACGACTCACGCACTGCTTTCATTTGTGCAGTGTTGAGTGCTCCATCTGCACCTTGATCAGCGTGCTCAGACAAGTCACGCGCTGCAGCGATATCCACAGGAATCCCCACTTTCGCCGCCTTCTTCGCAAGGACCGCTTCAAGCGTGATTGGTTTCTTCGTCTTGCGCAAGGCTACCCGGCGCAAAGGAGCCACAGGCGCAGTGGAAACGAATAGGGGCTGGACCTCGATAAGCGGATTAAATGCAGACAGACCGAACCACTTAATAGGCGAACCTGCCGCCTTACGAATCGCATATTTCATGCGTAGCGCCACTGCGCCAGAGGTCGTAATCTTCGACTCTGGCATAAGCTCCTTGTGGATAAGCACATAGCGAATAGAATCAATTTCTGGGTCTTCATCTACCTGAGGGTAGATGGTAGTTTGAGGCGGTAGAGTCCCATCATCAATCAGCTCATGCATGATTTGATGCAGATACGTAGCGACATTCTGGCTCACCTTGAATCCCAAGCGGATGCGCACACGGAAGAGGAAGTTCGTACCGAAGTTTTCCACAGAGTACTCGCGAGTATACGGGTCATCCGTCACGAATACTGACACTGCCCACCACGCACGAGCGCGCTTTTGATGATCGCCAAAAATGGAGTAGAAGATATCCGTATCAAGGCGGCGAAGTTCCGTATCCGATGTCAGATAGACCACGTTTCCGGCGTACAATGGGACATTTTCATCATTATGCAGAACGTTGAGTGCAGGCAGGAAGTCCTCTGGAGACATGTGCCGACGCTGACTACGCTCCACCTTCGTACCCGTATCCCAGGAGTACATGACGGTGAAGATAGCAATGGTGACAAGCGTCGTAAACCAGCCGCCAGTCATGAACTTCGACATCGACGAGATGAAGAACATGATTTGAATTGCCAAGAATACGATAGTAAAGATAACTGCGAGAACTCGCTGATGCTTACCCCACCAAATATACGCGGCAAGAAGCACCGTCGTAGTAATCATCGTCACCGTAAGCGCTAGACCGTACGCTGCAGTGATGCGCTCCGAGTCTTGGAATACGAAGAGAACGGTGAGTGTAGCAGCCATCAGCACCCAATTTACGACTGGGATGTAAAGCTGACCACGAGTACGGCTTGGATAGCGCACCTGGAGATGTGGCATCCAGTTCAGACCTGTCGCTTCTGACACCATGGTATATGCGCCTGTAATAAGTGCCTGCGAAGCGATGATGCCAGCTACAACCGAAAGGATGACCGCCACATAGCGTACCGGTTCCGGCATCATTTGGAAGAACGGGTTGAGATTATTGAGCTTCTGGATGGCAGAGTCATTCTGATGTGCGACCATCCACGCGCCTTGCCCGAAATAGTTGAGCATCAGACAAATCTTGATGTACGGCCATGTCGCATAGATATTTCCTCGACCCACATGCCCCATGTCGGAGTAAAGCGCCTCCGCACCAGTAGTCGCGAGGAAGACGGTCCCCATGATGGCAATACTCGCATGATTGTTCGGATCAAAGAGGAACTCGAGTCCTAACATAGGGTTCAAAGCTTCAAAAATAGACCAGTCGCTACCGATAGACATCACACCTGTCACAGCGAGGAAAGTGAACCACACCAGCACGACGATACCGAAAACTTTACCAATACTTTCCGTACCGCGGGACTGAATCAGGAAAAGCACGACGATGATGACTGCAGTGATACCCAAAGTCAGCGTAGGCGATGATTCAAATACTGGCTTCAACGGTGCAAGTGTGCGCAAACCTTCTACTGCCGAAGATATGGAGACTGCAGGAGTTAAAACAGAGTCCGCAAGGAACGCCGCACCGCCTACCATCGCAGGTATCCACAGCCACTTTGCATAGCGCTTCACTAGGGAGTACAAAGCAAAAATGCCGCCTTCGCCCTTGTTGTCAATGCGCATAGCGATGAACACATACTTAACTGTGGTAATCAGCGTAACCGACCAGAACAGCAGACTGAGCATACCTAAAACTGCTGGACGATTAACATACCGGATGCCCCCTTGTCCAGCCACGAACGACTGCGCAAGGTAGAGAGGAGATGTACCAATATCGCCATATACCACGCCGAGAGCCACTATCATCATGCCGATAGTGATCTTATCTTGCGATGTCTGAACCTTGCGCCACCAGCGCCCTAAAGGAGTGCGGGCACGTTTTTGCTGCAATTGTGCGGTGCGCTTCGCCTCTTCATGAGCTAAACGCTTAGCCTTGATTTCCTCTTCACTTACCGCATGTTTGTCAATTTTTGGCGCCTTCGTGATGCCCTCTGGAGGCAAAATTGCGCCTGTTTGAGCCAAATCTAGTGCTAAAGAATCCGTCGATGTGATGACATGTAGTTCCTCGGGCTGGTTAGCCTGATTGGTCTGGTTAGATTGATTAGACTGTCGAGCCTGTGAATTGCGCTGGTTCTGTACATTCTTATGGTTCTGTTTGCCTTGCGATGCCTGCTGATTCGAGCGCCGAACTTTCGTCTCATTTATCTTATCAGCCTCATTCTGCGCTGCAGCAGTATCCTTTGCGAGGTTTGCGAGACCTGAATCTTGGGTAGTATTGTCGCCCATGTCAGATGCCATAACCGTCCTCACCTGTTCCCAGGATTTCTCTTAATTTTATACGACTTTTAGTCAATGAACACCTATTTTACACTGCCATACGGCAAACCGTATGCTCGCACTGTATTTTCGAAGGTCAAACGTGCAGTATCAGCTTCACTTTTCCCAAGTACTTGAGCCATCACACGCAATGTATACGGAGTCATATAGGACGAATTTGTGCGACCCCGATACGGTTCTGGAGTTAAGTACGGCGCATCTGTTTCGATAAGAATGTGTCCCCTATCAATTATCGAGAGCACTTCGCGAATGTGCTCATTCGCTTTGTACGTCATGGTCCCTGAGAAGCTCAAATACCACCCGTGTTTATTAGCGATTTCAGCGACATCTTTGCCTGCGGAGAATGAGTGGAAAACAGTTCCTTCAGGGGCGCCGTCGGCAAGAAGAATATCAATCACATCATCATGCGCATCTCGATCATGAATCTGCATGGCAATGCCAAGCTCTTTCGCGAGCGCTATGTGTGCACGAAAAGCATCACGCTGAAACTGACGAGCGCCCTCGCCTGTACGGAAATAGTCCAAGCCTGTCTCACCTATCGCCACAACCTCGTCAGGATTGTTCTTCGCAACCGCATACACATGAGCTAATGCATCTTCTATTGCGACATCATGCCACGGCTTATAGTTGAGCTCTAAGCCGTCTGGACCAGTCTCACCTCGATGACCATGGAGTACTGCTTCGTTAGGGTGAATTGCTATAGCAGCCCTCACGGTGTGTGGATACTGTTTCGCCATGTTTACCGCGGTCATAAGATTTGGCAATTCACATGCGACATCAATGATATGCTCTACTCCCACTGCTTTTGCTTGGCACAGCAGTTCTTCACCGGAGTACACAGGGACAGGGTCTTGCCCACGACTCACAGCAGTAGCACTCATGTAATTGGAATACTCCACCGTAGATGCCACATGCGTGTGATTATCAATAATTGGTGCACTAAGCAGCTGGGGCGCTTTGCCCCAACGGCGATCACGATGTTTTTTCTTTGCCATGGTAAGTCCTAGATAAATCCTTTCATATTTGGCATCACGTATTTTCTATGGTTACGACTTATAGACTGCATTTGAAAGAGCTGCGCTATGAAGATGCGACACTGTAAAAAGCTCGATAGAAAGAAGAAACCCGATCGTGTGGACCGGGTTTCATAAGAGAGAGAAAGAGAAGAGGGATTAAATTATCAGTTTGTTAACTGCCAGCTTGTGCTGATATCTCTATATAACCCTGACTTTCTGAGTTGAGCTTGCAAAATAACTGAAAATAACCTTGAAATTTTGCAAAGAAAATGTGAAGGCCTCGATTTTCTTTTGTTATTCCGTCACATTCTCATCGTTATTAAGCTTCGCTTTCTCTGCTTCGAACCGAGCTTTTTCCTTCGCTTTACGAGCATCAAGCTCAGCTTGGAATCGGTCAAGTTCCTCCTGTACTGCTTCTACCGGTATCTTCTGGAAAATTGGAGTTGGCTTACCGATTACAGTACCAGCAACTATCTTCCCACGCTTCCATGGATGAACATTCACACCAAGCTTGTACTCGCCGGTGATGATTGGGTATGTAAAACTAGGGTCGTCAAGGTCGCTCACTTCTTCAATGTGCGGCAGAGGAGAGAACACGCCTGTACCGCCAAGAGTCTCCCAAACTTTCTGTGCAGAGTGTGGCAGATATGGACTGAGCAGTACATTCGCATCCATCACTGCCTGCGCAGCAGTATGAAGTACAGCTGCCAAGCGAGCTGGATTATCCTTAATCTTCCATGGCTCAGTAGCAGAAATATACTTGTTAATCTCTCCCACAATGCGCATAGCTTCGTTGAGTCCCTGCTTCTGGCGGTGATTGCCAATAAAATCACCCACCGTATCAAATGCAGCGGCAGTGGTATCGAGAAGAGCACGATCTTCATTTGTTAATTGAGAATCATCAATTGCTGGAATCTCACCGAAGTTCTTATGGAGCAATGTGGCTACACGATTGACAAGATTTCCCCAACCAGAAACGAGCTCATCATTGTTGTGGCGTACAAATTCTGCCCATGTGAAGTCCGAATCAGATGTCTCAGGACCGGCAATGGAAATGTAGTAGCGAACTGCGTCCACCTGATATCGCGCAAGGATATCCTTCACATAAATCACAATGCCGCGAGAAGAGCTAAACTTACGTCCTTCCATCGAGAGGAACTCTGAAGAGACTACTTCGGTAGGCATATTGAGCTTGCCCATGTCTCCAGGCTTACCACCCTTATTTCCCTCGCCGTTATAGCCAAGCATCTCAGATGGCCAAATCTGCGAATGGAAAGTGATGTTATCTTTGCCCATGAAGTAGTAACTCAATGCCTCTGGGTCGTTCCACCACTTGCGCCATGCCTGGTCATCGCCACTACGGCGCGCCCATTCGATAGAAGCGCTCAAATAGCCTATCACTGCATCGAACCACACATAGAGCTTTTTGTTTGGATTATCAATCCAGTCAGCTACTGGGACAGGGATGCCCCAGTCAATATCGCGAGTAATCGCGCGAGGCTTGACTTCGTTAAACAATCCAAGCGAGAAGTTGATGACATTAGTACGCCACCCCTCACGAGACTTAAGCCACGCAAGATTTGCTTCTGCGAGAGCAGGTAAGTCAAGGAAGAAGTGCTCTGTTTCTTGGAAGATTGGAGTTTCGCCATTAATCTTCGACACCGGATTCTTCAAATCGATAGGATCAAGCTCATTTCCGCAGTTATCACATTGATCACCTCGGGCACCATCTGCACCACAAATCGGGCATGTCCCCTCAATATAGCGGTCAGGAAGAGTACGACCAGTCGATGGCGAGATGGCCACCATCTGTGTCCCCTTGTAGATATAACCATTAGCTAAGCACTGCTTGAACATATCCTGTACAACATGCTCATGATTCTTCGTCGTTGTACGAGTAAAGAGGTCATAACTCAAGCCGAGATCGCATAAGTCCTTAGAAATGACGCGATTATAACGGTTAGACAGCTCCTGAGCAGTAACCCCCTCAGCATCTGCCTGTACCAAAATTGGCGTGCCATGCTCATCCGTGCCTGAAACCATGAGGACATCGTTGCCCTTCATACGCTCATAACGTGCATAAACATCAGATGGCACACCAAAACCTGCCACATGGCCAATGTGACGAGGACCATTTGCATACGGCCAAGCTACTGCGATAAGAACATTACTCATGGTGTCGATTATCGCGAAAAGAGCCGACATTACAAAGAGTAGATAGCACATATTTTTCTTGGTTTTCCGCGAAAAATTAGATTCTTTTCTTTCAACACGGTTCTCCACATACATCCACACAAACCTGATGTGTACAGATGTGAAAACACTCTAGCCTTATCCACATAATTGTACTTATCCACAAAATTTCACAGAGTTATTTTTCACGCACTATTCAGCTGACTATCGTGGCGACCATGATGAATCCAACGACGAATGAACCACCTCACGCTCTGGCGCACACCAATGATGCGGTCACACATAACCAGACTAAAATGAGTGCGCATGTCTACCAACGCAGATCCAATCGTGCTGACCGTATTTCTAGCGAACTGATTCAGCACCCACTGCGGCATAAAGAGGATTTCCCTGGTCAGCTCTGCTTAGCGCGCCTCGAAAAGGCACATATCATCTCAAACCTTGACAAGTCCACGTTCTACCCGATGAGGTTCAATGATACGAGTTCCACACGTGCACACGTAGCCCGCGATATTGTCCCCTTTGGGGCTATCGCTTCGGCATGGCTTGCCGCATGGATTTGGCTTGGCGGGCAATTCCCCACCTCCATCGACATCACGAGTACAAACCACTATCACAACATTCTTTTCGGCAGAAACGTCCGCTCAACGTCACGCCAAATCCATAGCTCATGCTTGGCACAATTTCCTCACTTGCTTGTCACTTCACCACAGAGAACCGCATGCGACATCGCTTGTAGCGACATTCGTCGCGCAAATCCGATAATCATAGAGCACACTATTCATCGCCTTGCATTGTCGTATGCCTTCGCTGAGCACGATTGCATGGAAATCATGCGTCACAATACTCGCCAACCCCGCTACACATGTGGAGTTAATTTGCTCATTCACGCTTTCGCAACGTTAGAGGACAATATCGAACAATGTGAGGCTCTTTGTAGCAATGAATCCTAATTCGCCATATTTCCCAGGTTGCCCACCGCCTCTTCCACCTGTAAAACTCACGCCTACCGTGGCAACTGACCCACACACAAATCCTCCGACTTTGTGGTACATAGCTCGACATGTTCCACACTTACGCCGCTGGCTGGTAGCGAATGAATCTGCCACTCCGGAGCTTTTGGAATTCATTTCTCAAGCAGGAGGACCTAGAGTAGCGCACGCTTTTGCTGTTCTTTTTGACGATTCGGCTGAGAACTCAGATGTTTGAGTCACCTCGACAGCACCAGCACATCATGCAAAGTCGTAGCTCAAGCGAAATCACACTCGTTCTCTCTCGCACCTCAAACTGCGCATTTCCAATCGACAAAAATTGGAGTACAATTATGAAACTACATATATTATCAAGTGCACTTAAGCACGGGCAGAGAAGGAAAGATATAGAGCACGCAATCGACCTTCACGTGAAATCAATTCAACACATCGAATCCGATAGGGTAAATACCAACTCGTTTGATTTTCTCTTCATTGGTCCTAACCGTAATGGCGAGCTCCTTGAAATTATAGGATTCGTCAATGGTCATAAACGCGTTATCTTCCACTGCATGTCGCTGCGCAAGAAATATGCACACTATTTAGAAAGTGAGGAGTAATGGTCTGGCTCACAAAAGAAGAACGCAAGCACGTGAATCACATGCTTGAAATCGTAGAACGCGACGATTTCGAAATTTCTCCAGATGCACGAGTGCTCTCAGACGAAGAGGCGCGTATCTTCGCAGGTGAATTACTCGGGAAAGGCCGTCCTCGTAAAGGATCTCGCCCATTCAAGGGACCAAGTCCCAAACGCCAAGTACGTCTCAATCGCGAGCTCGACGAAAAAGCTCAGAATTTCATCGCCAAACACCATATGACGTTTAGCGAGCTTCTCAGAGCTGCGACAGCTGAGTACTTAGCAACACACGCCTAGCACCAAACGCTTCCTCACGGAGGAGTCCGCAGAAACGTCTAGTTCTTCATCTCAAGCACAAGAGCATATACATCTTTGCGCGAGACGTACGAACCATCAGGGAGCGGATGTTCTCGTACAACTGCTGTAATTGCCTCTTTAATACGCACATTCTGCGCACGCGCAGTCTCAATGGCGAGCTGCGCAAGCTCTTCTACACCTAAAACAGCTGAGCCAGCAGCCTCGACGGCTTCATCTTCAGACGCTCCAGAAACAACAAGTACTATCTCGCCACGAGGAGGGTCATTAATCACGCTCTGACGAATTGCGCCGATGGTGTCCCGTCGTATTTCTTCAAAATCCTTAGTAAGCTCACGACATAGAGCCATATGCCTGTCAGCCCCGAATGCTTCCTCTAAATCCGCCATCGTGTCCTCAATGCGATGAGGAGCCTCAAAGAAAATCATCGTACGCATTTCTGTAGCAAGAGCACGCAATCTCTTCATACGTTCAGAATGCTTGCGAGGGACAAAGCCCTCATAGCAGAAACGATCAGTAGGTAAACCCGATAACGTCAACGCGTCTAAAGCAGCCGAAGGACCAGGTGCGCACGTCACTGGGATTCCACGCTCAATCGCTCGGCGCACTATGGCAAGACCAGGGTCATTAATCGTTGGCATCCCCGCATCTGATACCACAAGAACTGTCGCACCGGCCTCTACCTCATCAAGGAGCGAATCAGATTTCTCACGCTCATTGTGATCGTGATACGCTACCACGCGGCCACCCACGTGGATTTCGAGGCGACGCGCGAGGTCAAATAATCTGCGCGTATCTTCCGCTGCCACGATATCCGCATGCTCAATCAAATTTACAAGGCGCGCGGAAGCATCTGCCACGTTTCCAATAGGCGTAGCAGCGAGCACAACCTTGCCATTAGTCATCGTGTTATCAGTACTGTTAGCTGTGCTTTTACCTGTGCCTTGAAGATTTCCCATAACTCAAGCCTACCTCAGTGCGCAAACTGCGATATGTGCTCCGTTCTGACGCATTCAAAGTCTCACGCTCCACGATAGCGCTTACATATGTCCACTTATTGCCTACTCTCATCTCGCACTTATGATGGAAATGTTGATATGTGCTTTTTTATATGCTTCTCAGATATTTTTTCTTTACACTGGAAATGGTTTTGTACAGATAGCCGATATAAATACACGCATGTCATCAGACCTGAACTTGGAGATCTTTGTGGGCATTATTCAGTTCTTTGTCAATCTTTTGAAAGATCCTCGCTCTGCTATAGCAGGATGGATTGCTATGGGATTAGCACCAACATATGCTTTTATCTTTCTCATTATTTTTATAGAGACCGGTCTCGTATTTATGCCATTTCTACCGGGGGACTCACTCCTTTTTGCAGCCGGCTACTTCGCCCATGACCCTACATCAGGCATGTCGCTTGGCATACTCTTGCCTATCGTGTGGCTTGCTCCGATTCTTGGCGACCAGTCTAACTATTTCATCGGTCACTTCTTTGGTCGCAAAATCATCGAATCAGGTAAAGTCAAAGCGATGACGCCTGAACGCATCGCCAAAACCGAATCTATGATTGAGAAGTGGGGTCCACTTGCAGTTTTCCTCGGGCGATTTTTCCCATTTATCCGTACCTTTATGCCATTCATCTCTGGACTTTCTGGCATGAGCTGGAAAAAATTTACTCCGTTTAGTATTATCGGCGGGCTCATTTGGAGTTCACTGTTTACTCTTCTTGGCTATTTCTTCGGTGGAATTCCTTTCGTGCAGAAGAACTTTGAACTGGTCATTGTCGCTATTTTGCTTGTGTCGTTGGCACCAACCATCATCACCGGCATTCGCGCACTCATCAATCGAAAAGCAAAAGGCTCAAACGCGAAAAAGTAAACACGGCTTGCGCTAGACCGCCCCTCGTTCTAAAGTAGCAGGTGTTGCTCAGCATTCGTTATGATGCTTAGGGACATTTTCGGGGCTATAGCGCAGTTGGTAGCGCGTTTCGTTCGCATCGAAAAGGTCGGGGGTTCGACTCCCCCTAGCTCCACGAAGGCTCGTCCATTCATTCCACCGGACGAGCCTTTTTCCATTGCATTTATCTGACTTTAGAGCCTATGCCTCTTTGGCTTATATACCCCCCAGATTTGGCTATCTTCCTTGCATGAGCAATCGCTCGGTTGTATGCTTTCCGCACGGCTGATTCACTCTTCCCCTCACTCTTTGCTATTTCAGTAAACTTATAGCCTTCCACCGCCACGTGCCACAGAAGTGTACGTTGTCGTTCAGAAAGTTGTAAGAAGATTCGTGCAATTTCATCAGCATTCATTGCATTATATTCAATATCTTCAGCACTAGCGAAATGGCAATCTTCCCAACTAAACGTTGACAGTTGAGTATGCCTGTCACGTCGCGTATTTGCGCGATCATTAGTTTTCCACTCTTTCGCAGGTTCTGGTTTGAAGTACAACACATATAGTGTTGCACTTCAAACCAGAACCTAGGAGGCACATACGCCACACACAATTCTGCTAAAATGCCATCACTCTCTTCGTTTTAGCTTAGCCTTATCGGATTTGATAATCCCGATGAGCTTAAAATTATCACTAACAAAGACTATACGCTGCACAGATTTACGTGGCGTTCTTTTTGGCATGCATTCTATGCATCAGAAAATAATATAAGTACTAGTTCATCTATTCTCCTGCCCTCTCAGTCTACGGCAAAGACAAGCGCTCAAGCGGCATTATCGACTTTGATTACCGTTAATGACTTTTCCCAATTTTCAGGGTATTTACCTTCCAAGATGCGAAAAATACAGGTGAATGCACTTATCGAGTATCTTTCACCTTTATCTAAGCAATATCGTGAACAGATAGAGCATATTGAGCATACTCTTGGAGAACGAGACGACGCAGAAATTCAGCAATCTCTCGATTCCTTAACTACGCAGCTTGAAGATACGAGTCGTTCTATTGAGCTTCTTATTTCTCAAGGTTCACATCTCGCTACAGAACTGCAAGACGTTAGAGAGCAAATTGCTGAAACTGACACCCTTTCAGCAAGGTACCAAGAGCTTGCCTCATCTTATCAAGCGCGAATCGAACGCTACAATTTTGTAGAAAACGGGTATGAGAACGTGGTACAATTCCCTGAGGCGATGCTCTGCCCCATTTGTAATCAGCCAGTTCCGCCTCAGTTACAAGAGCAAATATTTTCTCCTCACAGAGCAGAAAAAGAAAACCTCGAAATACGACTTGCTGATTTACTGCAGACGATTGAAGAGATGAAGGAAGAACGTAATTCTCTTAAAGCTCAAGAAACCCAACCCGAATCCCAGTGTGAAGACATCAATAAGGCCATTGATATCGATTTAAAACCGCAATTAGCTGCTTTACAACGCGATGTTGAAAATTATCGTTCACTCCTTTCTCTGACCGTAGAAAAAGAGCATATGAACAATCTCCTTAATGAGACAAATAAAAAAATAGCCAATCTTAAAAATAGAGAATTTCCAAACATGCAGTTGAACATTTTTGACTACTTCCCTTCAGAGTTTAGCCAAGATTTTGGTGAAAAAATCCTTGATATCTTGGGAGCCTGTGCCTTCCCTCACCTTGCCCAAGCTACATTTGACGAAACAACTTTCGATGCAATCATTAACAATCAGCCTAAGAACAGAGAAGGCAAAGGTTATAGATCCCTCATTAACACAGCGATGTTTCTTGCTTTACGCGAATACCTCGCATCATGCGAAACAGCACACGCACCTAGCATACTTATGATAGATACACCGCTTCTAGGTCTCGATGATCCGCAAGTTCGCAAAGACAGCAAAGAATTTATTGATACTATACCGAACGCACTTTATGAGTATCTCATGATGAACCAAGAGTACGGTCAAGTCATCATCGCGGACAATCAAAAATTCATGCCAGATATCGACATGTTAAGAGGAAAATGCAATCTCATACATTTCAGCAAACAAAACGATAGCGAAGACAGATATGGCTTCTTACACCCGTAAGAAGGAGGATATCACGACGAGCATTTCGCGCTTACTTTACTTTTAATACCCCTAGCTAGCAGGGCATGTAATATCCGTATGAAGACACAACCACCCCGGCAGAGTGTGTGCCATTTCCATAAAAGACTCTACATGATCAAATAGCACTTTCCCATGCACTTTAATTATGATTCGTGCCGAAAGCGTGTTACCAATATCGGGATCTTGAGCACTACCTTGCGCATCCTCTTGTCCAAACCACATTAATCGTATATTCTTATTCGTTATAATAGAGTCGCAAGGAATTCTAAACATATGAGCGATGTCAAAAAACTGTATATCTAAGCTCCCCATGCTCACGTATATATCTTTATTTTTCGTATTTTGAGTCACATAAATACCCTGAAATGGAGAGTGTGCGATAAGTACTAAAGAATTCCCCGGCATTGGACTTTCATATGGTATTTGATATCGACTTACAGGAATGATATACGGCCAGAAAAAAAGGAGGAGGACACACAATGCAGCAAGTATCACCGATATAATTATCGTAGCTTTTTTCTTTGTATGCATTCTATATCCTCTTCCATCACACTAATAAGCAAGCTAAGCAGCCTGAGCTGCTCCTTTAAATCATAATCACCACTCCTAATGTTAGCAATGCTTCTAGAGCCGCTTCCATAACAGCAACGCCTAAGGCAACAGCAGATATTAGTATCGCAATAACTGTCTTCGCGGTATCCATATCTGGTTCCTTAAACATATAGTTTCGTCCCTCAACTGGATGAAGTGTGAGAATGTAACTCACGCTGACACTGACATACTCTTCAAGACCGGAACTTTCAGGAGCAAGATTTCTGGAGCTCACAGTGAAGTCCGCTATGAGCTGCCCGCTATTGTTGACAGCAACTGTGCAATCTACACTTCCTGACTTTACCGAGGTAGCAATTTTTGTCAGTATATCCGTATACTTTCCTTTCGCATCGAATCCTTGTAAATCAAACTTGCCGCTAGCAGAGCTAATTTCGTTTTTCGTACTGGCTGAAAGGGAGCCATAGTTGTTGACTGAGATATGAATCAATGGATTCCTAGCTTGTGCCAAACTTGTTGATTCTGCAATATACAGCTCAACGTCAAGGTCGTAATTCGGCGTGGTAATATGATTGGCTTTAATCCGCTCGTTATAGCTCCAACTAAACTTGATCTGTTTTGAGACACAATTTAGCGGTTCAAGCACATTACGCACATACATATCTTGCGCAATCTGGATGTCCCTCTTCACATTTGCCTTCTCTATATCAGCAGGTGAAATCTGCGTGACGTGGTCGAAAGACTTCACACCCTTATCTCGACCAGAGTAAGCATCTTTGTCTAGTGCAAAGCTCGGAGCAGAAGATATCTCACCCTCATAAAATTGATCGAAAGACCAGTTTTCGGGGATGGCGTATCCGAGATTTCCAGCAAAGCCGCGTGACATATCAGCGACGAATGAGGCAATAGCGTAATCACGTCGCGATACCTCACGGCATACAAGTCGCGGACCATATACTCCTACGCGGTAAGACTTTGTATTAGTCTTCTTATTCGCAAAAGCTATGCACACCTGCTCAAAGTAAGGTACAATCATGTCCTCAATCTGATAACCGTAGGCATCAAAATCTACAGCAAAGTAGATAATCGTATCTTGCGGAAAGCCAAGTCGTTGAGCTGCGTCAATTGCCGTATAGCCATCAACAGCGCCCTGTCGTGGAGAAGCAAAATATTCTGGGTAATATCCACCATCTTGATAGATAGGGAATACCGCTAATCCAGCATTTTGAATATTTTTGACCTCGTCCAGATTCATTGCTTTAGATTTTCGGTTAGACCCTACTCCTACAGTTCCAGTAAGATAACGTCCAACGTGCGTATAACCGCTAGACCGCAAATCCTTGGCTTGTTGTGCGTTAAGTACAGTAGCACAGTCGCATGCTTTCGCTGCGCGGTTGGGGTCTCCACATGATGTAAGCAAACTCATCCATGTTGTCTTATCGACGACACCCGTCACAGGGAGTGCGTAGTCACTTTGGAATTTGCGTACGACGGTAGTGACAGTTCCGCTCCATACTGTAGTAGGAGAGAGATCATAACCATTACATGCTAATGCGGCAGTTGCTAACCACACCCATTGCGCTATAGGCGCGTAGTTAGAAGGTGTAACTGTACGTAAGTGGGATGTAGTCCCTGCGCCAAAGTTCCCCGTGGCGTCATGAGGACTGTATCCTTCAAGGGACTGCAATACTTGAATCAATGCAGTATTCATCTGCCGCCCGTATAATCCATCAGTCGGAATGATTCCGGTGTAATTCCTGTAGCTTTGATTAATTTTCTGCTGAATAGAGCGGACTGATGAGTTTGCGCCTTGATTCTCCAATAGTTTGAACTGATCCATACTAAGCAGAGACATCATGATAGCAAGGGTAACTGTTGAATCCCCTCCGATCCCCATATCTGCTTTCAACTCACGAATGGCACCGCCTGTACCACCGAAGAAATGAGTGGTAATCTCGCCAGAACTAGTGGAATATCCCTTGCACCACAATGCTCCTTGAATAATTCCATAAACATTGTCCGTCATTTTACTTTCAGACGATTGTTCGTGAATTCCGTTCGGCCACTTTTGACGGAATCGGGACTGTGTCCCTTCTCCGAAATTATCCGCAGTAGCGGAAATGCCTAGTTCAATTTGAAGAGCATGAAGCAATGCATAGATAGTATCCCAGCCAGTTTGACCGTTTTCCTTGATTGCTGTGAATCCCTGCTTGCCCTTGTATGTTTCGTTCAGCCACTTTTGAGTAGCAAGAACCATTGTATCTGTCATTATTGCCTCCTGTAGGCTCGAGTATAAGAATTAAGCACCGTGCTCAACTCTGATAAGAGGTGTAAGACTCTGCTTTTATCCGCTTATCTCTTTAAGCCACAGGAGACTTCAAAATCGGACGGTCCTAAGAAGTAATTTTCGAAAAGTTTAAGATACTACTAAAAGTAACATGTAAATATGTAGGGCAGGGGCTTATCTGCTCTTCTTTGATTTTTCAAGCTTACGATTCTTCAGGAAGATGTCGATGACAATCCATACTGAGAGCACAAATGCCACGACGTACCCTAAGAAACCCACGATAGGAATGCCAAAAACTACTGGCTTCATATTTGCGTAGTACACCACGGAAGAGCCGATATACAGCCCCACTACGATGAGAGCCATAGTAAGGCGATCAATCATATAAGAAATTTGGCGCAACGGCTCCTCAGACCCTACCATCTCCACGTTCGCCTTGAGCTGCCCACGAGTGAGCATCTGGGTTAATGCATGTGTATCCGAAAGAGCACCTAGTGCTCCGCGCACTGCTTGGGTAGATAGCCTTGCAAAATCAGTGCCTGTCTGCTTAATGTACTGGCTCGGCGTGCGCGATGAGGCGACGTGTGCAGAAATAATTTCTACCATACTTGCTTGCGGCATGAATTGGTCAATAAGTCCTTCGAGCGTAACGAGGCTGCGCGCGATAGTTGTAATCGTCCCCGGCATTTTCAATCCATGCCGTGAAGCGAGAGAGACGATTGCCATGACAAAGTCCGCGATATCCAGCTCAGAGAGCTCTGCCGAACCGTAATTTTCAATAATCGAGTCAAGCTCTGCCAGCAATTTCGGGTGATTGATGACGGACGGATCAGGGATGTTTGCAAGACGAAGCAGCCCATTCTTCAAATCCATCGAGTCCTTACGCGCCACGGCAAAAATCATTTGCTTGAGGATATGCCGCATACCGCTAGTAAGGCGTCCGGTCATACCCAAATCAAGCAAAACTATCTGACCTTCACGCACAAGAATATTCCCTGGGTGAGGGTCTGCATGAAAGAATCCTTCGTCAAGTACTTGAGCAGCATAATTATCCACGAGTTTTATACCAATTTCCTCAAGGTCATAACCATGCGATTTCAGTTCCTCAACATGTGAGATGGGGATACCGTCCATATAATCCATAACGACTATGTGCTGCGTGCACAAGGACATGTACGGTTTAGGACAGTCCATATACGCATAACCAGCTACAAAATTCTTGAAATCGCGAAGATTCCGCGCTTCTACGAGGAAGTCTGTTTCAGACTGGAATGTCTCCCAAAGCTCGTTGACTACTCCCATAAAATCAACGACCTGTGTACTCTCAGAGGCTACCTTCGTCGCCGCACCTGCGATGGAGCGCACCAGCGAAATATCTTGAGCCATCGTCTCGCGCACCCCAGGTCGCTGCACCTTGATGGCCACGCTTTCTCCCGTGACGAGGGTTGCACGATGCACCTGAGCCAGTGAAGCCGAGCCTAGTGGAGTAGGGTCGATAAAACTAAAAATTTCCTCCAGGGGTTGTGAGTATTCGTTTTTAAGCGCTTCAAGCACCGTCTCATACGGCATAGGATCTACGTCGGCACGCAATTTAGAAAGTTCAGCGCAATATTCCTCTGGAAGAATTTCCGAGCGCATAGACAGAATCTGCCCAACCTTCACAAAGGTCGGACCTAACGCTTCCAAGGCAAGCCGCAAACTTGCCGGAGTCATATGTGACGGTAAGCCATACGCGCGCACGATTCCTATAATCTGTGCTAGGCGCGCAACCTTTCCGCGACGTTTACCTTCATCCACGTGTGCAGCAAAATCTACAGACGCTGCACCGCTATGCGCATCAGTTATACCGTCATCGGTATGCTTACCGTCAGAATGTAAATCCATATCTAAGAGTGACAGCTCTTACTCAGCTTCAGGGGAAGGAGATACGTCGGTAGTCTCATCAGAAACGCTCTGAGGAGCTTCACCACTTTCGCTATCTTTCTCCACCTTTGCATCAAGGTCAGCAGCAAGCTTAGAGACACGCTCTACATACTCTTTACGTTCAGTTTCACTCATGGCAGCCAAACGTGTACGAAGCGCCGTCTCTTGCACACTGTCGAATGCTTCGCGAGCGCCAGAAACAGCGGACTTAGCTGCGTCACCCGCTTTGCGGGTTAGCTCTGTGTTGAGAGCTTTACCTTGGTCCACTGTCAGCTCCCCTTTGCGCACTAAATCTTCTATAAGATCCTTGCCCTTGTCAGCGCCAGTTGCCACTGCGCCTACTCCAGCAAGAAATACCTTGCGCAGACCTTCGCCTAATGAGTCAAAATCAAAATCAGCCATCATTGCCTCCTTCACTGCTCAGCTTACTCCTGAAAGTACGTTCGGACAATTTTAGGCAGCTCAAAACGCTTGACTCACACCGTGCTCTTGATTTTCGTCTGCGAGCGTGAAATCTGTGAATCTACCTGTAAATCTATCTGTAAGCGCGTGCCTGCATGTTTTATAAATGTGCGTTTTTATAGCTTTCGAGTCTACCTAGCATAAAATCGTGCAATGTCGGCGAGCGTGATTCCGCTAAAGTCCTGTACAAACTGATGTGCTAGTCCTTCTTCGCGTGCGTTCACTGAGGAGAAGCCCGTCACTGCTACCCAATGTGCACCGGAATTGCCAGCAGCTGTCAGACCTGGACGTGAATCTTCAAAGATGAGGGCATCTGTGATATCTACACCTGCAATTTCGGCAGCTCTAAGATATGGCTCAGAAGAAGGCTTATGCTTGACTGGATCTTCATTACATAAATATCCAGTAAATATATCTTTGCCAGCTTGCTCTACGACATTTGATGCCATTACTCGGGGAGAACTCGTCACAAGCACCTGAGGAATTCCTGCATCGTGAAGTAAATGAAGCGTGTCTTGTACACCGGGGTTCCATGGAAGTTTGTCTACTTCTTTCTTGTAAACGAAATCCACCATGAATTTAGTGATTTCTTCGGATTTCATATGGTGTAAGCCGTGTTCACGCATATATTCAGCAACGAATGCTAGAGATGTGCCTTGAAGATGCTTCGCGATAGATGGATCAAATTCAATCCCTACCTGTGCCAGTAATGCTGCTTCAGACTGTGCCCAGTAAGGTTCAGAATTGATGAGGGTGCCGTCGAGGTCCCAGAACACGGCAGCTGGAAGTTTTATTTCCATAATTTTCCCATACTCTTCACTGTTTTCGTTTACAATTTACAGACGATCCGCCATTCCTTTGTGCTGTCTCATCTTATCTATCTCATTGTAGAGAGATATATGCCAAACACACGTTACCGCACAACGACAGCAAAACGTATAAACACAGTGTGTGAGTATTTGGTTATTCATGCAGAAAGATTATCAAGTACGCTTTTATTCCGATTGTCCTCCGATCGCTCTTTATAAGGTTGAGGAGTCCATACAGCAATAAAATTGCTGAGACTACGGACACATAGTCTCAGCAATTTGTGTATCTGATTACACGCATCTGATTATCTCGTTATCGTGTCAGCGCATTCGCGTCTGTCACGCAGAGAATATGCGTCCTCCTACCATGGGCGTACACGCACCTTGATAGCTTCACGCTGATCCATCGCACGATATCCTTCAGCAATGTCATCAAGATTTACAGTCTTAGTAAAGACTTTGCCTGGGTGCATCTCACCCTTGTAAATTTTGTCAATAAATTCAGGTAGGTACTTGCGTACAGGAGCAGGACCTCCCATGAGGTGAACCTCGCTAAAGAAGAGCTGACCTCCATCAAGCTGTACACCATGTGAGACACCTACATAGCCCACATAACCGCCAGGACGGCAGCATGCAATTGCCTGCATCATGGATTGCTGTGTGCCTACAGCTTCGACAACGCCGTCAGCACCTACGCCGCCTGTAAGCTCCATAATCTTTGCAACGCCTTCGTCTCCACGCTCTTCAACTATGTCTGTCGCGCCGAATTCCTTAGCCAAAGCCTGACGGTCAGCATGACGACTCATCGCAATGATGCGGGAAGCGCCCAACTGCTGAGCAGCAAGTACGCCGCTCAAGCCCACAGCGCCGTCGCCGACAACGACAATAGTCTTGCCAAGACCAGCTTGAGCCTCGTCTGCTGCAAACCAGCCTGTACCCAATACATCAGAAGCAGCGGTCAAATCGACAAGCTGCTCATCTGTCGGCTTACCGGGAGCTGCCACAAGCGTTCCATCCGCCAGAGGGACACGCAAGTACTGTGCCTGCGCCGTGCCGACAAATCCACCATGCATGCAGCGGCTTGGATATCCTGCCTTGCAGATGTCACACGTCATATCCGAAAGACAGAAGGAACCTACGACATAGTCACCGACTTTAATATCTTTCACATCGGAGCCTACTTCTTCTACGACTCCTACATACTCGTGTCCCATGCGACGCGGCTCAGGGAATTCTCCTTCAAGGCCACGATATGGCCAGAGATCAGACCCGCATACGCATGTGGAGAGCATACGGATAACCGCATCTGTAGGCTGCTCGATAACAGGACGTTCAACTTCTTCTACACGTACGTCGCCAGGACCGTACATTAAGGTTGCTTTCATTGTTGCCATAGTCAAATTTTATGCGCGGTTTTTCGGGGTTTTCGCGCACTTTTCTTTCAGCACAACTCATGCAGGTTCACAATCTGTCCCTCTGCTCGCTTTTCTCAGCGAATGCACCTAGTATTAAGAATACTAGAGGTAATATTTGCGTTGCGTTGTCAGGATTTCAAGGAAGAAGTTGAGCAATGGGTACTTCGCATGATTGGATGGTTCATCTGGCTGAAGATGACAAAACATTCATTAAGAACTTTATGCTGTCGTCCGGCTCCTTGAAAAAGATGAGCGAACTCTACAAGATTTCCTATCCAACACTGCGTACTCGCCTTAACCTCCTCATCGAGAAAATTCACTTGTATGATACTGCTTTTGACGACTCTTACATCGTGCTCATCAAATCTCTCGCTGCTGAGAATAGACTTGATGCGCAGACGATGGAACTGCTTATTGAAGCTTACAACGATTCAAAACCGCCAAATGAATTGCCACGATGACAATGCACTGACATCTGGCAAGTCAGGTGGCTGAAGATTCGCGGGAACTACTTAAGACCGTTTAATCGCTGAATTTCACTGACGCTGCCGCCGGCATAAAAAACGCGGTGCGAGAATCTCAAGAATCATGAGAGTCCCGTGTGAAATACAGCACAAAAAAGCCACCCAAGTGCTACACTTTTAGATAGTTGATTCGTCATATTTTACCCATTGCCTGTGCTTAGCACATGACGATTTTACACACTGTCGTATTGCTGCGAGTCTTATGACTTGTAACTGTCGAGTTTTGAACCGAGCGAAAGAAACTCGATACAGAAATTCGCTGCAAAAGCTCAGCACGTGTGGGCTCATCATGCGGTTGCATGATTATGTTGAGACTGTGTAATGTGTACAGCCGATTGTGCGCCATAAGACATGATGGGTAGAAGGTACAAAATTTGAGGAAGGAGAACTATGGCTGACGTATCTGCACCCGTCGAAGACCGCTCCCGTCTCTCCACACAAGAACGTGCTGCCCTAGACCAAGCAGAGCTTACCATGCAGCAGCTCGAAGAACACAACGGTTATGGAGATGGAGACGGATCTGCCCGCGACTATTTCAAGCTTTTTAACAGTCTTCGTGAGTTCAAGAAACCCGCTATCGCTACACCACTCTTTGTGGCAGGCGAAGCAATTTTTGAAGTACTTATCCCTACACTCATGGCGCAGCTCATCGATCGTGGCTTGACCGCACATAACATGCCTGAAGTGTGGAAGTGGGGTCTCATCCTCCTCGTGGTATCCTTGACCTCGCTCACTTTCGGTATCCTTGCTGGACGCTCAGCAGCCAAGGCAGCGACCGGTTTGTCTCGAAACTTACGTCATGACCTTTTTGAACGTGTCCAAGGGTTTAGTTTCACCAATATCGACCGTTTCTCCTCGGGATCACTGGTCACCCGTCTAACTACAGACGTCACGAACGTACAAAATGCGTTCCAAATGCTTATCCGCGTGGCATTCCGTGCACCGCTTATGGCTATCTTTGCGTGGATTTTCACCTTTACCATCAGCAGATCCATCTCTGTCATCTACTTGATTCTCATACCTATCGTGGCTGGGGGATTAATTTTCATCGGTGCAAGTGTCCATCCTATCTTTGTACGTGTCTTCCGCATTTATGATCGTTTGAACAATAATGTGGAAGAGAATCTGCTTGGTGTGCGCGTAGTGAAGTCTTTCACTCGCGAAGATCACGAAGACACTAAGTTCAAGTTCATTTCTCAAACTATTTACAAGTATTTCGTTAAAGCTGAGCTGCGCTTGACATATAATAATCCGCTTCTCCAGGGATCTATTTACGTAGCTATGCTGATTTTGAGCTGGATGGCAGCACATCAGATTGTTGCTTCTGGAAATAATGCAGCACACGGCTTGACAACGGGGGACTTGACCTCTCTCATCACTTACACGTTGCAGATTTTGATGTCTATGATGATGATTTCTTTCGTCTTCATCATGATTATCATTTCTCGCGCATCAGCAAGCCGTATCGCTGCCGTACTTGATGAAGTATCGACGGTCACTACTCCAGACAACGCTCTTGAGGATGTAGCAGACGGTTCTATCCGTTTCAAGGATGTCTCCTTCCGCTACTCCGAGGGTAGCGAAAAAGAAGTTCTCTCTCACATCGACCTCGATATCCCATCAGGCTCCACCATCGGCATTGTCGGCGGTACAGGTTCTGCGAAATCTTCTCTCGTTCAGCTCATTCCGCGTCTCTACGATGCCACAGAAGGCTCAGTACGCCTCGGTGGTCGCGACGTGCGCAACTATGACCTCGACGTACTGCGCAATGCTGTGGGTATGGTACTGCAAAAGAACGTACTTTTCAGCGGAACCATTGCTGAAAATTTGCGTTGGGGAAACCCCGATGCCACCGATGAAGAAATCGCACATGCAGCACACCTCGCTTGCGCTGACGAATTTATCGAGCAAATGCCTGATAAATATAACTCTCGCGTAGAGCAAGGCGGTTCAAACTTCTCCGGCGGTCAAAAGCAGCGTTTGTGTATCGCCAGAGCACTCCTTAAGAGGCCTAAGGTACTTATCTTGGACGACTCCACATCTGCCGTAGATACCAAGACCGATGCAAGCATTCGCAACGCCTTTGCACAAGAAATTCCAGATACCACGAAAATTATCATCGCTCAGCGAGTCAGCTCGGTGGAGCATGCTGACCAAATCCTCGTGATGAATAACGGAAAAATCATAGATCGCGGCACACACGAGCAGCTTTTGCGTACGTGTGACGAGTACCGCAGCATTGCCGAATCTCAGACAAAGGGAGGTGCCATCGATGAGTAAAGACAAGAAGAATCTCAAGCGTGAGGGCGCTCAGCCAGGCACACTATCTCGCCTTCTCAAACTTATCTTTAAGGGCAACGCCCCAGCACTGACCTTGGTATTTGTGTGCATCATCATCGGCGCTGCCGCGAATGCAAGTATGGCGCTATTCGTTCAAACCTTGATTGATACATATATCTTGCCGCTTGTAGGTACATCCAATCCTGATTTCATGCCACTCCTACGCATGCTCGGCGTCATGGCAGCCATCTATACTGCTGGCATCATCGCAAGTTTGATATATCAGCGCATCTTGGTAGGTATCGAGCAGGGTACTTTGAAGAAGATTCGCGATGACATGTTTGAGCATATGCAGAAGCTCCCTATCCGCTTCTTCGATACACATCAGCACGGCGATATCATGAGTTTCTACACGAATGATACCGATGTCTTGCGCCAGGCGATTTCTCAGTCCATTCCTGCTGTCGTGCAATCTGGTATCACGATGCTTGCCGCGCTCATTGCTATGTTCTATTTGTCTGTACCTATGGCAATTTTCGTCCTCGTCTATGCATGCGGTGTAGTGGCAGTCATTCGCTATCTCGCGACGACTTCAGGACGTTACTTCATCAAGCAGCAGGGCGCGCTCGGTGAGGTCAACGGTTTTATCGAAGAAGCGATTAACGGCCAAAAGGTCATCAAGGTCTTCACCCATGAAGATGCTACGCAAGAGCGGTTTGACGAAAAGAACACTAAACTTTTCGATGCATCCTGGACTGCAAATGCATATGGAAATATCACTATGCCTGTCGTAGGAAACCTCGGCTACTTGCTCTATGTAATTCTCGCGCTCGTGGGGGCATACCTGAGCCTGAGTGGATTCCACAACTTTGGCTTTGCAGGAGCATCGGTTTTGACTATTGGTACTTTGGTATCGTTCCTGACCTTGTCGCGCAATTTCATCAATCCAATTGCTCAAATTTCCAACGAATTTACGCAAATTATGCTTGCACTTGCAGGCGCGTCCCGTATCTTTAGTCTGCTTGACGAACCAGTCGAGGAAGATCACGGTACCGTTACCCTCGTCAACGCCCACATCAAAGCAGACGGCACGATTACCGAGTCTTCCAAGCGTACAGACGAATGGGCGTGGAAGGTTCCAGCGGGTGTGAAAGTGCGTGAGGACGTGGCACATGTCAGTGTCGCTCAAACAGCGCTGGCACCAAAGTCTATCGACCACGTCGTAGATGGCGCTCATGCCTCCGCGCTCACTGAGCTCGTAGGGTCTATCTCCTCCGAGAGCACTACATCACGTAATGCTATGCAGGGTGGTACGAACTATACCCGTCTTCGTGGCGATATCCGCTTTACCAACGTGGACTTCTCCTACAATCCAGACCGTGAAATTTTGCACGACATCACTCTCTACGCCGAACCGGGACAGAAAGTCGCTCTCGTTGGCGCTACCGGCGCGGGCAAGACTACGATTACAAATTTGGTAAACCGCTTCTACGATATCCGCTCCGGCTCCATCCTCTATGATGGCATTGATATCTCTGATATTAACAAGACCGATTTGAGACGAAGCCTTGGTGTCGTGCTCCAAGACGTGAACCTCTTCACAGGAACCGTCATGGACAATATCCGTTACGGTAAATTGGACGCAACTGACGACGAATGTATCGAGGCAGCAAAACTCGCAAATGCTGATGGGTTTATCCGCATGCTTCCACAGGGGTACAACACCATTTTGTCCGGTGACGGAAGTGGGCTGTCCCAAGGTCAACGTCAGCTCATATCCATCGCACGAGCAGCAGTGGCAGACCCTCCAGTGATGATTCTTGACGAGGCAACCTCCTCCATCGATACTCGCACCGAGGAAATCGTGCAGGCAGGTATGGATGCTCTCATGGAGGGGCGTACTGTGTTCGTCATTGCGCATCGCTTGTCTACTGTGCGCAACTCTGACGTGATTATGGTAATGGACCACGGCCGCATCATCGAGCGTGGCACTCACGACCAACTCATCGCTCAGAAAGGTCAATACTACCAGCTATACACTGGCGCGTTTGAACTGGAGTAGCGCGGTTCAACATAGCCAACGTTTCGTAGTATCTTGACTTGAAGCGGAGAAACGAAAGACTGTCCCTTGTGTGAGAACACAAGGGACAGTCTATATGAAGGAGTTCAGGTTAAGTTTTCTACCTTTAGTGTTGTCCGTAGACGTTTTGGTAGCGGTCATTAAGCTTATCAATATCAGACTGCGGAATAGGAATAA